>NZ_QUJN01000003.1:0-51680 GCF_003480665.1 Clostridium sp. AM28-20LB | reverse complement strand
TTATACCCAAAAGCCGATGGCAGAACACGGCTATCTCTGTCTGGGACTGGCGGGAGTCGGTCTGCTGCTGTGCGTGGCAGGGATGGCATTCAGTGTCCGCAGCCAGGGCAATACGCCGGTCGGCGCGCTGTCGATGTGCTTTTCGAGCATATTATTTTCCGTGGCGTCGCTGATGTACGGATGGAAATCTTTTAAAGAAGAAGAAAAAAATTATATATTCGCGAAAATTGGTACGATTTTGTCGGGGCTTCTGGTCATCTGGTGGATTGTGACGATTTTGATTGGCATCCGGGGCTAAGAATGAATGGTTTTTATGCGTGGCTTGCCTGGAATGCCGGACCAATGGAACGCCAGTAAGAGCCTTTGCGGCGGGCGTGGTTTGAAAGTGAAATTTGGCGATGGCAGAAGGAGGGAAATATCTGAACATGAAATATTGGGAACTTTTGAAAGAAGAAAATGAGGCGGTTGCGGAGCGCCATGAGCTCGCGATGGAGCGCATCGGCCATATGAAAGAAGAAGCGACGGTTGGCGAGCCATACCGGGCATTTTTTGAGCGCACCGTCCAGTTTATCGAGCTGATAGAAGAAACCTTCCAGAAACAGATGGATGGGACGCTGGCGGCGATGAGCCAGGAAGAGGCGGCAGAATTTAACCGGACACTTTATGCGGATATACTTCCAGGGGCGTATGGGAAGAGCTTTGCGAACCCGGACTATGCGGCAAAAGAGCTGGGAGAGAACTATGGTCCGTGGCTGTCATTTCTCTATACGGAGATCCGCAGCGCGATCGTTTACGCCTATGAAAGCCGTCTGGTGGATGTGACGGTGTTGGAGGAACTGTTTATTGAGGTTTACAATCTGTTTGAGGGCGGGACGCCGGAGCTGGCGGAGCTTCGCGAGCCGCTTTATTATTTTGTCAGCGATTACTGTGACCGGATGCTTCCGTGGCGGGTGCGTGAGACGCTGGATCCGTCGCTGGATTTTGGAAAATCGATCATCATGGACAGTGATTTAAACGATCTGCGTTATCTGTACCGGTTTGGCGAATATATCTCGGAGACAGAGCTTGCGACGGCACGTTTTATGAATGAGCTGCCGGAGGAGACGGTACGCCGGATGGCAGATACCTACACAGAAGGCTACCGCAAGGGATTTGCGGCGACCGGACGCAGCTATGAGGGCAAGAAAACGGTGCAGATCCGTTACCACATCGGATTTGAGCGCATGATCCGGATGGCAGTGGAAAATTTCCGCGAACTCGGTCTGGAGCCGATCATTGCCCGCGCCTCCATCGGCACGGTGAACCGGATGGCGGCGCGCACGAACGGTTACTATGGCACACCGGCAAACCGCCAGTACGAGTATGATCACCGCTACGACAATGCGGTTTACCTGGACAAGGCCTTTCGTGAGCGGAAACTGTCTATTTTGAAGGTGGCATATGAGACATACAAGGATCTGGCGTCGGTATATGCCGGTCCGGCAGTGGTGGAAACCTTCGGCGAGGCCGGATTTGAGCCGGTCAATGCAGCAGCAGCCTTTTCTTTAAGTGAAAAACAGGAGAAACTGCTGTTATCCTACAGCAATGAGGCGATGCAGATTGTGGACGCGTATATTCCGGGAACGGAGACGAGCTTCACAATCATTGCATTCCCGCTTCCGGAGATCGGAGCGGAGTTTGAGGCGATTTTTAAGGAGACGATCCGCATCAATACGCTGGACTATGAGCTGTACCGCGACATCCAGCAGATCATGATCAACGAACTGGATCAGGCATCGCAAGTCCACATCAGCGGACGCGGCGGCAACCGTACCGATCTGACCGTACAGCTTCACACGCTTGCTGAGCCGACGAAACAGTCGAATTTCGAAAACTGTGTGGCGGATGTAAATATTCCGGTTGGAGAAGTCTTTACCTCCCCGCAGCTTGCTGGGACAAACGGGCTTCTGCATGTCGGCAGCGTCTATATTGGGGAATTTCAGTTCAAAGATCTGGAAATCCGGTTTGAAAATGGTATCGCTGTCTCCTATACCTGCAAAAACTTTGAGACGGAAGAGGAAAATAAGGCGTTAGTGAAACAGATGATCCTCAAAAACCATGAGACGCTGCCGATGGGCGAGTTTGCGATTGGCACCAACACAACTGCGTATGAGGTAGCGCTGCGCTACGGCATTCTCGACAAATTCCCGATTCTGATTGCCGAGAAGATGGGACCGCACTTTGCGGTAGGCGATACCTGCTACAGCTGGATGGAGGACTGCCCGGTCTTCAACCCGGATGGACGCGAGATGGTGGCGCGTGAGAATGAGATTTCAGCAAAACGCAAAGAAAACCCGCAGGAGGCATATTTTGGCTGCCATACAGACATTACAATCCCGTACTCCGAGCTGGATACGATCGAGGCGATTCATCCAGATGGAACGAGTGTAAAGATCATCGCGGGCGGACGGTTTGCGCTGCCGGGGACGGAGAAGCTGAATGAGCCGCTGGAAAAATAAAAAGAAAAAGTCATAGAAAACAGGTTTATTCTCATATAATCTCCTGAAAAGGGATTCCGGAGCAGCCGGATGGGAGATAGAATCAGAAAATGGATAGCCGTTCTGCTGGCAGGAAGTATACTGGCGATGATTCAGTTGGTTCCGGCCGGCGGGGCGGTTTTTGTTCGTGAAAACATAGAAAATAAAGAGATTCTGGGAGAGAAAGAGACTTCTCTACAACAGACCCTTCACGCCCGCGCCTGGGTTCTCATGGATGCGGACAGTGGGCGTATTCTGGCGGAGAAAGATGCGGATACCGCTTATCCGATGGCAAGCACGACGAAGATTCTGACCTGCATTCTCGCACTGGAACAGGGAAATCCCGATGACTGGGTCGGGGTATCAGAGAAAGCGGCCTCCATGCCGGATGTCCAGCTCAATATGCGGGCGGGGGAGCGGTACCGCCTATCGGATCTACTCTATTCCCTGATGCTGGAATCCCACAACGACAGCGCCGTGGCGGTGGCGGAGCACATCGGGGGAAGCGTGGAAGAATTTGCGGAGAAAATGAACCGGAAAGCGCGGGAGATAGGATGTAAGAATGTTTGTTTCGTGACACCGAACGGTCTGGACGTTGCGGATGCGGATGGAAACGAACACAGCGCTTCGGCGGCGGATATGGCGCGGATCATGCGCTACTGCGCGTTCCAGTCGCCGTGCCGCGAAACATTTCTGGAAATTACCCGTACGGCATCACGGACGATTCAGGATGAGTCGGGAAACCGTTCATTTTACCTGGCAAACCACAACGCGCTTTTAAGCCAGTGCGCGGAGGTGCTGTCGGGCAAGACAGGATTTACCGGGAAAGCCGGGTACTGTTATGTAGCGGCGTTAAAAAAAGAAGGAAAAGCATTTACGGTGGCGCTTCTCGGCTGCGGGTGGCCGCCGCACAAGACGTACAAATGGGCGGATATGCGGAAACTCGATCAGTATGCATTT
The DNA here is from genome assembly GCF_003480665.1 of Clostridium sp. AM28-20LB. NCBI lineage: Bacteria > Bacillati > Bacillota > Clostridia > Eubacteriales > Clostridiaceae > Clostridium > Clostridium sp. AM28-20LB. The sequence goes on along the minus strand of NZ_QUJN01000003.1, from coordinate 48,204 downwards.
GATACATATAACTGGTATGATATATTTGACCGGGAGAAAACATTTCCGGAGGTGGAGGTGAGGCGGGGCGTGAAAGGAACGACGGCGCTCACACTGAATCTGCCATCGGAAAAACAGACGTTTCTGATGCTTCTGCGCGCGGACGAGAAGCCAGACATCCGTTATGAGTACCCGACCGAGCTGGAAGCACCGGTTCATGAAGGACAGGAGGTCGGGCAGGCATCCTATTATATTAATGACGAGCAGGTGGCTGCTTATCCGATCTATGCGGCAGAAACAGTGGAGAAGATTGATTATGGGTGGTGTTTAAGACGATGCGTAACTTATTTTGAAAGAGAATTTCAGTCAATGTGGAAGACGTGGGGAGTTTGAGTTGTTATTACTGGGCACGTATGCGTGAACAGCAACGACTTGTTCACAATACGTTTACAAAAATCTGCTTTATTTTGCTGGTTAATTTTGTTATAACTATAGATAGTGTGAATTACTGAGAATCTTGAAAAGAATGTATTTTTTGCACAGAAAAATATTTCCAATCAGGACTCAAACAAGGATCTGGACACGGAAACGTGGAAAGAGAAAGAGAGGCACGGAGGATGAAACAGACATCACTGAGCAGAGAACAGGGGCTTGCGCTCCTTCGCAAGTATAATAAAGAACCATTTCATATTTTACATGGATTGACCGTGGAAGGCGTCATGGAGTGGTATGCCGAGCAGCTGGGATACGGGGACGAAAAAGCATTCTGGGGCATGGCAGGACTGCTGCATGACATTGATTTTGAACTTTATCCGGAAGAACACTGCGAGCGGGCACCGGAGCTTCTGCGCGACGGAGGCGCAGAGGAAGATTTAGTCCATGCGGTTGTCAGCCACGGCTACGGCATACGGGTGGATGTGGCTCCGGAACATGAGATGGAAAAGGTGTTGTTTGCAGCCGATGAGCTGACAGGGCTTATCTGGGCGGCGGCGAAGATGCGCCCGTCCAAGAGCACCAAGGACATGGAGCTTTCAAGTCTTAAGAAGAAATTTAAGGACAAGAAATTTGCGGCTGGATGTTCCAGAGATGTGATCCGCCGCGGGGCTGATCAGCTTGGCTGGGAATTAGACAAACTGATGGAACAGACGATTCTCGCCATGCGCTCCTGTGAGGATCGGGTCAAAAAAGAGATGGAGGAACTGGAGTTTTGAGAGAAAATAAACCAATGAAACTGTTGTCGGTAGCGATTCCGTGCTACAATTCGGCGGCATATATGCGTAACTGCATCGAATCCCTGCTGCCGGGCGGCGATGAGGTGGAGATCCTGATCGTGGATGACGGTTCCACAAAAGATAATACGGCGGAGATTGCCGATGAGTATGAGAGAAACTATCCGGGGATTTGCCGGGCGATTCATCAGGAAAACGGTGGTCACGGCGAGGCCGTCAATGCGGGACTGCGCAATGCGACGGGCGTCTATTATAAGGTCGTGGACAGCGACGACTGGGTCAACGAAGAAGCGTACATGGAGGTCCTGGACACGCTGCGCAAATTCGTCCATGATAATGTGACGCTGGATATGCTGATCACGAATTTTGTCTATGAAAAACAGGGCGCGAAGCACAAAAAAGTTATGAACTACAACATGGCGCTCCCAAAACGCCAGCTCATCGACTGGAACGGTGCAAGAGGCTTCCGTCTGGGACAGTATATCCTGATGCATTCGGTCATTTACCGTGTGGAAATGCTTCGGAACTGCGGCTTGGAACTGCCAAAGCATACGTTCTACGTGGATAATATTTTTGTATATCAGCCGCTTCCACACGTAAAATCCATGTACTACCTGGATGTGAATTTCTACCGCTATTTCATCGGACGCGACGATCAGTCGGTCAATGAAAAAGTCATGATCAGCCGTATTGATCAGCAGATACTCGTCACGAAGCTGATGCTGGGATATTACGATGTGACCAAGATCAAGAATCCAAAGCTGCGCCACTACATGGTCCGCTATCTGGAGATCATGATGACAGTTACTTCAATTCTGGCGATTCGCTCGGAGACAGAGGAGAATCTGAAGAAGAAAAAAGAACTGTGGCAGTATCTGAAACAGCAGAATTTCACGCTGTATATGCGCCTGCGCTGGGGCTTCCTCGGACAGGGCGTAAACCTGCCGGGAAAAGGCGGACGGAAGGTGTCGATCGCCTGCTATAAGATTTCGCAGAAGTTTTATGGGTTTAACTAGAAATTCATTATAAAAATTGAAATAATATGGATTAGAAAACGAAATCAAATCTATCATAAAAGTGAAATTAAAAGATCCGATCGTCTGGAAAGTCGAGTGTTTCCAGATGGTCGGATTTTCTGATTCTATGTCAATCATTAGATATGATTCGATAAGGGATTACCACGTGATGAATGTTAGAGACCTAGTTTTCGTAATGGCTGCGGCAGGGGGGATTTATCGCAGATAAAAAGCTGGCACCTGTCATACTTTGGCGCCAGCTTATGTTTACTTGTCTTGAGAAATCCTTTAGCGAATATATTCTGGTTCGTTCTCTGTCTCTTCCTGCGTGCTTCCCGCATATACTAACGGATAGATAGCTGCGCTTAAAAGAATCGCGCCTGCGACGTCCAGAACCGAGTGCTGTTTCAGCGAGACAGTTGCCATGCAGATAGCGACCATCAGGATACCGGAAAGAATCCGGATTACTTTGTGCTTTTTCAGAGACTCACTCTTCATGACCGCGATGTGGGTTCCGATGGAATTGTACACGTGGATGCTTGGAAATACATTCGTGTTCGTGTCAGCCTGGTGGAGCATATAGACCAGACGGGAACAGAGGTTCTTGTCCGGGTTTACGGCGGTCCGCAGGTCAGTTCCATTCGGGAACAGGGTGCAGATTAAGAGTGACAGCGTCATACCGGTAAATAAAAATGCACATAACCGGTAATATTCTTCCTTGTTCTTGAAGAACAGGTATGCAATCGCAGCGGTCACATAGGCGAACCACAGTAAATATGGGATGACGAAGTATTCATTAAACGGAATCATATCATCCAGCGATGAGTGCATGATATGGTAATTGGAGGTCACGGTTTTTTCCAGATGCATAAACCACGGAAGATAGATAAATCCGTATCCCAGAATCCATATATGCCCGTATTTCTTCAGGAGTTCCTTCAGAAAATGTTTCATATCAATCAACCTCGATTTTCTTTTTATCATAAATAAATTAACATTATTTTAACATCTCTCCAAGTTCGTCTGATTATAGCACACTCACCCGCCAACTTCAAGGCTAAATAGGGATTGTTATAAATATTAAGAAAAAGGTTATGGAATGTGAAATTTGTTAAACAAAAATTTTATGGATGGACAGGGACTTTGGATTTATATATTTTATGCGGCTGTATATATGTGTCAACCGTGAGGGTATATGCGCTATCGCCTTTCACATAGGAAGTTAGTTTTAGAGTGAATTTAGGCAAAATAAAAACAGCTTGCTCAACTGCAAGCTGCTTCATCAATAGCGAGAGGGGGATTCGAACCCTCGACACCGCGGGTATGAACCGCGTGCTCTAGCCAACTGAGCTATCTCGCCATATTAAATTTTAAAAAGTGGGACCTACAGGGCTCGAACCTGTGACCCTCTGCTTGTAAGGCAGATGCTCTCCCAGCTGAGCTAAGATCCCGCTGACACTCGCACAAATCACGACTGCTTTGCAAGTATAATATAAATTTTCAAGATTGTCAACACTTTTGAGAAAATAATTTATAGAAATTTTCTTATCATTTAAAAGGAAGTATGGTATACTTATCTCATGCAAAATTGTAATGGCGCTGTATCCTGTGACAGGTATTCTGGCAGGGTAAAAGATAAAATATAACGCCCCGGCAGGGGAGTTTCTGTATTTTCGGAAAGCAGGGGACGTTATGGCAAAATATGAGGATGGAGTAATGTATTATTTCATTATTAATCCCGCTTCACAGAGTGGCCGCGGCTATAAGATATGGAAGAAAATAGAGCAGCGGCTTGTGCGGGACGGGGTTGAGTATCAGGCATATTTGACAGAATATGCGGGGCAGGCGACAGAGTATGCAAAGAAGCTGACGTCCCACTGCAAGGAGGCACGGGTGATTGTGGTCGTGGGCGGTGACGGGACGATGAATGAGGTCGTGGACGGAATCGTTTCCTGCGACATGGTGACGCTGGGCTATATTCCGGTGGGGACAGGCAGTGATCTGGCGCGCGGGCTCCGGCTTTCGAGAAGACCGATGCGCGGACTGCGCCGGATTTTTAAGGCGCGGCGGATCCGGCAGATCGATTATGGTGTGATTGCATACGGCGATGATGTGCTCCGACATCGGCGTTTTATCGTCAGCGCGGGGATCGGGCTGGATGCGGAAGTGTGCCAGCATATGCAGCGTTCGGCGATCAAAAATATCTGCAACCGGATTCATCTGCGGCGATTGTCGTACCGGATACTGGGATTTATACAGTATTTGAAGGCGAAACCGATCCGGGGGTATATTTTGCTCGATGGAACGCGCCGGGTGGAATTTAATTATATTTATTTTATCAGTGCACAGATTCAACCCTGCGAGGGCGGCGGATTCTGGTTTGCGCCGAAGGCGGACAGCAGCGACGGCAACCTGGAGGTCTGCATTGTCAGCCATGCCTCGAAGCGGCAGGTGCTTGGAACCCTGCTACGGGCGTTGTTCCGGCGCTCCCACAACCGGGGGCTTCGGTGCTTCAGCTGCCGGGAGGTCCAGATCTACACGGAACGCCCGATGGCAGTTCACGTGGACGGCGAGAGCTGTCAGTACCAGAGCAATCTGGAAGTCCGCTGTATTGAGCGTAAATTAAAAATTGTTGGATAAGTGTATATTTTTCAAAAGTATAAAATAATTTATCAAATAAAGTAACTGCGGGCAGTCCGGACAGTTACAAAATGACCAAGAAAGGAACTGGAATACGATGAGAATAGGACAGGGATATGATGTGCATAAACTTGTTCCGGATCGGGAACTGATTTTAGGCGGCGTGACGATCCCGTATGAGAAGGGGCTGTTAGGACATTCGGATGCGGATGTGCTGGTGCATGCGGTGATGGATGCGCTCTTAGGGGCGGCGGCACTGGGCGACATCGGACAGCATTTTCCGGACACGGATCCGGAATATGAGGGTGCGTCGAGCATCGAGCTTCTGAAAAAGGTAGGGAAACTTCTGCAGGAACGCGGCTATGTGATTGAAAATATCGATGCCACGATCATTGCGCAGCGCCCGAAGCTGGCTGCATACCGCCCACAGATGGCAGAAAATATTGCAGATGCGCTGGGGCTTCCGGTCAGCCGTGTGAGTGTCAAGGCGACGACCGAGGAAGGGCTTGGTTTTACAGGCAGCGGCGAGGGCATTTCCTCACAGGCGATTACCCTGTTGACGGAAGTGGAGAATTACTGTTATGATAGTGAAATGATGACGCAGGCAGCGGCTTGCGGTGGATGCGGCGGCTGTGGCGGCTGTCAGGCAGCACCGGAAGCAGATTTAAAATAGAAGAGGAGTAATGAGGTTATGAAAATTTTCAACACATTGTCCCGCAGAAAAGAGGAGTTTGTGCCGATCGAACCGGGCAAGGTTAAGATGTATGTGTGCGGACCGACCGTTTACAATTTTATTCATATTGGAAATGCAAGACCGATGATCGTATTTGATACGGTCCGCCGGTATTTTGAGTACAAAGGATACGAAGTAAACTATGTATCTAACTTTACTGATGTGGATGACAAGATCATCAGGAAAGCCATCGAGGAGGGCGTGGATGCGGAGACGATCTCCAAGCGCTATATCGCAGAGTGCAAAAAAGATATGGAGATGATGAACGTCAAACCGGCGACGAAGAATCCGCAGGCGACTCAGGAGATCGGCGGTATGATCGAGATGATCAATACGTTGATCGAAAAAGGACATGCGTATGTGGCAGCTGACGGCACGGTTTATTTCCGCACCAAATCCTTTAAAGAGTACGGAAAACTGTCCCATAAAAATCTGGACGATCTGCAGTCCGGCTTCCGTGAGATCAAGGTAACCGGCGAGGAAGGCAAGGAAGATCCGACCGATTTCGTTCTCTGGAAACCGAAAAAAGAAGGAGAGCCGTTCTGGGAGTCTCCGTGGTGCCAGGGCCGTCCAGGCTGGCATATCGAGTGCTCCGAGATGTCCAAGAAATACCTTGGCGAGTCCATCGATATCCATGCAGGCGGAGAGGATCTGATCTTCCCGCACCATGAAAATGAGATCGCGCAGAGCGAGTGCGCGAATGGCAAGACCTTTGCCAACTACTGGATGCACAACGCATTCTTAAATATTGATAACCGCAAGATGTCCAAATCTCTTGGAAACTTCTTTACTGTGCGTGAGATCAGTGAGAAATACGATTTGCAGGTTCTGCGTCTCTTCATGCTGAGCGCCCAGTACCGCAGCCCGCTCAATTTCAGCGCGGATTTGATGGAAGCTTCGAAAAACAGCTTAGAGCGCATCCGCACTGCGGCAGAGCATCAGGCAGACTGCCTGAAAGCAGCGAAAGAGGGCGAGATGACGGCAGAGGAGAAGCAGAATCAGGCAGCAGTCGAGGAGTTGGTTCAGAAGTTCGAGACGGCGATGGACGATGATTTCAACACCGCAGATGCGATTTCAGCTATTTTTGAGATTGTACGACTGAGCAACTCCACGATTTCGGAAGCATCGACGAAGGCATACGTTTCCTATGTTAAAGAGACGATGGATAAACTCTGCGATGTGCTCGGTATTATCACGGAGAAGAAGGAAGAGATTCTGGACAGCGAAGTAGAAGACTTGATCGCAAAACGCCAGCAGGCGAGAAAAGACAAGAATTTCGCACTGGCGGATGAGATCCGTGGACAGCTTCTCGATATGGGAATTATTCTGGAAGATACGAGAGAGGGCGTCAAATGGAAACGGGCTTAAATGCGTTTAAGGAAGCGCTGCATTTAAAACATGTTGAGGCGGGGGAGTATTCCCCGCTGGCGCTGGCGTATATCGGCGATGCGGTCTATGAGCTGGCGATCCGCACCCTTGTCATGAACCGCGGCAATATGCAGGTCAACAAGATGCACAAGAAGACGGCGAACCTGGTCAAGGCGGACGCACAGGCACATTTTTATCTGCTTCTGGAGGAAGAGCTGACGGATGCGGAGAAGGCGGCATACCGACGCGGACGCAATGCGAAATCTTTTACGATGCCGAAGCACGCGACGATGAAGGATTACCGGATGGCGACCGGATTTGAGGCGCTGATGGGCTATCTCTATCTGACCGAGCAGTTTGACAGGATGGCAGAACTTCTGGGAAAAGGGCTGGAACAGATGGGAGAATTAATATCGTTATAAATCATGATGAGGAAGATAGATGGAACAGGAAAATAAGCAGGAAAATAGATTTGAAGAGACGATGATCGAAGGCAGAAATGCCGTTTTAGAGGCATTCCGTTCGGGCAAGACGGTGGATAAGCTGTTTGTGCTGGATGGCTGCCAGGATGGACCGGTCAAGACGATCACGAGAGAGGCAAAAAAGCAGAATACGATCATCCACTATGTGGCGAAGGAGAGACTCGACCAGCTTTCTGAGACCGGCAAGCATCAGGGCGTGATTGCACAGGCAGCGGCATACCGCTATGCAGAGGTGGAAGATATGCTAAAGCTGGCAGAAGAGAAAGGCGAGCCGCCGTTTCTCTTTATTCTGGATGGCATTGAGGATCCGCATAATCTGGGTGCGATCATCCGTACTGCCAATCTGGCAGGCGCACATGGCGTGATCATCCCGAAACGCCGCGCAGTGGGACTGACATCGACGGTTGCGAAGACCTCGGCGGGAGCGCTGAATTATACGCCGGTGGCGAAGGTAACCAATATTTCAGCCACGATCGAGGAGCTGAAAGAGAGAGGACTCTGGTTTGTTTGCGCCGATATGGGCGGAGAGAGCATGTACCGCCTCGACTTAAAAGGACCGATCGGTCTGGTGATTGGCAATGAGGGCGAAGGTGTCAGCCGTCTGGTGCGGGAAAAATGTGATTTCATCGCATCGATCCCGATGAAGGGAGATATCGACTCCCTGAACGCATCGGTGGCAGCTGGTGTGCTGGCATATGAGATTGTGCGTCAGAGAATGATGTAGGGTAAGTGAAAGGTATCGGGCAACCGATTCCGCTACTCCCCTCCCCGTTGGAATCATATAAAAATATGAAAAGATAGGAAATGAGAATCGGATGTCTGCGAATGAAAACGGAGGCATCCGATGAAAAAAACGGGAAATTTAAAAAAATAAAAAAAATTCAAAAAAACCGTTGACAAAACGATTGTATCATGATAAACTAATCGAGGCTTAGAGATGAGCCAAAAACAAAAAGATGCTGCTGTAGCACAGTCGGTAGTGCGTCGCATTGGTAGTGCGGAGGTCACGGGTCCGATTCCCGTCAGCAGCTCTGCTAGAAAAGAACGGAAGCCTTTGATTTACAAGGGTTTCCGTTTTTTTTATTCTCTACTTGCAATTCATTCCAGTTGTGCTATAATGATAACAGTTTGGACGGGGACATAGCTCAGCTGGGAGAGCGTTGCGTTCGCAACGCAAAGGTCGCGGGTTCGAATCCCGTTGTCTCCATGATAGAGAAAGCCTTGAAAACACTGGTTTTTCCTTTGTTTTCAAGGCTTTTTTGTGTTTTTAAGATTTCAAGCGGAACAAAATATTCCGTTATAGGTACAAACTTTTCGGTACAAGGATCACACGAAAGATCACACGGACTTTCAGTATCGATGAATTTGCCGCACATTTTTTAAAAAAGAACTTTCGAAAAAATTCAAAAAAATAAAAAAAACTCTTCCATTTTGAACTACCCTATGTTATAATAAACTCACTTGTGAGTCAGAAAGACAAGCAAGCGGGCATGGCGGAATTGGCAGACGCGCCAGATTTAGGTTCTGGTACGAGAGTGTGCAGGTTCAAGTCCTGTTGCCCGCACTAGAAATTACGCAGAAGTGGCGGAATTGGCAGACGCGCACGGTTCAGGTCCGTGTGATGGCAACATCATGAGGGTTCAAGTCCCTTCTTCTGCATGATTAGCTGCAGAACCTGAGTGCAGCGTGGAACTCCCAGAGATGATTTCTCCGGGAGTTTTTCTTTTTCTATACAAGGAATCAAAAAGGGGCAGACGCGCAAGCGAAAGCCCCTTTTGTAATTCGAATTTGTAATATAAATCAAAAAATTAGAATTTCTGAAATTCTTCTACATTTATTACAAATACGGTTGCTCCGCCGACTTTCATGTTCATCGGAACGGTCATATTAACGGTCGGGCAGCAGTTTCCGGCCATGGTCGGCGGCGTGTATACAAGCTGCTCGCGGGCACCGGACATTTTTTTGATGATGGAGATGGCGTCCTCGACGCGTTCATCTTCGACACCGAGCATCAGGGTTGTACTTTTCTTTTTCAGAAAGCCGCCCATCGTGGAAAGCTTGGTGACAAAGAAGGAGTGCTGGTTTAATTCATATACTAAATCATCGGCGTCCTCACTGCCAATGATTGCGATAATCATTTTCATAAGCGGTACCTCCTGAAAAATTTTCTATTATTGTACCATTAATTTATGAAAATGGAAATAAAAAAATGAGAAATTTATGTTAAAATATAAATGATTATGATTGCTTGCAGGTGAGAATTTTTTGGACTGAAAATTCCATCTGCCGCAGGAATGGCGGCAGATTTGCGGGATGAGAGAAAGGCAGAAGTATGATTCGAAATATAGTATTTGATATGGGAATGGTTTTACTGGAGTATGATCCGGTCAAGGTGTGCTGGGAGTACACAGATAATCCGGAGGATGTGGAGTGGATGCACCGCGAATTGTTTGATTCGAAGGAGTGGTCGCTTTTAGACGAGGGAACGCTGACGGATGCACAGGCGCTGGAGCGGGTGCAGAAACGCCTGCCAAATGAACATCTGCGCTGGCTGGCGAAGGAAAGTCTGGAACACTGGCATGAGTACAACATCTGGGCAAAGCCGGGGATGGGAGAGCTGGTGAAGGAACTGAAAGAAAAGGGCTGCGGCATCTACCTCTGCTCGAATTGTTCCGTGCGCCTGCGTGTGTTCGAGTATGAGATTCCGGGCATTGAATATTTTGATGGCACGCTTGTCTCAGCGGAGGAGAAGCTGGCGAAGCCGAATCCGGCGATCTATGAGAGATTGTTTGAAAAATTTCATCTCAAAGCGGAAGAATGCTTTTTCATCGATGACCGTCAGGATAACATCGATAGCGCGAAGGGCTGCGGCATGGATGGTTACTGTTTTGCGGACGGGAATGTGGAGAGGCTGCGGGCGTACATGGAGGAGATGGAAATATTATAGAAAAGCAGTGCAAGGTGGCCGATAAAAAGATTATTTTCCTAAAAAACACCGGGAGAGTCATAAGCTGATGAAAAGAAAGTGAAAAGGTTTTGGAATCAGGCACTTATGGTCTAAAAAAAATACAAAATCAGCAAGAAATTTGATTGATAATAATATCACAATATGAGATAATGAAGAAGAATGGGGAAAGATGCATTTTTAGTAAATTCCCCTGGAAGATGCATGTGAACAGGCAGTTTTTTGACCGGGAATCTCCGGTGAAAGGCTGCGTCTGTTTTATAACGGATAGTGAGGAGGTCATTATATGAGAGTATCGATTTGTATCGGAAGTGCCTGTCATCTGAAAGGATCCCGTGAGGTAATCCAGAAGCTGCAGAAGCTGGTTTCAGAGAATCATCTGGACAGTGAGGTAGATTTAAATGGAGATTTCTGCAGCGGCAACTGCCGTAAAGGTGTCTGTGTGACGATAGACGGAGAACTGTATTCCGTAAAACCGGAGACAACCGAAGAATTTTTCCAGAAGGAGATTCTGGGACGCCTGAACGCGTAATCGTTTACATATAACGGCAAAAAGAGAGGGAGAGTCTATGCCGATTATTGATTTTAAGGCGACGATGTGTAAGCATTGTTATAAATGTGTGCGGGGCTGCGAAGTGAAATCAATCATGATCCGGGATGGTCATGCATATATCATGCCAAATCGCTGTATTCTCTGTGGGCAGTGCCTTTTGAACTGCCCGCAGTCGGCAAAACGTGTTCCGAGCGAACTTTCCAAGGTCAAAAAGCTGATTGAGAGCGGCGCACCGGTCATTGCATCGCTGTCGTCTTCCTATATGGGGGTTCTGCCGTATAAAAAGCGGGGGCAGGTCAAGTCAGCATTAAAAAAGCTGGGATTTACGAATGTTTGTGATGCGGCGGAGGGCGCCGCGCTGGCGACGGAAGAGTATGTCCGTTTATTAGAGCAGGGCGAGATGAAAAATATCATCACAACTGCCTGTCCGAGTATCGTGAACCTGATTGAGATTCATTATCCGGAACTCATCAAATATCTGGCACCGGTGCTGATTCCGTCGGGGATCCATACGCGCATGCTGCACGCGGAGTTCGGCGAGACGGCGAAGGTAGTTGTGATCGGACCGTGTATCGCGGAAAAAGAGAAAAACAGGGTTGTGAAGCCGGATGCAGTCCTCACATTTGAGGATTTAAAACAGTGGCTGTCAGAGGAACAGATCGAGATCGAAGCATGTGAGGAAGAACCGTTCGAGGATCGTGAACCGGGCGCGAACCTGCGTTATCCGGTCAGCGGCGGACTGCTCACGGCGGTGACGGCGACCCAGAAGAAACCGGACAAGTACCGCAAGTTCTACGTCAGCGGCGTGAAGGACTGTCTGGATGTCTGTGAGGCGATGAAAACCGGCGAGGTGGCTGGCTGTTTCATCGAGATGAACGCCTGTCATGGAGGCTGTGTCAATGGACCGTCCACGGCGACCTCGGTGTCGAGTTTTAAAGTTAAGCTGGATCTGGAAGCGATGCTTCCGAAGGAACCGGCAGATTTGTCCCTGATGCATGAGGCGGCGCGTCAGGTAGAGATTCACCGGACGTTTGCGGACCGTTCTCAGAAGGAGCGGATTCCGACCGAGGAAGAGATCCGGGAGATCTTGAAAAAGACGGGCAAGACGACACCAGAGCAGGAATTAAACTGTGGTGCGTGCGGTTATCCGACCTGCCGGGAGAAGGCGATCGCTGTTTTCCAGAAAAAGGCGGAGGTCGATATGTGTATTCCGTACCTGCATGACCGGGCGCAGTCGCTGTCCCATCTGGTGATGGATACATCCCCGAACCTGATCATGATCATCGACGATGATATGCGGATCCGAGAGTGTTCGGTGGCGGCAGAAATGTATTTCGGCGTCAAACCGGAGGCGATCAAGGGAAAACCGCTGGAGGACTTTATCAACGCCGAGGATGTACGCGAAGTATTCCGGACGCACACAAGCGTCCACAGCCGGAAGGTGATCTATCCGGATCGGAATCTTGTGACGCTTCAAAACATTGCGTATATCGATGACGGCAATTTTGTCATTGCCACGATCATTGATGTGACGCGCGAGGAAAAACAGGCAAAACAGGAATATGCCAAGAAAAAGGCGACCATTGATCTGGCACAGAATGTCATTTACAAACAGATGATGGTTGCACAGAATATTGCCGGACTCCTGGGTGAGACGACGGCGGAGACGAAGACAACCCTGATGAAGCTTTGTTCCCTGATTGACGATGAGAGCGAAAGTGAGGTCCGATAAATGGGAGTAACCGTAGATGTCACGTTTAAAAGTCTGAATAAGTATTCAGAGATCCTGTGCGGCGATACGGTAGAGTGCCTGAAAACGGAAGATTCGGACGTTATCATTCTGGCGGATGGCATGGGAAGCGGCGTCAAGGCGAATATTCTTTCGACGCTGACGGCAAAGATTCTGGGTACGATGTTTTTAAATGGAGCCACGCTGGAGGAATGTGTGGAGACGATTGTGCAGACGCTTCCGATCTGTCAGACGAGACAGGTGGCGTATGCGACGTTCTCGATTCTCCAGATTTTCAACAACGGCGAGGTATATTTAGTTGAATATGATAACCCGCGATGCATTTTTTTGCGCTGTGGTCATGTGGTGGAGCTGCAGAAATACAAGCGTCTCGTCAAGGACAAGGAGATCAGCGAGTGCCGGTTCCAGGTTCAGAAGGGTGATGCGCTGGTACTTGTCAGCGACGGCGTGACGCACGCGGGAGTCGGAAAGAGCGGCAAATATAAATTTGGCTGGCCGTGGGAGTCGGTGGCAGAGTTTGTTTCGGAACAATGCCTGACCTCTCTTTCGTCGGCACGTATGGCGGCGGCACTCTGTGCGGAATGCAGCCAGATTTACGAGGGAAAACCGGGCGATGATACGACGGTTGTGGTAGCTCGGATCATTGACCGGAAACCGGTCAACCTGATGACGGGACCACCGCTCGACCGCAACGACGATGAGACGATCACGGCGGATTTTATGAAAGATGAGTCGGCAAAGCACATTGTATCGGGCGGAACCAGCGCGACGATCCTGTCGCGGGAGCTGGGACGACCGCTGCGGGTATCAATGGATTACAGCGACCCGGATATTCCGCCGATCGCTTTTATGGAAGGCATCGATCTGGTGACGGAGGGAGTCCTGACGCTGCGGAAAGCGATCGAACTTCTGAAACGCTATCTGATCGAATGCGATTTAAGTTCTGAGTTTTTCAGCGAGTTGGACAAGAAAAATGGTGCGTCCATGATCGCGAAGATTTTGATAGAAGACTGCACGGAATTACATATGTTTGTGGGAACGGCGGCGAACAGCGCCTACCAGAATCCAGGGCTGGCGTTTGATCTGGGAATCCGCCAGAACCTGGTCAAACAGCTAAAAGAAGCAGTCGAAGGTATGGGAAAGAAAGTTACGGTAACGTATTATTAATAAGGAGGATAAAACATGGTAACGAATGACGCGACAATTCTGCGCATCAAACATGAGATACTTTATGAGGTAGCAAAGCTTGCCTGGAATGATCAGTTAGAGGACGGAAGAGACGATATTCCGTACAAAATCAGCCCTGGTCCGCAGGCACAGTACCGCTGCTGTGTATACAAGGAGAGAGAGATTGTCCGCCAGAGAATCCGTCTGGCAGAAGGTAAATGTCCGTCTGACCGCAATACAAACAACGTCGTACAGGTTATCAATGCAGCCTGTGAGGAGTGCCCGATTGCGTCCTACACAGTCACCGATAACTGCCGTAAATGTATGGGTAAAGCCTGCCAGAACTCCTGTCCGTTTGGAGCGATCAGCATGGGAAATACCAAGGCGCACATCGACCCGGATAAATGCCGCGAGTGCGGAAAGTGTTCCCAGGCATGCCCATACAATGCGATTGCCCATCTGGAGCGCCCGTGTAAGAAGGTCTGCCCAGTGGATGCGATTACCTACGATGAGTATGGTGTATGTGTGATCGATGAGAAAAAATGTATCCAGTGTGGCGCCTGCATCCATTCCTGCCCGTTCGGTGCGATCGGTTCCAAGACCTTCATGGTCGATGTGATCCGCCTGATCAACGCAGGCAAAAAGGTCGTAGCGATGCTGGCACCGGCGACCGAAGGCCAGTTTGGACCGGACATCACGTTTGCAAGCTGGAAAACAGCTTTAAAGAAGATTGGATTTGCAGATATGATCGAGGTTGGTCTGGGCGGCGATATGACCGCGGCAGCCGAGGCAGAAGAGTGGGCGGAAGCTTACAAAGAGGGCAAGAAGATGACGACCTCCTGCTGTCCGGCATTTGTCAACATGATCAAACAGCATTTCCCACAGCTGCTTGACAATATGTCCACGACGGTTTCCCCGATGTGTGCGGTCTCCCGTATGCTGAAGGCGCAGGATCCGGAGGTTGTCACTGTCTTTATCGGACCGTGTATCGCGAAGAAGAGCGAGACGCTGGATCTGAATATCCAGGGCAATGCGGACTATGCGATGACTTACGGAGAGATCCGTGCGATGATGCGGGCGAAAGACGTAAATCTGGAGCCGGAAGAGAACAGTATGCAGGAAGCCAGTGTATTTGGAAAACGCTTCGGCAACGGCGGCGGCGTAACAGCGGCGGTATTAGAATGTCTGAAGGAGTCTGGTGAGAATACCGATATCAAGGTAGCGCGCTGCAACGGTGCGGCTGAGTGTAAGAAAGCCCTTCTTCTTCTGAAAGTGGGACGTCTGCCGGAGGACTTCATCGAGGGTATGGCGTGCGTCGGCGGCTGTGTCGGCGGACCGAGCAAGCACAAAGCCGAGCTGGAGGCGAAGAAGTCGAGAGACAAACTCATCGCCGAGGCAGATGCAAGAGAAGTACATGAGAACCTGAAGGCGTATGATATGTCGTCGTTCTCGATGCATCGGCATTGATGTGGGATACCCTTGGGAGAATGTGGCTGAGATAAAATAAATAGGAATTTATATATGAGTTAGTGGGAAAGTGCCTGCTCTGGAAAATGAAATTTGGGATATGAATTTTATTTTCTGGGGCGGGCGTTTTTCGTTGTGAAAATTCCAAAAGAGTTCTTGCATTTAGAGAATAGATGTGTTAGACTCAATATATCTTATCGAAATGAACTGCGGTCGCAGGTGGTTTCGTTCTAATTTATCTTTTTATTCTGGTAATTTGTGAGGTGCGTTTCGCACAGAATTCGATGATTTAGGAAAATTTGGGAGAATCGGATAACTGTATCGTTATAAAAAATGTGCAATATATTATATGATATATGCAATGCAAAATGAAAGCTTTTTATAGACGGAAAGAACCGTTGTTTAACTCAGAGTGAGGATGTGTTTTGAATTAGAAGAATGAAAATAGAGAATAGAAATTTGATATAAATTAGAACTTATATAACTTGCGAAAGAGGATAAGAAAAGAGATGTGAAAAAGGTTTGAGGGGGGAGGTTTGAGTTGTTAAAAATAAACATGGGGGCTCATAAAGGGCGTCGCTGCCGGAATGGTACCATTTTGGGAATATCACTGATATTGATATTTTCATCCGGTAGAATGGCGCTGGCAGCTGAAAATGCAGTGAAACAGGCAGAAACAGCTGTCATAGTCGGCTACAGCGTCTCATTTATAGATGCTGAGAATGCAAATCATCTTATATTTCATACGCAAACGGGCAAAGTTTTGGAAGGAACTTCCCTGAATGTATCTTTCCCAGAGCAAATCATAGGGAGCGACGGGCATATCTGGAAATCAGCGGTACAGTCACCGCAAATATTTGAACTGTATGGAACAGGAACTGAAAAAATTTATATCAAATATGAAAGAGGCGGCAAGGTCCCAGAAATGGGAGCAGAGGAGGATGCCGCCATGCTAGCGCTTCGGAAACGCCTGGAACGATGGAAACAGAGGGCATGGGAGGCAGAGTGTGCCATATTTGGGCGCGAGGATGCGGCGGTATCGGGCAGCGATTCCGGTCTGACCGTTCAAAATCAGTCGGAAAATGATGCCAGGATCCGGAATCTGGTATCTGCGATCGGGGATGCAGCGTGGCATGAATTTTATCTGATTGGTCAGGATTTTACACCATCGGCAAAAACAATCGGGGTGGAATACGACGCGGTTTATTCTGAGGTGGAAGAGGATTCCTTTTCGGTGGATGGAAAGGAATATATCATCACGCGCATCCGGGTGCGGAGAAAATGGGATGACCGTACTTGTACGCATCAGTGGAGCCAATGGGAGTGGGAGGAAAATGATTGCTTAAAGAATGGGCGGGCAGTGTATGTCTGCGGACGATGTCAGAAAGAAAAGATAGAGCGCCTTCCGGCGCTGGGGCACCTGGATGAAAACGGGGATCAAATCTGTGACCGCTGTGGAAGCGTGGATTGGAGTGAAAGTGAAATGCCCGAAAAAGTGATCTGGAAGGAGGGCGATGTCCAACTGCGCGAGGTGGGCGGAGAGATTTTGTCATTTACCTGTATCGACGACGATTACCATGACTGGCAGAATGAACACCGGAAAGCAGCGCTGTTTCTCTGTGACCGCGTGATCCGGGCGGATGTGGACACGGCACCGGGAAAAAAGATGAAGATTTTCTCGTTTGGCAAAGACAATAATTATAAAACTTCGCAGGTGCGCGCATGGCTGCAGAAAAACAGTCAGAACAGCAGCTTCTGTCTGGAACCGATCCATACGGGAATCCAGACCGCGTACATGGGAAGCACGGCGGCTGGTGCATTTTCGCAAACGTCCGGGCGGGAACTGGCGCGTCATGATATTGGTTTTCAGCTTATGAACGACCAGCTTTTCTGCCTGTCATTGGAAGAGGCACTTGCGTACCGGGAATATCTATGGCGGTTTGATTCCGGGGATGATAACCCACAAAGTCAGGTCAGTGCCTATTCACAGGGATATTATCTGCGGACGCCTTTTTATTTGCAGGATGAAAACGGGAAATTCATTTATAATCAGCAGATTTATGGCGTTGATCTGGTAAATGGCTGTCTGCGTCCGGTGAGGACGGACAGTGAGACATATGGAGTACGTCCGGCATTTGCACTGTCACAGATGTAAAAAAGAATACTTGTTGAGCTTGGAAAGCGGGAGTGAAGCTGTTTGGCAGTTTGATTAGGAGAAAAGATTGGACAAGGGGAAATCAATCTAATGTTTGGGGAAAGAGGGGAACGTGTATGGGGAAAAAGAAGATGAAAAAAGTGATTCCATTTGCGGTGATGACGACGATGCTTTTGTCGGCGACGCTGCCGGCGTTTGCGGCGAGCGGGTTTGTGTTTGAGGATTGGGATTTGGGGATTGTTTCGGAAAGAAAGGAAAAGTTGGATGATACAGACGATGCCATAAAAAGTCAGAAAGAATGGCAGAAACTGGCTGCATCGTCCAGTGAGCTTATGAATGCGGATGTGAGGGCAACTCCCTCAGAATTACGTTCTTCCAAAGTCATAGAGGCAACTCATTCACAATTAATCATGCCGCGCGTTATCGTCAGCGCCAGCCTCGGAAATCTCTGGGAAAACTGGGATGTGGCGGATTTGAGCTTTCTGGATGGAACACATGGACTTGGAACGAAACAAAAACCGTATCAGGTACGCACGAAACATCAGCTGATGGGACTTAGCTTTTTGGCGGCATTTGGCATGCAGCCGGATCACGGCGAGGTGGAAGAAGAGATCGTAGGGGATTACCGGGGCGCATGGTTTGAGCTGACGGCGAACATCGATCTGGGAGGAATGGACTGGAATCCGATCGGTTATTACCGGGATGATTCGGAATTTTCAGGGGAGGTGACGCACCCGTTTATGGCAAATCTGGATGGAAACGGTTATAAGATTTCAAATTTCCGGTTTGCAGGAGGCAGTTCGCCGAATGTTGGATTTTTTGGTGCGCTGGATGGGGCGGAGATCCGAAATCTGACTCTGGAACCAGGAAAGCCGGTCAAGGGAGTGCGTCAGGTGGGAATTTTGGCAGGAAATGCGAAGAATTCCAAGATTTTTAATTGTCAGGTAAAAGGCGATGTGGAAGGAACCGGAGCGGTCGGTGGAATGATCGGGCACATGGAAGGCAGCACGGTGGAAAACGGAATGGCACAGGTAACCGTCCGAACGACGGGACGTGCAGCCGGAGCGCAGGCGCTTGCGGGCGGAATCGCCGGGGAAGCGGCGGATGATTCTCGTATCATTGACTGCCAGGTCCGCACCGGGGATAACAGTACCTCGCGGATTCAGGGAACGGATGCGACTGTCGGCGGAATTGTGGGGCTTCAGAATGGGGCGGCTCTCTACAATACCTATGTAAATGGCACGATCGGCGGTTCTGGCAGCCAGAATGTCGGAGGACTCGTTGGAGAACGAATCAGCGGAGACTTGAAAGTGGGGCGGTTTGAGGGAATGATCGGTCAGTCGGGAACCGGGGTTGCCGGACACAGAGGAACCTTCATCGGATACCGCGCACCAGCTAATTATTTTAAATATGGGGATGACATCGCGTACCTGTTTGCGGATACGGAAGCGAAAATCGCAAACAATGTCTGTGGAAGCGGCATTTCAGATGATAACCAGTATACATACGCGGCGCACATCGGATATTCCCACGCGAAGGACAATTTCTTCACGCTGGTATCCGGCGGTGTCACGCGGGATGTGGACGAGCGATATTTTTATGAAGAACTGGAACAGGGGATTCTCTCGATTGTGGATGAAGAGCTGGGCGGGGAGATGGATGCGGAGTCGGTCGGGTATGATCTTGACCATTTTGCACCAAATGATGCGGGACGCCCGGTCCGTGGTTATCTGATTACGATTCCGCAGGTCGATACCGTCTCCAATGGAACGAATTATTACGATGTGGCAGTGCTGGAAGCGCGGGGAAATGGCGCGTATTACCGGACACTCGATAAAAAACACCGCGGTGCGGTGGCACCGGGAAAGACGGTGACGGTCAGCACCTCGGCAAAGCAGGCGGAAAAAGCACGCTTTCAGATGGAGGGAGTTCCGACGTATACGCGTGGGAAGAGCCGGAAAGATACTACTTATGTAAACGGCGGCGAGTATTGTTTTACGATGCCGGAGGAAAATACGCAGGTGTCGGCGGTTTATAAAAAGGTGGCAGTTTCGGTCGGGCTGACGCCGGGCGTGACGAAATTCCAGGTGGTGCAGGAGCGGACCGGAAACCGGAAACATCCGACGAAAGTCACACGCGTGATGGATGGAAATGGAAAATTAATTGCGACGTACATCCATGGAAATCTGCAGGCGGGAACACAGGTGCAGCCGGTGACGGTGCAGGCGATTGTGGATCGGAATAATGATGTGGCGGATGCATCGGTGCGCTGGAGTATCGATGATTCAGATTTGATTACGTTACTTCCAAATGACGATGAGGAAAATGGTTATACGAAAAAGAGCGCGTCGGTTCAGGTAAATTTAAATAGTTCGTTTATCACTGATATAGTACGGAAGCTGGAAAAAGAGCAGGCAGACCGCGGATACCAGTATGCGATCGGAAGCGACATATACGGAGCAGGGTATCAGAACGGCGGCGTAGCGGTGCTGACGGCAGAGACGAAACCGGCGGCGAGCTTTGATGGGAAGCCGTGCCGGGGAAATGCGCGGATTGAGGTTACGTTCCAGATCAAGGATCAGACCTATGTAGCCAATGAAGGTGCGGCACTAAATCAGGATCAGTTGAAATTTGAGGTGGTGCGGACATTAAACGGAAATCGGAAACATCCAGATGAAATGATCCGGGTTACGGCACCGCAGGTCTTGAGTGCGTCTTTTACACCCGATTATTTTGACCGGAAAGATATATCGTGGACTGTCGGTGACGCAGCACTGATTTCGGTGGACGGCGAGGACAAGTCTGCCGGTGTGCAGGCGAAAAAGGATGCAAAATGGATCCGGGATCTGATCGCGGCAGATCAGGGCAGACATGTGAATACACCATATGAAATACAGACAGCTTCCGGCAGCCGCACGACGAAGGTGACAGTGATCGGCGATGATATGCTTGGAAACCGGCAGACGGCATCGTGCAGAGTACAGGTGGATTTCCGGACAGTGGACGAATCGAAGATTTGTGTGGAAGGCATCAGACTTATACCGAAAACGCTGCAATACGAGATCAAACGCACACGGACGGGGGCGGGTTATCGTCCGGTGGAGGCATGGACGGGAACCGGTGCGAAAAAGCTGGCAGCGTCGGTATTTCCGGCGCAGGCGTTTAACCAGAAAGTGACATATCAGGCAAGTGATGATTCGCTGTATGTATCATCGGATGGAACCGTGACGGTCAATACGACGGCTTCCTGGATACAGGAGCTTGACCGTCAATACTTAAAATCAGGCAGCCATACGGCATATGTGACCGTGAAAACCGAGGATGGTGGCTTCACGGACCGGGCGGCAGTCACAATTCAGTATGAGGCGGTCGATCAGACATACAGCGGAGGTTCCCATTCGGGCGGAGGTTCTCATTCGGGCGGCGGCTTGGGTGGAGGCTCTTCTTCTGGAAAGGGGGCAGCGGCAGGAAGCAGTGCAGCGAATGCAACCGGACCGGCATCGGGGTTCAGTGATTTGACAGGAGCGGGTATTGGAAATCTGACAGAAGGACAGGCAGGCCCCGGGCAGAATGCGGATGCGGCAGTCATACCGGAATATGTAGTAGCTGGAAACTGGCGGAAGAATGCAGATGGAAGCTGGCAGTTTGAAGCGGGCGGTAGAAGCTATGCTTCTGAATGGGCGGCTGTCCACAATCCATATGCCGATCCGGCAAAGGGGCAGAGTACGTTTGACTGGTTCCGATTTGATGCAGATGGCAGGATGGTGAACGGCTGGTATACGGATGTGGATGGAAACACATATTATCTCTGGAAGGAAATAGATGGAACACAGGGGCGTATGCTGACTGGCTGGAACTGGCTGCCGGGAAGCGATGGAGTGTTTCATTGTTACTATTTTCAGGAAAAATCTGATGGAATGAGGGGACGTTTGTATCGAAATACGCACACGCCCGATGGAAATTTAGTCAATGCGGATGGTGCCTGGGTGCTGGACGGAATAGTACAGACGAGAAGCTGAGAGAGGAGGAAAGAAGAAAACAGAGGTAAACAGGAAAAAGGAGGGATTTTTTCCATAAAAATGAAGTGGAATGAGACAAAAAGAATGAAAAATGGGGGTATAAAAAATGAAACAGGATAAGAAAACAACCAATAAATCGGGATGTACAGCCGTACTGGCAGCAGCCATGATCGCAGCCGGAGGTTTCAGCGCTTATGCGGGCAATCAGGGGACGCATGGCGGTGAATGGAAGGACACAGAAAGCCTGATATGGGAGTGGCAGAATGGAGAGATGAGTTTTTATGGAAATGGAAGTATTTTTTCAGAGCAGCACCCAGAGATCACCGATCCGGAATATTACCTGAAAGAGGCAGTCCGTTATCCGGGGGAAGCAAATCCAGGGTGGAATACGAAAGGGGAACCGAAAGCAAATTATAGCTGGGCTTCGCTCGAGGAACTGCAGAAATTTGTCAATAGCTTTGACTGGCTTCATTCGGATGAAAAAACGCGTCTTCTGTATGTGCATAACCGGATTGCAAACGGAGAGGGAGGCTTTAACCAGAATCATTACGGTTCACCGGAAGAAGCAAAGGATTTCCCGGTTTTGGAAGGAGGCGTTGGCGTCTGCCGGGATTTCGCGGAAGAATTTCAGTTCCTATGCCGGATCGTAGGGCTGGAGTGTGTGACCTACACGCCGGAATATCTCCATGATGCGTGCCTGGTGCGGATCGGCACACAGTGGTATGCGACGGATCCGACCTCCAGTCTGCCGCTATTTTCAAATGCGAAAACGTACCCGGTTGACTTTGAGACGGAGTTTTACCGCTATGAAAATAAGGAGCGGGAGCAGAGAAGAAAGGACTATGAAGCGGATCCAGACAGTCTTGCCAATGTGCTGGCGCTGACCTTGAGTATGCGGGGAGAGGGGACGATTTCCGAGGCTGCCTGGGAGAAAATACAGGCACCGATGGGGCAGATAGAAGAAAAGTGGGGACGACAGGAAATACCAAGACAGGAGTATGAAACGGGGATTATCTCGCTACTGAAATCAGTTTGGGGAACTGAAAAATAAAGAAAACGAGGGACTGCCGGTGTTAAGGGGCGCGGGCAGTAAAAATGAGGAGGAAGTTTATGGGGGAGTATCGGTACAGAGAGAATGTGAAACGGGGGATGGCGTTTGTACTGGCAATTATATTGGGAGGAATGGCTTTTTTGCCAGGATTCCCGGTTTTTCCGGCGAAAGCGGCACCTGCGAGCGGTCAGCAGACAACACTGACGACAGCCCATGGCGATACGCTGCTGGGACACAAGCTTTATTGTATCGATAAGGGCGGTTATGCGATCTGGGGAATTGCAGAAAAAGGGGATCTCTATGAAGCACACCGTCCCTCCCAGGCATCCGTTCCGCTGAGCAGTCAGGAACAGAAATATGTATTTTGGGCGATGCTCTCGCTCAGAGCAGCGCTGGGGGATGAAAAGGCAAATACATTTATCCGGGCGATCAATGTGGCAGCAAAAGCGCAGGGAAAACCGGAAATTATCAAGATGGTGTCCGAGGAAGATCTGAAAACAATCCTCTATGTTCCAGCTGTGCGGGCAAAATATCCGTGGCTGGAGGCAGCTGCGTCAAATAGTGAGGCGTACATGCAAATGGGAGGAATGCTGTCTGGCGGAGGCAGCGGAAAGGAAAATACCGGTGTCGGCGGCGGAAAGATTCCAAATGTGATAGCTTCCAGCACCTCGCTGGGAACGGCAAAACAGGTAGATGCGGCGACTCTGACGCTGTCGTTTGCGCCGGATGGCTCGGATTGGGATTTTATCCGTTCTGTACCGCTTGAATTTTCAAACAATAACGGTGTTTCATTCAGTCCGGTTCCGACCGATGGATGGACGTATACAAAAACCGACTCGCAGATTGTATTTAAAAATCCAAATCCAAAACCGTCGAAAGCCCTGATTCGTTTCCGGGTGGAAGGAACCCCATACGCTTCGGGCGGCGGGGGATATGCTTCGGCGGAGGAGGCGATTGACCAGTCGCTTCAAATCTGGGAGTGTGTGACCTGTTCGGGGACACACGGAGGCGGAACGCCTGCCAAAAGTGATCCGTGGATTCATCAGCGGATGGCATGGATGGAGCTCGGAATGGTTCCGGTCAATTATTTTGCTGCATTGGCGGGCGATCCAACCCCGGTACCGGAGCAGGGAGGCATTCAGTTTGAGGTATTTAGGCATGAAGAGGATTTTACTTCCACCTATAATCTGCAGATGTATAAATACGATCATGAGACAGGGAAAGCGCTGAAAGGGGCGCGGTTTGGCTTCTTTGAGCGCTTTGACGATAAAAACAGGGTAAATACTGAGCGGGACGGAGCTGCCGAATTGTATGAGGGCGGAGAACCATATGCCAGTCATTATCAGGATGAGCCGGTTCTCTGGGATGGTTTCAGACAAGCGGGTTCGGTGGTAACAGATGGCGATGGCTACGCCTCCCAGACAGTGGAACACGGTTATCACTATGATAAGACGTTCTGTGACGGTCATCCGGCACCGGCCTTTGTACCTGTTCCAGAGGAAGAGGAGGACGAAGAGGGAGAAGTCATCAATGAGGATGAGATTGAGGCGGCGCAGGCAGAAAATATCCGCCTGGCAAATAGCTGGCTTTTGTGTGAAGAGGAATGTGAAGGAAAGGCGGGCGGAGACTTTGAGGGCGTCCATTTCCACTGGATAATGGAGGAGGTCGATGCAGGGGAGATAGAAGGTATCGCGTCAGACGGCGGCTCCGAGGGAGAAACACCCGATGCGGGACCGACGACAGGGGCAGACGGGGAAACTTCGTATGCAAAGTCTGGCTGCCAGGAGGACTGTGGGCAGACGTATGAGAAGTTCATTTCCATGAAGTACAGTTATACTTGGAAAGAATTTAAAGCGCGGGATGGATATATTCTGCATGATGGACATGCAGATGACCTGCCGATTGAGATTATCACAACCGATGCATCTGAGCATGGGGCAAATGCAGCCTTTGGAGGCGGATATTCGCGTGATGTGGTGCTGGGAACGAAGAGTGTGAGAAAGAGTCAGGGCATCGGAGAGGCTTCCGAAAATCAGAATGGAGAAAGTGCGGGGAAGACAGGAATTTCTGGAAAAAATGGCTGGGAGCGTCGAAGTGCGTCTGGCTGGACAATCCGGGAAGATTTAGCGGCTTTTCTGGGGGAGAGTCCTGTATTTCCAGGGCCGTTAAAAATGCGTGCTTTGCCGCAGCGGATCGTTTTGTTTACGGCATTGGATGCAGCCCTTCTGGGGAAAGCGACACCGTCGGAGGCGGAGATAGGAGAAAAACCGCAAGATACAGGAAGCAAAGCGGGGAGAAATAGGAGTAAGACAAGTGAAAACGAACAGGACATAAATGAAAAAGGCAGAAAATTGACACAGGAGAAGAAGGACGCAACTGCCTCGGAGCTGAAAGTATCTATTTCGGACCATCTGGTAAATCGCGTCCAGAAAGGTTTTGTGTTTATTGATGAAGCGGATGATGATTTAGAAGAAGCAGAAAAAGCGGAACGTGAAAGTATTCGGCGATATATAGCAACCGGCTCAGATTTATTGACAACCGAGGCAGGTTTTTATACAAGCTGGCATTCACCTTCTTTGTTATATCAAAATCCTCAGTTGTCACAAAGAACGGAAACACTGGCGGGTGCGGCAGCAGAGTCTCTATTTTTCCCAGCCTATGAATCGGCGCTTGTTTCCGCGAGTGTGGGTTCAGCGATAGAGCCGGGAAGTGCTGGCAATTTCAGCCATTGCAATGGGGCAGACGGCGAGAAAGATGCCTGGAGGATCTACGATCACCGGACAGAGGGCGAGGTACATATCAATAAAAAGGATCTGGATCTGAAAAAGGGCGAAAATGAGTCTTACAATGCGCTTGGGGACTCACAGGGGGATGCAACGCTGGAAGGCGCAGTGTATGGCTTGTTTGCAGCAGAAGATCTGTTGCATCCGGATGGGAAAACAGGGGTAGTTTACCGGGCCAATCATCTGGTGGCGGTGGCGACGACAGACAAAAATGGAGATGCCTCGTTTCTGGCATGTACAGAGGCGCCGGGGCGAACCTATGATTATTCGAAAGGGTCGATTGCGGATGCAGCGGATGGATGGCGAAAGAAAGCGCCGGGAAATCTGTATACACAAGATGCGGCGATCGATGACTATACGGCAGATAAAGCCTGGGAGCGGATTTATTATAACAATACGTCAAAGAATGGGAATGCCTGGATTGGACGCCCACTTCTGATGGGGGAATATTATGTCAAGGAATTAAGCCGATCCGAGGGCTTTGAACTTTCGGTTGGAAATAAACTTCACGCAGTTACAAACCTGGGACAGGATCTGGAGGCGGCGGTCCTGGAACCGGGAGAAGGATATGCCCATATTTCCATGCAGATGTATGGGGAAGAGCAGGCAGGCGATGGCGGAGCTGACACGAATGAAATTTTCTTTTCGGCAGAGTCAAAGGACACGAAAGAGGGAGTTTATGAGATTGTGGTGTCAGGGCTGCCGGAGGGCGTGAGCTTTTATCGAAAAGACGAGGGAAAAGGAACGGTTTCGGTGGAAGCTGGGACAGGTGAGTATGAAAAAGTTTATACCGGGGAACTGGCAGTGGCAGAGAACGACTATCAGTATCCAAAGTACAATGCGGATGGCACGCCGATGAATAAAAAAGTTCCGATTGAGTATGCGGCGGGGTGGATGCGCCAGGTCCGGGTGCAGGAACTTGTGCCGGAGACAGTGGAATCAGTTCTTTTGCAGGCAGAAACGGGAATGACCGAGGAAGAAAATGCGGACAAGCTGGCAAAGATATTTGATGTGGATGACTTTTGTTATCTGAAAGGGAAAGCCGAGCGGGTACTCCGCAGACATGCGAAAATAACACCGAGGACACCGGGAGCAGGAGAAAATGCATATTCCAGTATCTATACCGGCGTATTTGACCGGGGCGTCCGGGAAGGAGAGCGGGACGTGTACGGCGTCAGCGGTGTGACACCGGGAGAAAAGGCAGAAAAAACGGTGTATGGTTCGCCAGTCCAGACGATTGCGGTGCCGAAAACAAAAGATGGAATCTCAATAACAGTGGGAGACGTGATCACTTCCATTCTGGATTTTTATCATACCCATCCATATATCAGCTATGGCGGTCTGGACGCGGTGCAAGAGTATTCGGATTCGTTTGAATTTACGGTATATGCAGGAATTTTAGGAATACCGGAAAATTTTATGGTACTGGGAAGTGATCCGGAGAAAGACAGCTTGATTTTTCACCGGGCAGAGTGGCTGCCGGAGAATATGGAAATGTGTCCGCGTTATGTGTATATACCATATTCAAATAATCGAGGTCGGGACGCATTTGGAACGTATACTGATTATAGGGAAACTACCGCTGGAAATCAGGTGATGGCGTCGGCACTTTTGCAGACAGATGCTGTGATTGAGGGAGATGGTACGATTGTTCCGAAGGAAAATGAGGTAAATGTCTATTACAAAACCGGGGAAATTCCGTATGATGCGGATGGGCAGCCGATCCAGGTAGTTGTTTACCGGGAAAAGACAGAAACACAGCAGCGGGAGGTAACGGAGACAAAATGGGTTCATCAGGCAGCAGCCCGGAATGCAGATGGGAGATACATACTGCGGGTCAACGCGAATTTTACCGACAGTTTTGGCGTGAAAAAAACAAATGCAGGCGTGCTGGAAGAGCTGGGATTTAAGGCGGTATTGAAAGAGAAGAAGGTTACACTGAACGAGGAAGAAGCCGCAATGCTTGGAAATGGTTTCTTTGCCGGCCACCAGATGAACAGTTCCAGCTATTACACGTGGATAAAACAGGCGCGGGCAAAGGCATATGTCGATTCTGGAGGTCCTGGCTTGACAGGGGATGATTCCTATGTGGTCCCGGTGGCACTGGCGTACCCAGGGCAGGAGACCACCTATCAGGATGCCGGGACAAGGAAAGAACCGCTGGGTGTACTGGAGCGAGTGATCCGCCAGAAGATAAAAATCGTCAAAAATATAGCGACGACATCGGAGGGCACCTATGCACATAACACTTATGCGGAAAGTGGGCACACCGATCTGTTTACGGAAAAAGAGGGAGGAAACGAAAATGTCGCTTCAGCACTGCCAAATTTCCGCTTTAAACTCTATTTGAAATCCAATCTGGAACGTCTGTACCGAAATACGGATGGCGAAATCGTGTGGATGAACCGGGATGGGGAAGTCGTCTCGTTGCCGGAGGTAAAAAAGAATTTTCCACTGCTTAGAGAATCCTTTGCTCCGGTTCAGAAAATTTTCACGCAGGTAACTCATAAAAAAGATTCCCAGACGGCTGGTTCCGTCAATAACAATGTCTGGGACAGCGCAGTGACGGCAAAGGAACGTCTGTACGAATATGGAAAAGACGGGCAGATCGCGGATTCGAAAGAGGTCAATCAGGGATATACAAGACTTCTTGAGACGGTCATGCGGACCAAGGAAGATGGAGCGGGAGCGGTACGGGAAGTTTCCGGCTATCAGTATGAGAAATTTTTCGATGCGATGGCGGTGGCGAACCGGGATAAATGGCAGCGGGCAGATGCAGCAGATACATCCTTTAAGCCGTTTGCGTGGATCCGTACGGGCATTTTTGGAACCGGTGGCGGAGAAATAAAAGATCCGGTGCATCATAACAATGCGGCGATACAGAACCAGAGCCGTACGTCAGAAGCAGCCATAGAAAATGCAAAACGGTCGGATGCTGTCCGTCAGTTTGCGATGGACTGGTATTTGAAGGATGAGGTAAAGAAGCAGAACATTCAAGCATCGGGCGGACAGGAAGGCTACCCGGATTATATCTATGATGAAGCATTACATCAGGCAATTTTAAAAGCAGAGGAATATTTGAAGCCGTTTTTCTCCTATGATTTGGACGATTTATACGCGATTGAGTGGGACAGCGCGGAAAATGGAGGTTCCGATCGGGACAAAACAACGTTGTCAGCAGAAAAATTAAAAAAATCCGAGGAAGGTTATTATTATGGCGTTTCGAAATACCTTCCTTACGGAACCTATGTGGCAGTCGAGCAGCAGCCGTATTCGGGAGCACTGGAAGATTTCAAAAACCAGCATTATCGGATCGACCAGCCGAAAGAAATAGAAGTCCCGTCGGTTTATGAGGCAGGTGGAAACCTCGTATCTCCGGAAAAAAAGTTAGCGGATTATCAATATGACGCCTCGGCATCGCCGGAAACGCTGGCGGCGAACTATCAGATCCGGATGAATGAAGAGTGGGGAGATACGAATCAGGCGGATTTGAGGAAATATGTGATCCGCGCACATGGACAGGATGGAAATTATGAGATTTATAAGTATGGTCTGGATGCGGATAAACGGCAGGGAACGATCTCCTATCCAGGCGGAAGCTATGACTACAGCGGATTTTCGCCCGCTCAGAGGGAAATGGCGCCGTACAAGGACATTTATCGGTCTGAAAATGCAAACAGCCGGTACCGGAGCAACGAGAAGGTAGAAAGCTATTACCGCTATGGTTCGGTCTCAGAGCAGGCAGGGTGGGCAGATTCAGTGGAATATCCGTATGGAGAGAAGACGGATGATAACAATCCGGCGGGATTTTATCTGAAAGATCATGTCAGGACAATCACCGGGGCGCTGACCGGGTTTGACGGGCGGTATTTTCAGGGATTGGTGCCTTACAGTGTGACAGAACCGGCGGCGGAGTCTGCCTATGATGCGTTGGGATTTACCGGCTACG
This sequence comes from Clostridium sp. AM28-20LB, assembly GCF_003480665.1. Taxonomy (NCBI): domain Bacteria; kingdom Bacillati; phylum Bacillota; class Clostridia; order Eubacteriales; family Clostridiaceae; genus Clostridium; species Clostridium sp. AM28-20LB. The sequence goes on along the minus strand of NZ_QUJN01000003.1, from coordinate 18,898 downwards.
CGGATGGAAAATACCGGAATACGTTTTATGCTGCAAAGCTTCGGATTGAAAAACTAGATTCGGAGACGGGAGAGAATATTCTGCATGATGATGCGGTGTTCGCTATTTATGCCGCCAGCCGGGACACGTCGAAGTACAGCGAGGGGGAGGTGCAGTTTTATGAAAAAGATACACAGGTGACAGCCAGCCGGGAATTTTTGGAGGCAATGGGGGCAAAGAAAATCGCGCCGGTTGATTTGAAAACGCTAATTCCGTCAAAATACCCCTGGAAAGCACCTTATACAGGAAAATATACAGGCATAATCCCGGCAGGAACTCCGATTTGCAGTGAAACCGATCAGGTGGTGATGCAGGATGCCTTTGGGACGCGGACGGGCACATTCCGGGTTTATTCGACGCTGCAGGATTTTGGTGGTTTGGGGGAAACTCTGCCGTCCAACCAGAATACAGGATATCTGATCACGCCGCAGCCGCTGGGAGCAGGAGCCTATGTGTTGTGTGAATTATCTGTACCGGAAGGATACGTGAGAACGAAACCGATAGCGGTGGAAGTGTATTCGGATGAAGTGACGTATTATCGGGACGGAGAGCGCGGTCAGCGGGTGGCAGCTGCCGTGTATAGAGAAATGGTAACCCGGATAAGCAGCAACGGAGAAGCAGTCCAGAATCCGGATGGAACGAAGCCAAATGGCAATAAGCCGCAGGACCGGGGGGATGTGGCGCGGATTTATGTAGGAAATACGCCGATCCGGCTGGAAATCGCGAAAGTAAAACAGGAGGAAAAGGAGATTTTGTTTGAGTTGAGCGATCGGCGAGAGGGAACTTTGACCGAGCTTTCGAACCGTTATGGTCTTGAAAATCTGGAACTGGCGTACAATGCGTCGGGAACGTTCCTTGGATATGGGTGGTCAAAGGGCTGGCTGGATAGTCTGAGGGCAAAACAGGAAGCCGGGGAGTGGATTGACCTGATTTATGAGGATCAGGTTTTTACTGGAAAGGCGATCTGGCATCGGGTTCCAGATACGGCGCACGCACTCAACCGCTATCTTCCAGGTGCATCGATGTGCCTGTATGATGCGATCGAGGTAAAGAAGAACGGGGACAGTGAGGATCGGGCGTATGCCGGTGTCAATGTGGTGCGCGATTCGTTTGGAAATGTGATCCGGATGTATGTGCAGAAAGGTTATGCGGGAAACCGGCTTCTGTATGTGAAGGATAAAGAACAAGAGGGGGAAGATAACAAAGGAGAAAATAACAATTATACACGATATACGCAGGATGACCGGTTCAACGACCAGGGGAAAGGCAGATGGATTCTCAAGTGGGTTGAACGCGAAGATACAGACATTTTATATTACGATCTCGGGGCTCTGGAGGTATTTACGACACTCCGGGGCGTGCGGTATGCCTATAACGAAAAGGGCGAACTGGTGCGTCCAAAAGACGGCGAACCGATCTATGCGATGAAAGACGGTGTTCCATTTCTGGAAATTGTAAGCCCCAGCTATGAAAAACTGGCGTACAGTCGGAAAGAAAGGCGGTTTGAATACGTTCCGTCTGGGACAAAATTCTATCATCTGGCATCAGACGGAAGCCGGGACAGCGAGGTAGAACCGTACACGGGAATGGCATATGTGACGGAGGAAAAAACCGGCAAAACATTGGTGTGGGCGATCCAGGTATCTAAGGATCACTATGGAAATGTGATTGCCAGGGATAAGATAAAGACCGGTCGTGTGGCAACGATGTATGCTGATACGGAACAGGAGTACACGATTGGAACATATGACGGAGGTCTGCTGCAGCCCCATGTCAATCCGGTTTTGAATGAAAATGGGCTGCCGGTTTATTACCAGCGTTCCGCTCAGACCTATATTAAAGGATATCCCGTTTATGATCGGGATGGCGATTATGTGCGTTACCGATACAGCGATCTTCTCAGAGCTTACAATGCCAATGCATGGGATCTGCAGTTGAAGGCAGCACTCTATGATATTGGAAATGATCCGGAAAAACGGGAAGATGATCGACCGCTGTACCACCGTCAGGGTGAGGCGTATCTGATGGAAAACAGCTGGATAACCGGGGATGAAACGCCAAACGATCCGTTCCATACACGGATCAGAGATGGGCAGGTGGATGTTTTAAAACGCGTCCCGGCGGGAACGTATATTTTAGAGGAGACACGCGCCCCATCCGGCTATGCGAAACGGATGCCGACAGGGCTTACGGTAGAGGAAACCTGTGAGGTACAGGAGCTGCGCCTTACTAACCGCCCGATCACGGTGCAGATCGAAAAGATCGACGCGCCAGAACAATATCAGCAGCCAGTCCGGGACTATGATCACATTTTGAACGAATCGGATTCTAAGACCTGGGAGGAAGGAAAAGGAGGTTATACGTTTTCAAGTGTGGAAGGAGCCGTGTTAGCGCTCTATCCAGCAAAAAGAGTTGCGAGTGATGATTTGGAAACACATCCGTCCGGGTATTATCTGGAAAAGAAAGGGGAACTTCCGGCGAACTGGACGGTACTAGATGAGAGAAACCAGAAAAAGACAGTGACTGCCAAATGGACCGTCGGAAAGACGCCAATGGCATGGGAGGGGATTCCGGCAGGCGATTATATTCTCGAGGAGATAGAGACGCCTCCGGGATATCTGACAAATCAAATGGAGGTGGAAATCCAGGAAACTTCTAAGCTGCAGCTCATCACGATGCAGGAAGATCATATAAAAACCGCCTTTTTCAAATATGAGAAGAAGGATGGAAAAAAAGAATGTCTGCCGAATGCATATGCGGCGGAGCTGACCCTGTATGAGGCAGTGACAGATGAAAATGGAATTGTCATGGAAGCGGATGGAACACCGCGCTATGACCGGGAAAAACGGGTGACGAGCTGGAAGACCGAAGATGCGAAAGCCTACAGCCAAGGAAGCGACAGCTTTGCAACCCGCTATCAGGAGCTGTATGCAGAATATCACACAAGGTTTAACACGGTTGCATGGTGTGGATATACCGCTGAAAAACAGGAAGAAACGGCGACAGAACAGGGCGAATCAGTGCGTCAGCTCTGGAATCTGGGAAATGGTTCGCAGGTGCTTGTTCAGGTAACGAAAAATCTGCAGCCGGATGGAAAAGCAGGCTGCAGCTATGATTTCCGCTGGAATTACCAGACGGAGGGGACTCTGGTCAGTTATGATACCTCCGATGGGATTCACCGGATTGATTATTTACCGCTGAATCCGACGAAAAATGATTTGGCTTCGAACAGAAAGAAAGGCTATTACGTTCTGGTGGAGACGAAAACACCAAGCGGCTATCAGAAAGCAGCACCGAAGCCGGTGATTGTCGAAGAAACTGCTGAAATTCAGCTTTACGGGCTGGAAAATAGGGCAAAGTCTGTCTATATTTCCAAGCTGGGAAGCTCAGGAGAGGCATCCGAAGAGGCAATTTATCTGGCAGGCGCAGAACTTGCTGTTTTCCGGGCGGCACAGGATGGAAGCCTGATGCAGGAAAAAGAATATTTAGTGGAACGCTGGATTTCTGGATCGGATGGAAAATTTACAGAGGAAGAAGCAGAAAAACAGGAGATTCCGGCAGGCTGGAAGGCAGGGGACTGGAAGCCGCATCGGATTTCTCCGATTGCCTATGGAGTGTATTATCTGGTGGAACTTTCGGCACCGGCAGGTTATCGCCTCATGGAACCTAAGAAATTTACGGTGGCGGCTGCTTCGGGGGAGACAATCGAAGCAGTTAATACGTTGAAACAGGGACGGGTTCGGGTTGAAAAGGTGGATGAGAGAAAGCCAGAGGAAAAACTGGCAGGTGCGGTGTTTGAAGTGAAAAACAGAGAGACGGGAGAAAAGGTTCAGATGGAGACAGACGAGAGCGGTCAGGCGGAAAGCCCATTGCTGCCAATCGGAACGATAGGGGGGAATGGAAGCTGGATTCCGTACCATTACGAAGTCCGTGAGACGATGCCGCCGGATGGATATCAACTTATTCCGCGCGTGTACGAGGTGCTGATGGAAGATCAGAAGGAATGCGAGGTGCTAACGTATAATCTGACGGTGCCGAATGAAACAACGAAAATCAAAATTTCCAAGCTGGATTTCGATACGGGTCTCTTTGTGTCAGGAGCAAAGCTGGCAGTGTATGAAGCGGGATTTTTGGATGGTGTGTACACTGAAGCGGGTGAGGCATTGGAAACCTGGATCTGCGATGGGAAAACACACGTGATAGAAGGAAAGCTGATTGCCGGGCACACGTATCTTCTGAAAGAACTGGAAGCGCCGGATGGATACACTGTGCAGAAACCGATGATTTTCACGGTGTCAGATACAGGCAGGGGGATTAACGCAGCCAGAGATGGTGTAAATGCGCTGGAGACAGAGACAGCAGACGGTTTATTTGACAGCATAACGTCTCTGCAGGTGCAGGGAAGAAAAGCGCTTCGTCTGGTGAGAACTCTGTGGGATTTGGACAGTGGGGAAGAATTTGTACTTTCTTCACTGATGGAAGCTTCTGTGCCTTATCTGGAACGAGAAAAATGTGAAAAAGAGGGGGTGGCGGAAGGACATCGTTTCGAACTGCGGGAGATCATTGAGTTCAGTGACGGCAGCCGCCGGACGATAGGAAAAAATACATTCCGTCTGAATTGGGATGAGAACGGACATTATCCGCTGACGCTTCGAACATTAAAAGGAACGAGGTATCGTCTGGAAGAATATCATCAGAAAGAGACAGATGGCAGGGAAGTGGAAAGCTGGATCCCGGAAAACAGAGATGGCCTGGGATATATCCATGAAATACGAAATCCGGAATACAGCGACCCTTGTGGCATCCGCGCCGTTTCCACGATTGGAAAAGACGGAGCAGCGGTGCTGCCGGGAAGTGTAATTGTATATGAAATTACATATCGGAACCAGTCAGATAAAAAAGAAAATATGAAGATTGGACTGGAAATTCCAGCTGGGTGTGAACTAATGACAGCGGCTTCGATGGGCGGAGCGGAACAAATAGGTGAATCCTGGTATTGGAATATAGAGAATGTGGCAGCCGGATCAGGAGGCATTTTGCGGGTGGCTGTTCTGGTTGGAGAGCATATAAATGAAAACGGACAGGAAAATCATTCTGGTATGACGGTAACGGCAACGATATGGGGAAAAACGGGCAAAAGCTATGAATCCTTCCATCCAATTCTATCTCCGGGCGCAATTGCTATCGCCGGGCGGGTGACGGGAACTGCTGCGGCGTTGTTAAGGCAGGTAGATATAACATATACGTTATACTTAAAGAATGCGGAGGGAAAAGAGCTTCCAGGCTTGATTTCGTACACAGGTTCTAAATCGGGAACGCTGCGAAGTGGAGGAAGCCTGACGCTTTCTTGTGGCGAATCGGTTGTTTTGACAGGAATGCCGTGGGGCACAAACTATGAGGTTCGGGCACAAGTTCCGGCACAGACTCCGGATGGACTGCCGATCGAGTGGAAGAGTACAGGAAGCACGGGACGAACCTCTCGGCAGGGAAATACAGCGCTCTGGGAATTTCATCAGAATGATCGGTCGGTGCGCGAAGTGCTCAAACGTGGGAATAGATACCGCCTGGTTGAACTGCTGGAACTGGACGGTGGAAAAACGGAAGAGGTGGAGTCGAATCAGATGATTTTTTCTCTGGGGGACGATGCACAGATAGATGGAATTGGAATGATAGATTCCCCGACAAAGCTGGTCTTTTCAAAGACAGATCTGGGCGGAACGGAGCTTCCGGGTGCTCAGATAGAGATTCTGGATCAGTCTGGAAATGTAATCGAATCATGGATTTCTGCGGATCATCCTCATGAGATAATTGGAACGTTGACACCGGGAAAGAGTTATATAATGCGCGAGACGGGAGCGCCGGATGGATTTGCGTATGCGGAAGAGATTCCGTTTACTGTTTCCGAGGATGGAACGGTCGAGCGGATTTCCATGCAGGATAAGCCGACGCACGTGGAAATCACAAAATACAGTGTGACGGGAGAAAAGGAACTGCCGGGGGCGCGGATGGAACTCTGGGAGGAGAAGGAAGGCGGAACCTTGGTTGATTCGTGGGTATCTGATCGGGGCGCCCATGTGATAAAAGGAAAGTTAAACGCTGGAAAAAACTATGTGCTGGTAGAAAAAATAGCGCCGGATGGGTACTGGAAAGCAGAAAAAGTGACATTTACGGTATCACTGGACGGTCGAGTCGATCAGGTGAAGATGTATGACAGGCCGACGGAAGTGCAGGTGGAGAAGCGGAAATGGAGGGAGCAGAAAGGAGATAGCGAATTTGTAAAAGGTGCCCGCCTGAGGATTTCTGATGAGACTGGAAAGGTAATATTGGAATGGATTTCTGAAGAAAAGGAGAAATGCATACAGGGCATTTTAAAGGAGGGCTGCCGCTATATTCTGGAAGAGCTGGAAGCGCCGGAGGGCTACGAAAAAGCCGAACCAGTTTCATTTACGGTTTCAGAGGGCGGAACGGTGACGGTTGTGCGGATGTATGACTGCTTGAAGCCGGAGAATCCGGGGCGACCGGGACACGGTCAGCCGGAACATCCAAAGAAAGTGATAGAAGATCTGAAAGAGGGCTATTTAACAGTTCATGTGCCAGAGTCGATCTGTGGAGATGGGAAAATTGTTCTCGACGGCAGACAGATGAAGCCGCTTCCGAAGATGGGATATGGAGAATCAGCCACCTGGGAAGTAGAAGGTGCTTATCAGGTTGAGGACGAAAAAGAGCGTCTGAATGAAGTGATTTCACTGATTTGGAAGTGGAAACTGGTGATTGGACTGATATGTATGAGCGCTGGGGCTGGACTGGCGCTCGTAGAGCGGCTAAGAAAGGAGGAAAATATAAAAAAGAATATGGAGAGGAATGATAAGGGCAAGGAGGAGTAAAAAAATAAGAGAAAAATGAACAGAAGAAAGATGTACTCTCGGAGTCTTTTCTGCACTTGCTTTTGCGGCTAACAAAAAACATTTTACAAAATCAAGCACAGAAAGATTTCGAGAGCACATAAAGTGGGAGAGGAGGAATTTTATGAATCAGATGGCGAAAGGGCTGCTCTTCGGAGCAGCCGTACTGAGCCAGACGGCTGCGGGATGTTTCTCCGCTGCCGCAGCATCCATCGATCGGGTCAGGATTCGGCTGGCAGCAGAAGAGCTGGATGAAATGGGAATGCCTGTTTTGGAGGCGGAAAGCCGGGACAGGGCATATAGCGTCACTGGTGTGGAACGAATCTCCGGTGATCCGGCAAGCGGACCGGCGATGGATGGGGCAGAGGTGGGAAAAAAAGAAAATGAACAATATAAAGGGAGCATACAAGCCGACTCTGAAAATATAGGTACCAAAGAAGTTTCTTTAGAAGAACGAAAGATAGAAGAAATCCATGCAGAAGAACCTGCTCCGGAAATTCTATACGAAATAGAACTGGAATCCGACGCAGATGATTCTTTTTCCGTCCTTCGCCAGGAGGACATCCAGTTTTCAGGGCTTGGCGCGGTATGCAGCAAGGCAGTTCGGAAAGATAATGGCACTACGTTGCTTTTGACGATCGAATTACAGGATGCCGGAGAGATAATAGGAACGGTGGATGCAGCAGACTGGGAGAAAAGAGGAATTGGCAGGTGGAAGAAAGCGCCGGGGGCTTCGGCATATTTGGTGATGCTTTACCGGGATGCGAAGCGTGTCGGACATCCGCATCGGACGAGTGCTGAACAGTACGATTTTGTACCGTTGATGCAGACTGCGGGCGTATATCATTTTAAAGTGATTCCTTTGACAAAGCAGGGAAAGCGTGGTCAGGCAGCAGAATCGGCATGGAGGAAAGTGACGGAGGCAGAGGCAGCTCAAAACCGGGAAGAATGGGGAGGGAAAAAGCCGGGATGGCAGCCAGAAGGGGAAATTCCATCGTATATTTTAAAAGATGGTGCATACCCGCAGATGGATTCTCTTTTGATTGGGGAAAAGTATGAGCAGTTTAATGAAAAGGGGGAAAACGTGTCGCGAACCGTAATATTTTGAGGATTTTCGTATAATTTATAAAAATCAGTTGAAAAAGCAGAAGAAATGTGATAGCATACCTCACATAAGTTCGTTCCTGTTTACTGAACCGTCCTGACGAGTGATCGAAGGTCAGTCAGGCAGGGACACTCTGGAGAGTCTCCAAGAAGGAGCGCCGAAGGTGTAAGACGGATGCACGTCCATGGTATTCGTTGATCTCTCAGGCAAAAGGACAGGGCATACAACCAATCACAATGGAACCAGGGGATGAGTTCTATTGTATGCATATGTTCTACTCTTTGGAGAGCTGATTTGTATCAGCTCTTATTTTATTACTCGATCCCGGATTTACAAAAGAGCCGGAATCGTAACGAAAACATAGAGGAGGATAAAAAATGGACACGATTTTGACACTGGTAAACAAAGGCAATGATTTTCTGTGGAGTTTTCTTCTGCTGATTCTGCTGTGTGGAACGGGCATCTATTACACGATTCGTCTCAAATTCATCCAGGTAAGAAAATTTGGCGAGGGCTGCAAGCATGTGTTTGGACATTTCAGCCTGAACGGAGAAAAACATGAAAAAGGGGAAATGAGCCCGTTTCAGTCGATCATGACGGCGATCGCAGCACAGGTTGGTACTGGTAACCTGGCAGGTGCGGCGACAGCGCTGTTTGGCGGCGGTCCGGGTGCAATCTTCTGGATGTGGCTGAGCGCGTTCTTCGGAATGGCGACCATCTACTCCGAGGCGGTTCTGGCACAGACCTACAAAACAGAGGTAAATGGTGAGGTGACAGGCGGACCTGTCTACTACATCAAGGCGGCATTTAAAGGTAATTTTGGAAAGGTATTATCCACTCTGTTTGCTATCTTTATTGTTTTAGCACTTGGGTTTATGGGCAATATGGTACAGTCCAACTCGATCGGTGCTGCGTTTACAGAGGTATTTCAGGTATATGGAATCAATATTCCGCCGATCACGATCGGTCTTGTGCTGGCAGTACTGGCAGGATTCATTTTCATTGGTGGAACCAAACGTCTGGCAGCTGTGGTAGAGAAGGTTGTGCCAGTTATGGCAGGCGTTTACATTGTAGGAAGCCTGATTCTGATTGGTCTTCATATCAATTACGTGCCGACAGCATTTATGATGATCATCAAGGGCGCGTTTGATCCGAAAGCGGTAATGGGTGCTGGTGCTGGTATCACCGTCCGCGAAGCAATCCGTTTTGGTGTAGCGAGAGGACTTTTCTCCAATGAGGCAGGTATGGGTTCCACACCGCATGCTCACGCACGTGCGAAAGCAGAAAGCCCGCATCATCAGGGGCTTTGTGCGATGATCAGTGTCTTTATTGATACATTTGTTATTTTAAATCTGACCGTATTTGCAGTCCTGACAACGGATGCGATGAGCTCCGGCAAGGATGGTACAGCGCTGACACAGGCGGCATTCATGCAGAGTTTTGGAAACTTTGGTTCTATTTTTATTGCGATCTGCCTGCTGTTCTTCGCATTTTCGACGATTCTGGGATGGCATTTCTTTGGTCTGACGAATGCGAAATATCTGTTCGGCGAGGGCGCGGCAAAGGTTTATTCCTTCATCGTTGTGATTTGTATTGTCATTGGTTCTATGTTAAAGGTAAATTTAGTATGGGCTCTGGCAGATTTCTTCAACGCGCTGATGGTTATTCCGAACGTTTTGGCATTACTTGCATTGAGTCATGTGGTTGTGGCGGCTGACCGGAAAGCGGAAGCGATCACGAAAAATGTGACACAGGCATATCGGGCTGCAGAAGAAAAGTAAGAGCAAATAAAGAGAAGATAAAAGGTAACTGTTCAGTAGGTCTGCGCATTTACTGCGCTGACCGTACGAAAACATGGGCCAGCAGGCAAAAATCCCATTGCCGTAGGCAATTTTTAATGGATTTTTGCGTGTGACTGTGAAGGTACTGAACAGTTACGATAAAAGTGAATTGTAAGCGTAAAAAGCGAGCGTTAAACAAGCATTCAAAAAAGACCTGCTTATGTAGTGAAATACATAAGCAGGTCTTTTTTATGAAAATGAAAACAAATAAAAAACCAAAAGTCCCTAAACAGCTGCCATTACCTTCCGCTCTCTGTAAAAATAAGGAGTTTCTCTCTTTGCTGTCTGCTTTTTAAGTGTTTCATCGGTCAATTTGCGGACAGACTGCAAAATCCTCAGATGCGTCTCCAGAGGGAGTGCATCAACGGTCAGTTCCGCTTTTTTCGTGCATCCATCCACACCGCCTGCTGCCACAACCCGGCGGAGCAATTCTGTCTCGGTGCGGTCAGAAGGGAGAAGATTCCGTCCTAATTCCAGGGAGAGCAGGGAGGCAATGCCCCAGCCCCACCAGTTGGAAACGCCGCTTGCCAGCGTCAGGTCTGCTGCTTCTGCGGTGCAGATAAGTTCGCCGTGTGGAACACCTGCGAGAATTTCACGGCGGAAGGTCCCCATTCCCATCTCGTTGCCGCCATCTCCGATGGAAATGACCGTGGCACCAGCTTCTCTGGCAGCAGACAGGAAAAGAGCCGAATCCGTGATCATGTCGTCGAGCTGTTCACCGCGCATGCTATGATAATGTCCGTTTTCAGCTTTACCTGGGCGCTCCAGGCTGATCAGATGGGTCGGTTTTGCATCACGGATAAAGGTGCGGATAAAGTTATCCGTATTCTGTTCCGGCAGACGGATCAAGGTTGCCTGCGGAGCGCGGAAGCGGAGAGCCGCTTCCAGATGCGGATAAGAAGACCAGTCGGTTACGACTGACACGCCGCAGCCAGCTGCCGTCAGCGCTGCTGCGAGGTTGGCAGTTCCGGAAGGTCCATCCGTCTCGCCGGTAATAGAACCGTCTGGCATTCGAACCGGGAAACCGGTCAAAAGAACGGCTCTTTTCGCATGGGCGAGAGAAGCAGACACAGCCGCAAGTGGGGAAGCAGGCAGAGATGCTAAAAGTCCGCGACCGCCAAAATCCTGTTTCATAATTGAATCTAAAGTTTCATAAAAAGTCATGGTATCAATCCTCCAGGTATACTGCATTGTGCAGAAATTGACAGGGGATTTTCTATCTGGATGATCCGAGCGCTTATTTACTGGATAATTTCCAAATCAAAAAAGATTGGAAGTAGTCCGGTATGGTAGCTGTATCGGAATCATGTGCAATAAAAAAAGACCCACGTATCCTGTAAGATTCATGGCTCTTATTTACGAAGGGAGCATCCGGGCAGGAGTCCCGATAAATAAAAGAATCTGTTTTGTTATACTTATATTGTAAATGAAAAATATCAGACTGTCAATTCCAAATTTATTTTACGGCTGACAGAAAGCAAAATTTGGAATATAATAAAAAATGGGGTAACTGTTCAGTAGGTCAGCGCATTTACTGCGCTGACCGTACGAAAATATGGGTCAGCAGGCAAAAATCCCATTGCCGTAGGCAATTTTTAATGGATTTTTGCTTGTGGCTGTGAAGGTACTGAACAGCTACAAAATAGGCATATAAACAAGCTCAGAAATAAAAGCAGACAAGAAAATGGATAGAGAGAATGAAACGAGAATCAAATGAGATAAAAAAAGAAAATGACCGCGCCGCATCGTTCATGCGCTTCTGCGAGGTAGTCCGCCATCTCCGTGCCGAGGACGGCTGTCCGTGGGATCGGGCGCAGACGCATACATCGCTGAAACCGTACTGCATTGAAGAAGCGGCAGAGGTGATTGGCGGTATCAATATCTGGGAGGCGACCGGCGATGCGGAGAACCTGAAAGAAGAACTGGGGGATTTAATGCTGCAGATTCTTCTTCACGCCCAGATCGCGGAGGAAGAAGGACTGTTTACGATACGGGAGGTCATGGATGGCGCCAGTGAAAAAATGATCCGCCGCCATCCGCACGTGTTTGGTAAGTCGATGCTGTCCGAACAGGGAGAATCGGTCACGGATTGGGATGCAATCAAGAAGCAGGAAAAAGCCGGAAAAGAGTGGACGGAAGCGTATCTTCCGGGAGCACTGGAAGAGGCGGGGAAACTGCTCGAGCGGGCAAAAGAGCGGAAAGGCATCAAAAAATAACATTTGAGATGCTTCAATACTGAAATAAATAGAAAAATCTATATATAAAAAGGCATTCGGTCAAAATGGAATGCCTTCGTTCATTTATAAATGCTAATTCGTACTTTTCGGCAAAGACTGACTTTCTTTTACCAGATCTTCTAAAGTAATATTATAGAAGAAATTGTGTACAACCTGATCAAAGCGTTTCCACATCGGCAGGGTCACGCAGCTTGTCTGACGTTCGCACGGCGGCGCATCCGGTGCAAGGCAGGCAACGGAAGAGAGAGAGCCTTCGGTCAGTTCCAGAATCTCTCCGGCGGTATATTCATTCATCGGACGGGTCAGACGGTAACCGCCGCCTTTGCCGCGCTGTCCTTCCAGTAATTTATTTTTGACCAGAACCTTCAAGATGATTTCCAGATACTTTTCAGAAATCTGCTGACGGGTGGCAATTTCATTCAGTGGTATATATCCAGCAGAATTTTGTTCCGCCAGATCGATCATAACGCGCAGGGCGTATCTTCCTTTTGTTGATATCATTCGGTAACCTCCTTACTATTAACCAATTATAACGCAAGGTAATAGGACTTTCAAGGAGAAAAGCGTGGAAAACAAAGAAAAAAAGTTTTTTCCTAATACCTATTGACAAAGTTGGTTTATAAGAGTATCATTAAGCCATCGAGTTCGGAAAGAACATGAAAATGAAAAGGAGGCAGATACAATGGCAAGACAGAATATTGTATGGAACGGAAATCTGATGTGTTGTTGTCGAATGTGTAATTCCCGGGCATTTTATATGGTCAGGTAAATTTGCATATCTGCCGTTCAAGAGAATGACAACGATTTAAGATGCAAGCCATTTGCCCGGGAGCTTAAAGGAGATTAAGCGGTCCGGCTTTTTATTTACCCAAAAAGCCAAATATACATTTGCATAAGCAAATATCATATTGCGGAAAAAGCAATTATTTTATAGAAAGCTTGAAAATAAATGGAAAAACGCTTGCTCAAATAAAAAAATGAATATAAAATAAAAACGAATTTACATACTAGGAAATAAACTTCCAGAAAAAGAAAGAGAGGTATTTTGAGATGGGAAACTATAGATTTGAGACTCTTCAGTTACACGTAGGTCAGGAGCAGCCGGATCCGGCAACCGATTCTAGAGCCGTTCCGATTTATCAGACCACTTCTTATGTATTTAAAAATTCCGCCCATGCGGCAGCACGTTTTGGTCTGGCAGATGCCGGTAACATTTACGGACGTCTGACCAACTCCACACAGGATGTATTTGAGAAGAGAATCGCAGCACTGGAGGGCGGCGTTGCAGCACTGGCAACCGCATCCGGCGCAGCTGCTATTACATATACAATCGAGGCACTGGCAGCAGACGGCGGTCACATCGTAGCACAGAAGACCATCTACGGCGGCAGCTATAACCTTTTAGAGCATACACTTTCCCATTTCGGTGTATCTACAACTTTCGTAGATGCTCATAATCTGGAAGCGGTAGAAGGTGCAATTCAGGAAAATACCCGTGCTATCTATCTGGAGACTCTCGGAAATCCGAATAGTGATATCCCGGACATCGACGCGATCGCTGAGATTGCACACAAACACGGACTTCCGTTAGTCATTGACAATACATTTGGTACACCGTACCTGATTCGCCCGATCGAGCATGGCGCAGACATTGTCGTACATTCCGCTACCAAGTTCATCGGCGGACACGGAACCACTCTGGGCGGCATCATCGTAGATTCCGGTAAATTTGACTGGAAAGCAAGCGGCAAATATCCGGCAATCGCAGATCCGAATCCGAGCTACCACGGCGTATCTTTCGTAGAGGCAGCAGGTCCGGCAGCATTCGTTACCTACATCCGTGCGATCCTTCTGCGTGATATGGGCGCTACGATTTCCCCGTTCAACGCATTCCTGCTTCTTCAGGGAACTGAGACATTGTCTCTGCGTATCGACCGTCATGTGGAAAATACCAAGAAGGTTGTTGAGTACCTGTCCAAACATCCGTTAGTAGAGCACGTAAATCATCCGTCTCTGCCGAATCATCCGGATCATGCCCTGTATGAGAAATATTTCCCGAACGGCGGCGCTTCTATATTCACCTTTGAGATCAAGGGCGGACAGGCAGAAGCTCATAAGTTCATCGACAACCTGCAGCTCTTTTCCCTGTTAGCAAACGTAGCAGATGTAAAGAGCCTGGTTATCCATCCAGCAACAACAACCCACTCCCAGCTGACCGACGAGGAGCTGGCAGATCAGGGCATTAAGCAGAACACCATCCGTCTGTCCATCGGTACCGAGCATATCGACGATATCATCGAGGATCTGGAGCGTGGATTTGCAGCTCTGAAATAAGTAAGAGTGTGTCGGGCTGAGAATCCGAGGCATATACATAATAAATGGTAAATTGATAAAATGCGGTGTCATCTGCCAGCTCTTCTTTAAGCAGGGAAGAACGGCAGATAACGCTGCATTTTTACTATTCCATTTTGGAAGAAAACGGCGTAGAAAAATTCATGCCAAACTGCCCTTTACAGGGTAAAATGCTGAATTGTTGGGATTTAAGGGGGAAACGGGGAGGCGAGTCTTGACAATAAGGGCGGATAAGTGGTAATTTATCAGATAGAAGGATACAGAGCTGTACATTTGTGATATAGGGGGGCTCTGGATTCCACCATAAAATTTAAGAATGAGGTGCGAAAAATGCAGGAGATGAAACCGATTAAAGAAGGAAAAGTCCGTGAAATCTATGACAATGGAGACAGTCTAATTATGGTTGCAACGGATCGTATCAGTTGCTTTGATGTTATCTTACATAATGAAGTGACAAACAAAGGCAAGGTACTGACACAGATGTCTAAGTTCTGGTTTGACCTTACGAAAGATATTATCCCGAATCACATGATTTCCGTAGATGTAAAAGACATGCCGGAATTCTTCCAGCAGGAGAAATTCGAAGGAAAGAGCATGATGTGCCGTAAGCTTGAGATGCTTCCGATTGAGTGCATCGTCCGCGGTTATATCACAGGAAGCGGCTGGGCAAGCTACCAGAAGACCGGAAAGGTTTGTGGAATTGAACTGCCGGAAGGCTTAAAAGAGTCTGACAAACTGCCGGAGCCGATCTACACACCGTCCACTAAGGCAGAGATTGGCGATCATGATGAAAACATCTCCTATGAGCAGAGCGTAGATCATCTGGAAAAATACTTCCCGGGCAAGGGAAAGGAGTATGCAGATAAGCTGCGTGAATACACGATAGCACTTTACAAAAAATGTGCGGAGTACGCACTGGAAAAAGGTATCATTATCGCAGATACCAAGTTTGAGTTCGGTCTGGATGAGAATGGCAACATCGTTCTTGGTGATGAGATGCTGACTCCGGACAGCTCCCGTTTCTGGCCGGCACAGGGTTACGAGGCAGGACATTCCCAGCCGTCCTTCGACAAGCAGTTTGCACGCGATTGGCTGACCGCTCATCCGGGCAATGACTGGACACTCCCGCAGGAGATTGTAGACAAGACCATTGAAAAATATCTTCAGAGCTATGAGATGCTGACCGGCGAAAAGCTGGCATAAGCGGATCGCTCGATGCAGCCGGTCAGGTAGCGGAAGAAAATGCATTGAATAAAAGAAAAAAAGCTGCTGTGAAAAGGATGAAATTCTTGTTTCGCGGCAGCTTTTATATATAGAAAATAGAAAACAAATGTATCGATAGTTCGCGCTCAGCAGCAGGGGGACTGTTTACAGATGGGTGTTTTTGAAAGGGGAAATGAAAGATGCGCGATTTTATGGATTTGTTTAGCTTAAAGGGGAAGAAAGCGATCGTCACGGGTGGAACCAGAGGGCTCGGCTATGGCATGGCAGAGGGACTGTGCAGAGCGGGGGCGGAGGTTGCCATTTTGGGAACAAGTGAGAAGGTGCGGGAGAGCGCAGATGCGCTTGCACGGATAACCGGGGCGGTGGTTCACGGAATAGTGGGAGATCTGGTAAGAGAAGAGGAGGTTCCGGATATCTATAAGCATCTGGTGGAAAGCCTTGACGGTCAGGCGGATATACTGGTAAACTGTGCGGGAGTTCAGCACCGGTGCGTGGCAGAAGATTTTCCGATGGAAGAGTGGAATCGGGTTCTGCGAGTAAATTTAGGTGCTATGTTCCAGATGTCTCAGCTGGCGGCGCGGGATATGCTGCAGCGTGGATACGGCAGAATTATTAATGTGGCATCGATGACATCCTTCTTCGGAAGTGTGATGATACCGGCATACGCGGCAAGTAAGGGTGGCGTGGCGCAGCTCACGAAAGCCTGCTCTAATGAATGGTCGTCGCGTGGTGTGACCGTCAATGCGATCGCACCTGGTTATATGGAGACAAAGCTCACATCGGATATGAAAGCCAAAAATCCGGGTCAGTATGAAGAGGTAACGGCGCGGATCCCGATGCACCGCTGGGGGAAGGCGGAAGATCTGGCAGGAATTACCGTGTTTTTAGCGAGTGACGCGGCAGAATATATAACGGGAGCGGTAATCCCGGTGGATGGCGGCTACCTGGCGAAGTAAACGAGAGAAAAGGAAAGAAATATGAATCTATTTGATATAGTAGGTCCGGTGATGGTCGGACCGTCCAGTTCCCACACAGCGGGCGCGGTTCGGATTGGATTTGTGGCGCAGAAGCTTCTTGGGGAACCGGTTAAGCGGGCACGGATTGGTCTGTACGGCTCATTTCTGGCAACGGGAACCGGACACGGAACCCAGAAAGCACTGATTGCGGGACTTTTAGGGATGGCGCCGGATGACATGCGGATTCCGGACAGCTTCCACCTGGCAGAGGAGAAGGGGATTGAGTTTTCCTTTGAGGAAGCCAATTTAAAAGAGGCGCATCCAAATTCAGCGGAACTGGAGCTTGAGGGCGTTTCTGGGCGCAGCCTGACGGTAGTAGGTGAATCCCTGGGTGGCTCACGGATTAATATTGCGAAGGTTGATGGGATCGATGCTAATTTTTCCGGCAGTTATCCAACCTTGGTTGTCCACAATGACGATCAGCCGGGACATGTGGCGGATGTGACGGCGATGCTGGCGCACAAATCGATCAACATTGCGACGATGCAGCTCTACCGTGCGGCGCGCGGCGGCATGGCAGTGATGGTTATTGAGTGTGATCAAGAGATTCCGGAAGAAGGGCTTGTGTGGCTGCGCCGCCAGGAGGGCATCAGGAAGGTAACGTATTTAAGTCTTCGATAGGAAGGGTTCATATAAGAAAAGGAATGGAACGGGAAAATGGAAATGTTATATCATTCAGTGAATGATCTAATCCGCTTAGCGAACGAATATCAGATTCCGCTTTGGAAGGTGGTTCTTCTGGCGGATGTGCAGGAACGCCAGGTGACGGTGGAAGAATCGTTTGAAACAATGCGGCAGATGTATCAGGCGATGCGCCAGGCAGATCAGGAATACGACGGCTCGATCGTCTCGGCAAGTGGAATGGCGGGCGGCGACGGAGAAAAACTGCACGCATACAATGCCTCCGGTCGCAGCCTGGCGGGCGGATACATGGGGCTTGTGATGGAAAAAGCGGTGAAAATGGGAGAGTCCAACGCCTGTATGAAACGAATCGTGGCGGCTCCGACGGCGGGCGCATGCGGGGTGATTCCGGCGGTATTTTTGTCGTATGAGGAATATTGTAAGGAAACGGAGAACCGGATGGTCGAGGCGCTCTTTGTCAGTGCAGGAATCGGTGCGGTTATTGCAGAAAATGCGAGCATCGCCGGTGCATCGGGTGGATGCCAGGCGGAGATTGGTTCAGCAAGTGCGATGGCAGCAGGGGGGCTGGCATATCTGCAGGGCGGCGATGCGGAGTGTATCGCGAATGCAGCGGCATTTGCCCTCAAAAATATGTTGGGACTAACCTGTGATCCGGTCTGCGGTCTGGTTGAAGTTCCGTGTATCAAGCGGAATTCCGCTGGCGCCGTCAATGCGGCGGTCAGCGCGCAGATGGCAATGGCGGGAATCAAGAGCGCGATCCCGGCAGACGAGGTCGTCGATTCCATGCGCCGGATCGGCAATGCGCTTCCGGCTGCTTTACGCGAGACGAGTGAAGGCGGTCTGGCAGTGACCGAGAGCGCCAGAAAGATAGCAGAACGGATGGGAAAGAAGGAACACATTGCTAAGAAAACCCGGGAAGGCAATGAAAATCAATAGAGCCAGACAGCACGCGATTGCAGAACCTGTCAGAACTGTTCCAGCTGCTGATTAGAAAATGAAATTGTAGAAGAAAGAACAGCAATATAGAAATAGCTCTGTTTAAATGATGCCAGAATATTCTTAAAAATCACAAAAAAACATATAAAATAGCAAATTTAGAAAAATGCTTGACTTTCCGGGAATGCTCTGGTATCATAACATACGTCTTCGAGACAAGGACAAAAACAAAACACGAAACGAAAGAAATGATTTGAAGATTCTTGATGAACTCAGAAAAATTTCGAAAAAACGTGGATTTGTAAAAAATAAAAAAGTGTTGACAAAAGCAAAAACTTTTGATAAACTATAAAAGTTGCTGCTGAGGCAACAACAAAGAACCTTGAAAACTGAACAGTATGTAAAACCCTGAAAATTCTAAGAACAAAGGCTTTTGGTTAAGCCTTGAAGTTCAAGAGAACATTCAGAACATTCGCGATAAAAACGAGTCCATGACTGCTTGCAGGCATGAGCGAGTTGAACGCGATGAGCAAAATGCAAATTTTGCGAAGAACCAAAACAACAGTAATAACGGTTAAAATTAGCCAAGCGAATTTTGACTGGA
>NZ_QUJN01000025.1:0-527 GCF_003480665.1 Clostridium sp. AM28-20LB | reverse complement strand
ATCCACTCAAGTTCGTTCATGGAATCCTTATTTTTTTCAAGTTCATCTCTGGCTGTTGCGTAATATGATTTTTTGAAAAGCATATCCCATGAAAGATATTTTGCCATACAGTCAAACTGCTTATCAATCAGCTCATACTGGATACTGCCTACGGGAGAACCACCTACAACAATTGTGCCAACTTTTTTGTTTTTTAACTGCAATCCACGGCAGTAGCACTTATCAATGATAAGTTTCAATTGTGCTGACATTCCCCACCAATAAACTGGTGTAGCAAAAAGAATCATATCTGCGGCAGCAATTTTATCAATTGTAGAATTTGTATCATCCTTGTCGACGCATCCCTTAGAGCATTGACAGACACCACATCCCTTGCATGGTGCAATGTTGAGTTTGTCGGGTTCAATGATTTCAATTTTATTCTTTTCTGACGCTCCTTTTATAAATGCATTGATTGCTGCCAGCGTATTTCCTTTTCTGGCACTTCCATTAATGATTACAATTTTCATGCGTGTATCCTCCAACTT
>NZ_QUJN01000024.1:240-575 GCF_003480665.1 Clostridium sp. AM28-20LB | reverse complement strand
TACTTCTGATAAGCAAGATTATAAGTGGAACATTCATAACAATCTGCCGGATTGGAATAACTTGTCCTTTTTTCGCCTTTGGCAGTATAGTATATTCTTTCTCGCCCTTTCCGCTGCCTGTGATTATACATCGGCGCACCACAATCAGCACAGTAAATCTTTCCGGTCAGAACATTAGGCTCGCCCATAGGATCTGCTTTTCTTACATTCTGTCTTAACTTTTGAGCAAGCAGCCATGTTTCTTCATCGACAATAGGCTCTTGTGTATCATCAAAAACCACCCAATCTTCCTTATTTGCCCTTTTCGTCTTTTTGTCCTTATAGGAATTTTTGAA
>NZ_QUJN01000024.1:0-230 GCF_003480665.1 Clostridium sp. AM28-20LB | reverse complement strand
TTTTTGTCCTTATAGGAATTTTTGAATGTCCTGAAGTTGACAGTCTTTCCGATATACTCTGGTCGGGCAATCAGAGTAGTAACCTGATTTCCTCGCCACATATACGGATTTTCTTTGTCATAGTTGCTTGCATGATTTCCAAGTCCCTTTTTTCCAAGATAATAAGACGGTCTTTCTATTTTTTCTTCTGAAAGTTCTCTTGCTATCTGATAAGGTCCTTTTCCCTCAAT
>NZ_QUJN01000023.1:240-576 GCF_003480665.1 Clostridium sp. AM28-20LB | reverse complement strand
TACTTCTGATAAGCAAGATTATAAGTGGAACATTCATAACAATCTGCCGGATTTGAATGGCTTATCCGCTTTTCGCCTTTGGTAGTATAGTATATTCTTTCACGCCCTTTTCGTTGCCTGTGATTATACATCGGCGCACCACAGTCAGCACAGTAAATCTTTCCGGTTAGAACATTAGGCTCGCCCATAGGATCTGCTTTTCTTACATTCTGTCTTAACTTTTGAGCAAGCAGCCATGTTTCTTCATCAACAATAGGCTCTTGTGTATCATCAAAAACCACCCAATCTTCCTTATTTGCCCTTTTCACTTTTTTGTCCTTATAGGAATTTTTGAAT
>NZ_QUJN01000023.1:0-230 GCF_003480665.1 Clostridium sp. AM28-20LB | reverse complement strand
TTTTTGTCCTTATAGGAATTTTTGAATGTCCTGAAGTTGACAGTCTTTCCGATATACTCTGGTCGGGCAATCAGAGTAGTAACCTGATTTCCTCGCCACATATATGGATTTTCTTTGTCATAGTTGCTTGCATGATTTCCAAGTCCCTTTTTGCCAAGATAATAAGATGGTCTTTCAATTTTTTCTTCTGAAAGTTCTCTTGCTATCTGATAAGGTCCTTTTCCCTCAAT
>NZ_QUJN01000022.1:242-606 GCF_003480665.1 Clostridium sp. AM28-20LB | reverse complement strand
TATGGTGTTTACAATTAATAATTGCTTGTTTTTGGTTTGTTTGGTTACACTTTTGTGTAACACCTCGGATGTCTTGATATTTGTTTCAAACTTTTCAGTTTGAACTTTGTATCAGATTTTCAATATGCAGTTTTCAAGGTACATAGTATGTTCACTCAACTAAACTCACTTGCGTTCGTTAAGGTTCGTGAACTGCCTCGCACTAAATTCAAGTTTCGTCTTCGACTCGCTTTCATTCAGTTGCTTTCGGCAAATGGAGATGGAGAGATTCGAACTCTTGACCCCCTGCTTGCAAGGCAGGTGCTCTCCCAACTGAGCTACACCCCCATAATGAATCCGGCATCCACCTGCTTTCCCATGCCGT
>NZ_QUJN01000022.1:0-232 GCF_003480665.1 Clostridium sp. AM28-20LB | reverse complement strand
GAATCCGGCATCCACCTGCTTTCCCATGCCGTCTCCAGCATAGTATCATCGGCCGCTTAGGTCTTAACCATCGTGTTCGGGATGGGAACGGGTGTGTCCCCTAAGCGCATCGACACCGGAAATCTTTCATTTCCTGGATTTCAATCTTTAATTGTCATCCTCGAAAACTCAACAGTATATAAAACCCTTACTTCTTCTTCCTTAGAAAGGAGGTGATCCAGCCGCACCTTCC
>NZ_QUJN01000021.1:0-625 GCF_003480665.1 Clostridium sp. AM28-20LB | reverse complement strand
TTGGTTATAAGATCGGATTTATCAATGATGCTGAGATATGGTTACTCATGTTAAAAAAACGCAATACCTCTGTTCATATATATAATGAGGATGAAATAGACGAGTTGATTCTGCTGATATGCGATAGCTTTATTCTGGCTTTCACGGTTCTTAAAGATACACTTGTGAAGAAGCTGGAGGAAGCAGAAAGCGATTGGATGTAAAAAAACAGTCGATAACCCTGGGAGGAGTCCACGGTGAAGGATAAAACAGTATATACATGTACATATAAATCAAAGTTAGGCGATATTCTGCTGGCGGCAGACGCGATCGGACTCACGGGTCTGTGGTTTGAGGGGCAGAAGTATTTTGCAAATACACTTCCAGACGGAGCTATTTCACAGGAATCCCTGATTTTAACCGAGGCAAAGAGATGGCTGGATATTTATTTTTCTGGCAAAGAACCGGACTTTATTCCGCCGCTGCATCCGACTGGCTCCGCATTTCGACAGGCGGTGTGGCAGATTTTATTGCAAATTCCGTATGGACAGACGACTACCTATGGGGAGATTGCAAAAAAGCTGGCGAAGATGCAGAATGCGTCCCATATGTCCGCGCAGGCGGTAGGCGGTGCAGTGGGGCATAA
>NZ_QUJN01000020.1:450-726 GCF_003480665.1 Clostridium sp. AM28-20LB | reverse complement strand
GTATAATAATTCTCATCCTTTGATAGTAATGCCGTAACCGGCATACAATAAAAACGAAAATACGTTCGAATAATGGTTGCGCATTACATTTCGATATGATATACTATATGTATGAAAGAAAATCTTATACATTATAGGACTTGTGTGTGTAATATTAACTACCATATGGTTTGGTCGGTGAAATACAGACGGAAGATATTAACCCCAGAAGTTGAGAAATACCTACAGGAACTCGTGCAGCAGATAGCTGACGATAAAGGTTTTACCGTTCATTTA
>NZ_QUJN01000020.1:0-440 GCF_003480665.1 Clostridium sp. AM28-20LB | reverse complement strand
ATAGCTGACGATAAAGGTTTTACCGTTCATTTATTTGAATGTAGTGAAGGTGATCATGTTCACTGTTTTGTATCAGCTCCACCAAAGCTGTCAATAACAGCCATTATCAAGTATCTGAAGGGGATCACAGGCAGGAAATTATTCGAACGTTTTCCGGAAATAAGAAACCAGTTGTGGAAGGGAGAACTGTGGAACCATTCCTATTATGTGGAAACGATCGGATCCGTATCTGAGGAAAATATTCGCCGTTATATTGAACATCAGAGCAAGTCGTATTAATTCAATGTGAATTGTAAATATTCATATGCATGGCTGTCTGAAGGGGGGAGGAGAATGCTGTTGTCTCACAGAACATCGGTTAATATCCGGCCGGAATATTCTAATATTATAGGGCATATGTGTTACGCTGCTTCCAAGCTCTGGAATGTCTGCAATTATGA
>NZ_QUJN01000002.1:0-593740 GCF_003480665.1 Clostridium sp. AM28-20LB | reverse complement strand
TGCGCTTTCATCTCGGTAATTGAATTGCCGAGGATTCCCGCTTATTGTCCTAAGAACTTCCGCACGCACTCCAGAAACCGTTCTCCATATTTTTCAAACTTATACGCACCCACGCCGGACACCTCCAGCATCTCCGCTTCCGTGACCGGTTTTAAAATACACATATGCGTCAGCGTCTTATCAGAAAATACGATATACGGCGGCACTTTTTCCTCGGATGCAATCTCGCGGCGCAGCGCGCGGAGTGACTCGAAGAGCGTCTCTTCCTTCTCCGTAAATTCGGCTGCCCCGGCTGGAAGCTTCGCGCCCCGGCGGCTCTTTTTGCTGCTTCCAGCTGCCTGTTTTTCCCGCTCCTTCGCCATCTTCATCTCGATTGGCTCCGGTGCTTCCAGGAAAGCCGCACCTTTTTCCGTCAATTTGACAATCGAATACTCATCCGCCGTGACAAACAGATACTCCTCCACCTGGAGGAAATTAAACATCTGGCGCAGATGCACGACGCTCTCCTTCGCCAGCTCCCCATAATGCGGATTCTCATCCATCCGGTAATTGCGGATCTTAACCGTATTCGCCCCGTGAACCGTGTCGAGAATCACCGTTGTTCCATAGCGCTGTCCGCACGACTGCACACAGCCTAAGAGACTCTCTGCCGCCGCCTGAATGTCGATCGTGTCAAATTGCGTCATACAATTCGAACAGTTTCCGCAGTAATTACTTCCATATTCGCCGAAATACCGCAGGATATAATCACGCAGGCACTCATTCGTAAAACAATAAAACGTCATCTTTTTCAGGCGTTCCCGGTCACGTTCCAGCACCACCTGCCGCGTATAGTCGTCAAGCTCCTGATTGTCCTGGTTCCGCTCAATAAAGAGCTGGTTCGTCACCACATCCCGCCCGCTATAATACAGGATGCACTCCGCCGGTTCGCCGTCACGCCCGGCACGTCCTGCCTCCTGATAGTAGGCTTCCAGGTTCTTCGGCATCCCGCAGTGCAGGACAAACCGTACATCCGACCGGTCGATTCCCATGCCGAACGCATTGGTCGCCACCATCACCGGAACCCGGTCATAGATAAAATCATCCTGATTCTTCTGCCGCTCTGCATCGGAAAGTCCCGCATGGTAACGCGTCACTGAAAATCCATCCCGGATCAGCTTCTCACAGATCTCCTCAACATTCCTGCGGGTCAGACAGTAAATAATCCCTCCCTGCCCCGGGTGCGCCTCCAGATATGCCCGGATCGCCGCATAGCGGTCCTTCGGCGTCTCCACTGCAAAATACAAGTTTTTCCGGTCAAATCCCGTCGTCAGCATCACCGGGTTCTGTAACTGCAAAATGTCGATGATATCGTCCCGGACCTCCTTGGTCGCGGTCGCCGTAAAAGCACTGACCACCGGACGCCTCGGCAGCTTCTCGATAAAATCAACAATCTTCAAATAACTCGGTCTGAAATCCTGTCCCCACTGGGAAATGCAGTGCGCCTCATCGATCGCCAGCATCGCAATATCCACGTGCATCGCAAAATCAAGAAATGCCTCCGTCATCAGACGCTCCGGCGCCACATAAATGATTGGATAACGCCCCTCGCGCGCATACCCAAGCGCCTTATAATACTGTGCCGTCGTCAGCGAACTGTTCAGATACGCCGCGTGGACGCCCGCCTGATTGAGTGCCGTGACTTGATCCTTCATCAGAGAAATCAGCGGTGACACCACCAGCGTGATTCCCGGAAGAATCAATGCCGGAACCTGATAACACAGTGATTTTCCGCTGCCCGTCGGCATGATTCCCAGCACATCACGCCCATCAAGAATCCCATCAATCAGCATTTCCTGTCCTTCTCGGAAACTGTCATATCCGAAATACCGCTTGAGAACTTCATATTTTTCCGATTTCTCATAATTCATATATCTTTATCCAACACCCTTTCATTCTAGTTCTGTCTCAACTATCCACAATCTTGAGCATTTCCAGTCTCAGACATCCACCAGGTCAATCTTTCCTGAAACTTCTCTCCACAGGATGTTTCTCTGAACTCCACACATCCACACAAATTTCACTCTTTATACATATATATATCAAACACCAAACCATTGCTTCCTTACAAAAGCCCCAGCTCTTCCATCGCCCGGTAAATCCCATCTTCCTCCACGGTCTTCGCCGTAAACGTCGCATACGGCTCCAGCCCGGCATCGTGTTTTCCCATGACAACCGCATTCGGCACATACTGGAACATCGACAGATCGTTCATGCTGTCTCCAAAGACCCACGCGTCCTCCAGCGCGATCTCATATTGCTTCAAAATCCACTCGATCGCACTCGCCTTAGAATGCCCCATCGGCACACACTCATAGAAGCCGCCGCCCCGGTCAATCACCTCAAAATCCCGAAGTGTCTCAAAAAATCCCGCCGGATCA
Organism: Clostridium sp. AM28-20LB; assembly: GCF_003480665.1. NCBI lineage: Bacteria > Bacillati > Bacillota > Clostridia > Eubacteriales > Clostridiaceae > Clostridium > Clostridium sp. AM28-20LB. The sequence goes on along the minus strand of NZ_QUJN01000002.1, from coordinate 591,320 downwards.
CTGTCTGCTCCGACTGCCACGCAAAATTTACTGATCGAAAAGGACGGATCCGACCAGTTCTTTGCCGAAACCGCGCCGCTCTGGTCGAGAATCGAGCGGATCGCCCGCATCGTTTCGGTCTGCACCCCATCTGGCCGGAAAAAGCAGGCATCCACGCCCTCCATCACTGTATCCATCCGGAACCGCAGAATATCCTCTTTCAGTTTCTCCGCCCGTTCCGGCGAAATTCTCTGGTCATAGAGTGTCTTTCCATCCACGGAAATATAGGTACCACAGCCGCAGAGCAACCCGTTTACCGGCGCTTCCTCCCGGATTTTGGACGTCTGGCACCAGGTCCGCCCCGTATTAATAAATGTCAAATTTCCCTTTTCCATTGTTTTTTTTAAGGCAAGCACCGCGCTTTGCGGTACCTGCCTTAATTTTTCACTAAACAATGTTCCATCAATATCAAAAAACAATGCTTTTTTATTTATCTTCATTTCTGAATATGATCTCCCCGGTCTCTGCATTCATGCTGTCTACGATCGCCAGTGACTCAACGCGGATGCCCTTATCACGGATGCGTTTGCCGCCGTCCTGAAAACCTTTTTCAATGACAATGCCCGCACCAACTAATTCTGCTCCCGAATCCTGAATCAAAGTGGTCAGACCGTCTAATGCCTTGCCCTTTGCCAGAAAATCATCGATAACCAGAACCTTATCGCCTTTTCCAAGGAACTCCTTGGACACAATAATATCATATACAGTGCCATGGGTAAACGATTCAACCTTCGTTGTATACACTTCTCCGGCAATATTTTTCGTCTTTGTTTTCTTGGCAAATACAACCGGAACATCAAAATATTCGGCTACGATACAGGCAATACCAATACCCGACGCCTCGATCGTCAGGATCTTGTTGATCTCCTCACCCTCAAAACGGCGTTTAAACTCCTTGCCGATCTCCTGGAACAGATGAATATCCATCTGGTGATTCAGGAAACGATCCACTTTCAATACATTTCCTGCTCTTACGATTCCATCTTTACGGATTCTGTCGTATAAAATCTGCATATGTCTATCCCCTTATCTGTATTTTTATGAGACGCTTTCTACTCCGCCTCGTCCTCGGCTGCTTCTGTATTCAGCGCCGCATTGTTCTCCTCAGTGCTGACGGTGATCTTGGCATTTTCTACCAGAAAATCAAGTGTCTTCTGCATCAGTGCCGTATCGTCCACCATCTTCTGATCGATGTTATCGTTCTGAAGCATCGTCTCCAGGCTCTCGTAGCCGTAGCGTTTCGCCAGTGCTTCCTTGTCCGAATCGTCGATCGTGATATTTTCCTGCTTCGCAATCTCATTTAAAACGAGGGACTGTTTCGCCATTTCCTTGGCTTCCTCTCGGATCTTCTGCTTGAAGCTGTCCTCGTCGCTTCCAATCATACCCGCATAGGTCGCCAGATCGACGCCGTAGGAGGAAAGCATGTTGGTGTATGCCTTTAACTGTGTATCATATGCCTCGTCGATCGATGCAGTCGAGCATACAACTTCTGAATTGTCCACAACCGCATTGAGAATATCTGTATCTCTCTGATTGTCAATCGAGAGCTGTTTCTGCTCTAAGAGGTTCTCACGGGTGGATTCACGGTATTTCTCCACGGTTCCATCATCCGGTGATACGGAAGCAACAAACTCATCCGTCAGTTCCGGAACGGAGCGCTCCTTGACCGCATTGACCGTTACCTCAAATACAACCGCCTTACCTGCCAGATCCGGGTTGTTCGGATACGAATCCGGGAAGGTCAGGTTTAAGTCTTTCTGATCGCCCTTCACAGCGCCGACCAGCCCATCCTCGAATCCATCGATAAAGCTGCCGGATCCCAGTGTCAGGTCATAGCCCTCGGCGGTACCGCCCTCAAATGCCTCACCGTCTAAAAGTCCCTTATAGTCAATGTTGACCTGATCGCCCGTCTGGGCTGCCCGGTCTACCTCGCGGTACTCGGCCTTTGAATTCAACACCTGCTGAATCTGGTTTTCTACTTCCTCGTCCGTCACGGATGCCTCGGTCACGGTCACAGCGATGCCTTTGTACTCGCCCAGCTTCACGCTGCTCTCTGCGACATACTCCTCTGTCTCTGCAGCCGTGCTCTCTGCTGCGGTCGTCTCAGTCCCTGTCTTTTTTCCGCATCCAGATGCCGCTGCTGCTACCGCAACCGCCAGACAGATGCCTGCTATTTTCCATCTCTTCATTTAGTCGTCCTCTATCTCTCAATTTCCTGCCTGCGCCATCCGGCACCTGGCTTTCAAACGCACATATGATATATGTGCACGTATGTCTTACCAATCATCATACCACAAACCAGCCTGTCGCAAAAGCGATTTTTCAATATTTTATATTTTCAGCAACTCTTTTTTCATAGTTCATCACTTTTCCCAATTTAAGGAAACCGGATATGAATTATTTGATAAAAAATTCCGCCAGAAAAAAACGTTTTGTCTTTCCTGACGGAATTTTCTGGCTGTTTTTTAGCTGCAAAATGCTGCAAATGCCAGATATGTGTTATAGATATCCAGTTTCGATGCCAGCTCAAATGGGGCATGCATGGATAAAATCGGAACACCCATATCCACAACGTCTACATCCATGCCAGCCACAAACAGGGCAACCGTACCGCCGCCGCCGACGTCTACTGCGCCCAGCTCGCCGATCTGCCAGTATACGCCTGCCTCATCCATGATCTGGATCACTTTCGCCATCGTCTCCGCGCTCGCGTCGTTGCTGCCGGATTTGCCACGCGCACCCGTATATTTCGTCAAAACGACACCCTTATTCAGATAGCAGGAGTTTTTTTCTTCAAATACACTCGCAAACGTCGGGTCATACGCCGCATTGACATCCGCCGACAGGCACAGAGAATGCTTCAGCACTTTGCGGACATCCACATTTTCTGCCTTGCACAGTCCCTCGATATAATGCAGGGTAAAATCGGAATTTAAGCCGGTATTTCCAACGGAACCGATCTCCTCTTTATCTGCCAGAATCGTAACAGTCGTATATTCCGGGGACTTGGCTTTCATCTCTGCGGTCAGTGCCGTGTACGCGCACACCTTGTCATCCTGTCCGTAAGCGCCGACCAGGCTGCGGTCCAGACCAACATCTGTTGCCTTTACTGCCGGCACAAACTCGATCTCTGCACGCAGGAAATCCTTCTCCGTCATGCCAAAGCGCTCATTTAAGAGCGACAGCGCCAGCAGCTTGACCGGCTCCTTGATCGAGTCTTCTTCCTCGCACGGGTACGGCAGGGATCCAACAATGATATTTAATTCTTCGCCCTTGATGCCGTCTTTCAGTTTCCGCTCATTCTGCTGTGCGGCAAGATGCGGAAGCAGATCGGTCACGCAGAAGACCGGATCACCCTCTTTTTCGCCGATGCAAATATCCATCGATGTGCCGTCCTTTAAAATCACAACACCGTGCATCGCCAGCGGGATCGTCGCCCACTGGTATTTGCGGATACCGCCGTAATAATGGGTCTTGAAATATGCCGCCTCTGCCTTCTCATACAGCGGGTTCGGTTTCAGATCCAGGCGCGGGGAATCGATGTGAGCCACGTTAATGCGGACGCCGTCCTCCAGCGGACGTTTTCCGAACGTGCTCATCAGAAGCGCTTTCTTGCGGTTGATCTGGTATACCTTGTCGCCCGGCTGATAGATTTTTCCTTCTTCGAACTCCTCATAACCAGCCTCTTTCAGGCGGAGCACCGCCTCGCGCACAAATTCGCGCTCGGTCTTTGCCGCATTTAAAAACTCCTTATATCCCTCGCAATATGCAAATGCCTTTTCCTCCTGCTCCGGGGCTTTCTTTCCAATATTAGGAAATTCCCAGATCAGTTTTTCTCTCTGTTCTTTCGCTACTGACATATCCTTCCTCCTTTTGCAAATCATTTCTTTTTCACTATCGTATCACTATCCAGCAGAATCGTAAATGGTCCATCGTTTAAAAGCTCGACCTTCATATCTGCCCCGAAAATACCGTGCTCGACCTTCCGCACCTGTCCGGCGCAGCGCGCCAGCGCGTGTTCGTAGAGATGGTTCGCCAGTTCTGGATTTCCCGCACCCGTAAAGCCCGGGCGGTTTCCGTGGCTGCAGTCCGCGTACAAAGTAAACTGGCTGATCAGCAGGATCTCGCCATCCACATCCGCCAGCGAACAGTTCGTCTTGCCGTTCTCATCCTCAAAAATACGCAGCTTGCACATTTTATCCACCATTTTGTCGGTGATTTCCTCCGTGTCGGTGTCGCTGACGCCCATCAGCACCATATATCCACGGCCGATCGAGCCGATCAGCTCGCCGTCTACCTTTACACTCGCGTGTTTGACTCTCTGTAGTACAAATCTCATGTTTTTCTCCTGATTTTTATTTTTCCTGTAATCTTTCTTTACCGCAGCAGCGCCCTCAGCCGCGCCAGCAGATTCTCCGCATTTTCCTCGCCCAGAATGACCTCCCGCGCCAGGATCGGCCGGTCGGTGATGATGTTATCGACGCCGATCATCTTCATTCGCTCCAGTTCACTCTTTTTATTGACCGTCCAGACATGAACCTCCTTACCACAGGCATGGACGCGCTCGACCAGCTTCCGGTTCGCTGAACTGGAGATCAGGCTGATAAAATCGATCGCATCATCCTCGTAATAGCTTCCATATGCTGCCGACAGGATATAGCCCGTATAAATATCCGAATCCGCCGCCTTCACCCGCTTTAAATAAGAAAGACTCGTCGATGTCACGACGCACTGTTCCACGAAATCATTCTCCCGGATACAGTCCACGACCTTTTCCGGCAGATCGCTCGACGCGCCGTCATATTTGATCTCGATGTTCAGCATCATCCGTCCCCTGACATATTCGATAACGTCCTCCAGCTTCGGAATCCGCGTCCCGCTGTACTGCTCCGAATACCAGCCACCGGCATCTACCTGCTGCAGCTCATCCCAGGAAAGCGATCGGATCGTCCGCCGCGTCCCGTCGATCCGCTCCAGAGTGCTGTCATGGAACAATACCAGCACACCATCCCGCGTCTCCTGCACATCCAGCTCTGCAAAATCCGCCATCTGATCGACCGCTGCCTCCATCGCAGGCATCGTGTTCTCCGGTGCGCTCGTCGATGCGCCCCGATGCGCTGTGAGCTGCACTTCCCTCAGCTGATCCGCCGCCAGCACATTGCCCCGGTAAAAAGCGTCATACATTGCTCCGGCGCTCAATGCCGTCAGAAGTGCCAGCGCCGCCATCCGGTTGCGGCGGCTCATCCACGGAAGACCCGCATGTTCGCCAGCTTCAAACTTCCAGCGCTCTTTGTTCTGACGTTTCCGGTCCAGCTGCACATATAACACCGTCAATGCGCCATAATTGACCGACATCAGCGCGATGCTCATGAGCGGCATCAAAACCATCTCGATCCGGTCGCGCGCCTCTAAAACCAGAATCAATTCCAGACGCCGGTCCGCAAACCAGACAGCAAACACCGCCACAATCACAACCGCAATCAGATAGAGCACCACCGTTACCGCCGTAACTGCCAGATTGCACAAAACAAGCGTCCCAACTACCTGTACCCGATTACCGCGCAGCAGCTCCCTGCTTCGCAGAAATCCGCCCCGAAACGACCGCTGCTCCAGCATACAGCCAAAACAGATAAAAATCGTCGGAAGTGAAATCACAACCGCGCCAACAATCACGCCAACCAGTAAAAGCCGCCCCCAGTTCTCCGCCAGAAGCGCTGGAAGGATAAATTTGACCGCCTTCACATGACATAACATCCGGTAAATCAAAAATGAATGAAGCACCAGGCCGTGAACCGCCAGCACCAGAAACAACCTCAGATTCCGCTTTCGGATCTCTGATACCGTCAGACGGATGCCTGCCGCAAACATCGAAAAAGCACTCATTTTCCGCGAGAGTGCCGCCGCCTGATATGCCGCCAGAAGTCCCGCCGCCTCGATGGAAACTCCCACCAGTAGGATCGCTGCCATCAAAACCAGAATCGCGATCGTAACCGGCCGCAGCAGGTAGGAAACCAGATTGCTGACCGTCACATAACTGTAGCCAGACGCGCGCACCGACAGCCGGAACAGCGCCGCCACTGCCTGCAAAAGAAGCGGCAGCGTGAGCAAACGGAAAGCCAGCTCAAACAGCAGAATATTCCCCCCATTTACCTGAACAATCTGCTTTGTCTCACCCATCCGCCTGCGTATCTTCATTTTCTTCGTCTCTTACTCTCCGGCTTCTTTCCGGTTCCTGGACGCAGATTCCCCGCTCCGTTTCCCGTCTTTCGGCTCCTGCTCGTTCCCCGCGGGCACATCCTCCCGCTCTGCTTTCTTCATTTCCTCCGCCACTTTCGCAGCTTCCTTCTCCTTCGCCTGTTCCTCCGCAATCTTCGTGATCGCCTGATTCAGGGAAAACATCTTATTATCCAGCATATCCGCCATATCCGCGCAGGCTTTCAGTTCCTGCTCCAGATAATCCGGCGCATTTCCTTCAAATTTATAATAAATCTTGTGTTCCAGACTTGCCCAGAAATCCATCGCTATCGTCCGTATCTGGATCTCCACCTTCGTATCCACCGGACCATCGCTTAGATAAATCGGGATCGTCACAACCATATGGTAACTCTTGTATCCGTTCGGCTTCGGATTCTTGATATAATCCTTCACCACCAGCACCGTCACATCTGACTGACGCGCGATCATCTCCGCGATCCGGTAAATATCCGGGCTGAACGAGCAGATAATACGGATGCCCGCAATATCGCTCAGATGCTCAATCATGTTCGGGATCGTCACCTCATATCCACCACGTTTAAGCTTCTTGACAATACTCTCCGGCGTTTTCAGGCGCGATTTGATGTGCTCGATCGGATTGTAATTATATAAATGAATAAACTCGTTATTTAAAATTTCAATTTTCGTGTTAATCGCTTTCAGGGCAGAATTGTACAGAAACATGACTGTCGTCCACTGGTCAAGCTGATTATACGTCTCAGGGATATTCAATTTTCCCTCTCCTTTACTGCTATTTAGTCAAATTTAAAGCCCTTTAACAGCTCGGCAAACCCGGTTGTCGCCTCGCCTGATTCATGATAATTAAATACTTCCTCTTCCGGCGCTTCGTCCGGCTCTACCTCTTTCATGCTGAGGCTTAGTTTGCCATTTGCGGTAGACAGGATTTTCACCGTCACTTTCTGTCCCACCTTTACGACTGCACCCGGATTCTCCACGCGCTTTTTACTCATCTGGGAAACGTGTACCAGTCCGCTTAAGCCATTTTCCAGCAGAACAAACGCGCCGTATGGCTTGATTGTCTCGACCGTTCCTTCCATGATCGCGCCGGTCTCACAGCGCGCAATCCGGCTCTTCTTCTCCGCATCCTGTTTTTCTCTCGCCAGCTCTCTGCCGGACAGGACGAGACGTTTCTTCTCCTCATCCGCCTCAATCACCAGCACCGGAATCTTCTTTCCATTCCAGCTGTCCAGATCCTCGACATACGCTGCATCCAGTCTCGACGCCGGTATAAAGCCGCGCACGCCTTCCACCATCGCAACCGCACCGCCGCTTACGACCTCGGAAATAGTAACCTCAAGCGGTGTGCGCTCATCGAGCAGCTGACGGAAATGTTCCCACGTCATCCTGTCATTCGCCTCCTTGCGGGATAAAACGACATTGCCCTCGCCGTCGTCGGTCTGAATTACCGTTGCCGTGAGCAGGTCGCCCGGCTGAATCTCTTCTTTCATATTAAAATCCGGATCATTGCTCAGATTCTCACGGTCAATCACGCCCTGAGCAAAATATTTCAAATCCACCAGCACCTGGTCGTCCGTCACTGCAACAACCGTGCCAGTCACAATATCGCCCTCATGCAGACGCTTGAAAGACGCCTCCAGCTCCTCGGCATAGTCCTCCATTGTCTCTACCAACTCTTTATTCTCATCCATCCTGGTATTTCTCCTTTCCGTTCCTTCTACACTCTTTTGGGTGGCAAAACTCTATTGACTATTTAACCATATTCCACCCGATATTTCCAGAGTGAATTTGTGAAAATTATCTTAAAATCGATTCGCTACCGCCCGATTCACAGCCTCTGGTTTGCAAACATCCCACCGGAAACAAAAAACATATCTTGCTGAAACCGCACGAAGTTTCCTATGCCACAAAAGACCGCACATGCCTGCGCCTGTGCGGTCTACGTTTACACACACTTCACATCACAGTTTACACGTTATGTAAACTGCAATGCAAATTCATTCATCCAACACCCGTCTCCGCATCTTTCTCCAATCCATGGTTCTTCTGCCAGAATGTCACACCGCCAACCAACACAAGTCCCAGAAGATCCGTCCATGCGCCCGGATCCATCATGCACAGACCGCCCACGATCAAAACCAGCCGCTCTACAACGGACAGCCATCCAAACAGAAAACCGTTAAGCGCCGCCGCAATCCCGAAGATACCGAGCAGCGAGGTGATGCAGATCTGCACAACCTGCAGTGCATTCGTGTCGATGAATACCATCGCCGGGTTAAATGCCAGAATATACGGCACGATAAAAGCGGCAACCGCCAGCCGCGTCGCATTGAGCGCCGTTTTCATCGGAGGCGCTTTCGCGATCGCGGAACCCGCATAAGCTGCCAATGCCACCGGCGGTGTGATATCCGCCACGATTCCGAAATAGAAAACAAAGAAATGCGCGCAGACCAGATTGATCCCGATCTCCGGTGCAATCAGAATCGGCGCACAGGTCGCCGCCATAATACAGTAATTTGCCGTCGTCGGAACGCCCATGCCAAGCACGATACAGCATAACATCGTCAGGAACAGCGCGATCAGCGGTTTTCCCTGGGAAACTGCCACAATTGCCGTGATCAGCTTCGATGCCAGACCGGTCGATGTGATACATCCAGCCACCAGCCCCGCCATCGCACAGGCAACCGCCACCGTGATCGTGCCGCGTCCGCCTGCCTCCAGCGCATCCACAATCTTTTTCAGCGTGATCCGGTTATTCCGGTTCAGAGCACCGACCGCAATCGCGGCAAAGATCGCTACCGACGCAGAAAACTGCATCGTAAATGTATTTGTCGATACCAGCACCACCAGCACAATCAACGGTGCCAGCAGATAGATCTGTTTCATCAGCACCCGCATCTGCGGCAGTTCCTCCCGCGGAATTCCACGAAGTCCCAGTTTCTGTGCCTCCAGATGCACTGCGATATAAATACCCGCAAAATACAGCACTGCCGGAAGAATCGCTTTCAGCGCCACCGTCGCATACGGCACGCCCATATATTCTGCCATCAGGAATGCTGCCGCGCCCATGATTGGCGGCATGATCTGCCCGCCGGTCGAAGCAGCCGCCTCCACTGCTCCGGCAAATTCCGGGCGGTAACCACATTTTTTCATCATCGGGATCGTGACCGAACCCGTTGTGACAGTATTTCCAACCGAAGATCCCGATACCATCCCGCAGAGCGCCGAGGAGATAACCGCCACCTTCGCCGGACCGCCCGCCGAGGAACCGCAGAGACAGTTCGCCAGGTCGATAAAAAAATTCGAGATCCCCGTCCGTTCCAGAAACGCCCCGAAAATGATAAAGACCACAATATATTTTGCACAGACATTGATCGGCGTATTCATAACGCCGCTCGTCGTGTAAAATAAATCATAAATAACCTTTCCAAAACGCACCGTCGCAAATGTATATACAAGCAGTGCACCGACCACACAGAGAATCGGGATTCCCACACAACGCCTGCAAAGTTCCATCAGCGAGAGCACCGCCAGAATCGCCATCAGCACCATAACCGGATTCTTCGTGACCCGCGTCGCCAGCTTAATGATCGCATGCGCGTTCGCCGCAAAATAGAAAAATGGAACCGCCCCCACTGCCATCAGAACCCAGTCGTACCACGGCATATGGTTGATGCGTCCGTCTCCCTTCTGAATCGGATAATGCAGATACCCGAGAATCAGAATCATTCCCAGAAACATCGACAACCGGATTTCCGGCAAGGCGGTACTGAAAAGCGTCACATAAATGCTGTAAACGGAAAATAATACCGACAGCCACCGGATGATCGATGCTGGTTTCCCCTGCCAGACGCGCGTGTTGGACTCGCGGTCATATTTTTTCATGACTAACTCAACATCCGCAGCTGTCCCTGTGTCCGAATCGCCCTTTTTCAGGCTTTCACGTTCCAGGTATTTTAGATCTGGTGCCCTGTTTTTCTTTTCCTTCCATTCACCCATTCGTATAACCCCCTTTCATACTTCATTTCTGGGTTTCCCCCTTATTTCACCGGCACCTCCATCCCTTTCTCTGCGAAATAATCCGCTGCTCCCGGATGATACGGAACCGCTGTGACCGAAGTGGCAAATTCAAGGTTCAGCTCCGCTCCCTTCGCATGCGCCGCCTTGATGGAATCCATATTTTCAAAGACGCCATAGCAGAAGTTATAGATATCCTCTGCCGGAACGTCATCGCGCGCCACTACTACCGCACCGACAGCCACCGTCCTGATATCCTCATCCGTTCCATACGCGGACGCTGGGATCGTGTTTTTGCTGTAATATGGCGATTCTTTAATCAGCTGATCCATATGCTCATCGTCCAGGCTGACGAGATACACATCCTTCGTCGCTGCCAGGGAGGTGATTGCGGTCGTCGGTGCACCCGCTACGACAAATGCCGCATCAATCTTGCCATCCTGCAACGCCTCTGCGCTGTCCCCAAAGGATTGATACGTCGGATTTATATCTTTTTCGATATCCAATCCATATGCTCCCAGCACATCCACCGCATTATAATAGACGCCTGACCCCGCCGCGCCGACCGAAACATTTTTGCCTTCCAGATCGGCTACCGACTGAATCGACGGATCCAGCGTAACAATCTGCACCTGCTCCATATAGAGCGCCGCCACGGTCGAGAAATCAGCAACTTTTCCATATTCTTCAAAGAGATTCGTACCATTGTAGGCATATGCCATGACATCCGACTGCACAAATCCCAAATCCGCGTCATGTGCATCCAGCGCCTCGATATTTGCCTGTGAACCGCCCGATGTGATCGCCGTCACCGAAGTGCTGGTCGATTCCCCTATCTTTCCTGCAAGCACGCCGCCAAATCCATAATATGTACCCTGATCGCCTCCCGTCGTGAAAATGAGGCTGGTTCCGCCATCCTTTCCGCCCTTTTTCGTGTCTGTCACCTGCGCAGCGCCAGCCCCACTCTGACTTTCTTCCTGTCCGCCTGCTGTGTTACCGGCAGTATTCCTCCCGGCTTCATTTTTACCTCCCGCAGATGTCTCTGCCGATACTCCTGTCGTTCCGGTACTGCCGCATCCCGTCAGCGCCAGCCCTGCCGCCATCGCCATGGAAATTGCTACTGCCATGTGTCCCTGCATTCTCATTTTTTTCGTCTTTTTTGTTCTTCTCATTCTCTCATTCTCCTCCCTGCTTGAACATTTACGTCTTAGATAGACTGTCAAAAATTACCATTACTATTTTATGTGTGGGAGGGAAGAATTATTCCTTGGCACGTTAGTGCCTTTTTGCGTAATAGGGAATTCCAAGGAATTTCCTATTACGCAAAAAAGACCGCTGATCCGGACTTCCTGTCACCAGGTTGTCCGAATCAGCAGTTCTTTTATGTAACTGCGTTATGCAATTATATTACTTATACATTCACTCCATATGGTATGGGGAACTACTGACTACCAGCAGATACCCTGAGCCATCATAGCGTCAGCAACTTTCTGGAAACCAACGATGTTAGCACCAGCTACCAGGTTGTAGCCTAAGCCGTATTTCTCAGCTGCTGCTGCGGAACCATCATGGATACCAGTCATAATCTGATGAAGTTTGGAATCAACTTCCTCTGCTGTCCAGCTGTATCTCTCGCTGTTCTGGCTCATCTCAAGACCAGATACAAGAACGCCACCTGCGTTAACAGCCTTGGACGGAGCTACTACCATGTTCTTCTGATCCATTAAGAATCTCAGAGCTTCGTTGGTAGTTGGCATGTTAGCTACCTCGATGTAGTACTTGATGCCGTTAGCAGCGATCTTCTTAGCCTCTTCCATACGAACATCGTTCTGAGTAGCAGCCGGCATAATGATGTCAGCCTTAACGCCGAACGGTTTCTCACCTGGGAAGAACTGTACGCCGAACTTGTCTGCGTAATCCTGAACTTTGTTACGTCCAGAAGCTCTCATCTCCAGCATGTAGTTGATCTTCTCTTCAGTTACAACACCATCTGGATCGTAGATGTATCCATCCGGACCAGACAGGGTAACAGCCTTAGCACCCAGCTCAGCCAGTTTCTTGCAGATACCCCAAGCAACGTTACCGAAACCAGATACAACAACGCTCTTGCCTTCGATTGTATCGTTCTCATGTTTCATAACAGCTTCTACATAGTAAACAGCGCCGTAACCAGTTGCTTCCGGACGAACCAGAGAACCACCGAAGGACATTCCCTTACCTGTGATAGTACCGTTCTCGAATGCACCGCGAAGTTTTCTGTACTGACCATACAGATAACCAATCTCACGTCCGCCTACACCAAGGTCACCAGCCGGGATATCTACGTCCGGTCCGATGTGACGATATAACTCAGTCATGAAGGACTGGCAGAATCTCATGATCTCGTTGTCGCTTCTGCCGTTCGGATCGAAGTCAGAACCACCTTTAGCGCCGCCCATCGGCAGAGTTGTTAAGCTGTTTTTGAATGTCTGCTCGAAGCCTAAGAACTTCATGATAGACAGGTTTACAGAAGGAGCGAAACGTAAGCCTCCTTTGTACGGTCCAATAGCGCCGTTGAACTGTACACGATAGCCACGGTTTACATGAACAGCACCGTTGTCATCAACCCACGGAACACGGAACTCGATTGTTCTCTCCGGCTCAACCATTCTCTCAAGAAGAGCTACCTTCTCGTACTCCGGATGTGCATCTACAACCGGACCCAGAGTAGATAATACTTCCTCTGCAGTCTGAAGGAATTCCGGCTCATGTGCGTTTTTCTCTTTGAGTTCTGCAAGAACTCTGTCAACATACTTGCTCATTAGATAATACCTCCTGATATGTATATAAGTTTGAATAGCTCACTCAACTATGGTTACCACTAATACTCGATGATATATTCATCTATCTTGTACAATTTTCCCTCTGGTTCCAAATCGTTTTTGTGAACTTTTCTGTTTCTGTAATGTATTATATATCATCTCTTCGGCAAAATCAAATAAAAATAGTCTTATAGATGTTATTATCATTTGCTTATGGAGTTATATTGTTCTTGATTATAACTCGGGGATGGACAACGAATGTGTCCTGGCACATTCGGGCGTCTCGCGCGGCCGCTTGCGACAACCTGCATCTTCGCGCGAGTACGTATCATTGGCACATTCGTTCCTTTTTGTGTGATAGAAAATTCCAAGAAATTTCCTATTACGCAAAAAAAGAGGCCTGCCCAAAAGCAGACCTCTTGAAATTCGCATCTATTAGCCCAGGAAGCTGATGAATCCTGTCAGGATAGTTGCGTTTACAAAGTCGATGAATAAGGAACCTACCAGCGGAACTACCATGAATGCAGTCGGAGCCGGACCATATACGCCGGTGATTGCCTGCATGTTTGCCATAGCGTTCGGGGTAGCACCCATACCGAATCCACAGAAACCACTGGTCATAACAGCAGCATCGTAGGATTTGCCAAGTACGTTGAATACAACGAAGTTTGCATAGAAGAACATAAGTACTGTCTGTGCAAGAAGCATAACTACCATCGGTACAGCCAGCTCAGCTAACTGCCACAGCTTCATATCGATCATAGCCAGACCCAGGAATACGGAAAGGGAAGCACCGCCCAGTGTACTGATCTCTTCCATCGGGATCTCTTTGTTCTGAACATCCATGATGTTACGGATGATAGCACCAACTAACATTGCGCCGATGTAGAACGGGAATGTCATAAACTTGCCAAGGAACATGGATACGATAGTACCAGCACCGATAGCAACGATTAAGTACAGAAGACCGTCAAGGATTCTAGCGGAATCGATTGCACCAGTCTCATCTGTCTCTACAGTCTCAGTCTTAGTAGCTGCCTCAGCAACTGCGGACAGTTTGTACTTACGGATCTTAGCAGTTGCGATAGGACCACCGATTACGCAGCCTGCAACCAGACCATAAGTAGCGGAAGCGATAGCTACAACGCTCGCATTTGCTACGCCTAATTCCTCAAGTAACGGTCCGAAGGAACCAGCAGTACCGTGACCACCTACCATCGGGATGGAACCGGTTGCCAGACCCAGACGAGGATCCAGACCAAATACGCTTGCCAGACCAGCCCCCAGAACGTTCTGAAGAATTACCATAACAGCTGACAGAGCCAGGAATACAACTGTCTGAACGCCGCCCTTCTTCAGCATACGGAAGGATGCTGTGAAACCTACGCTACAGAAGAAAGCTACCATGAATACGTTTTTAAGTGTCATGTCGCAGGAAATTTCCAGAATGCCCATGCCTCTTACGATGGTATGAACAATTGCATAAAGGAAACCACCAACTACAGGTGCCGGAATACAATACCGACGAAGAATAGAAATTTTAGCTACCAGAACACGTCCCAGTAACAGTACAAGTGCCGCAACTGCGGTTGCCTGATACATATCAAGCTCGATTGTCTTCATACAACTACCTCCAACCTATTTTTTTTTCTTGCTCGCAGGTGTATAATACTGTAGCCCCGACAAAAAACTACAAGATCCATCATAAAAACATAAAATTTTTATAACATTTTTTTAACTTATGATAAATAAATTGGAAAGTTTTGTAAATCTACCCGTTATACCTCACGATCTACCGCCAGCATCAGGCTGTCGATGAACTTTTTGATGCTGACTTTGCCGCCGTAACGGCGTTTACCGCGGATGTGATCCATCTCTGCCCGGATTTCCTCGAATGGGAACAGGGTGCTGGAGTATGCAGTAAAGGTTTCATTCATGAAATCCTCAATACCCAAATGTGCCAGGTTCGACATGCCGACCGCGATCGCACGGCGGACACGCTGCTCCATGTTCTTCGGCGCATCGCTCAAAAGCTCGCAGAGCTGACCGATGCTGACCTGGGAGATCGGGCGTCCGTTGTTGTGCAGATACTCGCAGATCCGAAGGATATCGTCGCCGCCCTTCTCGCCGGACATGCCGAGACGGTTTAAAATGTAAAGCACCTTTCTGCCGTAACCGTCATCTTTTTTCTTCTCCTTCGGCATATCCGCGATCTCTGCCATGAACATTTTCTTAATATTCGTCAGTGTTTTCTCATTCTTGATCTGCTCATCCACATTACGGATGACCGATTTTACCTCAATGATATTGATTGGCTTGCTGATGAAGAACTCAATGCCCGCATCGTATGCCTTGCCGATCAATTCTTTTGCCGCCACCTGGGAAATCATGATGCATTTTGCCTTGCAGCCTCTTTCCCGCAGTTCGCGCATGACCTGAACACCGTCCTTTTCCGGCATCAGGAAATCAATCAGAACCATATCCGGATTCTTTGCCAGGATATCATCCACATCCGCCGGCTGTCCCTCTGAAGTACCGCAGACAATTCCCAGATCATTATCTTCAATAATATCCTGCAGGACGCTGATCACTGACATATCATCTTCAACAATATAAATCTCCATTTACTCTATTTCCTCCAATTTCGCTATCGGTATCTCAATATGGAATTTCGTTCCTCTTCCCTCTTCCGAATCCACTGAAATACTACCTTCAAACTGCTCCTCTACCGCGTTTTTCACACCGCAGAGCCCGACGCCTCTATATATATTGCCGGTTTTTTCATCAAACTTCGTTGAATATCCCATATTGAAAATCCGTGGGAGATGTTTTTCTGAAATTCCCGGTCCGTCGTCCGCTACTTCAAACACATAATTACCATCTTTTTTGTACTCCCGAATCCAGATCATCCCACTTTTTTTCGTCGATTCGATCGCTTCCACCGCATTTCCTACCAAATTTTTGAGAATCGTCATAAGCTGGTAGTGTTCCTGCGTCATAAAATTGTCCCGGCAGTCAAACATCAGACGGATATCCAGCTTTTTCTCCGCCATGGTCCGGTAGGTGGATGATTCCAGAATCCGAAGAAGATCCTGCAGGCTCATCGTTTCCTCGTTCGACTCTTCCTCGATCGCCTCCTCAATGCCCTGAATGATGCGGATGTAATCTTTCTTGATCTCATGGACATCCCGCGCTATCTCAAGTCCCATCTGCTGCATTTCCCGTGGAAGATCCTTTTCCAGAATCTGCTCATAGAGCTTGTATGCATTGCTCATGACGCGCTCGATCTCCTCGGTGTTCTTATGCATCAGGTAAATCTCAGTCTTGAGTCCCGTTGTCATAAGAAATAACCGCTGATAACGGCTCTCATGATCCGCTTTCGTAAGAAGAAGCCGGTACTGCTGTTCTCCGATCAGTGCCAGTGCCACAAAAAGTGTGCGGACTGCAGCGATCATAAAAAGCTTTTGAATTATATCCGGTCCCGGCATCGCATTGTTTTTAAGAAGCGCCGCCAGGAAGTTTTCGAATATATTCGAGCATAAGTCACAGAAAAATGCCGCCGCAATCACATTTTCCAGATTCGCGATATGTTTATTCCGGATCTGCAGCTTGAACATCATGCCGTACACGATATAAAAGAATGCTCCGGGCATCGCAAGCTGTACCAGCATCTCGGATGGCATTCCCTGCAGATAATATATCACAATTCGGAACAAAAAAACAATGATCGACGTCACCGTACAGATCGTCATCGTGTGAATCTGGCTTCCGACTGTCATAATCAGCACCGGAAGCAGGATAACCGACGCTGACACACGGAAATTGTTGACAAATACGTTCCAATACAGCTGCGAAGTTATCGCTATGATAAAGCCTATCGCTAATGTTCGTCTCCAGGATTTCATTTCTGCCTTTCTCCCTCTTTAAACGGTTCGATTTCACATGGTCTTTAGCCTGAGTAAAACAGTTTTTACATATTCATATAGTATACTTAGTTTCATGAAATCTGTAAAGAATTTTATAACAGATGTGAAACTCTTGTTACTGTTCACACACGTGTGCCCAGCAACGGGATTTTGCCGATGCTACGCATTCCAAATCGGCAAAATCTGCTGCCGGAACTGTATCGTACGGAATTTTCAGTTCAAAAAATTCCTACCTGTGAACAGTTACAAACTCTCCCAGTGACGCTGCCCTGCTTATAACCCCTCTTTACCTATATAATAGCGTCTCCCGGATTCTCTCCGCAAACGCATTCATCCGATCCTCAATCCCCGGCAGCTGCATCGCTGCCCCGGCATTGTTTGCCGTCTCCATCATCGCAAACTGCCCCGGCAGATAGAAGGTTTTGTTCATATTTAACGCCGCGATAAGCTGTTCCGCCACGATATCGCTTCCGGAATAGCCCGACACAACCACCGCAAACAGCGCTTTGTCATAAAACCGCGTCGTCCGGAACAGCGAAGTCAGGCGGTTGATGAACGCAGTCAGGTTTGCCGACAGCGCATCGTTGTAGTTTGGACAGAGCATCACGATCGCATCCGCCTCGCGGACTGCCGGATAGACGTCCTCGACCATCACTCCACCGTAGAAGCAGCTTCCCTGCTCGCCAAAATGCAGGCACATCTTGTACGGGCATCCGGCGCAGTCGGAAAGCGTACCGTTTCGAAGCCCTATCTCCCGGATCTCCATCTCCGGGAGCTGTTCTTTCACCCGGTTCCAGATCGCGTAGGTGTTGGAGGTCTTGTGGCTTGACGCGTGCAATACCAATACTTTCGGACATTTTTTCCTGACGCAATCCGTTCCCAGTACTTCTTTGACCAGCCCCGCCGCGCTCTCGCGGTATGCCCCCATCAGATCGGTTCCAAGATTATTGGAAACGATCGTGTAATTGGAAAGTGTCCGCGTGCCTTCGACGAGCGGACGCCCCACGAACGCGCAGCCCGCGCAGTTAGCGGCAAACACCAGATCCTTCGCCGCCGATTTGGAATAGAGGTCATTTTCACTGTCCACCAAAAGCCCGCCGACAAAACCGTTCAGAAAATCCGGATGTTCCCGCAGAAAGCGAATCAGGCGGTAAAGCTCCAGGTTGATACCAGATGTGCCAAGCGGCACGGCAAACAGGATACGTCCCTGGACTGGATTTTTTCGATTCTGTGTCTTTTTCAGGCGCCTCCATCGGTTTACATAATCTTCAAACGTGCTGATTTCCGTCGCTGTCTCATAGACGTAGCCGTCCAGCGCATAGGATAACACCTCCGAAAGGCGCGCATCCGCACCTTTTTCCTCCTCGCGCAGATGGACGAGGAGGAGTGGCATTTCTTCTATATAAATATCTCCTTCTGAATTTGAATGAATCACTTGTTTTCGCTTCCTTCCTGCGATAAGACTCATTGATCAGACAATCCTTTTCAGATTTTCCTCCGCCGTCACAATCCGCTCATACAGCGCATCCGGCAATGGCAGAATTTCTGTTTCCAGACCATATTCGGTATAACGGTTTTTCACGCCCATGAAGATACCGCCCATGAAGACGGAACCGCAGTGCCATTCGCCGCGCATCATCAGAATCAGGGAGATTGCGCCGGAGGAATATGCCGGTGCGATAAACGGCTTGAAACCGATCGCGCGCATATGCAGGTTTGCCGTTACCGTCAGCTGGGTCAGTTCTTTTGAAAGCTCGTCGTTGTAATTCTCAATGGAATCTGCGATGACGAGATCCTGTCCATGCGGTCCGAAGGAACGCCCCTCAGTCAAAAACTGTGAAAACCGCCCGTCGCGCTTCGCATAATAAGCCGCACGCGCATTCATAACGCCCAGTCCGAAGCCCTGTACCTGTTCCGGGCGGAGTCCCTTTAAATCAAGGATGCCGTTTTCGTCCTTGTTGCTCTCCAGCCATGCCGTCTTTGCCAGCGGGTCAACCGGATCGGAGACAACGGCAAATAAGCCCTTGAAATGCTCGGCTCTCGCCTGTCTTGCATACTGCGCAACGATCTTGGAGTTATTTTCAAACTGGTACATCCGCACATCCTTGACACCGGAACCAACCGGCGGGATTCCCTTGGAAGCAACAAATACAAACACATCGCACTTAAAGAGGTCTTCCGGTTTTACCACATCGACCTCCGGCAGCGCGTCATATGCCCACGGGTACGCGATCTGGTTTTCCTCAAATTCCCAGCGTGCGGTCACTTTATCGGAAATATCACAGATGCCGATCGAACTGATGCAGTCGCCGCCCAGAAGATGAAGCCCGGTCAACAGCGTACTTCCGACGTCGCCGATCGCCAGCACATGGACTCTTTTCTTCGTTTTCTGCGGTTTTTCTGCCAAAATAGCCTCAAAATCCGGATGCAGGCGGTTGACTGCGCGCATCACGCCCTGAATGATCGCAGCTTTGACTGCCTCGTCAAGTTCGCAATTCACCTTTTCTGCCGCGCCACTCTCAGATGCACCGCTGCCTGCCGCTTTTTCCGTCGATTCTTCCAGCTTTTTCTTCATCGTCTCCGCCTGCGCTTCCAGCTTCCGGCTGCTTAACCAGGAAACATTCTCTGCCTCCTGGAATAAAAGCAGCGGCGAGTTTACCTTAAAAGAATCTCTTCCGGTTCCCGGCTCGCGTTCGAATAAGAATGTGAGCGGTGTGCCCGGGTGCGGCATTTCTGCCTTTTCGTATGATAAATTTCCATTGAAGGAACAGCAGATTTTATCTCCAATTTTATAATAGTACATATTGCATACCCCCTGCTCTTTTTTGATATCTTATATAATATTATTTTGCATTATTTGACATAATTTCTCACTTCCGCGTCCGATACAGCATCTCCAAATCATTTTCCAGATACACCGACGCTGCCAGATTCGGATCGTAGCTGACACACTCGCCTTTATCCGGGCAGAGCGGCAGGATGACCGCTTCAGACAAGCGGCTTAACGTCAGGTTTCTCGCAAACAGCGCCCGGTACTCGGATTCGAGCACCAGAAGGATGTTGCGCGCATTGCGGATGCAGCACGCAGAGAACTCAAACGCGGCTTCCGGCGTACTTCCCTGTACCGGCGGTGCGGCATACGGCAGGATCATATTGATCGACGGCGTCAGTCCCGCCACCTTCACGGTATCGCGGCGCACCGTATCTCCTCCAATGAACGGGTACAGTGTGGACTCGACAAACCAGTTCCGCAGGTTCGGAATATAATAAATACTGTCTACCGGCACGCCCTTCGTCGCCATCGTGTCGCGCCCATAGCCTGAAATCATACCTAACACCAATTTTTTGATTTCCACGCCCTCTTCACGCAGCATCGGCTCCAAGGCCTCGAAACGTCCGCCGTGATGCAGCAGATCATCCACCAGAATCACCGGGCGGTCAAAGGACTTGATAGCCTTGATCTGGCTTCGCAACGGCGAATAGTACGGGAACGCTTCGATCGACTTCTCTTTCAGCTCCGGATCGTACACTTTATCTGTATGCAGCGTCTTCGTCACCGTATTCGGAATAACTTTTCCTCGCAGGATCTTGCCGAAGGGCACGCACATCGCCCCGCCGAGGCGTCTCGGCGTCACTGGGTCACGCGGCACACCATTTAACGCCGTGATCCGTTCCACCAGACGGTGGTAAATCACGCTCGCCGACATCGAAAGAACCAGCTGTCCCGGATAGAAGCGCGTCATCGCCATCTGCAATTCCCGATGCGCCTTGTAGATCGCATCCAGAACGCGCGGATTGCTGGAAAATGGTTCTTTTAACGTTGTTTCCAGATTCTGCACTAATACAAGCGGCGCATGCATATCGACCAGATAGAGCGGCGCGTCTTCCGGGGATTCCGGCGCCTTCACAAAGCCCTGGCGGACCACCGCCGACAGCACGCGCTCCGGGCAGTAACCGTCTGCCGGGAAGAAAAGTGCATAGCCGCATTTATACTCAAAGGACCGTGCGATCGCCTCGGTTAAAAGCAGCTGTTCCGCGTCGTAGATCATCGGATCGCGCTCGACATAGATACCCGAAATCAGAAGAATCTCACCGTAGGTATGGCGGCGCACCTGATCTGCCAGACTGACCTGTCCCAGAACGGCAAACAGCTCATCCGGCGCCAGATAACGAAGCCGTGCCACTCCGACCAGCCGGTTTTCCTGCACGGTATTCCTAAGAAGCAGCAGCCGGTCGCCCGACTCCTTCATCGAATTCAACAGGTTCTCGCGATCTTCTTCGTCCCGCAGAACGAAATTCGAAATTTCCGCCAGAAGCATTTCATCCGGCATCTCCACCTCCTCATAGGAGATCGCACGCGCGCGGATATATGGTTTATATTCCGGCTCGCGCAGATACAGACCATTGTAATAGATATATTCCTGCACAGACGGGTCGATCAGGTTCGAAATATCCCGGTTCAGATCGACATTTTCACGGATTCTCGTCGAACTGATGTCCTCCAGATGCTCCGGAAGCTCCAGTTCCACGACCTTGCCGCTAATCTGATCCATCATCTGACGGTTGTATTTATTGTCCGCCTTGACATCCCCCACGCGGCGGAACGCGATGTGGTTCATCGAATGAATCGAATTTTTGACCGGTTTCTTCTTATAAGAAGAGGCATTGGCAATGACATCGCTGCCGACCACGATATACAGCTCTTTTCCGGAAAATACCTCTCTCAGGCGTTTCAGATCCGCCGGATTGGCAATATTGACCGGAATCTCATCCGGGAACAGATTCACATGGAACTCATCCGCCACCGACATACTCACGATCTGACGGCGGATCAGATGCGGCTGCGCCTTTTTTGACCAGGAAAATTCATCGACCGCCAGAAAAACCTCATAGCCGCGATCGCGAATCTCGCGGACAATCTCCTTGTGTGACAGCGTAAACGGGTCAAATGTGCCTGGGAAGAATGCCACCTGGTTCCGCTCCTTGATCTCTAAATTGCCCTCGGTCATATGATACTGCGTGATGAACCGGTAAATATTAGAAAGGGACGCCGCACGATAAAATGCCGTCAGCTCATTTCCCTTATTTTCATTGAATAAGAACAGCATCTTGCGGAAGGACAGGGCGAACAGCTCTTTTTTCTCCCGGCACTCCATCCAGGATGAGCCGAAGACGGTCTGCCCCAGCACCAGCATCGCCTCCTGGCGCACCGACTCGCGGTAATTCGCCAGACCGCTGAGCAGGATGCCAAGCAGACGTCCGCGCCGTTCCTCGCATACCTCTTTTTCCTCCGCAAAGCGCTCTGGGTAGCACGAATACCGTTCCAGCAGCACGCCGACCGTATCAAGCGCAACCGAGACTATCTGGTCGTTTGCATTTGCCATCATGCCATGCAGGTAGGAAACGATCTCCTCCAGCTGTTCCGGCGGCAGCCACAGCGCCGCCTGCCCCAGATACTGCGGAATATATTTGGAAAATTCGTACTCACCGACTTCCAGCCCCTTCATCAGCTCAACCACGATCTCATTTCTCTGATCCGGTGTCAGAAGCCCGATGATGCGAAGCAGGGCGGTTCCGGCATCATGGCGCACGATCACGTGCTCGCTGACTTTTACAAGGTTTGAGAGATGCGCTGCGATATGCAGCATATGTTCCTGTTTACCATGCGCAATCTGATCGACAAGCAGCTTGATATTGGCCGACTTGATGACCCACGGCGTCGCTGTTTTGAGGTTATCCAGGAAAATATCGGAGACAACGTCGCGGTCATACAAAAGTTCCTGTTCTCTCGCCGTGTCCTCTCCGAGGTTACTTAACACGCGGTATTTGAGGAAGGTCATCGTGATATTGTCCTCAACCTGCGCCGCCTTCACGCACACGCCGATCTCGGCACAGCACGGATGATCCGGCTGGTACGCCGTCAGAAGCTTGAAGGCGCGCCACGATGCGATCCGCACATCCGGTTCCCCACTCTGCGACTCAATCAGGGCAAATTTTGCGATTTTCCCCAGTTCCTCTTCACTCAGCTTATCAAACGGCATGAAATGCACCGTATCCAGCAAAGAAAATGCCTCGCCCGGATCCAGCTCATCCGCCCGATCATACCAAACCAGAAATGCCTCCAGAAATTCCCGCAGATCGCCCGGCGTCGCATGATCAACCACCGATGCCAACACATTTTTCAGGTGATAACGGATGCGCCGTTTCTGCTGCAGCATCAGCTTGTGATCCGGCCGGATGATCATTTCCAGATATTGCTTCCAGATCTCCATCACCCGCTCCTCGGCAATATCCGGCATACCCGCCGGGCGCTCCTTGCGGTAACCGGCGTTGAACTGCGCGATCACATGTCCGAGCAGCCTCGCCGCCTGCGCGCGGATGTCGCCCTCGCGGTGCATCAGAAGCTCATATAAAAAGCCCAGCGTCTGCTCTTTCTGCTTGTCGTTTGTATATGTAAAATATTCACGGAAAATGTTTAAGTACGCGCGGACACTCTTCCAATCCTTCTCGCTGCGCGCCGCCTCGAGGAGATTGCCAAACTGGCGTTCCGCCCCCATCTGATGCATGACGCGGATATTATGCTCAATACCCATAAAAATGAGGGACTGCACCGTCTGCTCTGCGTTCCGAAGGGAAATATCCGGCAGCACCTCCGGCTTTTTCGGGTGTCCATTCAAATCCACATCCACACCGAGAGACCGCATATAATCCTCAAAATCATGCAGTTTGGAATAAACAAAGCGGTAACGGTTTAATTTGACCTCGTCCACGTTGTCGAGTTTCGAGAGGATGACGTTGAACGCCTCATCCAGATTGGAAATGTAGGTAATCTCACGCCCGTCGTCGCCGCGGCTCTGTTTTACACGGAAATCGGCATAGATCAGCACCAGGGATTCAACCGACAGGTTTTCCGGTTCCAGATCCCAGGTCGAATGGTTCGCCGCGATATGACCGATGTATTCCATCGAATGATTGTTAAACCACTGGTTTGTATAATAGTAATGAAGATACGGAACCCGCTCATTCGGCTTGCAGCCGAATTTGCCGAGATCATGACCTGCAGCCGCGCCCGAGGTCAGCGTCAGATCGATCGGAACACCCGCCTCGTAAAGCCCGCGTGCCACCGTCATCGCGACGTAATGCACGCCCGCGATGTGTTCCAGCGTCCGAAACGGCGTCACCTCCGCATTGAGGCGCATCATCTCATAGATGTATTCCTGTGCGAAAAACTTCTTGAAACGGCTGTATTCTGCCGCGCACTCAAAGCTTGAAGCTTCCTCATCACCCAAAAATGCAAAGTCCTCCATCGGTTTGTACGGAAGCACCGCCCGCTCGCGGTCAAACACGAACTGAAGCACTGCCAGATAGAACTCCGCACCGGCGGAAAAAGCGGCATTTTCCTTCTTAAACTCCGCATCCGGGTAGAGAATATGGCACACATACTGGTAGGTAAACTTCATCCAGCCCTCTTCCGGCTCATGCCCTAAAAGGCTTAACGGTTCCTCACAGATCTCGTAGACCGCCCGGCAGGAAATCCGCTTTTTGATCGGGAAAATATGGGCAAACTGCTCCTCCCAGTGTTCCTTGTTCATGAGCATCATGACATTTTTCCGGCTCAGTCCCGACCGGTCTAAAAAGTCTTTTTCACAAAGGCGCTCGGTCAGTTCCGCAGCCGCCTGACGTACCTCTTTTTTACTCATCCACATCCCTCACATTCTCTGGATCTCTCAGAGGCTTCTTTGCTGTGCAAAAACCATCTGAGTCATTGCAAATATTCTTTTCATATCAAATTTTATAATACTTGAATTATACCACCAGGTGGGGAAGTGCGCCATACAAAATAACGGATAATTCATCGCCATACGGCACAGTAAAACCACAAAAGACGCCTGCAAAAATGCAGATAGCTCATCTATCTCCCATTTCTGCAAACGTCTTTGTTTTTACAAGTCAATCGTTTTATGGCTGCTCTTTCCGAATCTCCGGAATCTCAACCCCCAGCTGTTTCGCCATCGCATCCGCGATCACCTGATGATCGTCCCAGTGTTCCATGCCGGATACCATCACATAGGCAAAAGGACGGCTTCCATCTCTCATGAAAACCGGAATGCAACCGCCGCACACGAAGAAGTTCTCCTCGCGCACCTTCCAGGATGCTTCCAGTTCTCCGGCTCTCGATGCCGTCAGTGCCCGCAGCGAGCTCATCCCCGTGAGCCGCGATGCTGCCAGCTTGTTGGTCATCCACCAGTCTGCTTCCAGCGTCGCTCCCTCCATCTTGTAGGCAAAGACGGTCGTCTCGTCCTCCACGATGCGGACAGCGACCGAACCGTAATATTTTTTCTCCGTGACCTCTGCAATCAAAAGCCCCAGCTCAAGCGCCTGTTTCCGGGTAAATGTGTCGTAGCAAAGTACGGATTCCTGCTGTTTCAGAATCTCATTCCATTGTTCTTCGGTGTAGAAATTCTTCATGTGTTCCCCCTCCTGTGTCGGTTTGTTTTCCCCTTGTGAATCAGGTTATGATCCCCCGGGGTTCATTATATCATACGTATTCTCACCCGTCCACTCACGAACCCGCGCTATCGCGCTCTACCGCCCTGCTTCGCATGGCTGTTCGTTCGTTAATGGCGCAAGAAAAGAATATGTCTGCTTCGCAGCCGCATTCTTTTCTCCTGCGCTCATTATATTTTTTCATGAATACAGCTGTAAACACATTGGAATTTCATTTTGACTCGGCTTCATAAGGGATTTAGATAGAAGCCGCAATCAGTCAAACTTCGACCTAAATGTTCTTTTTACTGTCTGTCTTTCCCATCCCACACACCATTTTCATCTACATAGTAGCCGTCCGGTGTCAGACGTCCAACATACAGGATGCCTTTTCTTCCGTCTGAGGTCGGGTGGAAATAGCACCATTTGCCGTCAATCAAGACCCAGCCGATCTGCATGCCGTGTTCCGGATCGAGGTAGAACCAGCCGTTGTAGTCTTCGTCGCGCATCCAGCCGGTCTTGATATAGCCGCTTTCATCGAACGCCCACCAGTTGCCGTTTACCTGCTCCCATGCATATGCAATGCCCGATGTGCCGCGTTTTTCTGCCTTCGGGTAGCTGCCGTCTGCGAAGCGGAGCCACCATCCGTGTTCATCCTGCATCCAGTGGCTCTTTCCGTCATTGGCCGTACTGTTGGCAGTTCCTGTGAGAATACCTATGCTGCTGTTGATTCTTCCCTTCACCGGATCCTGCCTGGTCGCTCCGCTGCCGGAAGACTTGTCACGTCCGGAGGAAGCGCTCTGGCTGCCTGATTGGTCTGGCTTATCGGAGTTATCTGGCTTATCCTCTGTCGGTGGAGCTGCCTTGCTGATTTCAAATGTAAGGGATGCCGGAGCCGGTGTGTTGTATCTGGATTCCCACGTATCAAATTCACCAAAATCAAACTCGGCTTTGATTGTGTGGGTGCCTACAAATGATTCTCCCGGCTTCGTCCAGTTGAGTATGGCTGTTCCATCTTCCCCAACCGGAACTATATCTGCATCCGGGGTTTCATTATCATAGAAACGAACATAACCCTGCAGCTTGTCCTGGTAAACTCCCTGCACTCTGGCAATGATGTCGAAATCTTCTTTCTCTGTTCCGAGAATTCCTTTCGCAAGCTGTACTCCGGTCGTCCGGTTCACAGCTGTTAAGGTAAGAGTGGGGGTTCCTTTTTCAATGGTTATGGTTTTCTCTGCCGATGTGCTTGTACCGAGATAATTCGTTCCCTCTGCCATGGTGATGCTTACCTTTGCAGAACCGACACCTTTGATGGTCACCTGTCCCTGTGCGTCCACGGTGAGAACCTTTTCATCCGAGCTTGTATAGTTCAGAACTCCATCTCCCACTTTCTTCACACCTGTCAGTGGAAAGCTGTCGTCTCCATAGGTTTTTTCTCCGGTCCATGCTTGCCGATCGATCGAAACCGAACCCTGTATCTGATGGATCGTTCCGGTCTGGGCTGGATATATGATACGGTAATTCTGCAGATTCACTGCACTCTCGCCTGTCTCAACCTTTGCCTCTGAGGAATCAATGGTTACCGTCTTACCGGTTCCGGCATTGGCATCTTCAAAGTTTCCTTTCAGACCGCGGATGGTATAGATTGGGCCCGGAGTTCCTATCGCTACCGTCGCCGCTAATGCGATGTCGGTATTTCCGTCATAAGGCTTTTCAATAGGTGTCGTAACAACTGCGGTCAACTCTTTCGGAGATATCTCCGGAATCACACTTCTTTTCAAACTATTTCCATACTGCCCTTCCGACGCTCCATCCGGTATAAATTCTGCCTGATATGCAGTGGTTCCCGTTACCTCCGGATAAATGGAGGAAGCGGACTTTCCGCTCTGATCCGCACTGAACTTCCATGTTCCTAAAACCGGTGATCTATTATAATTAACAACCTGAAATCCTTCTGCCAGCCGTACCGGAATCTCTGAAAGTGCCTGTCCATAGGTTCCATTCGCTTCAAAGGATACGTCGCCAGCGGGACCTTTGAACTGTAAGATATCCGGCGTTGTCACAGATAAGCGATCAGCCGACTTCGATGCAAAACTGTTGTCTGTTGCTTTCACGCGAAGGGTTATATAATAGGTGTTAGCCGGCTTCGGTGACGTAAACGTCTTCTCCGTCCGCCATTGAAGCTCACCAGACTCAGATTCAGCAATTCCATACTCATACTTGGCATCAGTCGGCTCGACAATTTTGATAGAGTTGCTGGTTTTCGTTATCTTTGTTATCTTATCCGGTTTTGCCGGTCTTACCGGAATCGTTATTGCGGCTGCTTCACCTGCTGTGGAACCTGCGGCTGCCTTTCGCACATACAGGGTAATCTCTCTCGCATTCTCCGGCTGATTGTCCAGAATTTTCGTCAGAGAAGCTTCGCCTCCTGCCCGGATCTTCGTCCAAGTTGCAGAATTCTCGGATTCCGCATATTCGAGCTCATACAGAGCCGTATTTTTCAGGACTTCCCTTTGATAATCAATAGAAGTCTGTTCACGCTCCAATACATTCTCATCTTTACCTGCCTCAACCTTTCCGGTAAATTCCACACCGCCAAAGGAGGCTTTCACTGCCTCCGAAGCCGGAAGGTACATATAGAGCTTTCCGCTGGAATCTGTCCGGACATCCTTAAAGCCGTAGGAGCTTTCTTCAATACTTGCATCTCCAACCAGTGTATTATTATCATAGATACCGGTCAGATCCGCTGTGGTGTAATAAACCGGGGTACCGTTCCCATCTTTTATTGTATTATTCTTCTGCCACGTTTTGTCTACCTGCTCCCAGCCATAAATGATCGGTCGCGGTATATATCTATCCGCCTCCTTCAAACAGATCGTTCCACCCGTAATCGTCACATCAGTTTGTACCTGTGTATTACTACTTTCTCCCATCCCAATATGTGCTACTTTCCTATACCCTGTCGTTTTTTTATCCAGACATATGGTACCACCGTCAATCAGCACCTTCGACGAACTATCCAAACCACTTCCGATGCAGGCTCCCCGTTCAGAATAAGCTGTAATCATTCCGCCATGAATCTCAATCTCTGCAGTTATCGCCGGTTTACTACGGGCATATCCAATACCACTTCCAATTCCGGCACCGTTCTCCGAGCTTGCATTCACCGTTCCGCCTTCTATCACGATTTTACCGGTTCTTTTCTGGCCATTAGCACTTCCTGTTCCGATTCCGGCACCACCACTACTTTTTGCAGTTACATCTCCTCCGCTAATCTGTATTTCTTTTACACTTTTACTTGCCGAAGCACCGATAGCCGCTCCGTTAGAAGCGGAAGTTGCAATTACAGTTCCCCCCTTGATGTGAATGATTCCTGCATCCTCCCCTCCATTTCCTCCAATTGCTGCACCAGTCTTGTTTACATTTGTCTTATTGAGCACCTCTATGGAGCCCTGCCGTTCCGGTTCCTTGTCAATCGTAAGCTTTGCACCTTTCGCTACACTAATGCCGGCAGGTGAAGAAAACTTCTCTGATTTATTAATCGAAATCATGTTTTCCCCTTCCAGATAGGTGATCACCTGGGACGCTCCGTTTATCTGAATCGGTGCGATAGCCTGTGCCGGTGTAATCGTAAGGTTATTTAATACGAGCTTTAGTTCACTGGAAGCTGGTGTATTCACGGAAAGATGATAATTCTTCACATTATTCCCAGATGAAGTGATCCGATAGCATTTAGCATAGGACTGGTCTATTAACTTCTCACTAACCACCTGATCAGAATCGGCTGCTTTTTTAGAATAGGAAATCGCCAACTGACCATTATCCACGTAAAAAGATATATCTCCAAGGGAAAGATCCAATTCTCCCTCCAGCGTCTCTGCCGCATTTAATACAATAATATCCGTTCCGGCAGCCTCTGCCTTTACCGTTTTGTTGTCCAGAGTAAATCTTCCGCCGGAGCTGCCTAAACCTGCAATACCTGTATTTATCACAAACTGGTAATTTCCGGCCGGAATATATGCCAGAGCATATGCATGATTGCCTGCTGCTGCATCGATTGTCAGCTTCCCGTCAAAGGCAAACTGACCTTCATTCTGCCTTAATTCCACCAGAGCTTCTGAAGCAGCTCCAGTCAGCCGTCCGGCTGTCAGGGATACATTCTCTGCCGCCTGCACCATGGATGAGTAGAAGTGGAACCGGACAGGATACAGGGGTTCTCCAATGGTGAGAGAAAGATTCTTTTCCTCCTCTGAGTTCATCGTGAGGGTTCCTGTTACTGTAAAGCTATTACTTTCTCCTTCCCCTCCTTCTTCCTGTACCTGAACCGATACCGGAACCACTCCGGACAGAGGCGTATACCAGCTGACTTTACCAGTCTTTATCTGATAACCGGAAGCTTTTTGAGATAAATAGGTTACTACATCCGGTGCAGCGCCGCCTTCACTTGCTTCTTCCCCGATCCGAGCCGTCAGTGTATAATTCTTATCGTCCCTCAAACGACCATCATGGATGGTCAGATCCATTGTCTTCTGGTAAGCGGCTTTTCCCAGCGTGACGGAGATGGTTTCATCCTTTCCTTTGTTTAGAACAACACTTCCCTCCATCGTCTTACCTGCCCCGCCACTGGAAGACTTCAGATCTACAACCATCTGCATATTCCCGGAATAGCCCATCCACCGGATTATATCCGGTATCGTTCCCCTGAATTCTGAGACAGTCATCTGAGTGCTTGTTTTATAAACCGGAGTTGTTCTTTTTGTATCATCCTCCCGATACAGGGATATGTCAGCCTGATAGGTTCCATCAGCTAGCTGGTTATCATACGCGGTGATCCGGAATGTTTTTTTCCCGTAGATACATTCTCCCCTGGGAGCAATGGAGCTTTCAACCGGCAGCTCTAACTGCACCTCCTCGGAAATAGTGATACTGCCGCCTTCCATGCCATTTCCATTAAGAGGCCTTAACACTCCATAACCAATATTTCCTCCCGTTACCTCCACAGATCCACTTAATATCCGGATATCGCCACAGGATAATATTAAACCACTCACTCCATTCCATCCGCTGCCGATGGCAGCTCCCATGTATCCCTTCGTACTATCCTTATAAGAAGATACGGTTATATCGGGAGCTTCGCCTTTCGTCCCGCCGATCACGATCGTGTCTACCCTTCCACTCATTCCGCCTCCGATTCCGGCTCCTGTCTGCTTTCCTCCTTCTGCGGTTATCGTTCCACCCAGTATTTTAATGGTTCCGCCGATTCCATAGCGACCGGTTCCGATTCCGGCTCCTCCATAATAATCCTGCGTTTTGGGAATCTGATAAGCTCCACCTTCAGCTGTAATGCTTCCGCCCTTGATTATAATCGTTCCTGTCCTACAGTTCTTATCTGCACCTTCGTCACTTGTTGTTCCTTTTCCTCCGATACCGGCGGCCCCATAGGCACCTCCCACTGCCTTCAGTCTTCCGGTACTATTCTCCGTAATAACCAGTTTTGCTCCTTTTCCCACCTCAATTCCGGCTCCCTCATCCAGTCCCACAAGTGTATTGGTTCCTTCTAAGGTCAGATTCAGCTGGGCATTGCCTTTCAGGTAAATACCGGCCAGATTCCATCCCCTGACTCCATCAGATTGGATCGTTACATTTTTAATAGTCAGATCGACCGTAACATTATCAATTATGATGCCGCCCTTAATGTCTTGAGAATTATACGGCCGCGTGGTAGGGCAATATCTGCCGGTAATGGTTATTCCGTTAAACTTATTTTGGTTAGCACTATTAATGCGCAGCGGCTCATTATTCAGATCATACTCCCCGCCTGCCAGAGTCATCAGCTGCATCTCTCCTACGAGAACGCAGATTTCCGGAAGCTCTGCTTCCTCTCCCAGTGAATATTCCTCCGGCAGAACCGGTGTGTAGACATAGGCACAACCGTTGTAGTCCTGGTTTGCCTCATAATAGCCATTCCAAGTCTTATCGGAGGTTTCGATAGGCTCTCCGTCCTCGTCAAATTCTTCGAAATAGTCTTTTTCGGAAATGCCGCCGTGAAACTCCGGGAGGTCACTCTGCTCTTCGTCCAGTTTCCAGGTTATGCCGGAAATCTGACAGACTGCCGTTTCCGCATCTGTATCTTTCTCTGTGCCCTTATCTACTGCTTCCACCAGATGCACGTTCTGGCTGTCTTCCGCCAGCGTTTCATCCGCCTCTTCCACCTCAACCTCCAGTGTATCCGGAAGGATGATATCGCTTTCTTTGGCACCCAGAGGGAGCTTCTGCACCGCAACTGCCTCATCTAACTCCGAAAATCCGATGATTGCCGGACCTTTTTCTTCTGGAAGCACCGTCACCTCGATGCTTGGCAAAAAGCCGGTATCCAGTTCATAGCGGCTGCTTTTCAATTCCGCATCAAACACATAGATACCCGGTGTTTTTCCATCGTATGTATCTTTCTCACTAAATGTCTCATCCAGCACCCAGCGGACCTTGACTTCCTTCCAGTTTTTATCGGTTTTCGTCCCGTCCGCATCGGATGGGGATGCTTTCTGCCCAGTGTCATCCACCCCTATTTCCGATTTTTCTATAACATCTGCCTCAGATGGGGACGCTTTCCGAACTGTACCATCTGTTTCAGATGAAGAAAGTGTCTGAGACCTTTTTTCTGTTTCCACTTCACCGTCTCCGCTTTGAAGCTCCGACGGCGTAGCAATCTTTTCCGCACCGTCTTTATCTTCTGAACCATCTTCTTCATCCGATGCTTCTTCTGCCAAAACCCGCACTTTCAGCTTGCCCGGCAGCTCCAGATCCTTATATTTCGTTCCATACGGAACCTCCTGATGCAGGATTTCATCCGAAAGCTCCTTCACTTCCTCGATATACTGCACCGAACTGCCTGCCAGCACCTGCGGGTGCCAGTCACACGTATTCCATATCATTACCGCCGCCAGCGCCGCTGCCAGGGCACGCTTATATTTCTTTTTCATGCTGTTTTCCCTCCATCTATTCTGAACAAATTTGTCTATTTCAGTCTGTTTTCCACCTAAACAAAATACTCTTTCTTCCGATCCAGCAGGCTTTCGCTGCACGCCGCCAGAAGTTCTTCTAATTCTTCTTTTTTCGTCGGAAATACCCCAAATGCGGTCACATGGAGCCGCCAGGATTCAAGGGCATTGTCCCGGCCGGAAAGCCAGATTAAGGATGCCGCCGGGTTATTTTCCCGAATTTTTTCTACGATTTCCACTCCCTGTCTGCCCTGCACGGACGCCAGCATAATGAGGTAGGGATTCCCCTTTACAAAGTGCAGATATGCGTCCAGATCGCTGATATACGTGTGAATCATCGGCCATCTGCGGTTTTCAGTCAAAATTTCACACAACATTTTTTCCAGACCTTCAATGTCGGTCAGTTTTTCTCCATACATCACTACCCGTACCATATCCCACCTGCCTTTTTTGATTTGTTACTTTTCACACACAGCTACTTTGATTTTTCTGTAACGATATTTCATTTACATTTCGGGTCATAACTTTTATACTATAAACATACCAAATGAGCGATTTACTGAAAACCACATCGACGCAAACGGTCAAACCTCGACCTAAATGGTCACGGTTTTGAATAAAGGAGGCGGTTGAGCTTTGATGCATTTTGCGATTGTTGAAGATTTGAAGATAGATCAGAATCATCTGATTCATTTGATACAGGAGAACTTGGAGAAGCACGGGGAAACGGCGCACTTTGACTGCTACGAGAGCGGCGAGGCATTTCTGGAAGCGTTCCGTCCGGGACTTTTTAATGCGGTTTTTATGGATATTATGCTGGACCGGAACGGGCGCAATGGCATTGACACGGCGCTGGAGCTTCGCAAGCGCGAAAAACGTCTCCCCATCGTTTTCACCACATCGGAACGCGATTATTCGCTGCAAGGCTACCGTGCCCATCCCCTTGATTATCTCTTAAAACCGGTTGAGGAAAAGGCGCTTGCCTGGTGTCTCGATGAGATCCGGACATTTCTTGCCGCGCCTGCCTACATCGAAATTCAGGCGGCGCTCGGACGGGGACAGTCATCCACGCAGCGGATTCTGCTTGATGATTTTCTGTATGCGGAGACGCAGAACCACCGGCTGATCATCCACACCAGTTCCGGTGACACCGCCACACGGATTTCTTTTTCGGAGCTAATGTCGCTGCTCCCGAAGGGCAGACGTTTTTACATGAGCGGACGCGGGCTACTTATCAATTTTTCACAGGTTGCCTCGGTGGACGAGGACGGTTCTGTCCATCTGAAAAACGGCAGCTGCTTTTTCTGCAGCCGCCGGAAGAAAAAAGAGACAAAAGAAGCATTTGCAACCTACTTGTTTGACACATTGCGGAAGGGAGGTACTCTATGAACTGGTCTGTGTTTGGCAAGGCATTTCTCGTTGAAACCGTCTATTCCATTCCTTTTTTTATTTTATCGATTCTGCCATTTAAAAAGCAGCTTCGATTTCCGATTAAAATCCTGATTCTGTTCATTTTTATCGGTCAGCTGCTCCAGTCCTCCCTGTATACCTACCTGATCAGCCACGGTAAACCGACCCGGGTCACCGACACGGTATTTGCCTTCGTTTCCCTGGCGATCTATTTTTTATGTGTGAAGGCTAATTTCTGGAAACTTCTGTTTCTGGGAAACTTCATCCTGAATTATTTTGTCACAGTCCGGGGCATCTGTTTCTTTCTGGAAAGCCGTCTGTTCTACGATCCCAGCATTACCTATTATTCACTCCGCGATCAAAGCCTGCTGCTCATCTCGATTCTTCTGTTTCTGACGCTCCCTCTCGGGCTCAAATTTATGAAAAATGCCACGGAACGCGTTTTTCAGGTAGACAGCTCCGCATTCTGGCAGAAAGTCTGGTTTATTCCATTTTCATGTACCCTGATTATCTGCGCTTATAACTTTGATTTAAACATTGATACCGTCCGCAAGTTCCGTTTTATCCTCACGCGGCTCTGGCTCTTTGCCATGACAATTCTTATCTACTATGTCCTTTTGGAAGCGCTCAATGCAGTCCGCCAGCAGGCGCAGCTGGAAGAACGCGCGGCGCAGCAGGACACGCTCCTGGCGATGCAGTACACACAGTATCAGCAGCTTTCCCGCCACATCGAAGAGGTGCGGGAGGCGCGCCACGACCTGCGCCAGCACTTAAATCTCATCGAGCATTACCTGCAAAGCGGGAAAACGGAGGATCTGAATACCTACATCGAACAATACCGTATGACGCTTCCGCCGGACACTGCGCGGACCTGGTGTGAAAATTATGCGGTCAACACGATTATCAGCTATTACGGCGAGGAGGCGCGCAAGGCGTCAGTCGATTTTTCGGTCCGCATCCAGCTTCCGCCCTCTCTCCCGCTGGGTGAGCCACAGCTCTGCTCGATCTTCGGCAATCTTCTGGAAAATGCCCTCGACGCCTGTCGGGAATGTACAGACAGCGCGCCGTTTATCCGCATCTGCGCCCAGGAGGATGCCGGTCACATCGTGATCGCCGTTGACAACACCTGCTGCCATCCGCCGATCGAGGAAAATGGGCGGTTCCGCTCGACCAAACATGACGGGTTCGGCACGGGAACCGCCTCCATCCGTTCGATCGCCGAGCGGTACCAGGGTCTGGTGGATTTCCGGTATGAGGACGGGATCTTTTATGCATCGGTGATGTTGAAATTTGACTCTAAAATTTCTCACGGAAATCTTTGAAAAAAGATTGACTTTCATCGCGTCAGGACGCATAATATAAATAATAATCATTATCAATATTATTTAGAAGGATTGGAGTGTCGCTTATGAAAACCTTAAAATACAGCCGTCAGCGCGAATCGATCAAAGCCTGCCTGATGAGCCGGAAGGATCATCCGACCGCCGACGCCCTTTACACCAGCATCCGGGAACAGTTTCCGAATATCAGCCTTGGAACCGTTTACCGCAATTTAAACCTGTTAGTTGAGCTGGGCGAGATCCGGAAGCTGTCCTGCGGCGACGGCACGGATCATTTCGATTATGATACATCCCCACATTACCACTACGTCTGCCGCCAGTGCGGACGGGTCATGGATATTCCGATGGAAGCAACCAAGGAGCTGGAGACAGCCGCCAAAGAATTTGTGCCGGGAACGATCGACGACCATACCGTGTTTTTCTATGGGATATGCGATGAGTGTATGAAAGGGGAAAAGCACTAATATAGAAGCGGCTGATTTTGTATCGGAACAGACGGGACCAAATGAGCCGCTTCCCGATTTCTGCCATGCGCTGACCGGGTATGAATACATCACCAGTGAAAAAGTTCTGAGAATATCCAGGTTATCGATAAAAATGAAAAAAATAAGAATTATTTCTATTTTTTCATTGACAAACACAGGAATCTATGATATCTTAATATCAGTAATCATTACTGATTTCATTTAAGCCAAATAAACGATTTCGTTTTAAAAGCTCCTATGAAACAGAATGGTTGCAAGCAACTTTACTATCTATTTATTGTTTCTATAAAACACGAAATTAAAAATTTATTTTAGAAAAGGAGAATTGACTATGAAGAAATTTGTCTGTACAGTATGTGGTTACGTATACGAGGGTGAGGCTGCTCCGGAGAAATGTCCAGTATGCGGCGCTCCGGCTTCCAAGTTCAAAGAGCAGTCCGGCGAGATGACCTGGGCAGCTGAGCACGTAGTTGGTGTGGCACAGGGTGTCAGCGAGGATATTCTCGAAGATTTAAGAGCTAACTATGAAGGCGAGTGCAGAGAAGTTGGTATGTACCTGGCGATGGCACGTGTGGCTCACAGAGAGGGCTATCCGGAAATCGGTCTGTACTGGGAGAAGGCAGCTTACGAAGAGGCTGAGCACGCTGCTAAGTTTGCAGAGCTTCTGGGTGAGGTTGTAACAGATTCCACCAAGAAGA
The DNA here is from genome assembly GCF_003480665.1 of Clostridium sp. AM28-20LB. Classification (NCBI taxonomy): domain Bacteria; kingdom Bacillati; phylum Bacillota; class Clostridia; order Eubacteriales; family Clostridiaceae; genus Clostridium; species Clostridium sp. AM28-20LB. Next base: position 554,885 of record NZ_QUJN01000002.1, on the reverse strand, counting down.
ACCTGGAGATGCGTGTAGAGGCTGAGCACGGCGCAACCGAAGGCAAATTTGACCTTGCAAAACGTGCGAAAGCTGCTAACCTGGATGCAATCCATGACACCGTTCATGAGATGGCTCGTGACGAGGCTAGACATGGCAAGGCATTTGAGGGTCTGTTAAAGAGATACTTCAACTAATCTGAGTGAATGAATGGACAGCGCATTACGGCGCTGGTGAATAAAAGAGAACTGATGAGGGCGTATGAAAATGGAAAATTCCTTTTTCATACGCCCTGTTTATTTTATGCAGATTTGTTTTATGTCTCTGTTCAAAAAGACGCCAAAATCTTATCTACCGTCTCCTTCTCCATCTCCCCAATCGGAATCATCTCCGCCGGTACGTCCTCATATGGCAGCAGCGCTTTCTCATACCAGGTAACATCGTGCCATTTTCCGCTCTTATAACCGGTATTTTTGCACACGCCCATCGTCCGGAATCCGCATCCGTTATGCATCGCATCGCTCTTCACATTCGGACTTGTCACCAGACTGTAGACGGTGTGGATGCCCTGTGCCTTTAAAAGCTCTAAAAGCACCAGAAGCATCCGTTTGCCGATGCCCTTCGACGTCACCCGACTGTCCAGATATTCAGAAAGTTCCGCATTCCAACGGTACGCCGCGCGCTCAAGCTGCTTATGCCCATATGCATAGCCAATGATTCTGCCCGTTTCATCCTCGCAGACAATCCACGGATATTCTGCCGTGATCGCCCGGATGCGCCCCTCAAATTCCTCCAGGGACGGCAGCTCCGTCTCAAACGTGATCGGCGTGTCCATATATTGTGCATAAATTTCCAATATCGCAGGTGCATCGGCGATAGCAGCCAGACGCAGGCGGCAGGATGTATGGTCCATAAACTGGTTCCTCCCTATCATTTTCGGTCATTTTTCCTTTACAGGCAACTATATATGAATCTTCCCGTTTCGTCAACTATTCGCAACCAGATTCATGCCTGCCCGTGAACCCCCTCAATCCACCAGCTCATTCTGATGCCTCGATAAATGCTCATATGGCAGAATCAGCCGCCCCCGGTACAGCCCGCAGCCGTCATTGACTAGGTCATTGTTGATCGCCGAAAACATATTGACATCCACTTCAGCTAAATTGAGCGATACCAGGCGCTGACAGCGTTCATATGCTTCATCAAAATAAATACATGCACCTTCCGGTATCTCATCCCGCCTGGCCCGCTCGCCCTCCTGGCGCTTTTCATAGCTTAAATGATTGGCCACGCCGATCTCCGCGATATCGTCCATGTGCTTCGTGCGAAGCTGTACCTCCACATAGCTTCTGGAACAATTATCGTAAAACGTAATATGCAGAGACTGGTAATCATCCGAACTATTTCCGCAGACATAATCACGGTAGTACGGCCTTACCTCCTCATCCATCAACGGGGAGGTACTCTCCTTCACCCCGTAAGCCGGTTCCGCCGTAAACCCGCGTTCCTCCAGAAATCCCGGAAGTTCATTCGCAATCTGGTAGAGGTACCGGATATCTGCCTCCTGCTGCGATTCCCCCGGTTTCAGGTAACACTTCGGCAGTGAAATCACGATCCGGTACGCGATCAGGTCGCGGAAACAGCTCAATCTCCGCTTCAAATCGGAGATCGACGGAAATGCCTTATGTTCCGTATAACAGTCATAAATATATTCAACGATATATCCATTAAATTTCGCCTCCGAGCGGATCAGCGACTTGATTCTTCCCTTAAAATTAAATGCCAGAAGCGGATATTCCTTTGCCATATGAATATAAAATTCCCGGATCTTCTGTGACTGGGTCGTCAGGAAATCGTTGTGTTCTAAAAGTTCCCGGATCTGAATCAGGAAATTTGCATGTATCAGGTCTATCTCATTGTTTGTCTGTTTTGCCTCTGTTTTCAAATCCCGGCTGTAATTCTTTAAAATCTTAAACATCGTATCGCCGGAATACAGATAATCGTTTAAGGTCACCATGAGCCTCACCTCCCTGCTTCAGCAAAAAAGGGACGGTGCGTAGGATAACAATGCCCCAGATGCACCAGCCCCCTTATTTATAAAATAGAGCTATTTATTTTCCGTAAACCTTCTTGATCCGCTCCATTGCCTCTTTTGTATTCGCAGTCGTACCAAATGCAGTCAGACGGAAGAATCCTTCTCCATTCTTACCAAATCCGCTGCCCGGTGTGCCGACCACATTTGCCTTGGCAAGCAGATCGTCGAAAAACTCCCAGGATTTCATGCCGTTCGGGCACTGCATCCAGATGTACGGTGAATTTTCGCCGCCGATGTGCCAGATGCCAAGCTCTTTTAAGGTCTCGGTCATGATCTTCGCATTGGTGCGGTATACGTCCAGGTGCTCGCGGCACTGTGCCATGCCCTCCGGTGAAAGAGCTGCCTCTGCGGCGCGCTGTACCGGGTAGGAAACGCCGTTAAACTTGGTTGTCTGGCGGCGCAGCCACATCTTGCGGATGGAAGAACCACCGCGCTCTAATTCAGACGGAACCACGGTATAGCCACAGCGGGTTCCGGTAAAGCTTGCCAGCTTCGAAAGGGAGCAGAACTCGATCGCGCAGGTCTTGGCGCCCTCAATCTCAAAAATACTTCTCGGAAGCGCCGGATCTGCTACGAAGGACTCATACGCCGCATCAAATAAAAGAATCGCATCCTGCTCGTTCGCATAGTCAACCCACTCTTTTAACTGCTCACGGTTGTACACACCGCCAGTCGGGTTGTTCGGGGAGCAGAGATAAATAATATCCGCTTTCTGTCCCTTCGGAGGCATCGGAAGAAAGCCATTTTCCACATTGGCATCCATAAATACGATCTTTCTGCCTGCCATCACGTTCGTATCCATGTAAACCGGGTATACCGGATCCGGGATCAGGACCGTGTTGTCCGCATCAAAGAGATCGAGGATATTTCCGACATCACTCTTCGCGCCGTCGCTGATGAATATATCCTCCGCCGCCACCTCAACCTGAAAGGACGCATAATACTTCTGAACTGCTACGCGCAGAAAATCATATCCCTGCTCCGGACCATATCCATGGAACGTAGCCGCCTTGCCCTGCTCCATAGCTGCTTTTGCAAATGCGTCAGCTGCTTTCTGGCAGATCGGAAGGGTTACGTCACCGATACCCATTTTGATTACTTTTGCCTCTGGATGGGCTTTGGTGTATTCATCTACTTTTTTAGCAATGGTAGAAAACAGATAGCTTTCTTCCAGATTTTTATAGTTTTCGTTGATCTTCATACTTTATTTTCTCCATATTTTAAGAATTTTTTTCCTTTACCTCCAGAGCCGCTTTCACAAACTCCCTAAAGATCGGATGTGCGCGGTTCGGGCGGCTCTTGAACTCCGGATGGTACTGAACTCCCAGATAGAACGGATGTCCCGGAATCTCCATCGCCTCTACCAGCGTACCGTCCGGAGACTGTCCGGAAAAGATAGCGCCATGCTCCATATAAACTTCCCGGAACTTGTTGTTAAATTCATAACGATGGCGATGTCTCTCCTCGATCAGACCTTTTCCATACGCTTTCATCATCAGCGTATCCGGACTGATGCGGCACGGATATGCACCCAGACGCATCGTTCCGCCCATGTCAGCCAGATCCATCTGCTCTTCCATCAGGGCAATGACCGGATGCTTGCTGTCCGGCGCAAACTCGGTGGAGTTCGCATCCTCATAGCCTAACACGCCTCTGGCAAATGCGATCGCCGCGATCTGCATACCAAGGCAGATGCCAAAGTACGGGATATTGTTTCTTCTCGCATAATCCGCTGCCGCAATCATGCCCTCGATGCCTCGGATGCCGAAGCCGCCCGGCACGATGATACCGGTTGAACCGCCCAGGATTTCCGGTGCCGTCTCCGGAGTGATCGTCTCACTATCCACCCAGTTGATCTCCACCTGCGCGCCATTTTCCCATCCGGCATGGTGCAGGGATTCTACGATCGACAGATAGGAGTCGTGCAGTTTGACGTACTTGCCGACCAGGGAAATCTTGACTGTCTTGCGGCTGTTCTTGATGCGGTCCAGCATATGTTTCCACTCCGTCAGATCGCACTCCTGCGGCGCTTTCTCGATGCCCAGCTCGCGAAGCACGATCTTGGCAAGTCCTGCTTCCTCCAGCATGATCGGCGCCTCGTAGAGAACCGGAAGGGTCAGGTTCTCGATGACGCAGTCCTCTTTGACGTTGCAGAACAGTGCGATCTTGCGGAAAATAGACGGATCGTCCACCGGACGGTCACAGCGCGCCACGATGATATCCGGCATGATGCCGAAGGACTGCAGCTGTTTGACTGAATGCTGGGTCGGTTTGGATTTATGCTCGCCGGAAGATTCCAGATACGGAATCAGGGTTACATGGATGAAGAGGCAGTTGCTGCGTCCCGCCTCGCAGGACACCTGGCGGATGGCTTCCAGGAACGGCTGTGACTCAATATCGCCGGTTGTTCCGCCGATCTCTGTGATAACGATGTCCGCATCGGTCTTTTCCTGCACGGAATAGATAAATGATTTTATCTCATTTGTGATATGTGGAATTACCTGTACCGTCTCGCCCAGATATTCGCCGCGGCGCTCTTTATTTAACACATTCCAGTAGACCTTACCGGTCGTCAGATTAGAATAACGGTTTAAATCTTCATCTATAAAACGCTCATAATGTCCCAAATCCAGATCCGTCTCCGCACCGTCGTTTGTTACGAATACTTCGCCGTGCTGATACGGGCTCATGGTTCCCGGATCGACGTTGATATATGGATCCAGCTTCTGCGCTGCCACCTTAAATCCCCGTGCCTTCAAAAGACGTCCCAGAGACGCTGCTGTAATACCCTTCCCCAATCCTGATACAACACCGCCTGTCACAAAAATAAATTTTGCCATCTGCTTTTCCTCCTCTTCCTTTCTTTAAAATATTAATCCACTTTTTCCGTCATATATGATTCTGTCAAATTTTGCCTTCGCAAAAGATTTCAGCCTGCACGGATTCCGCAACCCTCAAAACGCAGAATCCATGCAGACCATCGTTCTTTTTAGTCGTTCTCATGCTCCTGAAGCACATAACCCGGAATCTGGATTTCTTCCGGTTTTTCCATCTGGCTCAGCTCTTTTCTAGCGGCTGCACCATGTGCAATGTGCGCGATATCTACCAGTTCAACGTTGTCCTCGTTGTACTGGCTTTCCAGGGTCAGCGCCAGGACAGCCGCGGTATCAAGCGATGTCAGGCACGGAATACCAAGCTCGACCGCCTTTCTTCTCAGGCGGACACTGTCGCGTCCCGGCTGGCGTCCCGTCTTGGAAGTGGAAATTACATAGCTGATCTTTCCTTCTTCCAGCAGGGAAATGGTCGTCTCCTCGCCCTCTTTGGCTTCCTTCGGCTTCTTGACTAACGTTGAAGAAATGCCAACGCTGTTTAACCGGCTTGCAGTACCGGAGGTCGCGTAGATGTGGAATCCCATCGCCACGTACTCTTTGACCAGCTCGCGCAGGTCGCTCTTATCGGTATCGCGGACACTGATTAAGACGCCGCCCTCGCGCTTCATCGTATATCCGGCTGCTACCAGGCCTTTGAACAGCGCTTCCTCCATCGTCCGGGCGATACCCAGTACCTCGCCGGTCGATTTCATTTCCGGTCCGAGCTGTGTATCTACGTTGGACAGCTTCTCAAAGGAGAAGACCGGAACCTTGACTGCGTAGTACGGAGAGCACGGATACAGACCTGTCTCGTAGCCCATGTCAGCCAGCTTCTCGCCCATCATGATGCGGGTTGCCAGATCGACCATCGGCACGCCAGTTACCTTGCTGATGTACGGCACGGTACGGGACGAACGCGGGTTGACCTCGATGATATAGATCGTATCCTCATGCAGGACATACTGGATATTGATCAGACCTTTCGTATTCATGGACAGCGCCAGACGGATGGAATAATCCACCAGACGGTCTTTCTGGCTCTCGGTCAGCATAAATGCCGGATATACCGCGATGGAGTCGCCGGAATGGACGCCCGCACGCTCGATGTGCTCCATGATACCCGGAATCAGAACCGTTTCGCCGTCGCAGATCGCGTCGACCTCCAGCTCGGTACCCATCAGGTATTTATCAATCAGGATCGCATTCTCAATCTTGTGTGAGAGAATGATCTTCATATACTCATGAATATCGGCGTCGTTGTAGGCGATAATCATGTTTTGGCCGCCTAATACATAGCTCGGACGCATCAGAACCGGATAGCCCAGATGATTTGCCGCCTGGATTGCCTCATCCTCAGTGTAAACGGTCTGACCCGCTGCCTGTTTCATATTTAATTTTTTCAGCAGGGCTGCGAAACGTCCGCGATCCTCCGCCATATCGATGCTGTCTGCCGGAGTGCCGAGAACCGGAATATTGTTCTCTACAAGGCATTTTGTCAGACGGATCGCTGTCTGTCCGCCAAAGGCCACAACTGCGCCGATCGGCTTCTCGATCCGGATAATATCCAGCACATCCTCCGGTGTCAGCGGCTCAAAATACAGACGGTCTGCTACGTTGAAGTCGGTGGAAACGGTCTCCGGGTTGTTATTTACGATGACAACCTCATAACCGGCTCTCTTTAACGACCATACGCAGTGAACAGAGGCGAAATCGAACTCGATACCCTGACCGATACGGATCGGACCGGAACCAAATACCATAACAACCGGTTTTCCGCTTGCATTCTCTTTAATAAATTCTTCTGCCTCATCTTCCTCGCCGAAGGTGCTGTAGAAGTAAGGGGTGCTTGCCGTAAACTCAGCGCTGCAGGTATCAACCATGCGGTAGCATGCCGGAACATGCTTGATTTCCGAAAGCCCGGTCATCTCCTTGATGACTGCATCCGGGAATCCGTTCTGTTTGGCTTCCATATAAAGCGCATCGCTCAGAGTCTCAGACTGCATCCGGCGTTCCAGGGACAGGATATGCATCAGTTTATTTAAGAACCACTCGTCGATCTTGGTCAGCTCATGAATCTCGGCAACGGTCACGCCGCGCTTGAAGCTCTCATAGATTGCAAACAGACGCTCGTCATCCTGCGCCAGAATTTTTTCTCTCAGCTCTTCCACACTCATCGGCGCTAGTTTCTTCATGTTCAGGCTGTTCTGGGAGATCTCTGCGCCGCGGACTGCTTTCATGAGCGCCTGCTCAAAGTTGCGGCCGATCGCCATAACCTCGCCGGTTGCCTTCATCTGGGTACCCAGCTTCCGGCGTCCGTAAACGAATTTATCAAATGGCCATTTCGGGAATTTAACCGTTACATAGTCAAGGGCCGGCTCGAAGCATGCCATCGTCTCGCCGGTTACCTCGTTCGGGATCTCGTCCAGATGATAACCGATCGCAATCTTGGTTGCCACGCGGGCAATCGGATATCCGGTTGCTTTCGAAGCAAGGGCGGAAGAACGGGATACACGCGGGTTTACCTCGATAACGGCATATTCAAAGCTCTCCGGATTCAGCGCAAACTGGCAGTTGCAGCCGCCCTCGATGCCCATCGCCTGGATAATATTCAGCGCTGCAGAACGAAGCATCTGGTATTCCTTATCCGCCAGCGTCACAGCCGGTGCGATAACAATGGAGTCGCCGGTGTGGACGCCGACCGGGTCAAAGTTTTCCATCGAGCAGACCGTAATCTCGTTGCCGATGGCATCGCGCATTACCTCAAACTCGATCTCCTTCCATCCGGAAATACATTTCTCAACCAGAATCTGATTGATCGGTGACAGGCGGATACCCGCCTCCGCGATGTTGTAAAGCTCTTCTTTATTTGCCGCAATACCGCCGCCGGTACCGCCCAGGGTAAAGGCCGGACGCACGATAACCGGGTAAGAAATAACCTCGGCAAAATCAAGCGCATCCTCAATGGTGGTGACAACCTTGGACGGAATGACCGGCTCACCGATAGCTTCCATCGTGTCTTTAAAGCACTGGCGGTCCTCCGCCTTATCGATGGTCTCCGGGGACGCGCCGAGAAGCGTTACATTGTGGCTCTTTAAGAAACCTTCTTTGGCAAGCTCCATGGACAGTGTCAGTCCGGTCTGTCCGCCCAGGGTGGACAGGATGCTGTCAGGCTTCTCTTTTTCAATGATTCTCTTGACAAATTCCAGGGTCAGCGGCTCGATGTATACGTGATCCGCAATGGCGCTGTCCGTCATGATGGTTGCCGGGTTGGAGTTTACTAAAACGACCTCCAGACCTTCCTCTTTTAAAGCCCGGCACGCCTGCGTTCCTGCATAGTCAAACTCTGCCGCCTGACCGATGACGATAGGGCCGGAACCGATTACCATAACTTTTTTCAGGGATTTATTTAACGGCATGACGCGCCCTCCTTTTCCTTATAATCTCTCATCATCTGAATGAAACGCCCAAACAGCTCTTCCGTATCCTTCGGACCTGCACACGCCTCCGGATGAAACTGGACGGTAAATGCCGGCATATCGTGGTAGGTGATGCCCTCGCAGGTGCCGTCGTTGACATTGATAAATGTCTCCTCCGCGCCCTCCGGCAGCGTATCGCGCAGTACCTCATAGCCGTGGTTCTGGCTGCTGATGTAGACGCGTCCGGTGGTCAGATCCTTGACCGGCTGGTTCGCACCTCTGTGACCGAATTTCATCTTTCCAGTCTTCGCACCCTTGGCAATCGCCAGCAGCTGGTGTCCCAGGCAGATGCCGAACATCGGTTTTCCAGCCTTCGTAATCTTTCGGATCTCCTCGATGATCTCCGGGTTGTCCTCTGGGTTGCCTGGACCGTTGGAAAGCATGATTCCGTCCGGATTCATCTTAAGAATCTCCTCCGCCGTCGTACCTGCCGGAAGGTCAGCCACGCGGCATCCGCGCCTGGTCAGCTCGCGGATGATATTTTCCTTTGCGCCGAAATCCCAGAGCACAATCTGGAACTCTTCTTTCTCATCCGCCGGTTTGATCTCACATTTCTTTGGTGTAACGGTTTCAACCGCCTTTGTAATGTGGAAGTTTTTCACTTCCTCCAGCTTTTTCGCGTCATACGGCGGCTTCACCTCGGTCAGCCAGCCGTTCATCGAACCGGATTCACGAATGGTTTTTGCCAGCTTTCTCGTATCGATTCCATAGACGCCCGGGATGTTTCTTTCTTTAAAAAAGGTGTCAAGATCCCCACTGCATCTGAAGTTGGAAGGTTCCTGACACCACTCTTTTACGATATAGGCTGATAAATATACCTCTTCATTCTCGAAGTCCTGCGGAATCACTCCGTAGTTTCCGATTAACGGAAATGTCTGAACGACAATCTGTCCAAAATAGCTGGGATCTGTGATCGTCTCAAGGTATCCTGTCATACCGGTTGTGAATACGACTTCTCCGGTCACTTCACGTAAAGGAGCGCCAAAGCTTTTTCCCTCAAAATAGTCGCCGTTTTCCAACAGAAGATATACCGGTTTCTCCATCTGGTCACCATTCCTTTCTCTCTCGTACCCCGCCTGTGAATAGCTTCATGCAGGCAGTTTACTTTTTCATTCTCAATAGCCTCACATTTGAGCAAATCTGTTTTTCCTCAGATGCGTTTTTTACATCATTAGAGACATATTTTATAAATTGTCTGATTCTGCAACAAAGGCGTCCATGAGCCTAAGCCCATGAACGCCCTTGTTCATATTCTGAAAGATTATAGCATAGGAAAGTTCTATGCGTCAAGAGATTTTTTATACATTTTTTTATGTTTTATACGTCATTTATGCATTTTTATGCATTTCTGCCTATTGTTTTTCATTTTTATTTATTATGCAAACATCAAGTATACATATGTAAGGATTTATTAAGGAATAAGTAACACGGTTGTCTATTCCATCCTGTATACTGTCTCTATTACTTAACAGGAGGTATTGATTTATGAGTCTCTTTCTTTTAGTTTTATTCCCACTAAGCTTTTTACTTGCCATTCTTGCTTTTTTTACAGGTAAAACTATGGCATACATCCTTACGCTTGGCAGTTATGCCTGCTTTGCACTCTTTCTGCTGCTTTCCCTTCATGACATCAATCTTCGCATGATGACTCAGGATATCAGCGGTATCCAGGATATCTATCCCTCTATTGAGTCTATCTGTATTCCTGCGTTTCTTGCTTTAAATGTAGTAGCTGGCTTCCGCGTTTTTAAGACTGCAAAAAAATAAGTGCTTGTTCTTATGCCTGTTTCTTTATATAATAAGGACAGGCATTTTTGATTTAGGAGGTATTTTTTTATGGATAAAATTACCAGTTTTACTATCGACCATCTGAAACTGCTCCCTGGCGTCTATGTATCCCGTAAGGATCGCGTGGGCGATCAGGTCATCACCACCTTTGATATCCGCATGACACGCCCCAACTATGAGCCAGTCATGAATACGGCGGAGGTTCACACCATCGAGCACCTGGCTGCCACCTGGCTGCGAAATAACGAGGAGTGGAAAGACCGCGTCCTCTACTTCGGACCGATGGGCTGCCGCACCGGCTTCTACCTGCTTCTCGCAGGCGACCTGACATCCGAGGAGATCGTGCCGCTGATGAAAGGGCTCTTTACTTTCATGCGCGACTACAAAGACGAGGTTCCGGGTGCTTGTGCAAAAGATTGCGGCAACTACCTCGATATGAACCTGCCGATGGCAAACTGGCTGGCTGACCGCTTTCTGCGCGAAGTCTTAGATGGAATTGGTCCGGAGAGACTGGTTTATCCGGAATAAGAGACAAGAATGGCAGGCGGTATGCTTTGAAACACCAAAACCCCCAGATGCTGCAACATCTGAGGGTTTTATTCTATTATTTTCTATTTTCCCTATTTTCTTGCATCCGCAGCCGCTGCATGTCCAGATAATCCTTCTCCATGCGCCATACGCGATACAAGCGGTGCGATCCGCGCGGATGCCTCCGGGGTCATGCTCTGGTGGGTACAGGTCTTTAAGAATGTACCAACCCAGACGCCACCGGTATAACGTGCCGCCCGAAGAGTCGGAAGTGTGTGGTTGGTTCCGGAAGCATAATCACCAAATACCTCCGCCGTATTCTGACCGATAAACAGGGAGCCGTAATTAACCAGCTTCGGAATCAGTGCATCCGGATCTTCCACGTTGATCTCCAGATGCTCCGGTGCATACTCATTCGCATACTGAACTGCCTCGTCCAGGCTGTCTACCACGCCGATCTCTCCAAACGTATCCCAGGACTGTCTCGCAATCTTTGCCGTATCCAGAATCTTCAGCTCTTCCTCTACCGCCTCAATCACGCTCTTTCCAAATGCCTCATCCGTTGTCAGAAGAATGCCTTTCGCATTGACATCATGCTCGGACTGTGCCAGCAGATCGGCAGCTACAACCTTCGCACTCGCTTTTCCGTCCGCAATTACCAGGACCTCGCTCGGTCCGGCTACAAAGTCGATGCCGACCTGCCCGTAGCACTGACGTTTCGCCTCGGTTACGAAGCGGTTACCCGGTCCTACAATAATATCCACCGGCTTGATGCTCTCAGTTCCATAGGAAAATGCTGCGATCGCCTGTGCGCCGCCCAGTGCGTAGATCTCATCCACGCCAGCCAGATCCATCGCAACCAGTGTCTTGGCGTTAATATGACCCGTTCCCCGCACTACCGGAGAGCAGGCGGTGATACGTTTTACTCCCGCTGCCTTCGCCGGAGTCGCTAACATCAGTGCCGTGGAATACAGTGGATAATTGCCGCCCGGCACATAACAGCAGCAGGACTCCACCGGAATGATGCGGTGTCCTAAAAAGACCCCCGGCTCTGGGCTGAAATTGTCAAGGGGTTTCACTGTCTGCCTCTGCGCGTTCGCAAATGCCTCAATATTGTGATGCGCCGCTTTCAGATCCGCCAGCTCCTGCTCGCCCAGCTCCTTATAAGCCGCATCAATCTCCTCCCGGCTGACCCGCAGCGATTCACGGGTACATCCGTCAAACTTCTCATTGTACTCCCTCAGAGCCGCGTCCCCGCGCCCCCGGACCTCACCAATAATCCCCGCCACGGTCTCTCGCAGATTCCGATTATCTTCCTCGCTTCGAACCTGTGCTTCTTTTATAATCTTGATCATACGTTCTGCCTCTCTGTATAAGTTTTATCATTTTTTCCAAGTATACCACAAGTCTTTTTATTTTGCGATACAAAATAAACCTATCCAGCACATCTGAAACCAGAACGTTACTGTACACGGGTAGGCACTTTTGGAACCGAAAGTGCCGTAAGAAAACGTGGTGGCAGCAGGAATTTGCCGTATTTAAATGCGAAGCCACGGCAAATTCCGTTACTGGGCACGTTTGCGTGAACAGTAACACCAGAACAGGATCACACTTTTTCTCTTAGACAACCGTCTCAATATTCTTAACCACAAATCCCTCTTTTTCAACCGCTTCCTGCAGCTTCGCATCGTCCACGCCATTCTCATAGAACACGCGGGCAATGCCTCTGTCTACGTCCGCATCTGCACGGATGACGCCGTTCTGGGCGGTCAGGGCTTTTTCAACGGATTTCTTGCAGTTTGCACAGTGCATACCCTCGATCCGCATGATCTTGGACGGGGTACCCGCTGTAACCGCTTTCTTGGAAAGATCTTCGCCGCGCGCACCAGCATTCCCATCGCTGCCGCAGGAACCGCAGCTTCCACCGGAGCATCCGCAGCATCCGCCGCCCTTTCCCGTGTAATGACGGATCGCCGAACGTAATGCCAGCAAAAGCAAAATCGCTACTACAATTAAAATTCCAATATCAATCGGTCTCATACGTTATCGTCCTCTCTTCTCTGACTTTTCGATGAATGGCTTCGGAGTATCTTTTTTATTTTATCATACACACGGCAGATAAAATATCCTACAAAATAAACTACCAGAAAACCAATCACACCATAAAACATGGAGCCGGATGAATCTCCCATCTATGCTTTCTCCTTTTCTTTTTTGAAATCGAATAAAGCTGCCTCCAAACAGCAGACTTTCATCCTGCTATCCGAGGCAGCCTTATAAAGGATTAATTTTATCACTTATGATTACAGGCACCTGCCGATGCCCGGTCAGCGGAAACGCAAAACCACCGGCCGGACGGCAGAACCTGTTTTATTTTTCATTTAGAAACTAACTTATGAAGCTGCCTCTACAGAGCTTCTTGTGTAGCTCTTCTGATCCTTGTATGGATCCGGACGGAACAGCATGAAGAGCATGAATACCAAAAGGACTGCTGCCACGATAGTCCATACGTTGAATGCAACTGCGCCAAGTACCAGACCACCTAACTGATATACAATCAGGGATACAGCGTAAGCGAAGAGATTCTGATACAGGATAGCGAACCAGAACCATTTTCTGGACTGGAGCTGCTGTGCCATCGTTGCGATAGCTGCCAGACACGGAGAGTCAAGCAGGTTGAACAGCAGGAATGTAAAGGCTGCGATGGTTGTCGGGAACCATGTCTGGATTGCTGCTGCTACGACATCGGTCTCCTCAGACAGATCCTCGGATACATTTGCCAGAACGCCCATGGTGGAAACGATAGCCTCTTTTGCTGTGAAACCAGTGATGGAAGCTGCAACCGGCTGCCACTCGCCGAAACCAAGCGGACGGAACAGGATTGCGATAGCGCCGCCCAGCATAGCCAGGATAGAATCAGCAGATTCTTCTACCAGACCAAATCCACCGTCTACAAATCCGAAGGAGGACAGGAACCACATAACAACGCAAGCCAGGAACAGGATTGTACCAGCCTTGATGATGAATCCCTTCAGACGCTCCCAAACATGAAGGAGAACGGTCTTAGCGGACGGAATGTGGTACGCCGGAAGCTCCATAACGAACGGAGCTGGTTTGCCGGAGAACGGTTTGGTCTTCTTTAACATGATCGCGGATACAAGAACCGCAGCGATACCTACAAAGTACATGATCGGAGCCATCATAGTAGCCAGATCCATGTCGCCGCTCATATAACCAGCCATAACGCCGCCCATCAGAGCGATAACCGGCAGCTTCGCACCACACGGAACGAAGGTTGCTGTCATGATGGTAAGACGTCTGTCGTTGTCCTGCTCGATGGTCTTGGACGCCATGATACCAGGAACGCCGCAGCCAGAAGAAATCAGCAGCGGGATGAAGCTCTTACCGGACAATCCGAAGTGACGGAATACACGGTCCATAACGAATGCGATACGTACCATGTAACCACAATCTTCCAGAATGGAAAGGAAGAGGAACAGGATAGCCATCTGCGGAACGAAACCAAGAACGGCACCAACACCGCCGATGATACCATCCACTACAAGGCTTACAATCAGGTCAGAAGCGCCTGCTGCTGCCAGTGCATCGCCAGCCCAGCCCTGAATTGCGCCAACAAATGTATCATTGGTCCAGTCTGTTACGAATGTACCAACGGTAGTAACGGATACATAGTAAACCGCCCACATAACAAGAACAAAGATCGGAATACCAAGTAAACGGTTGGTTACGATGCTATCGATCTTATCCGAAAGACTCATCTTCTGAGCCGGTTTCTTTACGGTCTCCTCGATAACCTTCTGGATGTATACATATCTCTGGTCAGTGATAACGGACTCAGCGTCATCATCAAACTCTTTCTCCAGCTCCTTGGTGTAACGGGAGAAACGGTTGTCTGCACTAAGACCAAGCTGCTCTACAACCTTGCTGTCATTCTCGAGAACTTTGATTGCGTACCATCTCTTCTCTGCTTCCGGAATGCTGGACGGAAGCTCTGCCTCGATTGCGCTTACTTTATCCTCTACGCTGCCCTCGAAAATAGCGCTTACAGTGCCTGTTGCATGGCTCTTTGCAACTTTGATTGCCTCTGCAATAACTTCCTTTAGACCGGTTTTCTTCAGCGCGGAAGTCTCAATGATCGGGCAGCCAAGTTTCTTGGACAGTGCCTTTACATCAATGTTGATGCCGTTCTTCTTCAGAAGATCGCACATATTTAAAGCGATAACAACCGGAATACCTGTCTCGATCAGCTGTGTGGTCAGATACAGGTTACGCTCAATGTTGGTTGCATCGACTAAGTCTACGATGACATCCGGATTCTCTTTTAAGATAAAATCACGGGTTACAACTTCCTCCAGTGTATACGGAGAAAGGGAATAAACTCCTGGAAGGTCCGTTACATTTACCTCTTCTCCCGAAGCATCTTTTAATTTACCGGTTTTCTTCTCAACTGTAACACCCGGCCAGTTACCTACATACTGGTTTGCACCCGTCAGTGCGTTAAACATGGTTGTTTTACCGCAGTTCGGGTTACCCGCCAAAGCAATATGAATTGCCATTTTTCATCCTCCTGCTTTTTTAATCAAACTTATTAAACTGTCTGAACATCTACGCACTCAGCATCGGCTTTACGAAGTGAAAGCTCATATCCACGAATCGTAACCTCTACCGGGTCGCCCAGCGGAGCTACTTTTCGAATAAAAATCTCGCTTCCCTTCGTGATGCCCATATCCATGATGCGGCGTTTGTATGCGCCTTCGCCATGAATCTTGACAACTTTGACGGTAGATCCAACCTGTGCATCTTTAAGCGTCATTCTCTGTTCCTCCTAACCATTCCAATTTTTTACTCGGGATTCCGTCTGCTTTTCTACCATACAACCTGCTCCGGAATATCCCCATTCCCTTGTCTTAGATCAGAATGTGTCTTGCCTGATCCTTATTTATAGCCACTCTGGACTCCTTTACGTGAATAATCACGTCTCCGTCCAGCTGGGTTATCAATTTTACTTCGGTTCCCTCGTTAAATCCCATGGATTTTAAATGAGAACGAACCTCTGTGTTTCCGCTGATCTTTTTGATCGTATAGGCGGTTCCTACGGTTGCCATCGAAATCGGCATTGCTCCCTGCATACGATTCTCCTTCCTCTGTTTTTCCACCTTCTGCCCGTCATGATGTCTCACTTGGCGGAAACGGCTGTTTTCATCTGCCGGTAATCTAATTGATTCGCGTACATTAATTTTCATTAGTGCCTGCTAACAGTTGTTAGAGAGAGCTAATTTTCATTAGATGAGACTAATTTTCATTAGTTTCTCCTAACCCATACATAAGGTTAGCACATGCTAACTTTATTGTCAAGTTTTTTTGCCTGACCTGGAAATAAAAAAAGGGCGTGTTTTACGCCCGAAAATTGTCAAAAATTCCCATAGGATAAAAGTCATCCCAGCCATTTTCCCACAAAATACAGCGTCAAAAGATGCGCCGGATAATAGACAT
Organism: Clostridium sp. AM28-20LB; assembly: GCF_003480665.1. NCBI lineage: Bacteria > Bacillati > Bacillota > Clostridia > Eubacteriales > Clostridiaceae > Clostridium > Clostridium sp. AM28-20LB. The sequence goes on along the minus strand of NZ_QUJN01000002.1, from coordinate 538,635 downwards.
AAAAGAAGGAACGAAATCTGCTCCGACCTCTGGAGCCATCATATAACATGAAGCAGACAGCCGTGAGCGCCAGCACCCAGAGGGGTTCCTGCCACGCGAACGCTCCGATGAGAACGGCAACGATTATCTTCATAAACACCCCTGCCGTTTTCTCATGAAAAAGAATGTTCCTTGGCACGTTAGTGCCTTTTTGTGTAATAGGGAATTCCAAGGAATTTCCTATTACACAAAAATAAAATGCCAGCACCATTCCCATCCCCCATGCGCCGCCGTCTGCTCCCGCCGCTTCTGTCAGCGTACAGAACACTGCCGTTAGCACCAGCTTCTCCCAGATACCGTTTCCATACCGCTCTAACAGCTCCATCGCAACCAGCGCCAGAAAAAAGGTCAGGCAGACATTCTGGTGCTGTGCATCCATCCACCGTCCGGAAAATGCCAGATCATACGGAATCTCCGACACAACCGCCGCCAAAAGCAGCCTCCGTCCATAACATCTGCGATCCCGCGTGTGAAAAAAACCTTCTACTAATAAAAAGGCGAACAATGGAAACGCCAGATCCCCAAATGTCCGGAATCCCGGAACCGGTCTGCAGATCACCGCAATGTGGTCTGCCGTCATCGCCAGGAGTGCTAAATATTTAAGGGCGGAGGCGCTGAGATGGAGGCGGGTTAAAACCACTCTTTCCATCCCCTCTGATTTCTCATTCTGCTTTTCCTTGATTCGATCTTTTATCGCACTCTCCTCCCTTCGTTTCCTGTCCATTCTATCTCTATTCCATCAAATTATACTGAACATTTCACCCGCTGTCCATCCGCACTTTTCCATTCCCTTTTTCTCCATCTCCCCTATTTTCCCATTCTCATTTTCCACTCTTTCTCCCCATCTTTTTTCTTTATTTTCTCTAATAAAAAATGTAGTTTTTTCTTATAAATAAAGGCTTTTCGGCACTTTTCCGCGTCTTTTTTACACTAATTTTACATTTTATTTGACAAACGAAAAACCGTGTTATATTCTGTAAATGGTGCTGGTGCGAGATCCTGCTGAAAAAGCAAAAATCCCGCACCGCTCTTCATTTTAAATACTAAAAAATACACGGACAAAAGAGGTAGAATCTCATGGCAGGTTTAGATATTATTTGCATTGGCGCTATCAATTATGACTATATGTTTCACTGCACCGGGCTTGATCTGGTGGAGACATCCGCCGGTGGAGGCGACGAGAACTTAAGCAACCCGATTTCCGATGTGGAAAACGATATTCAGGAGCTGGCGATAAAAGGCAAGGAATACACAACCCAGATCGGCGGTTCTGCTTTCATCACCCTGAAAGTGGCAAAGCATATTCTCCCTAACCTGCAGGTCGCTTACGTCGGCGTGTGCGGCACGCCCAGTCCATTCGATCTGCGCTTCGGCAAGACAAATGACATTGACGCCGAGCTGGCGCACCTGGATAACCGTGACTGGCTGTTTACCACGCGCGAGCGCTTCGACGATCCATATTCCAAAGCGATTGCCAAATCGATTGTCCGCCTTTATAATCACACGCGCAATTGCATCAAGATCGCGCCGTGTGCCAACAACACTCTCTTAGACCGCATCCATGAACAGGAAGCCCGGACGGGAACCACACTGGCGGAGTACCTCGCGCAGGCGCGCTGGATCCACCTGTCATCTCTGTCTGATTTCGACCAATTCGAGGCAATCATGCAATCGGTCATCCAGGCAAAACATTTAAATCCTGCCATGAAAGTCAGCATGGATCCTGGTTTTGAGTATACATCGCTGCGCCGTGAGCGCTTACAGCCACTGATCGCATATGCCGATTATGTTTTCTTAAATAAATCCGAAAAGAAAAACCTCGGCTTCAATGCCCGCAGCGCCCGTCCGCTCTACGCGAACCTCTGTGAGTATTTTTCTGCGATCAACCCGGATCCCACCCGCACCCTCATTGTCAAGCACGATGACCGCCATGAGCTGATCCATTTTAAGGACGGCGTATGTCAGATCCGCACAGTCCGCCACAAAAAGCTCTACCAGTACCAGTTAAACAACGATACCGGCGCCGGTGATTCCTTTGCCGGCGGTTTCATCAGCGGTATGCTCGATGATCGGCTCAATTCGGATATCGCTGAGCCGATCCAGCTCGGTGTTCTGGCTGCCAAGGGACGGATGCGTAGTTTTGATTATGAGAACCCGTATCTGAATATACAGAAATTGACCGATGCTTTTTTTGAAGCTCTATAATATTTTTTTAAGTACTGTTAAATAGCACAGCGTGAATTGCAGCCATCATTTCAGGAGAAAAGTACGTTACTGTTCACACACGTGTGCCCAGCAACGGGATTTTGCCGATGCTACGCATTCCAAATCGGCAAAATCTGCTGCCGAAACTGTATCGTACGGAATTTTCAGTTCAGAAAATTCCTACCTGTGAACAGTTACAAAAGTACCCGCAAAATAATAGAACGTTACTTTTCTCCTGTTTATCCTTATATAATTATATATATAATGTCTGTACACATCAAAAAACTTCTTTCATATATTAATATCAATTTGATATTGATTTTGGAGATCCCATGATCCGCCTCAGCCTATGTATGATCGTCAAAAATGAAGAAGCCGTTTTGACGCGTGTTTTAGCATCTGCCATACAATTTGCGGATGAAATCCTCGTCGCCGACACCGGTTCCACCGATCGAACTGTAGAAATCGCCCGGCAATACACCAAACATATTTATCACTATCCGTGGAACGATGATTTCGCCGCCGCGCGCAATTTCATCTGTGAAAAGGTCACAACCGAATACTGGATGTGGCTCGACGCCGACGATATCGTTCCCGCAGAATCGATTACAGCGATTTTAAAGTTGAAAGAAACTTTAAGCAAATCCCCGCAGCCCGACGTTGTCATGCTGAAATACATCGCTGGATTCCAGCCGGACGGCACACCTGCATTTACCTACGATCGCGAACGGATTCTGCGAACGGACCGGCATTTTCTCTGGAAGGGACGCGTCCACGAAGCCATCGCGCCACGCGGCAGAATTCTCTATTCTCCTATTCAGATCGAACACCGGAAGCCTGCTTCCGCTCTCACCCATTCTGACCGGAACCTGAAAATCTATGAAACAATGCTTGCAGACGGCGAACTGCTCGATCCGCGCCATCAATACTACTACGCCCGCGAACTCATCGACCACAAACAATACGAAAAAGCCCGCCCGGTTCTGGAACATTTCCTAAACGAACCGGACGGGTGGTATGAAAATAAGGCGGACGCCTGTCTGCTTCTGGCGCGCTGCCATGAAATGCTCAGAAATATAGCTGCCAGCCAGCTTTCCCTGTTCCAGAGTTTTCTCTACGACCGCCCACGTGCTAAAACCTGCTGTGAGATTGGACGGTTGAAACTTTCCCTCGGAGAAATTTCCCAGGCTGTTTTCTGGTACCAGCTTGCCCTCAAAGACCGACCAGAATATCATCCAAATGCCTTTATCGAAGCCGATTACTATGATTTCATTCCTTTAATCCAGCTCTGCGTCTGCTATGATCGGATGGGAAACTATGATAAGGCACTGTATTATCATAAGGAAACAAAAAAAATCCGCCCGGATTCTCCGGCGGTTTTGACAAATGAAGAATACTTTCAAACCATATCCTCAAACCATAAAACAAACGGATTACCTATCTTGTGACATTCTCTCCGACCTCTGCAATGGTCTGAGCGGCGGACTGGGAGTCGTTCCATCCAGCGGCATCCACACTTCCTACATTCATTCTTACCGTCTTCCACACTTATAATATTCCACAGTTCCCAGCCCTCAATTTCCCAGCCCTTTTCTGCTAATGCACATCTCTTTCATCGCACACATATACTACATCAGGATGGATGTCCTAAATCTGGAAAGGAGTTTTTTATGTTTCGTCATTCATGTAATTATCCCTACTATTTTGATGATAGTGACTATGAAAATAACGGCTATGGGCGCTGCGGACGCGATCGCGGCTGTCCCGGTTCTTTTGAACCCTACAACTGCTGTCGTCCCGGTCCCATAGGACCACGCGGCTGCCCCGGACCGATCGGACCTGTCGGTCCCACTGGTGCTGCCGGACTCGATGGACTGGACGGCGCTACGGGTCCGGCTGGGCCGACTGGTCCGACCGGGCCGACCGGCGCTACCGGTCCTGCGGGTCCAGCTGGGCCGACCGGCACTACCGGGGCTGTTGGTCCGACTGGGCCGACCGGCGCTACCGGCGCTGCGGGTCCGGCTGGGCCGGCTGGCGCTGACGGGGCTGCGGGCGCTACGGGTCCGACTGGGCCGGCTGGCGCTGACGGGGCTGCGGGTCCGACTGGGCCGACCGGGGCTGACGGCGCTACCGGCCCAACTGGCGCTACAGGAGCTACCGGCGCTGCGGGGCCGACTGGCGCTACAGGTCCTACCGGCGCTGCAGGAGCTGTCGGCGCTACAGGAGCTACCGGCGCAACGGGTCCTACCGGCGCAACGGGTCCTACCGGTCCCGCCGCCATCGTCACCGCCGCTGCTCCCGTCGCAGATGCAACAAGTGCTGAAGATGTCGTTGAACGCTTCAATGAACTTCTTGCCAACCTGCGTGCCGCCGGACTTCTAGCAACCGACAATGCGTAAAAGGCTGAAATTCTGTGAAAAAGAATGTACCTTGACACATTCGGGCGTCTCGCGCGGTCGCTTGCGACATGTTTCTGCTTCGCGCGAGTACGCATCCTCGCGGAGCGTTTGTTGTTTCATAGAACGCAATTTCCTATGAAACAACAGAAAAACCCCGGAAACCTTACGGTTCCGGGGTATCTCTTACGTCTGGACACAATGCGCTTCCTGGAAGCGACTTTATAATATATATACGGTACATCTTCTTGCCTACTGTGCATACAAGAAGCACCTTTGTTTAATTCATTGATTACTCGATGATAGTAGCAACTCTACCAGATCCTACTGTACGGCCGCCCTCACGGATAGCGAAACGAAGACCCTGCTCCATAGCTACCGGATGAATCAGCTCTACAGTCATCTCTACGTTGTCGCCCGGCATACACATCTCGGTACCAGCCGGTAACTCACAAACGCCTGTTACGTCAGTGGTTCTGAAGTAGAACTGCGGACGATAGTTGTTGAAGAACGGAGTATGACGACCACCCTCGTCTTTTGTCAGAACGTAAACCTGAGCAGTAAATTTCTTATGGCATTTTACAGAGCCCGGTTTAACCAGACACTGACCACGCTGGATGTCAGTTCTCTGAACACCACGAAGCAGAGCACCGATGTTATCACCAGCCTCAGCCTGATCAAGCAGCTTACGGAACATCTCGATACCAGTTACAACAGTCTTACGAGTCTCCTCGTGAATACCAACGATCTCAACCTCATCGTTCAGTTTCAGAGTACCACGCTCAACACGGCCGGTAGCAACAGTACCACGACCTGTGATGGTGAATACGTCCTCGATTGGCATCAGGAACGGCTTATCAGTAGCACGTACCGGATCCGGAATGTAGGAATCTACAGCGTCCATGAGCTCCATGATCTTGTCGCCCCACTCGCCGTTCGGATCTTCAAGAGCCTTCAGAGCAGAACCCTGGATGATCGGTGTGTCATCGCCCGGGAACTCGTACTCGTTCAGCAGGTCTCTGATCTCCATCTCAACCAGCTCAAGCAGCTCCGGATCGTCTACCATATCGCACTTGTTCATGAATACTACGATGTACGGTACGCCTACCTGACGGGAAAGCAGGATGTGCTCTCTTGTCTGAGCCATAACACCATCGGTAGCAGCTACAACCAGAATAGCGCCATCCATCTGAGCAGCACCAGTGATCATGTTCTTAACGTAGTCAGCATGTCCTGGGCAGTCAACGTGTGCGTAATGTCTCTTCTCTGTCTGATACTCAACGTGTGCAGTAGAGATAGTAATACCACGCTCTCTCTCTTCCGGAGCTTTATCGATATCCTCGAAGTTCTCAGCTGTGTTACCAGCTACTCTTGCAGCCAGAACTTTTGTGATAGCTGCTGTCAGGGTTGTTTTACCATGGTCTACGTGTCCGATAGTACCAATGTTACAATGCGGTTTAGTTCTTTCAAACTTTGCTTTTGCCATTTTAAGACGTCCTCCTTAATTTACACCCAATACGGGTATCTCAATTTATGTTAGGCTGACTCTAATTATATTCGATTAGAGCCGTTTTTTCAAGCCTAATATTGCTTTTCCGGGCAGTTATCTGCCCGGAAAAGGCAATATAGTTACATTTTTAATTATTTCTCAGCTTTTCCAGCAAGAACTTTCTCCTGAACGCTCTTCGGAACCTGCTCATATTTCTCAAAGAACATGGAGTAGTTACCACGTCCCTGAGTTCTGGAACGAAGGTCGGTAGAATAACCGAACATCTCTGCCAGCGGAACATAAGCCTTAACCAGCTTGCCGCCGCCGATGTCTTCCATACCCTCGATACGACCACGACGAGAGTTGATATCACCGATGATATCACCCATATACTCTTCCGGCATGGTTACCTCAACCTTCATGATCGGCTCAAGCAGTACCGGGTTACCTTTACGCATAGCATCCTTGAATGCCATGGAACCTGCGATATGGAAAGCCATCTCAGAAGAGTCGACCTCATGGTAGGAACCATCGTATACGTCAGCGTGAACGCCGAGTACCGGGAATCCGCCGAGGATACCTGCCTTAGCAGCCTCTTCGATACCTTCGCCTACAGCCGGGATGTACTCTTTCGGGATAGCACCGCCGACAACGCTGGACTCAAACTTGAAGGTCTCTTCGCCGTTCGGATCCATCGGAGTGAAGTGTACCTTACAGTGACCGTACTGACCACGACCACCAGACTGTTTTGCATACTTGCTGTCTACATCTACAGCCTTTGTGAAGGTCTCTTTGTAAGCTACCTGCGGAGCACCTACGTTAGCTTCAACGTGGAACTCACGAAGCAGACGGTCTACGATAATCTCCAGATGGAGCTCGCCCATACCAGCGATGATTGTCTGACCAGTCTCTTTGTTTGTATAAGCACGGAAGGTCGGATCCTCCTCTGCCAGTTTTGCAAGAGCCTCGCCCATCTTGTCCTGACCAGCTTTGGTCTTCGGCTCGATAGCGATGTCGATAACCGGCTCCGGGAACTCCATGGACTCCAGGATTACCGGATGCTGCTCATCACAGATAGTATCACCTGTGGTGGAGAACTTGAATCCGATCGCTGCTGCGATATCACCGGAGTAAACCTTTTCCAGCTCGTGACGCTTGTTGGCATGCATCTGAAGGATACGTCCAACACGCTCTTTTTTGTCCTTTGTTGCATTCAGTACATATGAACCGGAGTTCATAACACCTGAGTACACACGGAAGTAAGCCAGCTTACCTACGAACGGGTCGGTCATGATCTTGAATACAAGAGCGGAGAACGGCTCTTCGTCGGAAGAATGTCTTACAGTCTCGTTGCCATCCAGGTCAACACCCTTGATCGGCGGGATGTCAAGCGGAGACGGCATGAACTCGATGATTGCATCCAGGAGCTTCTGAACACCCTTATTTCTGTATGCAGTACCACAGCATACCGGGATTGCCTGACACTCGCAGGTTGCTTTTCTTAATACTTTCTTTAACTCATCTACAGACGGCTCTTCACCCTCAAGGTAAGCCATCATCAGATCGTCGTCCAGCTCGCAGATCTTCTCTACCAGCTCGGTGTGGTAAAGCTCAGCGTCATCCTTCATATCCTCCGGGATATCAAGGATGCTAATGTCCTCACCCTTATCATCATTGTAGATGTATGCTTTCATCTCGAACAGGTCGATAATTCCCTTGAAATCATCTTCCTTGCCGATCGGAAGCTGTAAACAGATAGCATTCTTACCAAGTCTGGTCTTGATCTGCTCTACACAGCCATAGAAGTTTGCACCCAGGATATCCATCTTGTTGATGAATGCCATACGCGGTACATTGTAGGTATCAGCCTGACGCCATACGTTCTCAGACTGCGGCTCTACACCACCCTTAGCACAGAATACACCTACAGCACCGTCCAGTACACGCAGGGAACGCTCAACCTCAACCGTGAAGTCAACGTGTCCTGGAGTATCGATGATGTTGATACGATGCTCCAGAGCGCCTGGTTTCGGTTTGCAGTTTTCCTGCAGAGTCCAGTGACAGGTTGTCGCTGCAGAAGTGATGGTAATACCTCTCTCCTGCTCCTGAGCCATCCAGTCCATGGTAGCAGTACCTTCATGAGTATCACCGATCTTATAGTTAACACCAGTATAATACAGAATACGCTCAGTAGTGGTAGTCTTACCAGCATCGATATGAGCCATAATACCAATATTTCTGGTTCTCTCTAACGGATATTCTCTTCCAGCCAAAGCTTTTTCCTCCTATTAGAATCTGTAATGAGCAAATGCCTTGTTAGCCTCTGCCATCTTATGCATATCTTCTTTCTTCTTCACAGATGCACCAGTGTTGTTAGCTGCATCCAGAATCTCTTTTGCCAGTCTCTCTTCCTGAGTCTTCTCGCCTCTCTTACGGGAGTACAGAGTGATCCAGCGAAGTGCAAGAGCCTGTCTTCTTTCCGGCTTAACCTCGATCGGTACCTGATAGGTAGCACCACCGATACGTTTTGCCTTAACTTCCAGAACCGGCATGATGTTGTTCATTGCCTCTTCGAAAACCTCTACAGCTTCCTTACCGGATTCTGCAGCGACACGATCAAACGCGCCGTATACGATCTTCTGAGCAACGCCCTTTTTGCCGTCCAGCATGATGTTGTTGATTAATTTAGTAACAACCTTATTGTTGTACAGCGGATCCGCTAATACGTCTCTTTTCTGAGTATGTCCTTTACGTGGCACGTTACTTCCCTCCTTAATATCTGCTCCGGCGGGGAGCCGCGGGAGCCATTCATTAGATCTTAGGTACTCGCATTATTCGCTTAGTGAGGTCTTTCACGAACTTAGCGAATAAGCACACCTGCGAAACGAGCGCGTCTTTCAGCGCGCCACCACGCATGGTGCCTCTTTCTTGGCGACGAATTCAATTTCTTGAACAGCCGTCTTCTTCGCCTTTTCACGAAATTGCTCACCTAAGTCTTGTTGCGTCTCGTGCGCGGTTCTATGATTCCCTGCAACCTACAGGATCAATATCAAAGTCCGGCACATTCATTCTAAATCTAATAGAACTTCTACCTAATTAAAATTATTTCTTGTCTTTCGGTCTCTTAGCGCCGTATTTGGAACGCGCCTGTTTTCTGTTGGCTACGCCTGCAGTATCAAGAGTACCTCTGATGATGTGGTATCTGGTACCTGGTAAGTCTTTTACACGACCACCACGAATCAGAACAACGCTGTGCTCCTGTAAGTTGTGTCCCTCACCCGGGATGTAGCTTGTTACTTCGATACCGTTGGAAAGACGAACTCTGGCGATTTTTCTAAGAGCAGAGTTAGGCTTTTTAGGTGTTGCAGTCTTAACGGCTGTACACACGCCTCTCTTCTGCGGTGCAGAAACGTTGATAGCTTTCTTCTGTAAAGAGTTGTATCCCTTCTGCAGAGCCGGAGCTGTTGATTTCTTTTCAGATGTCTGTCTTCCCTTTCTTACTAACTGGTTAAATGTAGGCATCCTTTTCACCTCCTGTGATATTGTCTGTGGTTGCTTTTTTAAGCTTGTATTTCCGCGCAGAAATTCCTTGAATTTTGCACGCTTACTTATTATAGCTAGTTTGAGTTGCACTGTCAAGGTATAAAATGCAAATTTTTCCCGTAAAATAAAGGGTTTGTTACTGTTCACGCATACGTGCCCAGTAACGGAATTTGCCGTGGCTTCGCATTTAAATACGGCAAATTCCTGCTGCCACCACGTTTTCTTACGGCACTTTCGGTTCCAAAAGTGCCTACCTGTGAGCAGTAACAAGGGTTTTGCGCTGTAGACAGGTACAGTGCAAAACCCTCTATTGTCTCATCTGACTCTTTTTTTCTGGAAAATATCTTAAATATCCCGGAACTTCATTTCCGCTACTCCTGCGGTCCCATGTACTCCGAATCACCAAAACCAAGAATCAGCATAAAAAGCGGATTCAGGAAAAATAAACCAATAGTAAATCCTATCCCGTGACCATAGGCACACGCCAGCTTATAGAGTGCCACCACATTCATGAGTGCTGTTCCCAGAAGCGCAAGCGAACCGATAACTCCCACGATTCCGCCGAAGGAATTTAAAATACCTCCGCCGACCGCCAGTCCGAGTGCCACCCAGAAATACTGCACATCCCAGGTCAGCCGGTACTGTACATAGCCATTGTAAATCGGAATGATGGATTTCCATCCTTCTTCCCCGGCTTTTGTAAAGATCTTCCAGTATGCAATTACCTGCAGAATATAAAAGATAAACGCAAATAATGCATATGCCATAATAAACGCCACCAATCCCATACGCTTTCCTCCTTTCAGTTTTTACTGTCCGAAGAATGTATTCACGCCAGCCAGCAGTCCGTTCGCCAGAGTCTCAAGCGTCGCACCCGAATGATCGGACGCCTTATCTCCCAGCTCAATATCCACACTCGGAATCGTTGAATAGGAAGTCTGGGTCAAATCCATCTCCATGCTGCCTTTAGAATAAATCTTCACACCCGCGCTCTTTAAGCCGCTGATCAGCGACTCGCCCAGTTGGTTGTGCTGCTTCCAATGAGAGGCAACCGGCTCCATCGCACGGTAGGTTGCATTGCTTGGAACGCTCATGAAAAAGGCACCCTTGTTGCTGCTGGTTGAATCCCAGTGCAAGGCTATATGACAGTCCGCGTTGTTATTCGCAATGACCGTACGAGCTATATTATCCAGCTGTACATCATCTGATTCACGGATCATCAGTACATCATAGCCTGCATTCAGAAGTTTTGTCTTAAGCACCTTTGCCATAGCAAGTGTTACCTTGCTCTCTGCTGTTCCATCTGCAAAGGTCATACCGCTGGAAACTGCCACTGCTGAGGTAGCACCGGCTCCGGTTGTGCCGCCGGTTACTTTCGCACTTCCATCCGGATGACACTGGGTCTTGACGCTTCCGCCACCGTTTGTTCCATGTCCGGCATTGACACAGACCACTTTATTTTTCTTGTTGGAAGCAGTCGAGCGGTACAGGGTCGCAGTTCCGCTGTTGATCTTTGAATAATTTGCGTATTTATAATTAGAAGAAAGTGCGATCGCCGTGCCGCCGGATGTCTGCGCTCCCGCTGCTGTCTGGCTGGTTGTCTGGACAGCACCTGCAGATGCCGGTTTTTTGCTTGTCACATAGGCGGATGAAACGTAATACTTCTTTCCATTCAAAAGAATCATCGTCCACTGCCCGCTGGTTCCCACGCGCTCCAGCTTCTGACCGTAGGACAGATTGCCCGCGATATTATTGTCCTTGATCTGCGCCGATGTCCGGTAGCGCAGGGAAGACGTATTGACATACACCGAGTCACCTGCCAGCGCGATCTGCGACATACCGGCTGTCATCAGCAGAGCCGCCGCCAGTCCCAGTGTGTGTTTTTTGAGCCAATTGTGTCTCTTCATCTATATAATCTCCTTCCAATGTCTCTATTTTTAAAATAATTGTTTCTGTTTTGAAAGTCTAAAATCGTTAAATTTGTTCTTTAAATTTATACAATTTAATCACATTACTTTGGATTTTAAACATTTCCTTTATAAGTATAACGGATTTTCCCCTTCGATTCAACCAATCCCGCGCTTCTATTTCTTACGGTTTTCTGTCTATGATATGGCAGGAACGAATGTGCCTTGGCACATTCGGGCGTCTCGCGCGGTCGCTTGCGACAACCTACAGCTTCGCGCGAGTGCGCATCATTGGCACAAAAAAAGACCGCCGCATCTCTGCGGCGATCTCCAAAAAACGATTCCGTTTTTCATTTTTAATTATTCTTCACTCAGCTCATCCTCGTTGAGTACAATCTTGTCTGCCTCGTCCAGTTCAGCCGGCTCGTTGAAGTCGTCCTCTGCCAGATCGATATCATCCTCTTCCTCAACATCAGTGTTCAGCTTGATGGAGCGGTAACGCTTCATACCGGTACCAGCCGGAATCAGCTTACCAATCAGAACGTTCTCCTTCAGACCAATCAGCTTATCTACCTTTCCGTTGATGGCAGCCTCGGTCAGAACCTTGGTTGTCTCCTGGAAGGATGCAGCGGATAAGAAGGAGTCGGTTGCCAGAGATGCCTTGGTGATACCCAGCATAACCTGACGTCCGATCGCCGGCTCTTTGCCCTCGGCTTCCAGCGCCTCGTTCATCTCGTTGAAATCGAGTACATCCATGGATACGCCCGGCAGTACGTCGGAATCTCCACTTTCCTCAATCTTAATCTTCTTTAACATCTGGTGTACGATCATCTCGATATGCTTATCATTGATTTCTACACCCTGTAAGCGGTATACACGCTGTACTTCCTGGATCATGTAATCCTGTACGGCGCGGACGCCCTTGATCTTCAGAATATCGTGCGGGTTCACGCTACCTTCGGTCAGCTCGTCACCAGCCTCCAGAACCGCGCCGTCCTGAATCTTGATACGGGAGCCGTAAGGAATCAGGTATGTCTTGGAATTGCCCGTCTCATTATCCGTGATAATGATCTCACGTTTCTTCTTGGTATCTTTGATGGTTGCCACACCGCCGAACTCAGCGATGATAGCAAGTCCCTTCGGCTTACGTGCCTCGAAAAGCTCCTCGACACGCGGAAGACCCTGTGTGATATCGCCACCGGCAACGCCGCCCGAGTGGAACGTACGCATGGTCAGCTGTGTACCAGGCTCACCGATGGACTGTGCCGCGATGATGCCGACTGCCTCACCGACCTGAACCGGCTGACCGGTTGCCATGTTGGCACCGTAGCACTTCGCACACACACCGATATGGGATTTACAGGTCAGAACGGTACGGATCTTGATGGAATCTCTGCCCTGTTTCTTCAATGCTGCCATAACAGCCGCTGCACGCTTCGGCGTACACATATGGTTCTTCTCGATCACCACTTCACCTGTATCCGGGTCTGTGATTGTCTCAGCGATGAAACGTCCTGTGATACGCTCCTGCAATGTCTCGATGGTCTCCTGACCATCCATGAATGCCTTGATCTCCATATACGGAATTTCCGGCTTATCCCAGCAGCAGTCCTCCTCGCGGACGATCAGATCCTGGGATACGTCTACCAGACGTCTGGTCAGGTAACCAGAGTCGGCAGTACGCAGAGCCGTATCGGACATACCTTTTCGAGCTCCGTGTGCGGAGATGAAGTACTCCAGTACGTCCAGACCCTCACGGAAGTTGGACTTGATAGGAAGTTCAATCGTATGACCGGTCGTATCTGCCATCAGTCCTCGCATACCAGCAAGCTGTTTAATCTGCTTATCCGATCCTCGCGCACCGGAGTCAGCCATCATGAAGATGTTGTTATATTTGTCAAGTCCTGTCAGCAGGTCGTGAGTCAACTGATCATCGGTTGCCTTCCAGGTCTCGATAACTTCTTTGTAACGCTCTTCCTCTGTGATAAGACCACGGCGGAAGTTCTTTGCGATATGATCAACCGTTGCCTGCGCGTCAGCAATCAGCTTCGGCTTGCTTGCCGGTACGGTCATATCGGAAATCGATACGGTCATGGCTGCACGTGTAGAGAACTTGTAGCCAATCGCCTTGATATCATCCAGGGTGATCGCTGTCTGGGTTGCACCATGGACATTGATAACCTTCTCCAGAATCTGCTTTAACTGCTTCTTGCCTACGTGGAAGTCAACTTCCAGTTTCAGCTCGTTCTCTTTCTGGGAACGGTCTACGAAGCCCAGATCCTGCGGGATGATCTCGTTGAAGATGAAACGTCCAACGGTAGACTCGATGATACCAGTCTTCGTTGTGCCATCCGGCATCGTGCGGGTTACTCTTACTTTGACACGGGAATGCAGGGTAACAACCTTGTTCTCGTATGCAAGAATCGCCTCGTTGATGCTCTTGAATGCCATGCCCTCGCCCTTGGCGCCCGGACGTTCCTGGGTCAGATAGTAAATACCAAGTACCATATCCTGGGAAGGAACGGCTACCGGACCACCATCGGACGGTTTTAACAGGTTATTCGGAGAAAGCAGCAGGAAACGGCACTCTGCCTGTGCCTCCACGGAAAGCGGAAGATGTACCGCCATCTGGTCGCCATCGAAATCGGCGTTGAATGCGGTACAAACAAGCGGATGCAGCTTGATTGCCTTACCTTCTACCAGAATCGGCTCGAATGCCTGGATACCCAGACGATGCAGTGTAGGAGCACGGTTTAACATAACCGGATGCTCTTTGATTACATCCTCGAGAACGTCCCAAACCTCCGGCTGAAGGCGCTCTACCATCTTCTTTGCATTTTTAATGTTATGAGCGGTTCCGTTGGAAACCAGCTCTTTCATAACGAACGGTTTAAACAGCTCGATCGCCATCTCTTTCGGCAGACCGCACTGGTAAATCTTTAACTCCGGTCCTACGACGATAACGGAACGTCCAGAATAGTCAACTCGCTTACCCAGAAGGTTCTGACGGAAACGTCCCTGTTTACCCTTTAACATATCAGAAAGGGACTTGAGGGCACGGTTGCCAGGACCGGTAACCGGACGGCCACGGCGGCCATTATCAATTAATGCGTCAACTGCCTCCTGAAGCATACGTTTCTCGTTGCGCACGATGATATCCGGTGCGCCGAGCTCCAGAAGTCTTGCAAGACGGTTGTTACGGTTGATAATACGACGATACAGATCGTTTAAGTCGGAAGTTGCGAAACGTCCGCCATCCAACTGTACCATCGGACGGATATCCGGCGGGATAACCGGGACAACGGTCATGATCATCCACTCCGGTTTGTTGCCGGAATTTCTGAATGCCTCTACGACTTCCAGACGCTTGATGATGCGGGCACGCTTCTGTCCGGTTGCATCCTGTAACTGGTTTCTCAGATCCTCAGAATCCTTCTCCAGGTCGATCGCCTTTAAAAGCTCCTGAATCGCCTCGGCACCCATGCCGACACGGAAAGAACCGTAACCGTATTTCTCGATCTCGTCACGGTACTCCTTCTCAGACAGAACCTGCTTCATCTGCAGTCCGGTCTGTCCCGGATCCAGCACGATATAGGAAGCGAAGTACAGAACCTTCTCCAGAGTTCTCGGAGAAATGTCCAGAATCAGACCCATGCGGCTCGGAATTCCCTTGAAATACCAGATGTGGGAAACCGGAGCTGCAAGCTCGATATGACCCATGCGCTCACGGCGGACGCTGGCTTTTGTAACCTCAACGCCGCAGCGGTCACAGATAACACCTTTATATCTGATTTTTTTATATTTACCACAGTGGCACTCCCAGTCCTTGCTCGGTCCAAAGATTCTCTCACAGAACAGGCCGTCTTTCTCCGGCTTTAATGTTCTGTAGTTGATGGTCTCCGGCTTTTTAACCTCGCCGTGAGACCACTCCAGAATCTTTTCAGGGGATGCCAAACCGATCTTGATTGCGTCAAATGTCAATGGTTGATATGTTTCATTTGTCTCTGGCATGAGCGGTACTCCCTCCTATCGATTATTCTTCGTCGTCAGATCCATTATCATCGGAAACGTCTGCATAGTCATCGTCCGTATAGCCGTCTGCCTCTGCTGTATACTCATCGTGCTCTACATCGGTCAGCTCACCATCTTTAAATTCCTGCTCCTGGTAACCGTAGTTGCCAAAGGACTCATTCTGAGAGTAACGCTTGCTGTCACCCTCGATGACGGAACGAAGATCGGTATCGCCTTCGTCGATGTTCTCCTTGAGCTCGATCTCGGAACCGTCTTCTGCCAGAACTCTGACATCCAGACCCAGGGACTGAAGCTCTTTTAAGAGTACCTTGAAGGACTCCGGAATACCCGGCTCCGGAATATTCTCGCCCTTGATGATTGCCTCGTATGTCTTCACACGACCTACCACATCATCAGACTTCACGGTCAGGATCTCCTGCAGCGTGTAGGATGCGCCATACGCCTCCAGAGCCCAAACCTCCATCTCTCCGAAACGCTGGCCACCGAACTGAGCTTTACCACCCAGCGGCTGCTGTGTAACGAGGGAGTAAGGACCTGTGGAACGTGCATGAATCTTATCATCAACCAGATGATGCAGTTTCAGGTAATGCATGTGTCCGATTGTAACCGGGCTGTCGAAGTATTCGCCGGTACGTCCATCTCTCAGGCGGACTTTACCGTCACGTCCGATCGGAACGCCCTTCCAGAGTTTTCTGTGCTCCAGATGGGTACCCAGATACTCCATAACTTCCGGATCTACAATATCTTTATATTTTGCTTCGAACTCTTCCCAGGAGGTGTTGACATAGTCATTTGCCATCTCCAGAGTGTTCTGAATATCTTTCTCGTCTGCGCCATCGAAAATCGGGGTGGACACATCAAAACCAAGTGCTTTGGCAGCAAGGCTTAAATGAATCTCCAGGACCTGTCCGATATTCATACGGGACGGTACGCCCAGTGGGTTCAGTACGATGTCGAGCGGACGGCCATTCGGAAGGAACGGCATATCCTCAACCGGAAGTACACGGGAAACGACACCCTTGTTACCATGACGGCCAGCCATCTTATCGCCGACGGAAATCTTTCTCTTCTGTGCAATGTAGATACGAACGGTCTTATTTACACCCGGAGCCAGCTCGTCGCCGTTCTCTCTTGTAAATACCTTCGCATCAATGATGATACCGTATGCACCATGCGGTACTTTCAGGGAAGTATCACGAACCTCTCTTGCCTTCTCACCGAAGATCGCACGTAACAGGCGCTCTTCTGCGGTCAGCTCGGTCTCTCCCTTCGGAGTAACCTTACCTACCAGGATATCACCGGCACGAACCTCTGCACCAATGCGGATGATACCGCGCTCGTCCAGATCTTTCAGTGCATCCTCGCCGACACCCGGAACATCTCTTGTGATCTCTTCCGGTCCCAGCTTGGTATCACGTGCTTCTGCCTCGTATTCCTCGATATGGACGGAGGTATATACATCCTCCTGAACCAGACGCTCAGACAGAAGAACGGCATCCTCGTAGTTGTAGCCTTCCCAGGTCATGAAGCCGATCAGCGGGTTTTTGCCCAGACCGATCTCACCGTTGCAGGTGGACGGGCCATCTGCGATAACCTCGCCAGCTTCGACATGGTCATTCTTGTATACAATCGGTTTCTGATTGTAGCAGTTGGACTGGTTACTTCTCTTGAATTTTGTCAGATGGTATACATCGCGGTTTCCATCGGAATCTCTCTTGATGATGATCTCGTTGGAAGCGGAGCGCTCAACCACACCGGCATTCTTTGCAACGACACACACACCGGAGTCAACAGCTGCCTTCGCGGAAATACCGGTATCGACAACGGCTCTCTCGGTGGTCAGAAGCGGTACCGCCTGACGCTGCATGTTCGATCCCATCAGAGCACGGTTCGCATCGTCGTTCTGCAGGAACGGAATCATGGAAGTAGCTACGGAGAATACCATCTTCGGGGATACGTCCATCAGGTCGATTTTCTTCTTCTGGAACTCGGAGGTCTCCTCACGGAAACGACCAGATACGTTATTGTGGACGAAGTGTCCTTCTTCGTCTAACTGCTCGTTTGCCTGTGCAACAACGAAGTTATCTTCCTCGTCTGCTGTCAGGTATACAACCTCATCCGTAACAACCGGGTTGGACGGATCGGTTTTATCTACTACACGGTACGGAGCTTCGATGAAACCGTACTCATTGACACGTGCGTAAGATGCCAGGGAGTTGATTAGACCGATGTTCGGTCCCTCAGGTGTCTCGATCGGGCACATACGGCCATAGTGTGTGTAGTGTACATCTCGTACCTCGAATCCGGCACGGTCCCTTGACAGACCGCCAGGACCCAGGGCAGAAAGACGTCTCTTATGGGTCAGCTCGGACAGCGGGTTGTTCTGATCCATGAACTGGGACAGCTGGGAACTTCCGAAGAACTCCTTGACTGCTGCTGTAACCGGCTTGATATTGATCAGGGACTGGGCAGAAACACCTTCCATGTCCTGTGTTGTCATACGCTCACGTACCACACGCTCCATACGGGACAGACCGATACGGTACTGGTTCTGAAGCAGCTCGCCGACCGCACGGATACGACGGTTGCCCAGATGGTCGATATCATCTGGATTGCCGATGCCGCCTTCCAGATGCATGTTGTAGTTGATGGAAGCGATGATATCTTCCTTCGTAATGTGCTTCGGAATCAAGTCATGGATATCTCTGCGGATAATCTCTTTTAACTCCTCATCAGAAGCGCCGGCATTTTCTTCCAGAATACCCTGGAGAACCGGATAGAATACTAACTCTGTGACGCCTACTTCTTCCGGATCGAAATTCACATAAGCGCCCAGATCTACCATCATGTTAGAAAGAACCTTGTGATTCTTCTTCTCACCCTGAATCCATACAAACGGAACGCCTGCGTTCTGGATGTCAGTAGCAAGTTCCTTGGTAACCTTTGTTCCCTGCTCCGCCAGAATCTCTCCGGTAGTTGTATCAACCACATCCTCAGCCAGAACGTGACCTACGATACGGTTCTTAAAGTGAAGCTTTTTATTGAATTTATAACGACCTACCTTTGCCAGATCGTAGCGGCGCGGATCGAAGAACATGCTGTTTAACAGGCTCTCTGCGCTGTCTACGGAAAGCGGCTCACCTGGACGAATCTTCTTATATAATTCCAGAAGGCCATCCTGGTAGTTGTTGGACGGATCCTTCTCAAAGCTCTTCTCCAGTTTCAGCTCATCGCCGAACAGGTCAATGATCTCGGCGTTAGTACCGTAACCAAGAGCACGGATCAGAACAGTAACAGGAACTTTTCTGGTCCGGTCTACACGCACGTAGAAAATGTCGTTGGAATCTGTCTCATACTCCAGCCAGGCACCCCGGTTCGGGATAACGGTGCAGCTGTATAACTCTGTACCGATCTTATCGTGCGCGATTCCATAATAAATACCAGGGGAACGAACAAGCTGGCTGACGATAACTCGCTCCGCTCCGTTGATAACGAAGGAGCCGGTGTCGGTCATAAGTGGAAGATCACCCATGAAAATCTCATGTTCATTGATCTCATCTTTATCTTTATTGCAAAGTCTTACCTTTACCTTCAGAGGAGCTGCATAGGTCGCATCGCGCTCTTTGCACTCTTCGATCGTATATTTGATATCGTTTTTACACAGTGTAAAATCCACAAATTCCAGACTCAAGTGACCTGCGAAATCCGTGATCGGGGAGATATCAGCAAACACTTCTTTCAGTCCCTCATCCAGGAACCACTGATACGAGTTTTTCTGAATCTCAATCAAATTCGGCATTTCCAGAACTTCTTTTTGTCTTGAGAAGGTCATCCTTACACCTTTACCGGTTTTTACCGGACGCATCCTGCTTTTCTCCATTCGATGTTTCACCCCTGTTTTCTTTCTATCTCTATGGTTTGCATTTTTCCATCTCCGAACCAGCCTTGTTTCATGCCGCCGGAGCTGCACTGTCATTTGGGCATACGAATACCCGGAAAACACAGTTTTCCACAATAGTGCATTCTCCATCTTAGCATGGGATTTGATGGGTGTCAAGTGGTTTTTTGATGGATTTGGAATAAGCCATAGTTACCCGTCTATTTTTCTTGCCATTTCCCCTCTCCAATGCTATAATACATAGTAATTGCGCGGCTATTTTCGTTATTTCTGCGAAATGGGATTGGATTTGCGTCCCGCCGCTATCTACAACGGAGGTATATATATATGTCATTTTGGAATGTACTGCTAGTTATTATCGTCATTCTGGCTATCCTTCTTGTCGTACTGTATATTCTGGGTTCCCGGATGCAGAAACGTCAGGCAGAGCAGCAGACTATGATCGACGCTTCGAAACAGACAGTTTCGATTCTGGCGATTGACAAAAAGAAACTGAAAATCGGAGATTCCGGTCTCCCGAAGATGGTTATTGACCAGACTCCATGGTATATGAAGTGGGCGAAGCTCCCGATCGTAAAGGCTAAGATCGGACCGAAGGTTGTGACCATGATCGCGGATGAGAAGGTATTCCTTCAGTTACCGCTCCGCACCGAGGCAAAGGTTGTCATCAGCGGTCTTTATATCACAGAGATCAAGAGCGTGCGCGGAGGTATCCCGCCGCTGCCGAAGAAGAAAAAATTCTTTGACCGTTTCAAGAAAAATACAGAAGAGGCAGCAAAGAAAGAAGCTTCCAAGTCCAAGAAAAATAAATAATGGATCTTAAAATCCCGGAAATGTAACTGATTGCACGTTTCCGGGATTTTTGATTCATCGATTTTATTTCTTTGTTTCTATATTCTTTTATATTTACTGCTCTTTCAGGTTCAATTTCGCCGTCGCCTTCGATTTCACATCAATTTCAATATGGCTCTGGCTGGTCTGCTCATAGTTGAGTTCCAGCGTATAATCAATCTGGATTTTCAGATGATCCGGACCTTCATTGATCTTGATGCGGTCGGTCGTGACGCCCACGATCATCTGACCGTATGGAGTCACATAACAGCTGACATTCGGACGGTTCTCCTGAAAAATCATATGCGCCCGCGCATCGCCTCCCTTGATCATATCGACGCTGTCCGCATTGGCTTTGATGGTATTGCGGATGCTTCCTTCCTCGCCCTCCAGGATCTCATCATAGATGATATAATGCTTGCCATTTTTGAAATAATAGCTGCCTGCCGTGATAACCTCCAGGTTATTCGTCTCCCCGTCCGCAATATGGGCACCGCGCACGGATACAAGCACATCTTTCGTCATATTTTAATACTCCTCAATGTTAATCTGTTTCGTGTCTTTTACCTCTTTTGGCAGAATCGCCTTGGCAAAACGCGTGAAATTCTCCGCCCGGTCGCTGACAAAGAACTGATACTGGTCAAGAATCGGCTCCCCGGCAGCAGCGCGGCGGCTGTTTTCCTCCGAAAAACGTTCCAGATCCTCCGAACTGCGTGTCAGATCCATGTCCCGCAGCAGAGTTTTAAGTTCAATCGCCGTCTCATATGCCGGATTTACCAAAGTCACCTCGTCGCCCATCAGCCGATGCAACGTCGAACGCAGCAGCGGATAATGCGTACATCCCATAACCAGCGTATCAATGTATTTTTCTTTCAGCGAAGAAAGATACCGGGAGGCAATCTCGTCTGTTACCGAATCATGAAAGAGTCCTTCCTCCACCAGCGGCACAAAGAGCGGACACGGTTTTCCAATGACCTCAATATCCGGGCGCAGCTTCTGCATTTCTCTGGTATAAATACCGCTCCGGATGGTCGCCTCGGTTCCAATCACGCCAATCTTTCCATTATGGGTTGCCTCGGCAGCCGTACGCGCGCCCGCGTAGATAACCCCGATGATCGGGATATCCAATTCCTGTTTGACCGTCTCCAGTGCACACGCCGAGGCCGTGTTGCAGGCAATCACGATCGCCTTGACTCCCTGTGTTTTCAGAAAACGGATGATCTGGCGGGAATAGCGCAGTACCGTCTCCTGCGATTTGCTTCCATATGGAACGCGCGCCGTATCTCCAAAGTATACGATGCGCTCCTGCGGCATCTGGCGCATGATCTCACGGGCTACCGTCAGACCGCCGATGCCTGAATCAAAAACTCCGATCGGGGCATTTCTATCCATGTTTACCTTCCTTTCGGCAAAATTCTTATGGTCATGTTTCCATTCTTTCCCGAACTTCTGTGTATATCGAATCATATAACGTCCAAAAGTAGATTCTCTCACACTGTTTCAGGATTCTGAAACATTTTTATTTATTTCTAGGCTTCGTAGCGTTTCAGTCCGTGTTCAATCAGCTTTGTCACCATCTCCGGCTTCGGGATTCCGGCCGCCTCAAAGAGCATCGGGTACATACTAATCGCGGTAAAGCCCGGCATGGTATTGATCTCATTGAAGATAACCTCGCCGTCCTTCGTCACAAAGAAATCGACACGCGACAGACCATAGCCATCTACCGCCTTGAAAATACGTCTCGCCGCCTGACGCACACGCTCGGTCGCATCGCCCGGAAGCTCTGGATTTACCACGGTTCTGGACTCTGCGTTGTAATATTTCGCATCAAAATCATAGAAATCGGCTGCTGCCAGAATCTCGCCAACACCGGAAGCGATGACCGGTTCTGTGCCATTTCCAAAGACCGCACATTCGATCTCACGGCCGACAATCGTCTCCTCAACCAGAATCTTGCGGTCATGGTGCGCCGCCTCCTTTAAGCCTGCAATCAGCTCTTCGCGATCCGACGCCTTGCTGACACCTCTGGAAGAACCTGCATTGGACGGCTTGATAAATACCGGATATGAGAACCGGTTCTCGATGCGTGCCACAACCTCATCCATCTTTTCAAGTTCTTTGCGGATGACCAGCTCATATGCCGCCTGGCGCACGCCTGTGTGGTCAACAATCTGTTTTGTATACACTTTATCCATCGAAACGCTGGACGCCAGCACACCGCATCCGACATACGGGATTTTTGCCAACTCAAAGATGCCCTGAATGGTGCCGTCCTCGCCCCAGAGTCCATGCAGAACCGGGAATACCACATCAATGCGGATCATTTCCGCCTTACCATCTTTCAGGACGATCACGGATTTCTCCGTTGCATCCGGGGAAAGGATCGCGGTCGTCGTGTTCTTTCTCCAGCTCTCATCCTCGATCTGCTCGACCGAGTCAACCAGCAGCCATTTTCCCTCTTCGGTAATTCCGATCAGGGTTACATCATAGCGCTCTGTATCTATATTTTTAATGACATTGATTGCCGACATACATGAAACAATATGTTCCGAAGACTGTCCGCCAAATACCACAAGTACACTCTTTTTCATAATATCCGCCTTTCTGCCGGGTGTGGGAAGCTTCACCACACGCCGGAATGCTATTCCAAAATATAGTTTAGATTATACCATAACTGTCAATACTTGCGACAAGAAGATTCGATTTCTTTCAGTAAAAGGAGAGCCATTATGTTAAATCAAGTGATTTCGTTCCAGTCTGAAAATTCTCTGTCATCCGCATCCAGGATTCATCCACCTGTTACCAATAAATGCCGCCATTTTTCCACCGGTTCCTGCAAGTTTTCCCATATCTACGATGGAATACTCCCGCTTCTCGCATTATGTTCCATGCTCTTATTTCTGCTTTTCTGCCTGCCTCTTCTTACTTTTACCAGAAACCAGATTCAGCAGAAAGTCCTGGCGTACGCGATCGCCCCGCCGATCCTGCAGACTCATGTGATCGACAACTGGTGGGGTGTTCTCTATCCGCCGCCCGCCCTGTCCGGAGGTGTCATGCCGGAAGAAAACTCAAAAAATCAGAGCGCCGATTCCGTCTCTGACGCTCTGATTTTTGATAACGATATGAACTGGCTGTCGCAAAAGAAACATATCGTTTTTGATGTAAACAAGAAAGCTGCTGCTCTGATTTCCTCTAAAGCTGACCCGATGACTTGCTCCAATCACTCGGAACGTTCTGGAACAGCTTCAGCTTCCAAAATAACCACCGAACCGACAGAATCTTCTTCGAACTCAAAAATAGCAGCCACGCACGCCGTTTCCGCTGACAGCAGTCTGCCGGATAAAGCTCATGCTTCCTCCGACAATTCGATTACTCTTCGGGTAACGTGTCGTTTTTTATCTTTCCTTCCCGGAGGCTCGGAGTGATGAAATTCTCATAGGAATAGTTCCACAGCGTCTCCGAGCCCTTGGCGGTATTCTTATTTCTTCCAAGAATCTGGCTCAGGTGCACGCCGCGCGTCGCCCACGCCTTTCCCTTGGAAGCATCATTGAGCATCGTCGGCTGGATGTTGTCCATCGTATGTGCAAACCGTGCTTCCGGCGTCTCCCCGGCTTCAAATTCATCCCAGAGAGCGCGCAGTTTTTCGCCCTGATCCGGCGGCAGCATTCCGAAAATGCGCTCTGCACCCTTTAATTCTCTCTCCCGCTGGGTTTTCTTCGCCTCCTCGTCATAGGCATATGTGTCGCCGGCGTCGATCTCGACCAGATCGTGAATCAGAAGCATGGTAACCGTTTTCAGCACATCGATCGGCTCATTGGAATACTCCGCCAGAAGCACCGTCATGATCGCCATATGCCATGCGTGCTCCGCGTCATTTTCCTTCCGCTCGCCGTCTGTCAGATACGTCTGGCGACCGATAAATTTCTCCTTGTCTATCTCCCGGATAAATGCAAACTGCTGCTCCAGACGTTCTTTCTGTTTCTGATTTATATCCATTGTTTCCGCCTCCTTACAGCTTTTTCCCCGCCAGAACCTCTTTATAATCCTTATAATTCTCCTCCAAAAGCTTCGGCGTATCCAGACCATACGGGCACATCGACTTGCAGTGTCCGCAATGCAGGCAGTCCTCTATCTTCTTCATCTTCGCCTGTCCCTCCGGGGAGAGGTATCTCGCTGACGGAGAACGGCGCAGAAGCAGGGACATACGCGCACAGTTGTTGATCTCGATTCCTGCCGGACACGGCATACAGTAGCCGCAGCCCCGGCAGAATTCACCTGCCAGCTCTTTCTGGTCTTTTTCAATAACAGCTTTCAGCTCGTCCGTCAGTTCCGGTGGATTGCCGATGTAGCTTAAAAATTCGTCCAGCTCGCTTTCCTTCTGTACACCCCAGATCGGCAGTACATTCTCAAACTGTGCCATATAGGCATAGATCGCAGCCGAATTGGTCAGCAGACCGCCCGACAGACCCTTCATTGCGATAAATCCCATTTCGTGCTCCGCACAGGCCTTCGCCAACGCGATCTCCCGCTCGGTGGAAAGATAATTAAATGGGAACTGCAGGGTATCGTAAAGCCCCGACTCAATCGCCTCCTCCGCAATGCTCATGCGGTGGTTCGTGATGCCGATGAAACGGATTTTCCCCTGCTCTTTTGCCTCGAACATCGCCTCATAAAGACCGCTTCCGTCTCCCGGCTTCGGACAGACTGCCGGATTGTGAAACTGGTAAATGTCCACGTAGTCTGTTTTTAAATTATGTAAACTCGTCTCCAGATCCTTCCAGAAGCCTTCCGCCGTCGTTGCCGCTGTCTTGGTCGCAATATAGATATGCTCGCGCACGTCGCTCAGCGCATAGCCGATCTTCTCCTCACTGTCCGTATAAAAGCGCGCCGTATCAAAGAAACGGACACCCGCATCATACGCCTTGCGAAGCAGTACCTTCGCATCATCAAAAGAAATACGCTGGATTGGCAGCGCGCCAAATCCATTTTTATTGACGATAATATCCGTCTTTCCAAGGGTAACCGGCGTACCGGCTACCCTTTCTCTTGCGTCCAGCATCTCTTTCAGCGCCTCGTCGCTGTCATCGATCCAGACATCCTCCTCATCGGCGTTGAGACCGAGATATTTTGCCAGTGTCCGCTCATCATCCGACCGGTTCCAACGGGAAATATAGCGATCGATTTCCTCAAATGGAATCTGTCCGGACAGGTACAATTCTTTAAATGTCATACTTCCTTCCGCTCCTTTAAATTCTTAAGTACCGTGATTTCCTGGTTATCTATGTGCCCCCTGGCTACCGCCTTTGCCTCCGCCATATGGCGCAGACGCAGTGCCGCCAATATTTTTTCATGCTCTAACTGCAGAATCTGCCGTTTATCCTCGTCCTTGATGTATTCCAGACGGAACCGGTACATCTGCTCACGCAGGTTGTTCAAAATCTGCACCAGACGCTTGTTGCGGGTCGAATGGTAGATCACGTCATGATATGCCTCGTCCGTCTCCGCGATCTTCATCGCATCGCCCTGATCAATCGCCGCTTTAAATGCTTTCTGTGCTTCTTCCAATGCCTGCATATCTTCTTCCGTCATGCGCTGGCACGCCAGCTCAATCGCCAGTTCCTCCAGCGAACGGCGCACTTCCAGCACATCTTTCAGGCTTTTTTCCGAAATCCGCGCCACCTCCGCGCCGCGCCGCGGAATCATCAGAACGAGTCCTTCCAGCTCCAGCTTGCGGATCGCCTCACGGATCGGGGTGCGGCTGACGCCCAGCTTCTGTGCCAGCTGAATCTCCATCAGGCGCTCGCCCGGTGCCAGCTCTCCCTTTAAGATTGCCTGGCGGAGTGTGTTGAATACCACATCCCTGAGTGGGAGATATTCATTCATTTTAACCTCAAAATTGTTCCCCATCTGCATGCCCCTTCCTGTTGTAAAAACTAGTCAGGTATACCTGTTTCGCCAGATCCTGGCTGCTACCATAGCGGAGTTCCTCATACGCCGCCTGGGCCGCCGTCTGGTTCGTAAACAAGCCAAATACGGTTGGACCGCTTCCGCTCATCAGAGAGCCGTCCGCGCCCATCTCCATCATCTTATCTTTGAGTGTCTGAATCACCGGATTTTCCGGGATCGTCACCGTTTCCAGCACGTTTCCAAGCTGTGAAACGACGCCGGAGAGGTCTTTTTTCTCGATCGCCGCCCGCATCGCATCAATATCCGGATGCGCCTCTGCACCCAGAGACGGCAGGTTTAAGCTCTCGTACACATGCTTCGTTGAAACGCTGACCGCCGGTTTGGCAATCAGCACGCGGCACTGCGGCATCGGCGGAAGCGGTGTCAGGATCTCCCCGATTCCCTCCGAAAGAGCCGTTCCCCGCATGATACAGTACGGCACATCCGCCCCCAGACGGACGCCGCGCTCCATCAGCTCCTGTTTCGAAAGCCCCAGTCCGAACATCTTGTTGACACCAAACAGGACTGCGGCCGCATCGCTGCTGCCGCCTGCCATCCCGGCTGCCACCGGGATAAATTTCTTCATCTTGATCTCCACACCGTCGCGGATTCCAAACTCATCCATCAGAAGTTTCGCCGCGCGGTAACCTAAGTTATTTTCATTGTCCGGCAGATAATAAAGGTTCGTTGAAAGACGGATTCCCTCTTCCTCCGTCCGGTTCAGTTCGATCGCGTCGTACACGCGCACCGTCTGCATGATCATCCGCACTTCGTGGTAGCCGTCTTCTCTCCGGCGGACTACATCCAGACCGAGATTGATCTTTCCATATGCTTTCAGCTCCAGATGCCTGATCATCGGTCATTCCTCCCATCGTTCCCTTAGTGTAATCACACTAGATTGTATTTTTTCATTATTTTGTATACAAGCTATTATATCCTTTTTGCATACAAAATACAATAGAATCCTTGCAGGATGAAGGTACCTGAACGAATTCCATTTTTTCCGCCAATATCCGTGAAGCCGTGTTGGAACGCTTCGTGCAAATCCGGATCTTATCCAGCTCCAGCGTTTCAAACCCATATTTCACAATCGCCCGGCAGGCTTCCAGCGCATATCCCTGACGGCGGAACGGTTCATAAATATGATATCCCAGCTCTCCGTCCGTCAGCCCCGCCTTTCCAACCAGCACACCGTCCGCGCGGCGTTCCAGCGCCCACAAACCGCACTCGGCAAAGCGGTACTGGTGTTTCCGGTATTCCTCGCGCTTGTTCCAATCAGAAAAAGTTCCGTCGGCATCCTCAGCGGATGCCGGTTCCAACGGATCGTCCTGGGAAAATTCACGGATGATGAGGCGGTCAGTTTCAGCAATGAGCCACGGGAGAGCCAGGTGGCGGCGGACGACGCGTTCCAGGAATGTTTCATCGGCGTCTTCAGGGTCTGTAATAAGGTAAAGGCAAGATGAATAGTCGGCCGGCTGTTTTTCCTCGTTTTCCCTCCATAAGCCAACAATAGCTCTCCCGGCTGCTTTCGCAGCCTGAAGAGCTTCGTTTTCATCGGAGAGAATCACCGGGTATGTCTGTCCCGCAATGGTTACTTCTCGTTCGATTGTCATAGATTATCTTTCTTTTCCTTTTTCCGGCTCCGGGTACTCCTCGCCGAAGGTGTCAACGGTCATCTTTTTGATCTTCTGCTCTTTCAGCGGACGATCGCCCCAGTCGGTGCGGACGCCGGCAATCTTGTCCACGATATCCAGACCTTCAACTATCTTCCCGAAGGATGCATACTGACCATCCAGATGCGGGGAAGTCTCATGCATGATGAAGAACTGGGAACCTGCGGAGTTCGGGTCCATCGCACGCGCCATAGAGAGAACGCCCTTGGTGTGCTTGAAATTGTTCGTAAAACCATTCTGGCTGAACTCACCCTTGATGGTATACCCTGGACCGCCCATACCATTTCCATTCGGGCATCCGCCCTGAATCATAAAGCCCTTGATGACACGGTGGAAGATCAGACCATCATAAAAGCCCTTCTTGATCAGGCTGATAAAGTTGTTGACTGTGTTCGGCGCAATCTCTGGGTAGAGCTCTGCCTTCATGATATCACCATTTTCCATCTCAATGGTAACAACTGGATTTTTCATGTATGTTTCCTCCTGAATTTTAAAAAATACCTCATTAAGTGGTCACATTATACCATAAGAACGTTCGAAAATCGACTGTTTTTCGTTCCATATTTGTCCATTTTCTTTACATTTCGTAAGTTTCTCCTCACAATTCGTTCACATTTATGGCTTAAGATGTATAGCACAATGTCGAAATGGACATTCTATGCGAAAAGATGAATGTTGCGCTCAGGAATCATCATCTGTCCTGCATCATACATCTGTGAGCAAACTAAGTCAAAAGAAAGGTTGGTAATGTACTATGAAAAAAACATATTTTGCTATCCTGGGCGCGGCTGCGATCCTCTCGCTCGCAACCGCCTGCTCTTCCAAAAACGTGAATGAACCGACTGCTAATGAATCGTCCCAGTCCGCCTCCTCCGAGTCCAGCTCGAATGGCATGGACGAAAGCAGCCCGATGGATGATTTAAAAGAAGACGCCAAAGACGCCGTTCTTCCATCCGAAGGAACTGCCGATGCAAAACAGTCCACATTGACTGGTACGATCAGCGACATCAAAGACTTTATGTTTACGATCACCGCCGACGGAACCGATTATGAATTCAGCTTCGAGCAGGATCAGAAACCGGACGGGCTTTCTGATGTAAAAGATGGGGATAAAGTTACCGTAACGTATACGGGAACCGTCAGTGAAGTGGATGCATTCAGCGGAACCGTTTTATCAGTTAAAAAAGCGGAATAAGGATTGTTGACACACTTTATACCCGTATTTTTTATGGCAGTCTTGACAGACGAAGCACGCAAAATATCTGCGCTTCCTGCCCAGGCTGCCATTTTCGATCCTCTGAACATAAAACATACTTACCAGGATCATGGAATCCATGTTCCGCGTTCATATTTCGTTCACACTTCATTAAAAAACCTTTTACACAATTAACATGGTTTCTTCACGATTTTTCCCTATACTATAACCATAGCAACAAGCAATGCTTACAAATTTTTTTCATAATACCGAGCTGAGTTTATATCAGCTCTCCTCCCTTTTTCAATACCAAAAGACCTCTCACTGCTGGAGAGGTCTTTTGTTGTATCTGAATTCCTCGATTCTCTCACTGTTCCGGTCTTCGTACCTTCCTGCCAAGCACCACCAGCGCTGCAAGGTTTGGCACCGCCATCAGCCCATTGAAAATATCAGATACCGCCCAGACGGCTTCCATCCGGCTGACGCAGCCGAGAAAGACCGAAACAAGATAACCCCCGTGATACAAAATACATATTTTATCGGCGCGCTTCTGTGGGACATCCCGCATCAGCCATCCAAGGGCCTGATCGCCGATGTAAAACCAGGCAAGGATCGTGGCAAAGGCAAACAGCACCATGCACGCCGCCGTCACTATGCCGCCTGCATTCCCAAAACGGGCTGCCAGAGCCGCCGCCACCGCGCCGCTGCCGCCCAGGGAATCGATCTTTTCGGTCAGATTGTGCGGAAATACACAGAGCAGTAAAAAAGCGGTCAGGCTGCACCCTATGATCGTATCGAAAAACACCTCGAAAATCGCCCACATCCCCTGTTTCTGCGCTTCCTGCCTCTGTCTTAGCCGCTCCTTTCCCTCACTCATCCCATGCAGCACCGCCAGACTCCCCAGACCCGCCTCATTGGAAAACACACCGCGGGATACCCCGCTTCGGATCGCCGCTGCAATTCCGTACCCGGTCATCCCGCCCGAAATTCCTGAAAAATTCAAAATACTGCTTCCATCCGTCTGTCCTGCATTATCTGCCAGTCCAAATGCCCCGCCCATAATTTTTCCCAATACTCCCGGTATCTGATCATAAAAGCTGAACACGGCGATTCCACCTGCCAGCAGATACAGCCCCGCCGATACCGGCACCAGCACCGAAGCCGTCCATCCGATGCGTTTTGCCCCGCCAAAGAGCACCACGGCGGTCAAAACTGCCAGTAGGATACCGGTTCCAAGCGGCGGCAGGGACGCTGCATAGCGCAGACTATCCGCCAGAGCTCCCGCCTGTACCATACATCCCATTCCAAGCGACGCCAGCACGCAAAACAGGGCATAGCATTTTCCAGCGAAACAGCTTCCAACCCCATTTTCCAGATAGACATAAGGTCCGCCCCCATACAAAATTCCCAGATAAACCTCCGTATATGCCAGCGCCATCCCCAGAAATGCCGCCGCCCACATCCAGAACACAGCACCCGGACCACCCATCGCCAACGCGGCTGCCACACCCGTGATATTTCCCGTTCCGACCGTCGCCGCCAGCGCGGTGCAGGTCGTCAAAAGCTGTCCTTTCCCGCCGCTCCCAACCGTCTCTCCCCACCAGACTCTGATATGACGGATCGGAAATCCCCGCAGACGCACCATGCAGAGGACTCCAACCGCCAGAAACAGTCCCAGAAGCCACGGTCCCCACACCATTTTCTGTACGATTCTGAGCGCTTCCATCCGAGCACCTTTCTATATCTATTTTCACTCTATCAAACCAATCTTATGATTTACTATGATATTTTATTCTCCAAGCCGTGATATTGCCTTCCGAGAACTCTCTTTCCATCCACGTTTTCTTACACTTTCTGTAAACATCCGCAAACCCCATGACAAACCAGACCGGCAGTGCTACAATAAGCATATCGGACAGGCGGACAAATTTCCAAATCTCTGTCCTTCTGGAAAGGATGAAAACAATATGCCAGGTTTTACCACGCACTATATATTCGGCATGAAAGCATACAACGATATGCCGTTCACACCCTTAAAACACACGATCGCCAAATACCGCTGGCTCTACCAGCTCGGTCTGCAGGGACCGGATATGTTTTTCTATAATATCCCGATCCTGCGCCACCGCGATTACCGCAACGTCGGTTCCTATATGCACGAACACAAGGTAAACGCCTTTTTTGAGTGCTGTCTGCGCCGTATTGGAACCATCCGCTCGCGCCAGCAGCAGGAGGAAGCCATCTCCTATCTGGCCGGATTTATAAACCATTACATTGCCGATTCGATCTGTCATCCTTACGTGTACGGGCGCATCGGCTATCCAGTGGATGCCCCGACCTCCATGCATCACGGGATGCACGCACATCTGGAAAATGAGCTCGACGCGATCCTGCTCTGGAAATATAAAAAAAAGAAGCCGTCCGAATTTAACCAGACCGCCACGATCTGTCTAAATGGACAGGAAATCCAGTTTATTTCCCATTTCCTGGCTTCCTGCATCAACGAAACCTATTATCCGATCACCTACCGCAACAACTTCCAGGTTACTCCGGCGATGGTGCACCGCTCCATCTGGGCGCTGCGCTTCGGCTGCCGGACACTCTCGGACAAGAACGGCAAGAAAAAATTCGGCATTGCACAGGTCGAATCCATCTTCGTCAACCACCCAGTTGCTTCCGCGAAAATGGTAACGGACTCCGTAACCGACTACCGGAGCAGCTGTAACCTAAACCACGAAGCATGGGGCAACCCGTGGGATCCGACCCGCGTCTCAACCGCCTCGTTTGTTGATCTCTTCCATGAAACATTGGACAAATGCAGCCGTGTCTATGCGCTTTTAAACAGCGCCGTCACAGACAACATGCCGTTAGATAAACAGGATTTATCGCCGCTTCTGGCTGAACTGGGGAATGAGTCTTATCACAGCGGACTACCTGTTGAGTGAAAACACGTACTTCGGTTCCTGGTAAATAAAAGCTGTCATATGAAGAACACTCATCTGTTTCTCATATGACAGCTTTTTTGATCACTTTTCTCTTAATTATACACAGAAAATATCCCGTGTCTGTGCAGACAACCTCTTATTCTGCGTTCTCTGTCTCTTCCTCCGCCTCAGTCGTATCGTACTCGCCTGCTGCTTCTTTCTCTTTCACCTTGGAAATCAGCTCTTTGGTATCCGGAAGTTTGAAATCTGCGCCAGCCTCATAGGAACCACTGATAAACCATGCGTCCTCGTTATCCTGGTCGCTCTCCGGAACGATGCTGTAGGACAGTGCATACTGTTTCCACAGTCCGCCGTAGGAATCTTCACCGGACATCTCAATCGAGAAGTCCTGGGTGTGGACAATGTCGTTGAATCCCTTGATTAAATCTTCCGCATAGGTTCCTATCTGATCATCCGGCAGATCATCTGCCACTACCCAGATCAGCATGATCTGTTTCTTGTTCGGCTCCATATAGAAATGGAAATCGCGGCCGTACTCGTAGGTACTTGTATCCTTGAACATGTCTTCCGCGTCCGTGCTGACCTGTGTCCAGTCGATCTCAACATTTTCCTGGGTCTCAAAATTCGGATCTCCGACTACCGTCTCAGAAGTCGGTTTTACAATCGTACTCTCCGTGCATCCGCTGAGCAGCGCCATACACGCAACCATCATTATCAGAAGTTTTTTCATCGTGTTCTTCTATCCCTTCATTCACTCATTCACAGCCGGAACCAGCCCGAACCGCATGGCTATTATATAATATCGCCTTTTGTTTTTGTAGTCATTTTAGAAAAATTCAAAAAATCTTCATACTTTCCAAAATTTCCCGTAAACAATCCATCTGGACCATTTTACCGCCATTTAGCGCATCCAGGTTGTCAATCCAAATCCTCAACCGTAAGCTCTGTGTCATCCTCCTGCACACCCTGCTGTGTTTTGGCATCCTCTGCCTCTTTCTGTGCAGGTTTTTCTTTCAGCGGCTTCTTTTCCGTGGAACCAGTTCTTACTTTTCCACTCTCTGCCAGCCGGGACGCGGCTGCATCTGCCGCCGGAACCTGTCCTGAACCAGATCGCACATCCATGTCAGACTCCGCCTGCTCTGTGCTCTCATCTGCCTCCGCTGTGCCAGGCGCCCTGTAGGACGCGCCCATCCGCTTTTCAAGCAGTTTTTCAAACTCTTCCCGCGAACAGCCGATCTCCTGCAGACGCTGTCTTCTCCGTTTTCTCCGCTCCTCCTGGCGTCTCTTTTCTTCCTGATGACGCTGGTAGAACAACCATACAAGCGCCGCACACGCCGCTGCCAGAAGCACACTGACGACCACAATCAGCACCGTTCTCACCGATACTTTCGGAAGTTTCGGCAGGGTCAGGTGGAACGAAGATTTCGCCTGCTTTGGTTTTCCGGACGCGCCTGTATTGGATGCTGCCGGATCCGATGCCGTATTTCCGTCATCCGGAGCCGTCTCCCCGTTTGCTGCCGCTTCTGCCGCCGATGCGCTGATCAGATACACCTGTCCGATCTTGCGGTCGTTGTATTTGTAAGAAAGCAGTGCCACCGCGCCCAGCGGTGCATCCTCCGGCAGATCCGTTACCACCGTCTTCTCCGCATCCGCAAACGAAGCATCCTTCGGGATCGTGATGACTGCCGACGTATCCATCGATAAATCGGACGGCTGATAGCTATTGTCTCCGATCTGCACCGGCTGATCGCCGCTTGTGTATGCCGTCTCATTTTCCGAAATATTTACATTTTCAAACCGTAGAAAGCCGAAATCCAGCAATGCAATCGTATCCTGATAATGGGTCGCCTGCGTACTCTTCATCGTGACCGCGATCTGGCGTCTGTCATCCTTGATCGCATAGGTAACAAGCGTCTGCCCCGCAACGGATGTGTAACCGGTCTTTCCGGCCACCGCATATGGATAATAGTTCGGACTCTCTGTGTCAGTCGTGATAAGAAGCTTGTGCTCCGGCTGGATGGTCACACCGTCCGGATTGTTCTTCGTCGCCGGTAATCGGTAGCTCTTATCCTTACTGATCGTTAAAAGCGTGTCATTTTTATACGCCGCCGATGCGATCAGCGCCATATCATACACCGAAGTGAGCTGTGTGTCGTCATTCAGACCGGACGGATTCGCAAAATGGCTGTTCTCACAGCCAAGCTCCGCCGTCTTCTCGTTCATCATCTTCACAAAACCGTCGCGGCTTCCGCCCACATGCTCCGCCAACGCATTCGCCGCCTGGTTGGAAGAACGCATCAGCAGCAGGTAGAGACAATCGCGCACCGAAAGCGTGTCGCCCTCCTCGATGGCGTTCTTGTTTCCGCTGCCATCTTCCACGTTGTAAACGGCATCGTGGGAAAATGTGACCGTATCATCCAGACTGCTGTTCTCAATGACTACGAGCGCCGTCAATATTTTCGTGATACTTGCCGGCGCCTTCTGCACATGGATGTTCTGCCCAAATAAAACCGCCCCGGAGTCCGCATCCATGACAATGCCTGCCTCCGACTCGATCCCCGTATCCGAGGGCCAGTCCGGCTTTGCAAATGCCGTCATCGGCATTCCGGCAGCCATCAGTGCCGTGATCATCAAACTTATCAGTAAACGTCTTAATCTCTTCATACGATTCCTTCCTGTCAGCTTTCCTTTTCCGGAAATCCTTTTGTATCATGAACGATATAAATTGGACGATCCTTCAATTCTGTAAACAGGATCGCGATATACTCCCCGATAATTCCCACAATCACGAACAGCATCGCGAACATAAAGCATAAAAGCACTACGATCGTCGCGTAACCATTGGGCGTTCCTTTGACCGCCCACTCATAAATCGTTTCCAGCATCACGAGCAGCCCCAGAAAGCCCACGATAATTCCCGAGTAAATGCCGAGCTTTAGCGGCAGATCCGAAAAGCAGAGAATCGTATTGATCGAAAATTTAAATAATTTCCGAATGCTGTACTTGCTCTCGCCCGCCACCCTGGCTCTCGCCTCATACTCGATGGTCGTCCGGTTAAATCCGATATTCTGCACATAGCCGCGCAGGAAACGCACTTTTTCCCGGTAATTGGTCTTTAACACCTGCGCCGCATTGGCAGTCAGCGCAAAGAAATCGGATGCGTTATTTTCCAGCTTCACATCTGAAATCTTGTTCAAAAATTTATAAAAAGCAGAAGACGTCAGGTTTTTGATGAATCCAGCCGATTTATTTTTCGTCCGGACCATGTTGATAACCTCATAGCCCTCTTCGAATTTTTCGATTATCTGCGCCACACATTCCGGCGGATGCTGCAGATCGGCATCCATACACACGATGCCCTCCCCGCTGCTGTGATCCAGCCCCGCAAGCATCGCCGCCTCATGGCCAAAGTTGCGTGAAAAGTTGATCACACGTACCCGCGGATCCGCTGCCGCCAGTTCTGCCAGAATCTGCCCCGAGGCGTCCGCACTTCCGTCGTTGACAAAAATCAGTTCGTAATTCCACGGCAGCGCCTCAAAAACCGGAGTTGCCTCCCGATAGAACTCATGCAGCGCCTTTTCCTCGTTGTAAACAGAAATCACGATCGAGATCGTCTTTGGTTTCTGTCCGTTCATATTTTCCATCCTGTTCTGCATGGTCGACTGTCTGGTTTCATTTTTCTTCTTATCTTCCATGCTGTCTGTCCGTTTTTTCTTATCTTTCTTACTCATATTTCATCTTTCAATTAAGCATCCGGGTCATCCAAAATTTCGATCGCTATCGAAGAATGTGCCGGAACCCGTTTTTCCACCGGCGGCAGCGTCATATAGTCGCCGTAAATCCACTCCAGCACATGCTCATAGCCCACCGGCACCATCAGCTTTGTGTCCTCAAACGGCAGATCCACCGCGTGCTCGCACCATGCGCCCTCCAGCGTTACATAGAGATAATCCGGCTGGTAATTGCTGTAATACCAGTGTTTCGTCTTCTTTTTGCGATCCTTCGCCGCTGCAAGTCTCTGCAGCTTAAATAAAACCGGCATCGGGACAAGGTGTCCCACACCTGCCAGCACACCAACCCGCAGCTTATCCATCAGGCTGTATTTGCTGAAATCAATCTGATCACGGTGTGCGATCGCCATTCCATAAATAACCTTCTGAAGAAATTTTGCGCTCCACGCGCCCACCTTACTATCCGGCAGGCGGTCAAGGACGAACAGATCCACCCAGAGATGGTTTAATTTTCCCTCATAAAACTGCATCTGCTCATTGTCCTCATGGACGCGGCTGTTGTCATAGATGACGCGCGTTGTAAAATCATAAAACACCTTGCCACCCCGGATCTCCTCCGGGCGCAACAGGGACATTCCCTCCGGCAGCTCCCGCGGCGCTACCTTCA
Source organism: Clostridium sp. AM28-20LB (assembly GCF_003480665.1). Classification (NCBI taxonomy): domain Bacteria; kingdom Bacillati; phylum Bacillota; class Clostridia; order Eubacteriales; family Clostridiaceae; genus Clostridium; species Clostridium sp. AM28-20LB. The sequence continues at coordinate 502,138 of NZ_QUJN01000002.1, read as the reverse complement.
AAAACATCTCATAATTGGCACGTGTAAATGCCAGATCGACATCATCATCCCACGGGATAAATCCCTCATGACGCACCGCGCCCAAAAGTGTCCCGGAATCCAGCATATAGGAAATCTTGTATTTCCGGCAGATCCGGTCTATCTCCTTCAAAAGGCGCAGATTCGCCCGGTGAACCTTCTCAAGCCCCGGATACGGCGGCAGTTTGACCGCCCTGCGGCTCTCTGATTTTTCCTCATTCATGATGGTTGTCCCCTCATTTTCTTCTGCAACTGCTCATTCTCTGTCACAGCTGCTCATTTTCACAGGCATTTTCTTACAGGCAGAGTATCTCCCCGCCTGTGAATTGCCGCGGTCCCCGTCCCTACTGACGGCATGCCCCACGAAGTGTCTTTGCCATATAATCAATCATTTCATCTGTCATGCCCGGATAAACGCCGACCCAGAAGGTATCGCGCATGATACGGTCGGTATTTTCCAGAGTTCCGGCTACGCGGTAGCCGCAGTTTTCTTTCCGCATCTCATCAAAGCACGGATGCTTGATCAGGTTTCCGGCAAAGAGCATACGCGTCTGCACGCCCTTTTCCTCGACATATTTGACTACCTTGTTCCGATCCACGCCCTCTTGGCAGGTCAGAAGGAAACCAAACCAGCTCGGATCGGAATGCTCACAGGCAACCGGCAGGATATATGCGTCCTCGGTTCCGGCAAGTCCCGCTTTCAGACGGGCGAAATTGTGTTTTCTGCGCTCCACGAAGGATGGAAACTTTTCAAGCTGCGCGCAGCCGATCGACGCCTGCAGGTCGGTCGCCTTTAAATTATATCCAAAATGGGAGTATACATATTTATGGTCGTAGCCAAGCGGCAGCTCACCATACTGGCGGTCAAATCGGTGACCGCAGAGGTTATCGCAGCCGGACGGGCAGACACAGTCGCGTCCCCAGTCGCGGAAGGAACGGATAATCTTGTTTAAAAGCGGATTGTCCGTGTACACGGCGCCGCCCTCTCCCATCGTCATGTGGTGCGGCGGATAAAAGCTGGACGTTCCGATATCTCCGATCGTACCGGTAAAATGCCACTCGCCGTTCAGCTCATAGCGGCTTCCGAGGGCATCACAGTTATCCTCCACCAGCCACAAGTCATGACGGTCACAGAATTCTTTTACCTTCTGTAAATCAAACGGATTTCCCAGCGTGTGGGCAATCATAACCGCTTTCGTCTTTTCTGAAAGCGCCGCCTCCAGTTTGTCGGCGTCGATATTGTACTGTGGAATCGTCACATCCACAAATACCGGAACTGCGCCATACTGGATCGCCGGGGTTACCGTCGTCGGGAAACCTGCCGCAACCGTGATGATCTCATCGCCGCGGCGCACCCGGCGTTCTCCCAACAATGGGGAAGTCAGCGCCATAAATGCGATCAGGTTCGCAGAGGATCCGGAGTTTACAAGGGAACAGTATTTGACGCCCAGGTACTTCGCAAGCCCCGCCTCAAACTGATCGGTGTAACGTCCGGAGGTCAGCCAGAACTCCAGCGCACTGTCTACCAGATTGACCATCTCATGGTTATCGTAAACGCGGGACGCATACGGAATCCGCTGTCCCTCGGTAAATTCTTTTTTCTGATTATGATATTTATCGCAATACTCTGCCACCAGATCGAGAATCTGCTGACGCGCAGCCTCTTTTCCGTCCGACAGGGTTACTTTTTCTTCTGACATGTTTCTCCTCCTGCTTTTGCTACTGCTCTCTGCCGCACCCGTTCTGCCTGCTGCCAGACACACCTTTCGTGCAGCCGCCTGCATCTATTTATTTTTCTTCAAACCGAGCCGCATACGCCCGGATCTGCTCATCCGTCACCTCGCGCATATCCGCTCCGGCAAGCCACTTCTTCGACCATTCCACCGTCGCAGCCATCGCTTCTTCTACATGGAAGTGCGGCTTCCAGCCAAATACCTTTTTCACTTTGGAACAATCCAGTTTCAGAAAATTCGCCTCATGCGGACCTCCGTCATAGCGGTTGATCCAATGCATCCCGCCGCCCCATGTTTCACAGAACAGATCCGCCAGACGTCCTGTATTGACGCAGTCACAGTCATCCGGTCCGACGTTGTAGCAGCCCGCCAGCTCCGCATTTTCCCACTGCGCCTTTGCCACCGTCAGATACAAAAACAGCGGCTCTAACACATGCTGGAACGGGCGCGTCGAATGCGGATTCCGCACGATAATCGGCTCTTTCTTTTCCGCTGCACGCACGCAATCCGGCACGATCCGGTCCGCCGCAAAATCACCGCCGCCGATCACATTGCCAGCACGACAGGTTGAGACGGCGCAGCGGCCGTCCGTGAAGAACGACTGCTTATAGCTGTGTGTCACCAGCTCCGAACAGGATTTGCTATTGGAATACGGATCATAGCCGTCCAGCGGGTCATTTTCGCGGTAACCGTACTCCCATTCCTTATTTTCATAAACCTTGTCCGTCGTCACATTGACGAGAGAGCGGACGGATTCACACTGTCTGGCGCATTCCAGCACATGAACCGTACCCATGACATTCGCCGCATACGTGCCGACCGGATCCCGGTACGACTCGCGCACGATCGGCTGCGCTGCCAGGTGGAGTACAATCTCCGGCTTCGCCTCATCAAACACCTGTTTTAAATGGGCAAAATCGCGCACATCCCCATCCACATGGTGAATCGTATCCCCCAGATGCAGGATCTCAAACATCGACGGCTCGGTCGGAGCTTTCAGCGCATAGCCGGTCACCTCCGCCCCCGCCAGATGGAGAATGCGGACCAGCCAGCTTCCCTTAAAGCCTGTGTCACCGGTCACAAGAACCCGTTTTCCTTTATAAAAATCAAAAAGTTCCATGGTTTTCCTCTTTTTAATTATTTCGTGTTCGTTCGTTAATGGCGCAAGAAAAGAATATGTCTGCTTCGCAGCCGCATTCTTTTCTTCTGCGCTCATTATATCATACTTTCTTACAGGATTTGTGTATATTCCTTGAATTTTCCCTTACAGTATATTATTGTTACTGTTCACGGGTAGGCACTTTTGAAACCGAAAGTGCCGTAAGAAAACGTGGTGGCAGCAGGAATTTGCCGTATTTAAATGCGAAGCCACGGCAAATTCCGTTACTGGGCACGTATGCGTGTACAGTAACATATTATTTCCACAGCTTCCAGGGCGCATTGCCTTCCTGCCACATCTGTTCCAGCTGCATCTTGTCACGCTGGGTATCCATACATTTCCAGAAACCGTCGTGGCGGTATACCATCAGCTGTCCGTCCTTGGCAAGCTGCTCCAACGGCGCTTTCTCAAAGACGGTATCATCGTCCTCGATATAGTCAAAGACGCCCGGTTCGAGTACCATGAAGCCGCCGTTGACGATCTTGCCGTCATCATCGTTCTTCTCACGGAACTCGCGGATGTGTCCGTCGCTGTCAACATCCATGACACCGAAACGCTGTCCGATGTTGACTCCGGTCAGGGTCGCGATCTTGCCGTGCTGCTTGTGGAATGCCACCAGCGCGTCCAGATCCACGTTGGAAACGCCGTCGCCGTAGGTCAGCATGAACGTCTCATCCCCAATGTAATCGCGGATACGTTTGATACGACCGCCCGTCATCGTGTGCAGTCCGGTATCGACCAGCGTCACGCGCCACGGCTCGGAATAGTTGTTATGCACCTGCATCTCGTTCTTCGCCAGATCGAAGGTCACATCCGACGTATGCAGGAAATAATCGGCAAAATACTCTTTTACTACATACTGTTTGTAGCCCAGACAGATCACAAAATCATTGAATCCATACTGGGAATAGTGCTTCATGATATGCCAGAGAATCGGCTGTTCTCCGATCTCGATCATTGGCTTTGGTTTTAAATGGCTTTCCTCGCTGATTCGTGTGCCGAATCCACCCGCTAATATTACAACTTTCATTGCACTTCTCCTTCCGTCCATCGTTTTTATCGAAATATGTTCAAATGGTTTTCTTCCAAAATTCTCATCGCATCCCGCACTGCATCCGGGTCGTTATGCAGGTAGGTTTCCAGATCCTCATCGCTCGCCGTCCGGTAATTCCGTCCCAGCTCCCTTGATACCTGTAAATATGCTTTCCGGTACGGCGCTGTCCGGATTTCTGCCCGGGTTGTCCATGCATTTCCAAAGACCGTCAGCACGGTAAATGCCAGCATACAGACCTTTAAAAGTGTGCGGGCTGCCCGTTTCTCCGGCACGCGTGTTTTCGCCTTATCTGCCTCTGTTTCCTGCGCCTTTTCCCGGCACATACTCCAGACGAGTGCAAACGTAAGCAGAATTCCTACAATTCCCATCTGATACTGTATCTCGTACCGCGAGGACATCCCGTACTCGTCCTTCAGGAAAATCCACCGCGCCGCCAGCACCAGCAGATGGTTACAGCCGCCGCTGAGAACCAGCAGAAGCGGAAAAATAGTCTTTTTATAAAGCTGAAACCGCACATTCAGATACAGTGCCAGCAGATACGAAACAAACACTGCCAGCCCCAGCAGATACACCAGATGCAGCCGGACAAACCAGGGGCTTCCTGCCTCCAGCTCCTGAATCTGCGCCACGCCGATCACCGACGATGCCACCGCTTTCAGCAGAAACCGCAGGAAAAAGAGCGGCTGGGCCGCAAATTCCTGAGCGATTGAAACATCAGTCACTGCTCCACGGTGTACGTAAACTGCCTGTGAATTGCTCCAAAGATATAATACCATCGCAAGAACCGTTGTCAATGCCCCGATGCACCAGGTTCTCCGGCACTTTCGGCTCCAGGAGCGGCTGCTTGTTTCAGCACCCCCGCGCCGATCCGCCAGCCACAGTGCGCCGTATGCCAGCACCAGAATCACCGCATAGCCGCCGCTGTACGGTCCTGCCACCAGCACGACCAGCAGGATCGGCAGAATTGCCAGAAGCACCCGGTCAGACATATTCCGGCACCGGGTCGCCGCTGCATGGTCGAGGACTGCAAAATGGAATAAAAATCCGGAGATCGACAGAGTGCAGACCCAGCCGGTCCCGTTCGTCATCATTTCCCATTTATTCAGGCTGAAATATACAAACTGAATCAACAGGAAGGAAAGATAGCCGACCGAGCGGTTCCGCTCTGCGTAGAGCGCCAGCACCGCCGCGCCCGCACCCAGGCTCAAAACACCCAGAATCATGTCAAAATACGTATTATAGCCAAATAGTTTCACATTGATGATGCGCCCCAGATACGTGATCGGAACGCGCGTCAGGATATCCGGTACAAAGAATTTCGCCGGATTTGTCACATCCGGCAGATATGAATTGATCAGCCGGATATAATCCGAATACGCCACATTGTCTGAGGCATGAAATATATACCAGATATAAAATAAAATCCCCAAAATAACCGGAAGCCCTAAAAATACACGGCGTTTCATCCGTCTCTCCTCTTTAAAATGCTCAGCTGGTTCAAGTAAAGTTCAAATAACTGACGGTGTTTCTTCGTGATAACCTCCAGAATCACACCGCTGATCCACAGCAGGAACGAAATCACATAAAGCCCGGAACACGCGATCAGGGTCGGGAACTTCGGCACCATGCCGGTTGCCAGATAGCCGCTGAGCACCGGCGCGAAAAATGCCGTTGCAATCGCAAAACAAATGAGTCCCAGCCATCCAAAGAACGCAAATGGCTTGTAATCCCGGAAGAGTCTCGCGATCGTGCGTAGCACCTTAAATCCATCCGAAAATGTATTTAACTTTGACACACTTCCCTCCGGGCGGTCACGGTATCCAACCGGGATCTCCACCAGCTTAAAGTTCTTGTCCAGCGCATGGATGCTCATCTCCGTCTCAATCTCAAATCCGGTCGAAAGAATCGGGAAGCTCTTGACAAATTCATAGTTAAATGCGCGCGCGCCTGTCATGATATCCTTGATATTACTCTTGAAAATCAGGTTGATAAGCCCACGCACCAGACGATTTCCCGTATTGTGGAACGGACGCTTATTTTCGGTAAAATACGTCGAAGAAAGGCGGTCGCCGATGACCATATCCGCTTTTCCCTGTAAAATCTGGTCTGCCAGCTTTCTCGCGTCCTCCGCCGGGTAGGTGTCATCGCCGTCCGTCATGACATAGCACTCCGCGTCAATGTCGCGGAACATGCTGCGGATGACATTTCCCTTGCCCTGCTGGTATTCATAGCGCACAACCGCGCCTGCCTCCCTGGCAATCTCATCCGTGTGATCCGATGAATTATTGTCATATACATAGATCGTTGCCTCCGGCAATGCCTCGCGGTAGTCCTTGACCACCTTGGCAATCGTCTGACCTTCATTATAACACGGAATTAATACCGCTATCTTGTCCATTTTTCTCCTCCCGTTTTCACTCTTCCACCGTTTTGGCGGACCATTCCGGATTGATCACAACAGCCCGTTTTGTCTCAGCTGTACTTACCAATTCCAATTTTATCTCTCTCTGAAGCCCTGTCAGATCAAGCTGTACTTCCATCGGTTCATATTCCTTCTGTCCCGCCTGGATCACAGCAGCCGTCCGGCTGTTTGTCCCATCCGAGGCGATGATTTCCACTTCAAATGGCTGCTTCAGCACCCAGTAGTCCGGATCACACAGAACCGCCCGGATAGTCGGATGATCGTCCCCGCTGGTATTCTCCCAGCGCCATTCTGGTACTTCTTTTTCCGTTTCCTGTGCATCCATGAAAATCTCCTGTGTGCGGTACCAGCAGTTTTCGCGTCCATGCGCCATCTCAAGCCCTGCCAGTGTAAAGGACTGGCTGCCCTGCAGGATTGTTTCCTGATACTCCATATCATGCACGTACCATCCCGCCTCATTCATCCATTCCAGATAGCTTTCCAACGTCTCAAGTCCCTGCGGGATCATGTCATAGACGCCCTCGCCTGCCTCCATCGCCTCCTCGATTTCATCGATATAGGCGTCTTTCTGCTCCGAAAGCTCATTGACGATCGAATACCGGTTCCAGACCGGCACATCTTCGCCCGCAAGCCGCGCATAACTTCCCACATCCGACCAGGTCAGGAAAATGCGGTCAATCTTGGAACGTTCTTCCGGTGTAAACAGCTGATGATCGTGAAATACGTAAGGCAGGTTGCTGCGGATACTCTCACGGCTCACCGCCCGCATCGCCCATTCCCCGCCGTTCCAGACACAGGTATAAGCATCGTAAGCGCGCCCGGCGTAAACAACTATAAACATAATTGCAAATACAACGCCGCCTGTCAGCCTGGGAGAAATGGAAGCCATTCCCTGCAGCACCAGGCACCCGCAAAGCATTCCGGCAAATAAGATTCCGCCCATAAAATAGCGGCTGTGTCCCGTCGTTGCCGCCCAGAGGACAAAGGATGCGGCATACAGCAGAAATAGGGTTCCCGTCCTGCTGCTGACCCGCTTCCAAATCCAGCAGAGCCCGGCTCCCGCCGCTCCCAGATACATCAGCGCCAGATCCAGGTTGTATTTCGCCGGGATCTCACTCAGGCGGTAATCTGGATGCCGGATCATCGAATATGCCCACAAAAGAAACTCTTTTATATTGCTGGGTCCCCATCTCGGGTCCTTAAAGTCCGTTTCCCCAAAATACGGCGAATGAAACAGGCTGTTATAATAAGGATAAACTGGATTTTTCATCGCTATCCCATTGTAAATCAGGTACACGCTGACGGGAATCACCCCCGTCACCAGACACCCCAGAAACAGCTTCGGTGTCAGATACTTCCGGATTTTCCACAGATACAGAAGCACCAGCGGCACCAGATACACGATATTCGTCATCTTGAGGCAGAACAGGATTCCACCAAACAGGCAGAATAAAACCGCCTCGTGCTCCCGCTTCGCCTCATCCAGCCCGCGCAGAAGCAGAAATACCATTTCCAGCAGAAATGGCAGCGCCAGAAGCTCGACCATGTAGCTGCCGCTCTCCTGAATCAACTCCAGGCGGCTGACAATCAGAAATGCCAGTACCGGCGCAAGATGCCTCGACCAGCTGCATTTTTTTTCCAGCCGGTCTGCCTCCATGCTCAGGAACACCGTTACCTGACGATAAATCACAAGCATCGCCAGTGCGTTTAACATTGTCCCCATCCGAAGCCCAAAAAGCGCCCTGAATGGATAAAACATCCGGTCGCCCAGCCGGAAACCGAACATCTGGAACCGTCCCGGTATCACATGATAATGAAGGTTGTCCACAAATCCGGGTATCTGCGACAGCAGGTGATAGTTCTGCGTATCATAGCTCTGATCCGGGGCAAATCCCTTGACCGAAAAGAACGCCAGGATGAACAAGCTCCCCACTATAAAAAGCGGACTCACTCCCGCATGGTCCCATTCAAATCTTCCGATTGCCACCATGACAGCGCCACATAAAACGAGCGCTGCCGCCCGCGACAAAATCGTTCCCTGTGGTACATGTAAAAGCCATGCCAGAAGATCCAGCACTTCCAGCCACCAGATAAAAAGCGTATAGGCAAGCAGCACTGCAAAACTGCGGGTACTGACTCTCCATTTTGCCGTTTTGTCTGCCGGCCTGTTTCCAAATAACATACTTTTCCCTTGTAATCATCCAGTTTTCTTCATGAACCTGCTGAATCATTACTTCCTTTCCATGAAACAAAATATATCTTAAAAGAAATATTCTTCCAGCATCAGGCACAGTGCATGGTACACCGGAAGATGCAGCTCCTGAATCTTAAATGTCTCCTGCTCCGGCACGACAATCGCAGTGTCGCTGTACCCACGGATCCGCCCGCCGTCGCGTCCCAGAAGCCCGATAACCTTAAGCCCCTTTGCCTTTGCCGTCACGGCTGCATACAGGACATTTTTTGAATTGCCCGAGGTTGAGATTCCGAGGAACACATCCCCCTCTTTTCCATATCCAAGCACCTGTTCCGCATAAGTCATGCTGCCATCCACATCATTCATAAATGCGGTGGTCAGTCCTGCATGCCCAGTCAGCGCGATCGCCGGAAGTCCCTGCTGCAGCTTTTCGGAAAGTTCCGCTCCCATCTGAGGGTCTACCGTTTTAAGCGCCGCCTCTATCTCCGCCGAAACCAGGCGTTTCTTCACAAACCCCTTCATCAGCTCGCCCACGATGTGCTCCGAATCCGCACAGCTTCCGCCATTTCCGGCAATCAGAAGTTTTCCGCCGCGCTCATAGCACTCCTTCATCGTCTCATACGCAGTGCGAATATCCGCTTTCACCGGTGCAAGAACCGGATAGCGGCTGATCAGTTCGTCCAGGTACTCGTATTCCTTCATGATTTCTATTTCCTCCTGTCAGGTTTTTCGATGTCTATTGAGCTTCTGCATCATAAAATAAATACTCCCGCTCAAACATTTCCAGATTGTTCTGCGCTTCCTCCTCCGGCACCGCTGTGTCGGATACACGCGCAAGCATATTTCCATTTTCAAAAAACAGATCGGTCAGGCTGCCGCTGTGGATCAGCTCCCGCAGGAGATCCAGACTCCACTCCCAGCTTCCCGGTCCCAGATAGCCCGCTTCCACGTAGACGTAATCCGTCTTCGCATACGCCATATATGTTTCAAACGCCTCCGGCGAGTTGACGAGTTCGACGTTGCCCCACGGTGATGTAATGTCCTTATACGACTCCACATTGCACGGGAACTGCAAACAGTACGGATGCGTTCCAAATGCGATCACCCGGTTTTCCGGATCCTGCGACACTTCCTGCCAGATCAGCGTGTTTCCCTTTTCCTCCATCCGCGCCTGTTCCTGCGCCCGGTGATTGACACGCCCTTTATTCAGAAGATGAATCTCCGAAAATCCAGCCGTCCACGCCCAGCTGCTGATCGCCGTGACAATCAGATTTAATACCAGCAACGGCGTCAGGCACTTCGACGCGAGCGGATAAAAGCCGATTTTCTTAAAATACACCATCGCCCGGCATGCCCCCAGAATCAGCATAGAATACAGAAGCATGAAATAATTTCCGTCGATCTGGTAAAGCATCGACAGGCTGATCAGGCTGACGATCACAAATGGGAAGAAAATCACCAATGCCGCGTTCCAGATATGGGACTGCTCATCTCCCTTTTTGGAGAAAATCCCATAAAGCACCAGCATCACAATCAGCACCGCCATCAGCGAGGTTCCCCACGCCAGAATTACATGCCCCATATCTTCACCCTGCGGCTGCATCAGCATCTGCCAGATGCGCCGCGCCAACACATGAAGCGTTGATTCCTCCTGATAATTCTGCGGCAGCTCCGAGGTAGCAAATGGGTATTTCATTTTAAAACCAAACAATGCAAAAATCGAAGTAAACACCGAAGTGACCGGCATTCCCGTGATCTTCATCGTCCGCGCCCAGATACCAACCAATGCCCCAAACGGCAGGCATAAGGAGCCAATCAGGCGGACCAGATGGTGAAACAGGTCAGCCGCCGCCCCGCGCTCATGAAACCAGAACCACAGAAGGTACAGCCCCATCATGCCAAATACGGCAGTGGAAAAGACCAGGGAGGTCGGCTTCATCGTGAGGGTCAGGAAATAGGAACCGGCTGCCCCGGAGAGGAATATCCAATGATTTTCATACACATGAATATACTGAAAGAAACATCCCAGCATAATAAGCTGCAGCAGCCACGTAATCAAATCCGCCTTGGCTGTGAGCGCCATATTCATGATGCCCGGCACCGAAACCGTCAAAACAGCTGCCATAATTCCCGGCAAGACGCTGTGATACGTTAGTTTCTTTTCTGTCTCCTGCTTTCGATTGCCCGTCAGCAGCACCGCATTCCAGACCATCGCCCCAATTCCCAGAACTGCCAGCCAGAGGTTAAAGAACGTCAAGTAGCTGTGACTCGCCAGATCGCAGAGCGGCAGAGTCAGCACCTCAAAGCCCTTCGAATACACATAGACCATGCCGACCAGCCCCGGATTCTCATACAGCCCGGTTCCGCCTGCCACAATGTACTGGGAACGCACACCATACCAGAGTGTATCAAAGTCGAGTGCGATATTCAGGCGTCCCACCTGAATCAGGAACATCAGGACACACCAGCCAGCCGCCAGCGTCCATGCCCGGCGCACCCGGCGCGGTATTTCCCTCGATCCCCCGCTGCCATCCAGCATCCAGGAAAGCGTCTGCCATCCCATGATGCACTGGCAGGAAATCGAGGAAAAATCAAAGCCCAGCGCCGCCACACCCAGAGCATAGACGCTCAGGCGCATCCAGGCGATTTTTCCAACGCCAAGGGCAGAAAGGATGCAATACACAACGATTGCAAAGGAGACACCAAAAAGAAAATCCATATAAAAAGAAAAATAAGGCCGCTCCCAAATCGTTTCCCTGAAAAACACCTGTTTTCTCAGAAACCGCCCGATCGCCAACAGGCTAAGCATATATGCCGCCGATACCACCATTGGCAGAAATACCACGTGAATCCAGGAAAACACCAGCACCACCGCCAGAAGCCAGTACATCCGGCTGCGTCCGCGCTTCAAAAGCGCCAGCCCCCCAAAGATCAAGACTGCCAGAATCGCGATCTCCACATACATTCTCTTCGATTCCGTGAAATGAATGTAATCTGCAAAAAAACCATTTCCCGTAAACAGTGTTTTCGCCGGAATCAGAACCGCCGCCACACAGAACAGCACCAGAAAAAGACCAGCCATGCGCACGGCTGCGTTTGGTCGTCCGTTTTGTCTCTGATTCTGCATGTCGATAGTTCCTCTCTTTCTAGCTTATGTACTCCCGGAATCTTTTTGTGAGCAACATTCTATATACGCCCGCCTAAAATCCCGCGCACCGCATCCAGCAGCGTATCTGCATACGCGTCATAACCGCCCGCCGGGCAGCTTCCGTCCTCTTTTATAAGTCCAGCCGCCCTATCTTCCGCGTGTTCTTTTGCCCCATAGCCAGTTCCGACAAGGACTCCGGTCACGCCAAAGTTTTTTCCTGCCTGCGCGTCGATGCGCTTGTCCCCGATCATATAGGAATGCACCTTATCAATGCCCTCCGGCAGATCGCGCTCTGCCATCTCAAACATTCCCGTCTCCGGCTTGCGGCAATGGCATTTTTTCTTATAAAGTCCAATCCCATGCTCCGGGTGGTGCGGGCAATAGTAGAACGCATCTACGTGTGCTCCGTCACGCTCCAGCACCCCATTCATATAATCATGAAGGATTTTTACATCCGCCTCGGTATAGTAACCTCTCGCCACGCCCGCCTGATTGGTAATGACGATCACCTTATATCCGGCCTCGTTCAGGAGACGGACTGCCTCTGCGGTACCGTCAATCAGCTTCAAATCTTCTTTTCGGTGAAGATAATTGACCTCCACGTTCATCGTGCCATCACGGTCGAGGAATACTACTTTACAGCTATTTTTACACATGGAATGTATACTCCTTATCCGGCATCTGCACCTGAATATCGCGGTAGTCCCAGCGGTCCTCATCGCAGATCCAGCTCTGAGCGCCGCGCAGTTCGAAATTCCAATCCATCAGCTGTCCGCCTGCCGCTTCCAGACGGCGCGCCACCTGATGTTTAACGTTGTATGGGCAGTACACAAGAAGGAAGCCGCCGCCGCCAGCACCTAAAAGCTTTCCGCCGAGGGCGCCCGCTTTTTTCGCCTCGTCATAGAGCATATCAATCTGCGGATTTGTGATCTTGCTGCTCATCCGCTTCTTGCTCTCCCAGCCGTAATCCAGGAGGCGGCCAAAATTGTGGAGATTTCCCTTTAAAAGCTCGTCCTTCATCGCATAGGAAAGCGCCTTTACCTCGCACATCGCCTGAAATGCGTCTGGTTTCTTATAGTTGCTTACCTGATCCTTGATAATATTCGCGGATACATGGATATTGCCCGTGTAGCATAACAACAGGTTATACTGCAGCTCATTGATAATATCGCGGCGGATGCGGAGCGGGTTTACCACGACGTTGTTGCGTCCGTGAAATTCGATAAAGTTAAAGCCACCGAAGGTCGCCGCATACTGATCCTGATAACCGCCGGAAATTCCCAGATCGATCCGCTCCACGCCGTAAGCCAGATCCGCCATCGCATAATTATCCATCGTAATTCCTTTCCAGCGCGCCATCGCGGTCAGAAGACTTACCATGACAGTCGAGGAGGTTCCAAGTCCCGAACCAGCCGGAGCATCACACTGTAAATAAACCTCGCATCCCTGCTTGATATCCATCGCCCGCAGCGCTGCCGTGACAAGATCCAGCCGTCCATCGCAGACGTAATTTTCCTTCGCATTGTACTTGACTGTCATATCAAAATCCAGGGAATGAACCGTGATCTGGTCATCATTCCTCGGAATGATCGAACAATATGCATATTTATTGATAGTACTTCCGATAATGGCACCGCCCTGTTCTACACAGAATGGTTCTACATCCGTACCGCCGCCGCCAAAGCTCACGCGCAGCGGCGCTCTTCCTCTGATTACCATGTAATGTCTCCTTTTCTTACGTCCTCCTGAAACCGGAAATAATCCTCCGGCACACCGATATCAATAAAATAGCCGTCATTTACGATGCCGCCGAGACGTCTTCCCTCCTGCATCCACCTGGGGATGCACTCATTTTCCAGCGAAACTTTTCCCTCCGGAATCTCATCCAGCAGCGCCCGCTTCATCAGGTACACACCGCCGTTGATCGTGCCCGCCCCAGTATTGCCGTTTTTCTCATTAAAAGCGGTCAGCAGCCCGTCGGTCAGGCGCGCCGCCCCATAACGGGAAATATCCGGCACACCGCGCAGAACCAGCGCCATCTCCAGATTTTTTTCCTGCTGAATCCGGCTCAAATCACCGAAATCCATCTGATAAAATGTATCACCATTCAGGACAAAAAACTGCTCGTCCGTCACATATTTCCCGGCATTCTTGATCGCGCCCGCCGTGCCGAGCAGCTCTTCCTCATACGCATACCGCGCCCGGATGCCAAACCGCGATCCGTCTCCAAAATATTCTTCCACCATGCCGCCCTTATAACCGACGGCAAAAATAATATCATCAATTCCGCTTTTTTTCAGCCCCTGAAGCACATACTCCAGAAACGGCTTACCTTCAACCAGCGCCATCGGTTTCGGACGATCGCTTACCACACTGCGAAGCCGCGTCCCCAGTCCGCCAGCCAGAATGATTGCCTGCATACTGTACTTCCTTTCTGTCTGTTGTTTCCAACTCAATTTTTACTTTTTTTATACTGAAAGATACAATTTTTACTTTTGTCAATCTGTCAACCGCTATTAAGTCCAGTTTAACTTATATATCTTACCACATTTCCCTAGTGATTTCCACTAGATAGGGCGGTTTTATGCTGTTACCACTTTCCCATCGGATTCGCAGCGCTTCCTTGCGGAAATTGCAACAATTTGTTGATTTTTTTGCATGATTCGACAGATTTTTTTATTTGGCAGACACTCCGTTCCGTGCTACAATCTTAGTTATAAATTGATGTACTCTCAGAGTCTTTCTGCACTTGCTTTTGTGGCTGATTTTCCGCCAGCTGCACCCGAATTTCATCAACGTACGCACCGCGTACGCCTCAGAAATTTGGGCACAACTGACAAAAAAACATCTCACAAAATCAAGCACAGAAAGATTCCGAGAGTACATATTGGGATTTGGAGGAAATGCTTATGGCACGTGATATGACAAAAGGGAATATAACCGGGCACCTGATTGCCTACGCGGTTCCGCTGGTGTTCGGCAACCTCTTCCAGCAGCTCTACCACACGGTCGATTCGGTAGTCGTCGGACAGTTCTACGGAAAAGAGGCGCTGGCGGCAGTCGGTGCGGCGGGTCCGATCATGAATATTCTGACCTTTCTGATTGTCGGGCTGTCGCTCGGCGCATCAATCCTGATGGCAAGCTATTTTGGTGCGAAAGATTATCAGAATTTAAAGGATGAATTTGCAACCTCGGTGCTCTCCGGGCTGCTTTTAACCATTGTCCTCTCCGGTATTTCACTGGCAGGAAGCCGCCTGTTTATCCGCCTCACCCAGACACCGGAAGAGATATCGTCACAGGCGTCCTTGTATTTGCAGATTATCTCGCTGGGTCTTACTTTTACCTTTTTTTACAATATTTTCTCCGCCGCCCTGCGCGCGATCGGAGATTCCAGAGCGCCGCTCTATGTCCTGATCCTGACGACCGTTGTCAATGTATTCCTGGATGTATTCCTGGTTGGCATCTGCCGCCTCGGTGTTTCCGGTGCGGCAATCGCTACGATCATCTCGCAAGCGGTCTCTGCGCTCGCCCTCTTCGTCTATATCTGGGCGAAAGTGCCCCTCTTACGCCTCGGCATCCGGGATCTGAAACTGAAAACCTCGATGCTCAAAAAAACGATCGATTTCAGCTCCATTTCCGCCGTCCAGCAGACGATTCTCTACGTCGGCCGCCTGCTCGTCCAGTCCGGCGTCAATGCACTCGGCGTCGATGCAGTTGCCGCTTTTAATGCCGTCTCCATCATCGACAGCTATGTGCTCGCCCCGGGCGACAGCCTTGCAGCATCTATCACGACGTTCTCCGCACAGAACCTCGGCGCAAAAGAGTATGACCGAATTCCGAAAGGGCTTCGGAAAATGCTGGTGATTGCAGAAATTTATATTATTTTGACAGCGGTGGTCGTGCTGTTCTGCCGTCACCCGCTGCTCGGTATTTTCTTAAAACCAAACGAAACGGAGGCGCTGCGTCAGGGCATGTCCTATCTGGTGCCGATGGCTGGTTTTTACTTCATCAGTGGTATCACCAATACCTTTCAGGGATATTACCGTGGAATCGGGCACCTGATGATCACCCTGTTCGCGACTCTGGTGCAGATTCCAATCCGCGTTGTGATCAGTTATGCGCTGTTTGGACGGCTGGGGATTCAGGCTGTGGCGATTGGTACGACGATTGGATGGGCTTGTATGGTAATATTTGAGCTTTTAATGTATCGGAGATATGGACGGGTGGAGGCGCTGCGGAAGAACGATCGGTAATATAGAGTGCTCTATCCGGTAGTACAGGAAAGAGCCTGCAGCATACCGGCGTAGCTGACTCTTTCCTTCCTTAGATAACTTTAAATTATCCTTACGCAAGAAAACGATCAGAAGCACATTCCCCTGATCGTTTTCTTTATTATATATAATTTTCTATCTTTTACTATTTTTTATTCAAAATCTTCCTTAATCACATCCCAAGCCGCATCAATACTGAAATGCTCGCGGATATAAACCTGCGTTTTCTCTGCCAGGTCTTCCAGGCGTTTTTCGTCTTTGTAGAGCTCTACGACTGTCTCGGCAAATTCGTCCGGCTGATCCTTGACGAGGAGAACTTTTTCTACATCCGGGATTCCCTCGCTGCCGACGGAGGTGGTGACGATGGGGGCACCGTTATAGATAGCTTCTACCACCTTGCCCTTAACCCCTGCGCCGTAGCGGAGCGGTACCACTACAATCCGGCAGTTCCGGTACAGGTCTGCCAGTTCTTCTTCACTTACAAAACCTTTGACGATGATGCCGTTTCCAGGCTGTTCCAGCGCTTTGATCTCGTCGGTCACTTTGGAACCGACGATGTAGAAGTTGACCTTGATCTGTTCCCGGATCTTCGGGAATACTTCTTTCGCGAACCAGAGCACCGCGTCTGCGTTCGGCGGATGCGCAAAGCCGCCGACAAACAGAAGTCCTTCCCGTTTGGCGAAGTCTTTGTTCAGATTCTGTAAAAACTCCTCATAGACATATGCCGTGATCGCCTTGACCGGAATCGTCTCATCAACGGCGTGGATCGCCTCTTCTTCGACGTAGGACGGATAATAAGACACCGCCACTTTGTGGAAGAGTGAAAACTCGATCGATTTCCAATATTCGGATTCCTGACGCTTCTTCACATCGCCGGTCAGCTCGTACTCGCGGAACTCACGCATAAAATGAAGGTCGTGACCATAGTAAATCATCTTAATATCGGTGTGTTCTTTGATAAAATCCACATACTTCGTCGCGATATGCGGGCGGTTCAGATATGCCACATGGATATCTTTTCCATTTTTCACCAGCCAGTCCCAGATACCGGTCAGGTATTCCTGTCCGTAGAGAACCTCGATTCCCATCTGCTGCAGCGTAGACGTATACGGTTCCTCATGGAGGTAATTATCTCCGATAAATTTAACAACATACCCCTTTTTCAGGAACATTTTCAGGTACTGGAACGTTGTCTTGGAACCGGCATCTTTGTCAAAAGTCGGCACATAGTGATCGATCACGACAATGATCTTCTTGCCCATGCTGCGCTCGCGTGCGCGGAATGGGTTTGGATTGCCGGTGTTGACGCACTGGTTCTTGAACTCTTCTTTCCATTTTTCTTTGAGCTTCTCGCTGTTTTCCACCTGATACCGCTTCAGACCGGTTCCGTTGACGTCCGTTCCGTTGGAAATGCCCTCGAAATGAATGACCTTGGATTTTGGCTGGTAAACGACGCGGTAGCCCGCTTTTCTCACCTCAAATGCCAGATCCGAATCCTCGCAGTATGCCGGGGCAAACCGCTCATCGAAACCGCCGATCTGCTTCCAGAGTGCGGTGGATAAAAGGATCGCTGCACCGGAAATATAGTCTACATCCTTGACATAGTTATATTCTGCCTTGTCCGGATCATCGAGGCGACCGTAATTCCAGCCGGAACCATCGCTCCAGATGATGCCGCCTGCCTCCTGTAAACGTCCATCCGGATATACCAGCTTAGACCCTACCATACCGATGGTGGAGTCAGATTCAATAAGATTTACCAGGGAGCTGAGCCAGCCTTCTGTTACCTGGGTATCGTTGTTTAAAAACATCACATATTTGCCGCGCGCCGCCTTGGCCGCCTGGTTGCAGTTTCGCAAGAATCCCTGATTGGTCTGATTGCGGCAGATCACCAGGTTATCGGCAAACTCCGCCAGATGCTCGGTGGCATCGGTTGAAACGTCATCTGCGATGATAACCTCATAACTCACATCCTTCGTATGCTCCAGAATCGACTGCAGGCACAGATAGGTATAGTGAATCTGGTTGTATACCGGAATTACGATGGAAACCGTCGGATTTTCTTCCTTCGGAAGGTGGATTTTTCCGTAGGTCAGATACTCCTCACCGATCTCAAAATCACCTTTGATAAGGTTCTTTCCTTCCTCGGTGGTGTACATCTTCATCATTTTACCCGGATGAAGAATCGTCCGTTTCCAGTAGCCGAGCTTCTTGCGGCGTACCGTGCCCTTTGGATAGCACCGGTTAAATGCCTGTCCGAGCTTGCGGCGCACCTTGAAAATGACCGCCTCATGACCATTTAAGTAGGTCAGCGTCTTGCCAAGCTCTGCATTTTCATGGCGCAGATCAGAAATGATAACGTCCAGATTCGCCACGTGGTTATTCGTCAGGCGCTGTACCTCCTGCACTTTGCGGAGTGCCGTATCTTTTTCCGAATTTTCTGCCCGGAGCGCATCCAGACGTTCGTTTGCCCTTGCAAGTTCTCCGTCCACATGGGAAAGATCGGCTAATGTCTTCGTCTTTACCATGTAATCTTCCTGGTAGGTGCGCTGGTTTTCCCCGTGCACGTACTCCTGGAAGCCGCGTTCCATCGCCTCGTAAAGCGAAAGCAGCTTCTCATCCGCCTTCACATACTCCGGGAACTGTCCGATAAATTCCCGCTCGGCCTGACCGCCCAACAGACTCTTATAACGGCGGTAGAAATAAACCAGTGTCCTGTATTTCACAAAACCAGCCGGAACCGGGAATAAGAAGACCCACTCATAGTCGATCGCGTAGGTTCCGTCCGCCGTCACCAGCATATTTTCAAAAAGGGCATCAATGTTGGAGGCGCTGTAGCTCTCGTCCGCAAGAACTGCCCCTAAAGAAGCCCATCCGCCGCCATTTTCTGTCTCTTTATCCCGATAGGAATCCAGCTCGCCCAGCGCATTAAATACCTTGATAAATTCCGGTGTCACCGCAAATGGTTTGCGTTCCTCCGGGCGGATGCTGTAGATCTCATCCATCGCAGCCCGGATCGCCGAAACCTCCGCATCCGCGCCCTGGGCAGTCAGAATTTCTCCCAAAAGTTCCGCCCGCGTTTTTCCCTCTAAATACGGAAAGACCGCTGTCATTCCCTCGTCCCGAAGCTCCGGTTTTGCCAGTTTCAGGGACGGATTCTGACGGTCAAGCACCTGATATTTTTCTTCGAAGGACTGGATGTGCGCCTTTCCCTCCGGATAGAGCGCCGTCTTCCAGACCTCGCGGGTTCCATTCTTTTCACGGATCTCTGTCCGGATCTGGAAGCAGTCTTCGCGGGTGCGGTTGTATTTCACATAGATAACGTCCTGTGAAGCATTCTCTGCTTCCGGCGCAGCCTGTCTCTGCCAAAAAACTAGAAATGCATTCGCAAATTCCGGGAACCGTCCGTCCTCGCAGGCTGCATCGAGCGCCGCCCCCATATCCATCAGCATATACTGCGGACAGTCATAGACCGGTAACACACCGGTCAGATCGCCTTTTTTCGGCAGATAGGCATCTGAAAAAATCTCTCCCGCCGTCCGGTAATCCGGCATCGGATAGTAAAATTCCCCGCCCGGAAGCAGCTGCTTCATTTCGTTCCAGGAAAGTGCACCTTTCTCCCGCTCTGCGCCTGCCATGTATTTCACGCCAAACCAGTTGGACGCCGCCGCAATCAAGGTTCCATGAGCAGAAAGAAGCTGTTTTGCGGCTGTCATCTGCGCCGCGCGTCCAGCCCTATCTGCCGCCGTCAAATCCCCGATCAGCACTACATATCCATATGTCCCGCCACGTTTTTCCGCTTCCCTCGCATACGTCTCCACATCCGCACAGACATAGCGGATCTTCGCCGCCAGCTCGGGCTCTGTCTGGAAGCGGCGGCGTACTACCTCCAGATTTTCTTCGGAAGCATCCAGCACCGTTACCGACGATAAACGTCTGGCAAGCAGCCCTGTCAGCGCGCCCGCGTCCGCCCCGATCTGCAGTGCCTGCTGTTCCGGGTCAAATTGGCACCAGTCCAACAGGTTTTCCCGCAAATCTGCCAGTGCGTACAGATAGGAAAGCTTCTTATTTTCCCGCAGCGCCTGGCGCCGGTCACTGCCGTATTTATCAAACAGAGCAATCAGCTCCTGATTGATTTTTTTCATCTTATTTCTCCTTTTATCATGCCTGCAGATCTTCCTGTGCCGCCTCATCCGCACTAAGCGACTCCGCCTGCTTCGCTGCCTCTCCGGCCGGCGATAACCTGACCGCTACATCCGGCTCCATGTCGTAGACACCGACCGTGTTCTTATTAGAAATAACGGTAATATTTGCCACATCGTAGAGACGGTGGTACACCACGTGCTCGCCGCCTTCAAATCCGGTACAGCTCATGGACAGCAGGTATTCGCCGCCCTGCAGGGTCATCTTCTGCGTAAACGCGACATCGTAAATATCGCCCTCCTTGACCGGATGGACATCCGTTCCCTCAAACAGGGTATTCGTGCCGGTCAGATCGGTTCCCTTCTTATCCTTGATCGTATAAGTAAATATCGGTGCCTGAATCGGTGCATTGAAACGGATGCGCTCGCGGATGGTAAACTCTTCGCCTTTTAAGAGCAGGTTAGTGATATTGCCGCGCGCGTCCACCAGTCCCAAATCGAAGATCTGCGCCCTACCGTCGCCGTACTCCTCGCGATTTGCGTTGATCGTCAGCTTGTCGCGCATCAAGCCCGGCTTTTTCACCGTTTCTCCGTTCAAACCAGGCGGACTTCCGGTGCCGTCCGATGCTGAACCAACTCCATTTTCTGCGGTGCCATCCACTGCCCCGGAGCCGTTTACATTTCCGGCATCGTTATTTCCAGCCTCATTTCCAGATGCACCATTCTCCGCACTTCCGGCTCCTGATTTCTCCGCTTTTACTACCTTGTCCCCGGAAAAATCGTTCATCACTTCCAGCTCGGCGCGCAGCGCATCCATCTGTCCTGCCAGAATCTTTTTGTAGAGATCGACCATCTTGCCCGCCGAACCCTGCGCGATAAACTCTCCCTTATTGAGCAGCACTACCTTATCGCAGTATTTGATGATACTTCCCATATCGTGGGTTACCATGATGATCGTCGTGCCGTTTTTGCGAATCTCCTCCATGCGGCGGTAGCACTTGGACTGGAAAAAGACATCCCCGACCGAGAGCGCCTCATCAACGATCAGGATCTCCGGCTCGACGTTGATCGCAAGCGCAAATGCCAGACGCACGAACATACCGCTCGAGTACGTCTTGACCGGCTGATAGACGAAGTCGCCAATCTCGGCAAAATCGAGAATCTCCGGCAGCTTTGCATCCATCTCTTTTTTGGTATATCCCATCATCGTACCGTTCATATAGATATTTTCGATACCGGTATAGTCCTGGTTAAATCCGGCTCCCAGCTCCAGCAGCGCCGAAATTTTACCGCGCACCGTGACCTCGCCGGTCGTCGGCGTGAGAACGCCGGTAATGATCTTAAGGATCGTCGATTTACCCGAACCGTTCGTACCGATGATGCCGACCGTCTGACCTTTTTCAACCGTAAAGGAAAGATCGCTCAACGCGTAGAAATCCTTGTGGTATTCTTTATGGCTGACGCTCAACGATTCTTTCAGCCGGTCGATCGGTTTATCATACAGCCTGTATATCTTGGTCACATTTTTCACTTCGACCGCGTACTTCTCTGCGTTCTCCGCCTCTTGTGCCCCTGTGTTTGTTGTATTTTCAGCAGACATATATCTTTTTCGTTCCTCCTGTTCCACTATTCTCGTAGTATAGCATGTTTTCTATGTTTCTTGCAATTCCTGTACGCAGAAAAACACACCTCTTTCTATGTACTCACGAAAAACATTCGTATTTTTTTGTGAAATGTTTTGTATTTTCTTGACAATATCCAGATGCTATGCAAAAATCATGGCAAAGGAGGATGATTCTATGGATTTTTTAACAATGACAATTCGAAAACAAAAAAATATTGCACTCATCGCACACGACAATAAAAAACGCGAACTCATCGACTGGTGCGAGGCGAACAAAGAGATCCTCAAAAAACATTTCTTATGCGGAACCGGCACCACCGCCCGCATGATTACGGAATATACCGGACTTCCAGTCAAGGGCTATAACAGCGGACCTCTGGGCGGCGACCAGCAGATCGGTGCAAAAGTCGTCGAGGGACAGGTTGATTTTATCATCTTCTTCTCTGATCCCCTGACCGCCCAGCCGCACGATCCGGATGTCAAGGCGCTTCTTCGAATCGCCCAGGTTTACGATATCCCGATCGCCAACAATAAAGCGACTGCCGATTTTATGATTACCTCGCCGCTGATGGATGAGGAGTATGAGCATGACATCATCAACTTCCATCAGAATATTAAAGAGCGGGCCAAGACGCTGTAAAAAACATATTCTCCCTTGTATTTATTCTCATTCTTCGGTACAATGGTCGTTACCGTTTATGAGAATACATACAAGGGAGATTTTTTATGTTACAGAAATTTTTTAAATACATTTTCCAAAGCATGGCGGGCATGCTGGGAATTTCCGTCTACATCCTCGCAGACACCTATTTTATCTCGGTCTACTCCGGTGCAGATGGTCTGGCGGTTTTAAACCTGATTTTACCGGTTTACGGGCTGATCTATGCGATTGGAGCCATGATCGGGATCGGATCGGCGACCCGTTATGCCATCGACCGCGCGCGGGGCAAAAGCGCCAGCTTCTATTTTCTCTCCGCCGTAACCTGGGATATTCTCATCAGCATTCCGCTGGTGCTGGCAGGCATTTTCATCCCGGATAAAATCTTGCAGCTTCTCGGCGCAGACGCGGGGCTGACCGCGCTCGGAAAACAGTATCTCCGCATTATTCTGGCTGCCTCTCCGTTTTTTATGTCCAACTACGCATTCACGGCGTTTGCGCGCAATGACAGCGCTCCGGCGATCGCGATGCTCGGCTCCATCGCCGGAAGTATGTTCAACATCGTGTTTGACTACATCTTCATGTTTCCGGCAGGTCTGGGACTGACCGGCGCGGCGTTAGCGACAGCATTCTGCCCGCTAGTGACGATGATCATCTGCAGCACGCACTACCTGGGAAAACACAATCAGGTCGGATTCCATTTCCGCGCTCCATCCCTGCGCCACCTGATCGCCTGCTGCCAGCTCGGCGTATCCGCCTTTGTCGGCGAAATATCCTCCGCCGTGATCGCGATCGTCTTTAATTTCCTGCTTCTGGGGCTCGCCGGAAATGTCGGTGTCGCCGCTTACGGCGTCACTGCCAATCTCTCCGTCGTTGCCATGTGCCTGTTCAACGGACTCGCGCAGGGCACGCAGCCGCTCATCAGCGAGAGCTACGGAAAAGGCGATCACACGCAGAGCCGCCAGTTCCTGACCTGGGGCGTCATCGCCTGCCTGATCGTGGAAGCGCTCATTCTGGTGCTGACCTGGAGCATGACCGATCCACTGATCCAGATCTTCAACCAGGAGCAGAACGCCGAACTTCTGCATTACGCCCACAGCGGGCTCCGGCTGTATTTCCTGGGCTTTCTCTTTGCTGGCATCAACATCCTGCTGGTTGCCTATTTTTCCGCCGTCGCGCAGCCAAAACCAGCTATCGCCGGTTCTCTGCTGCGCGGGGCCGTCGCTATCATCCTATGCGCTGTCACACTGGCGCGCCTGTTTGGGCTGAACGGCGTCTGGTTGTCTTTCCTGGCATCGGAAATGATCACTTTCTTCGCTATTTTGCTGCTGGCAAAGCTGGGACATTCTTCCAAAGAATTACATAATTTTAAAATAATTTGATTTTGCCCCAAAAAATATTTGACATTTTATATCATTCGTAGTATATTGATGAAAAATCGAATACACCAAAACCGTTGAAGCGGAGATCAAAGCAGCATATGCGCGCACAGAGAGTCCGGGAGGCTGAGAACCGGGTCGAGATGCAGGTTGCCAAATGGACCGCTGAGGGCGCAGCCAAAAGCTGGATATATTTTCAGCCTAGTACTCTGCGACGTAGGGCATACGTTAGTTGCCGGAGATATGCAGGTATCTCGCAAAGCGCATGGAATCACTCCATGAATCAAGGTGGCACCGCGGGCTTAAAAGCGAACGATGGATCCGAAGGGGATCCAGATTCTTTTGATAGTTACCCGTCCTTGACAGATTCTTAAAAGATCTGTCATGGGCGGGTTTTTTGTTGTTCTGAAATCCATCTTTCATTCAAACAAATTTCCCTGCACCTCCCGCCCGGACAGAAAACAGGGCTGCTGTCCTATCCAGAATTTCCACATTCAGAAATTTATCACTGGAAAACAGCCCCACATTTCAACAACAGGAGGATTTGCTATGTATCCAACACTTGACGAAGTCCGGAAAATCGCTGCATCCGGCGATTACCGGCGCATCCCTGTTTCCCGTGAACTCTACGCAGACGCTTTTACCCCGGTAGAGGTGCTGCGAACGCTGCGCGCTGCCAGCCATCACTGCTATCTGCTTGAAAGCGCCGAGGAAAACCAGAAATGGGGACGCTACTCCTTTTTAGGCTACTCCCCGGCGATGGAGCTGACCTGCCAAAACGGCGTCTTAAAAATCCGCACCGGCGAGGAGGACGAGCTGGCAGCCGAAGAAAACCGCGTCGTCTCCCATCCGGGCGAGACTATCCGTGAGATCCTGGCTGCCTACAAAAGCCCGAAGCTGCCGGATATGCCGCCTTTTACCGGCGGTCTGGTCGGCTATTTCTCTTACGACTACATCCATTACGCTGAGCCGACACTCGACTTTTCCAAACTGAAAAACGATGATTTCTGCGATGTTGACCTGATGCTGTTTGACCACGTTATCGTATTTGACCATTACCGACAGAAATTGATTCTCATCGCCGGTGTCCGGACGGATTCCTTAGAAAAATCGTATCGGCAGGCAGAAGAGAGCTTAAACGAGATTGTCTCCTTGCTGCAAAGCGGCGCCAAAGCGGTTTTCCGGCCATTAAAGCTCAAAGAAGAGCTGGCTCCTGCTTTTTCGAAAGAGGAATACGGGGCAATGGTTGAGAAAGCCAGACATTACATCCATGAGGGCGATATTTTCCAGGT
This sequence comes from Clostridium sp. AM28-20LB, assembly GCF_003480665.1. Classification (NCBI taxonomy): domain Bacteria; kingdom Bacillati; phylum Bacillota; class Clostridia; order Eubacteriales; family Clostridiaceae; genus Clostridium; species Clostridium sp. AM28-20LB. Next base: position 477,044 of record NZ_QUJN01000002.1, on the reverse strand, counting down.
GGTTCTCTCCAATCCGATGACCGCCGCCGCAGAGGGCAGTCTCTTCGACACATACCGGGTTCTGCGGACACTTAATCCATCCCCGTATATGTTCTATTTTACCAGCGATGATGTGGAAATCGCCGGTGCATCGCCAGAGACACTGACACGCTTAACCGACGGCACTCTCTACACCTTCCCGCTCGCCGGAACCAGACCGCGCGGGAAAGATAAAGAAGAGGACGAGGCGCTGGAACGGGAGCTTCTCGCCGATGAAAAGGAGCTGTCCGAGCACAACATGCTGGTTGACCTCGGTCGAAATGACTTAGGACGCGTCAGCCGCCTCGGTTCCGTCCAGGTAGAAACCTACGCTTCTGTCGTGCGATTCTCCCATGTCATGCACATCGGTTCCACAGTACGCGGCGAAATCCACCCGGATCGCGATGCGGTCGATGCCATCGACTCCATTCTCCCAGCCGGAACACTCTCCGGTGCGCCGAAGGTGCGGGCGTGCGAGATCATCGCAGAGCTGGAGGGAAGAAAACGCGGTATCTACGGAGGCGCCATCGGTTATCTGGATTTCACCGGAAATATGGACACCTGCATCGCCATCCGGCTGGCTTACAAGAAACACGGCCGCATCTGCGTCCAGTCCGGCGCCGGAATCGTCGCGGACAGTGTCCCGGAAAAAGAATTTATAGAATGCTGCAATAAGGCCAAAGCCGTGGTAAACGCCATCCAGACAGCAGAAGGAGGTCTCTTATGATTTTACTGATTGATAATTACGACAGCTTTGTCTACAACCTCTACCAGCTTGTCGGAACGATTCGCCCGGACACGATTGTCATCCGAAACGACCAGCTGACAATTGCGGATATTGAAAAAATGGCGCCGGATGCTATCATCATTTCCCCGGGTCCCGGAAAACCGGAGGACACCGGTATCTGCCTGGAAGCCATCCGCCATTTTGCCGGAAAAATCCCTATATTCGGCGTCTGCATCGGATTGCAGTCCATCTGTACCGCATTCGGCGGAGTCGTTACTTATGCCTCCCGGCTGATGCACGGAAAAACCTCCCCGGTCACCTATGAAGCGGGCAGCCTCCTCTTTCAGGGTATGCCGAATCCATTTCCGGCAGCCAGATACCACTCCCTGTCCGCCTCCCGTAAGGACCTGCCGCCAGAGCTTCGCGTGACTGCCATCTCCGATGATGGGGAAATCATGGCACTCGAACATACGACGATGCCGGTTTACGGAGTGCAGTTTCACCCGGAATCCATTTTAACGCCGGATGGACGGAAGATTCTGGAAAACTTTTTGACATCCATCCAATAAATTACACACCTCAGAAAGGAGTCTTCACCATGATAAAAGAAGCCATTATCCGTCTCTCAAAAAAAGAGGACTTATCCTACACCGAAGCCGAGGAAGTCATGAATGAAATTATGGAAGGAAAAGCAAGCCCGATTCAGATTTCCTCTTACTTAACCGCACTCTCCCTGAAGGGCGAGACGATCAGCGAGATTACCGCTTCCGCGGCAGGCATGCGGGCGCACTGCATTAAACTGCTGCACGATATGGATGTGCTGGAGATCGTCGGAACCGGCGGTGACGGGGCTAATTCCTTTAATATCTCCACCACTTCCTCCCTTGTGATTGCCGCAGCCGGTGTCCCGGTCGCAAAACACGGAAACCGCGCCGCTTCCTCCAAATCCGGCGCCGCCGATGTTTTAGAGGCGCTGGGCGTCAAGATTGACCTGCCGCCGGAGCGGAGCGCCAAACTGCTTAAAACGATCAACATCTGTTTCCTGTTCGCGCAGAATTACCACATTGCCATGAAATACGTCGCGCCGATCCGGAAAGAGCTCGGCATCCGCACCGTATTCAATATCTTAGGTCCGCTCTCCAACCCGGCGGGTGCCAACATGGAACTGATGGGCGTCTTTGACGATTCCCTTGTCGAACCACTCGCACAGGTTATGGCAAACTTAGGCGTCAAACGCGGCATGGTTGTATACGGACAGGATAAGCTCGATGAGATTTCCATGAGCGCCCCGACCTCCGTCTGTGAAATCCGCGACGGCTGGTTCCAGTCCTACACGCTGACGCCAGAGCAGTTCGGCTATGAACGCTGCAGCAAAGAAGAACTCGTCGGCGGTACCCCGGAAGAAAATGCCGAAATCACCCGCGCCATCGTAGAAGGACGCGAGCGCGGCGCCAAACGCCAGGCGGTGTGCCTGAATGCGGGGGCTGCGTTGTACATCGTCGGAAAAACCGAAACCATCGAGGATGGTGTGCGGATGGCAGAGAAGCTGCTCGACAGCGGGGAGGCGGCGAAAAAGCTGCAGCAATTTATCACAGAGAGCACACGAGAATAGGAGTTTTACACATGAACACAACCAACAATATCCTGGATCGTATCGCCGCCAAAACGAGGGAACGGATCTCCGTGGAAATGCGGCAGGTTCCGCTTTCTGAAATCCGCAGGCAGGCGGAATGGATTTTGCAGGATTCCCGCGATTTTAGCAGCCTTAGCGGTTCCTTCCGCCGCGCCCTCGCCAGACCGGGTATTTCTTTTATCTGCGAGGTCAAAAAAGCATCCCCCTCAAAGGGTGTGATCGCCGAACATTTCCCGTATCTGGACATCGCCAGAGAATACGAGGCGGCAGGCGCGGCGGCAATCTCCTGCCTGACGGAGCCGCACTGGTTCCTGGGTTCAGATCAATATCTGAAGGAAATTGCCTCACAAGTATCGATTCCGGTTCTGCGGAAGGACTTCACCATTAATCCTTATATGATATATCAGGCAAAGGCTTACGGCGCGTCAGCGATCCTTCTCATCTGCTCCATTCTGGATGATGCCGAGCTTCACGATTATATGCAGCTTGCAGATGAACTACATCTGGACGTGCTGACGGAAACACACTCCGCCGGGGAGATCGAGCGTGCCGTCAACGCCGGGGCGCGGATCATCGGCGTCAACAACCGGAACTTAAAAACCTTCGAGGTGGATGTGGAAAACAGCCGACGCCTGCGCGAACTGGCGCCGCGCGATGCGCTTTTTGTATCAGAAAGCGGCATCCGCACCGCCGAAGACATCCGGGCGCTGTATGAAAATGGCACTGACGCCGTTCTCATCGGTGAAACCCTGATGCGGGCGAACGATAAGCGCGCCATATTAAATGAATTAACACACCTGCTGCCAAAAGAACCACTTGAGGAAAAGAATCATGAGCAAGATTAAAATCTGCGGCCTGACGCGCCCCTGCGACATTGATTTTGTCAATGAGGCAAAACCGGATTTCTGCGGCTTTATCCTGGGTTTTCCCAAAAGCCGCCGCTGCATCTCCATTTCCACACTCTATACCCTGCGGGAACGGCTGGATGCATCAGTAAAACCCGTCGGTGTGTTCGTCGATGCCCCGTTGGAGATGATTCTTCCGCTCGCGGCGGACGGAACGCTTGCAGCCATCCAGCTTCACGGGCATGAAACGGAGGAGTATGTCCGGCAGTTAAAAGAAAGAACTTCCGTTCCCATTTTTCAGGCATTCCGCGTAACTGACCGCAAAAGCCTGCTTCCGGCACTTCAAAGTCCTGCCGATCTCATTTTACTGGATCATGGGGCTGGTGGAACAGGCAAAACCTTTGACTGGTCCGTGCTAGGAGGCATTACCCGCCCCTATATTCTCGCCGGAGGACTGGGACCGGACAATCTGGAATCCGCCATTTCCACGCTGCATCCGTGGGGTGTCGATATGAGCAGCGGGGTGGAGACGGACGGGGTCAAGGATCGGGAAAAAATCTGGAAAGCGGTTCAGATCGCCCACAAATATGCTGCCATTCATGACTAGCAAATACATCTGAGCCTATATCTGCAACCTGAAATTGTCTTAATGAAATTGTCTTAAATAAAATAAACACTTTATAAATAAGGAGAAAATCTATGTCAAAAGGAAGATTTGGCGTTCACGGCGGTCAGTATATACCGGAAACCCTGATGAACGCAGTCATCGAATTAGAAGAAGCTTACAACCTCTACAAGAATGACCCTGAATTTAACCGAGAATTGCAGGAACTTTTAAATGAATATGCCGGACGCCCGTCCCGCCTCTATTTTGCGAAGCGCATGACCGAGGATCTGGGCGGCGCCAAGATTTATCTAAAACGGGAAGATTTAAACCACACCGGCGCGCACAAAATCAACAACGTGCTCGGACAGGTTCTTCTCGCGAAACGGATGGGAAAAACACGTGTCATCGCCGAGACCGGAGCCGGTCAGCACGGCGTCGCAACCGCTACCGCTGCCGCCCTGATGGGGATGGAATGCGAAATTTTCATGGGAAAAGAGGATACCGAGCGCCAGGCGCTCAATGTATACCGGATGCGGCTTCTTGGCGCGAAAGTCCATGCCGTTACTTCTGGAACCGCCACCTTAAAGGATGCCGTTTCAGAAACCATGCGCGAATGGACCAACCGCATCGATGATACGCACTATGTCCTCGGTTCCTGCATGGGACCGCACCCATTCCCGACGATCGTCCGCGATTTCCAGGCAGTCATTTCCAAGGAAATCAAGGAGCAGATCCTCGAAAAAGAGGGACGGCTCCCGGATGCCGTTCTTGCCTGTGTCGGCGGCGGTTCCAACGCGATCGGCACCTTTTACAATTTTATCAGCGATCCGGATGTCAAACTGATCGGCTGCGAGGCAGCTGGACGCGGCATTGATACCGCTGAAACGGCAGCAACCATCGCCACCGGGCGTCTCGGAATTTTCCATGGCATGAAATCGTATTTCTGCCAGGATGAGTACGGACAGATCGCCCCGGTTTACTCCATCTCCGCCGGTCTGGACTATCCGGGCGTCGGACCGGAGCACGCGCACCTCTACGACACCGGGCGCGCACAGTACGTCGCGATCACCGATGACGAGGCGGTCGATGCGTTCGAATACCTGTCGCGCACAGAAGGTATTATTCCGGCGATCGAGAGTGCCCATGCGGTTGCCTACGCAAGAAAGCTGGCACCCGCCATGCGAAAAGACCAGATTATCGTGATCACCCTGTCTGGGCGGGGCGACAAGGACTGCGCTGCCATCGCGCGTTACAGAGGGGAGGATCTTCATGAGTAATATAAAAAAAGCATTTGAACACGGAAAGGCATTTATCGCCTTTGTAACCTGCGGCGATCCGTCGCTTGAGACGACGGAAGAACTGGTTCTTGCCATGGAACATGCAGGCGCCGATCTGATTGAGCTGGGAATCCCGTTTTCCGACCCGACCGCCGAGGGACCGGTCATCCAGGGTGCAAACTTGCGCGCCCTTTCCGGCGGCGTGACCACCGACAAAATTTTCGATATGGTCGCCAGACTGCGCCAGAAAACACAGATTCCAATGGTGTTCATGACCTACGCCAACGTCGTATTTTCCTACGGCACCGAGCGCTTCATCAAACGCGCTGCCGACCTCGGCATGGACGGGCTCATTCTCCCGGATGTTCCATTTGAGGAAAAAGAGGAATTTGACACCGTATGCCAGAAGTACGGGCTGGATCTCGTCTCCCTCATCGCCCCGACCTCCCATGACCGCATCCGCATGATTGCAAAGGAGGCAAACGGCTTCGTCTACTGCGTCTCCTCCCTCGGTGTCACCGGCGTCCGGAGTGAGATCACGACCGATATCGGCGCGATGGTAAATCTGGTAAAAGAAGAAAGCGATATCCCGTGTGCCGTCGGCTTTGGCATCTCCACCCCTGAGCAGGCTGCCAGAATGGCAGAAAAATGCGACGGTGTCATCGTTGGAAGCGCGATTGTGAAGCTCTGTGGGCAGTATGGAAAAGACTGTGTGCCGTATGTGGCAGAATACGTGAAATCAATGAAAAACGCGATTCGGTAAAAAAAAGAAAACCGTCTGTAAAAGAATCTTTCATTCTTTCTCAGACGGTTTTCTTTTTCTGGCTTCAGAAGCCTTGTTCTGTCGTAAATGCTTTAGGTTGGTGGTAACTCATCCAATTCTGCCGGATGGTTATAAGCTTGCGAGCAGATTATCCATTACATTTCGCACAGAAACTCTTTTTCTACTTCTGCCTCAGACTCGGTATAACCTAACTGTGCAGCTAAACGATGTACCAGTACCGGCATTGCTTCCTGCTCTAAGGACTCGGAAACTACATGCTTTTCTGCTGGTGTGTTGTAATATGCCTGATATAAATTCTCCTGATATAAACCGTTATTGAATGTTCTTGTTGCTTTCATCATGATAATTACCTCCATCAAATAAAATTATATTTTTTCATATGATAGGCGGAAATCCATTGCAATATTCTTATGATACTATTACGATATCCGTCTGTGAAAATCTCTTGTTTCTTTCGATGGCAATAATATAACACTATCAAACAAAAAGTACCATCCCCGGAAGTGGTATAAACTTATAAGTTATTTGCAATTATATAAACATAAGTTAATATATGTAATAAGTACCAATTTTGACACCCTTACTATGTACAAAAGTTACAAAAACATCCATATTTGAAATATAAACAAAAACGTCCGGCGGCGATTTTCGGATTTGTGCATCCCGCCTAAAAAAGAATGTACCTTGGCTCATTCGGGCGTCTCGCGCGGTCGCCTGCGAACGGTTCTGGCAGGGCTACGCGGATGGGCGCTGCCTACACAATGCGTGAACGGTGGCTTAACGGGATTCGCGGATTACCTCCTCAATATTTTTGTACGGAACCCGCGTAAAAAGCCCCCGCAGCTCTTCCGCCAAATCCAGTGCCATCGCGATTTTTGTGAGTGACAAAAGGGAAATCTGCCCCGTCGCCTCAAATCGCTTAATTGAGCCATAACTCACCCCACTCATGTCCGCCAGTCTCTGCTGTGAAATAGCGCGGCGTTTCCGGATGTTACGCAGCCGTGATGCCAGTTTCTGATCCAGTTCATCTGCAGTTTCCCAGATAAGTGCTTCCATATTGCTCTCCTGCCTCTCTAAAGATACTGACCTAACATGTCCTGCACACATGTACGAATCTGTTTTATCATTTCCATGCATCTCGTTTTTTTCATTCCGGCTGCAAGCCCAACTGCAAGCAGCTCCTTCTCACCCGGATTTCGTCCATTGCCATCTACGCTGGTCGTATGTTCCCCATAATATGTGTTGCTGTACGTCAGATCATACGCTGGTCCCAGGCGCCATTGCTCTTCCTCCTCCCGATATATATAAGTAAAATTCTTTGAATGATCATCCCGGTTGTGGGCAAACACATTAAAACACATACGGCGGAACATGTTTTCTATATCTTCTGCCTTCCCGTTCGTCAATATTTTCGTTAATTTCATCAATTGATGGTAATCCAGACTTGGCTGTTCAAAATCCAGTTCTAATAACGCCGCTGCCGTCAGCATATGAACCCGCTTTACCATCCCATTTTCTATTTCCCGATCAAATCGTCTGGTTCCAAAATATCCTTTGCATCGCCTTGAGGGAAACAATCTCGATTCACTCATGACAATTCCGCACTGTTTTGCACAGCACGCATAGTCATACTCCATCTTCCCTGCATCTTTTCCATCTATATGTGCCGGAAATTTAATCAGCCAGTCCTCTCCCTGAATCTGCGTCATGATTTTCGGGCGCGCACCTCCGCTTGTACCGCCCAGCCGGTACAGTTCATCCAGTTTGTCCGAGTATTCGGTATTTAATATTTTCTGGCAGGCCTCCGCAAGTTCGTCCAGATTATCATTTTTCTCCTCAACCGAAAGTTCCCGCTGCGGACGATAGGTCAACGCCCCCATCCCAGATCTTCCCACAACCGCCAGCCGGTCTAACACTGTCCAATCGTCTGGCTGCTGCTTATGCGCCAGCAAAAGACGCCGCAAAAGCAGGCGCCCCCACGCATCTGGCAAGCTATCCGCAAACACCCCAAACAAACCTTCAAAATAATCCTTATTTGGAATAAACACCTGCTTTTTCAAAGGCAGTGAAAACGGACTGATCGAAAATCCCTCTTCCAGCCATGCATCATCATACTCAAATGCCACCTTGTGATTCGCTGTTAATGCAAGAGTTCCTACCAGTCTGTCTTCATACATAACCTGAAGTTTCTTTCCTGTCTCCATCCGCCCCATCCTTTCTCCTTTATTATCCCATAAACACAAACTTTGGGGAAATTCTATTTTAATTTTTTTCATTTAAATCATGGATAATATATTATCTATTAATGCTATATTTTATTTGTTTTGTATAATATATTATCCATTTATTTTAATCTATCCACCCCTGATTTTCAAGTCTTCTACCTTCGCTTTTCAAAATTTCCCTCTTTACATCCTCTTCCATTTTTTTATAATAACCCTCGCGCAACAAAATATGGAATCAAGAGGCATAAAAAAAGAATCACCCGAACTAGCACTTTACGAGTGATTCTTTTTATTTAGTTTTAAAAAAACTTTGCAGCCCCCTTCCGCCCGGACATCCGGCACCTTACCCGTCCTTCTCCGGCACCTCATCCCGCCAGACAACCGGCTCCACATCCTCAAACAGCTCCTGGTTGCGCTCGACCGTCAGATAGACAAAATCATCCGGCTGGTATTCATCCAGAAGCGCCTCCGTGTACGTGTCAAAGGTCGCAAACACCGTTTTCCGGTACAGCTTCGGCATAAAATATTTAAGGTTCTGGCTAAAGGAATCGCCTACCACCAGAAGTGTTTTATCATTCGGCGAATCCGACTCAAATACTGCAAAGCTGTTGTCCTCGTTCATATCCACCGTCGTAGCCGTCACCTCCGGCAGATAATTCTGAATCACATATTCGGTATCGTCGCTGTACTCTGCTGCCATATTAAGCATCCGCGCCAGGTCTCCGGACGCCGGTCCTGCCGCCTCAATCGAGACTGCACTGAGCGGTGTCGAGGTTCCAAGCAAAGTCTGTGCAATCTGCTGGCTTCCGATAAAAGAGCCGATCTGGTTCCAGTGCGTATCATATTTGTAATAAAGCTGATACGTGTCCGCCTCTTTCAGAAGCTCCGGCTTCATGTCATACACCGGAAGTCCCTGCGCCGCAAGCTCCGGGAGCGCCGCATCCAGACGCGACTCACTTCCGTATACCCGGACCGAATCCGGCATATATTCCGCATAGACACTTTCCTTGTTGGGTGCCTCAAACATCACAAACCGGATGCCGCGCTCTTTCATTTTCTCGTTTACCGAGGTAATCGCGTCCGCCAGCGCTGTTTTCTCATCCGCCGTATAGAGATTTGTCCGCTGATAATCCGCCAGCGCATCCTCGCCGTCCTCCGAAACGGTGTAAAACAGCCAGTTTTCTTTTCCGACCGTCACATCCGAAATCGAGCTTTCATTTAAAAGCTCCAGATCCAGCTTTGTCTTCGCCTTGACAAACAGATTTTTAAACGGAACATGGTCGTTGTAATACGCTTCAAATTCCGTCAGAATATTGTCAAAATTAGCAGCCGACAGTTCCGGAAAGGATGCCAATTCCCTGTTTTCATAATTCTGCTGGTCCAGATGGCTCCTGACCGCCGGATAGACAAGCGTCGGCAGCACCAGGCTCGCCACAAAGGAACCAATCAGAAGTATTTTTGTCCCTGTCTCTCGATTCATATCTCTCGTTTTCTTCTCCCTGCATGAATCCATCTTTCTGTACTTTCACGCCCTGCCGCCCATGCTTTCATTTTTATGTCCTCATCGCACAGACAAACATACTTTCTACAGCGCTTTTAAAAACGGAAATAAATAAATGGATTATATGTATTGTTGACAAGCAGCAAAATGGAAAACCACAGGATCGCCATGTAACCGATCCAGCTTGTGACCGTCACCGATCCATCCTGCGCCAGCACGCGCCCTTTCCATTTCATCCAGAACCACTGCACCGGACCACATGCCAGCAGTGCCGCCGCCAGAAACACCCAGAGTTTCCGGTTCATGTAGCGTTCCATCAAAACGACTGCGCTGTGCGGCACAAACATATACCGGATAAAGGAAAATGCCTGCCCGATCGTGTCCGCGCGGAAGAAAATCCAGCCGATCAGCACGACAAACACCGCATAGATATGCGCCAACGGCCGGAATTTCTCCTGCTTCAGCCATTTTCCCAGAAAACAGCGCTCCAGCACGTTGAAAAAGCCATGGTAAATGCCCCAGAAAATGAACGTCCAGCCCGCTCCGTGCCAGATGCCGGTCAGCAGAAAGACCGTCCAAAGGTTGACATACGTCCGCGCCGTGCCCCTCCTGTTTCCGCCGAGCGGAATGTACACGTACTCTTTAAACCAGCTGGAGAGGGAAATATGCCATTTCCGCCAGAAATCCTGGATCGAAGTTGCTGTGTACGGCAGCCGGAAGTTTTCAATAAATGTAAAGCCAAACATTTTTCCAAGCCCAATCGCCATGTCCGAATAGCCAGAAAAATCGAAATAAATCTGCAGCATATAGAGAAGCGCCGTCAGCCAGAGCATCGCCTGGCTCACATCCGCCGCCTGATACGCGTAGACCGCGTCCACCACCTCGGCAAAGGTATTTGCCAGGATGACCTTCTTTCCCAGACCGAAAATAAAGCGTTTCACGCCGTAAGAAAAGCCCTCCAGCGTGACGGTCCTGTTTTCGATCTGCTCCTCGATGTCATGGTATTTCACGATGGGTCCCGCTATGAGCTGCGGGAAGAAGGAAATATAAAGCATCATGTTGAGCGGATTTTTCTGTGCCTGATTTTCGCCCCGGTACACATCCACCACGTAGGAAAGCGCCTGGAAGGTATAGAAGGAAATTCCGATCGGCAGCGTCACCTGAATCGCCGGAAGCGCTATATCAAACCCGCGAAGCAGCGGATTCAGCACCTCGGCGAGGAAATTATAATATTTAAAATAGCCGAGGATCAGAAGATTGAGCGTCACGCAGAGCGCCAAAAGCCATCTCTTTTTCCCGAATTTCTCCACCAGACGCCCGAAACCGTAGTTGAGCAGAACCGAAAAAATCATGAGCACCACATACCGCGGTTCGCCCCAGGCATAGAAAAAGAGGCTGAATACGGTCAGGATGCCGTTTTTGAACGGTTTGGGGCTCACGTAGTAGAGGAGCAGGATGCAGGGGAGAAGAACCCATAGGAAGATGATTGAACTGAAAACCATTTTATGTAAACTCCTATTGATAAGTTGTCGCAGAAGGGAGCTGCCGGAGGCGGCACTGGCAGCTTCTCAGATTATCGTTGTTCGCATCTCGATAATCCAATAGCTGTCAACACCATCTACAGCAGCTCCCTTCCCATCTACAGTACGTCTGAGAAATGGGGACGAAGTTTTTTGAATACCTTCAGTCCTATTATCATCAAAATAAATGTTACCACCCAGAAATAAATCGTCATCGTCGGCCGCTCGAAGAACCAGCTTCCCGTAAGCATGCTGTCGCGGTAGCCTGCGGCGATGTAGTAGAATGGATTAAGCTTGAATACCCACTCCAGCCAGGATGCGCGGCTGGTGAAGATTGCCTCGTCGTACATGATCGGGGTCAGCCACATGCCGAACTGGAGGCAGATGCCGACGATCTGCGCCATATCTTTAAAGAACACCTGCACGGCGCTGGTAAAATAGGTAAGCGCCAGTCCAAGCATCGACGCCGCAAAGGAATAGTATAACACCTGAATCCAGGTTGCAGACGGCATACGCCCGTCAATCAGGTACAGCCCCGCCATAATGATCAGGAAGCAGGCATGTACCAGGAAACAGGAGATAAGCTTGATAACCGGAAGCATCTCCACCTGGAATACTACCTTTTTAACCAGATAATGGTACTCCTGCAGGCAGTTTGTGCCCGTATTTAAAATCTCGCTGAAATAAAACCACGGGATGATACCCGGCGTCAGCCAGATGACATAGGTCGCCCCCGGAACCGGCGGCGCATTTTTCATGCCATGTTCACCGAAGATGAACGCATAGATCGCGATCGTAACCATCGGCTGGATAAACATCCAGACAATTCCAAAGTATGAGCCGACAAAGCGCTTGCGGAAATCCGCCTTGGCAAGCTCGGTGACCAATTTTCTTTTTCCTATCAGTTCCCGAAACAGGGAAATCAGTTCCCGCATTCTATCCTAACTCCATTCTTAAAATTTGAATGCATCCCGGAAGCCGCCCCATTTCTGGTCTTTCTCCGAAATAATCAACTCCATGCCTTCCTCGATCGGCCACTCAACGCCAATCTCCGGATCGTTCCATGCCATACCGCCCTCATCGCCAGGATGATAAAAATCGGTACATTTGTATGCAAATTCTGCCTCATCGGACAGTACCAGAAAGCCGTGTGCAAATCCTTCCGGAATGTAGAACTGCTTCTTGTTCTCCGCGGAAAGAACCACGCCAAACCATTTTCCGTAGGTCTCAGAACCGGTACGAAGGTCTACCGCCACATCAAATACGGTACCGCGCACTGCACGCACCAGCTTGCCCTGGGGATACTGTTTCTGGTAATGAAGTCCGCGCAGAACGCCCTTGACAGACATGGACTGGTTGTCCTGTACAAATACCATGTCGAGTCCCGCCTCACGGAAATCGTTCTGATTGTATGTCTCCATAAAATAACCGCGCTCGTCCTTGAAAACAGTCGGTTCAATTACATAAAGTCCCTTGATGTCACATGGTGTTACTTTAATCTTTCCCATTTTTCTATCTCCTTCTTATGCAGGTATTTCAATTCATTTTTCAATACGTAACTGGCATCATCCTTTTCGGCTGTGCCATCTTTAACTATATCATTCGTTTTTCTGGCTGACAACCTTTTTTACAGATGTTTGTGCCTCTTTCCCCCGCTCATTTTCATCCAGCGCAATCTTCTGCGCCAGATCCTTGACCTTCGTCTCCAGCTGCGACTGTTTGATCGACATATGGAACATTTTCACAATCAGAAGGAAAATAACCGCCAGATAGATAAAATTGGCAGTCGTGTACGTTCCCGCCAGCTCCGCCAAAAGATCCGGCAGCCCCGGAAAGATACTGAACACAATGAGAATGGACGAGAATCCCAGCCAGAAAATCGAATCCTCGATCTGGAGTTTTGACTGCCGGATCTTCCGCATAATCATAAAGGTTGTCAGGATCGACACAACGATCAGGACAACTCTGAGTGTTGGCGTCATGGCGCTACCTCCTCTTTCTGAAATTCTGGATTAACAGAATCGAAATCAGCATTTTAAGCATATACCGCATCGCATTGACCGGTGTCAGGTAGCTGACTCCCAGAATCCGTTCATCCATGATGACCGGCACCTCCGCCACCCGCGCGCCCTGGCGGATCAGGTAGGAAACGGTGTCCGGCTCCGGACCGTAGTTAAGCCCCGATGCAAATTCCCGGATCATGCGCTTGCTGAACATCCGCATTCCCGAGGTCGGATCCTTGATATTGACACCAGTTGTGAAGCGGATCGCCATCTCGATCAGATTGCTTCCAAGCATCCGCATCGTAAATGGCTTTTTCTCCCCGACAAACCGGGAACCGATGACGATATCGTAACCTTCTTCCATTTTTTTCATCATGGCTTCCAGATACTCCGGACGGTGCTGTCCGTCTCCATCGAGCTGGACCGCATATTGATATCCGTACTTGTCGGCATATTTAAGTCCCGCCTGAAATGCCCCCGCCAGTCCCAGATTGACCGGAAGGTTCAACAGATTATATCTATTTCTCTGGCAGATCGCCGCCGTCTCATCGCGCGATCCGTCATTGACGACCACATAATCATACTGCGGAAAATTGGCAGTCAGATGGTTCACAACCCGCTCTATATTTTCGGCTTCGTTGTACGCCGGTATGACTATCAAAAGTTCGGCTTTTTCCGCCCCAGAAGCTTCTTCTGTGGACAATAACGCCTTATCTTCCATCGCCCGCTTCTCCTTCCCAGTATGCCGGATTCATCGTCAGGCTTCGAATCAGCCCCTCCGGCAGCTTTTTATAATGCTTTCCCAGCCAGTACCCGGCATATTTGCTTCCGCTCGCCATCACAAGCTGCGGCAGAAGAAGCGCGTGGCCGTTTTCCACCAGCCATTTCGCTGTTTTCTTCACCAGACGGATTCCCTCGCCCTCCGAATGAAGTCGCCCAAACACCTCGGGGTGATCCGCCTGCGATACGCCGAGGTCGAAATTCCGGTGCAGCTGCTGCATCGCCGTATAATTGTGGGAATGGATGACCTGCGCGTCCGCCGCGTAGGCAATCTGATACCCGGCTTCCACCGCGTGTCCGGCAAAAATCATATCCTCGTTGAAAATGGTTTTCTTCGTAAATCCGCCAAGCTTCAGGTAAATATCCCGCCGGTATGCCGCGCAGACATTGGAACAGAAATACGTCTTGATTCCCAGCTCGTCCTCATCCTCTTTCCCTTTCAGGCGGCTCACCGCCGGATAATTAAAGTCCCTCGTATACCGTTCAATCACACCGCAGTCCGCCGCCGGGAGCTGTCTCGCATATGCTGCCGCCACTCGTTCCGACGCATCCAGCGCCTCCAGAAGCTCCTTTACCAGATTCCGGTCATACGGCACGCAGTCATGCGTCATGCAGATGCAGACATCCGCATCTGATTTCAAAATTCCCTCATGGCGAGTTCTTCCATGGTCAAATTCCGACTGGCGGATATGGCACACGGTCAGCTTCGTATCTTCCCCCTCAAATAAGGATTCAAACCGCCCGGCATCCCAATATTGTTCTTCCGTATTCATGATGATCACACGGCCCACCGACACACTCTGTTCCAACAGCCTCCGCAGAAGTTTTTCCAGCTTATCCCCCGGTTTGAAGGTGGGTATAATCACATCAGCTTTTCTCATTTTTCGTACTCCTTATAGGCTTTTCTGTAAAAATGCATCAGAATCCTTACCATCCAGTCCGGCCACATTTTCCGGAACATCGCCATCTCATCCGCCGGGCGCCGGTTGTCCTCGATGCAGGCTTTCGTCGTCGCCGCCGCATGGACACGGTAGGCAATCAACGGTTTTTCCGAACAGATAAAACGTCCCTTTTTGCCCGCCAGCTCGTAAAGGTTGTCCCAGTCCAGCGCAAAATCATACTCCGAATGGAACATATCGTCCCCAATCTGTTCTTTATTGTACGTGCAGGACGGACAGCAGATTGAATTGCCAAACCAGACACTGCTCCGCTTGATCCAGGTGCGGTTTGCCAGGAAACGAAGCCGCAGCGGCAGGCGCAGTATCTTTTTTACCAGCCAGACCATGTTAAATGGCTCCGGAATGGCTTTCATTTTTCCCTCTTTCTCCGTCATGCGGATCGTGAGATAATCGCTCGCAAACAGCAGCAGATCCGGATATTTCTTCCATGCCTTTAAAAGCTTTTCGGCATAATCGCTGCGGTATCGGTCGTCCTGATGGGCGATCGTGACGAAACGCCCCTGCGCCTTTCCATAGGCAAACATCCAGTCCTCACGGATATTGCTCGCCCCGTCCCGCACATAGAGCGGCACCTGATACCGCGCTGCCAGCTCCCGGATATAGCTGCTCGGCGTCGAGGTACAGCAGATCACCTCCGATTTGACCGTCTGGCTCGTCACCGAACGCAGACATTCTTCCAGATACGGCGAATCCTTGTATGCACAGACCGCAAATGTATGAATGATTTCCTGCTGCATCTCGTTTCCCTTTCTCTCTCGCTCTTTCATGCCGCACTTCTGCCTTCTCGTTTTTCAAGAGCGGTACCTGCTTGAATTTATTTTTACCAGACTTATGATCGATTTTAACGTTTCAAACATCTTTGCCTGTTACTGTTCACGCATACGTGCCCAGTAACGGAATTTGCCGTGGCTTCGCATTTAAATACGGCAAATTCCTGCTACCACCACGTTTTCTTACGGCACTTTCGGTTCCAAAAGTGCCTACCCGTATACAGTAACCTTTGCCTTCTTCTAGCTTGCTTATGCTTACCGGCAGAACTTCATCCAGATATCCAGATAAACCGTTGCCGCCAGAATCAGCGCCGCCGCCCCTAACACCAGCGCATGATAGTTTTTATTCTCCATCCGCACCATTACCCGATCCGGGTTTAAAACCAACCAGACAAGCGGCAGAAATGGCAGGTAATAGCGCCCCTGTACGCCGTCGATATAGGTATTACCCGGTCTGGTGAATGCAATGTACATCGAAGTCCAGACCAGCACTGCCGTTCCCGCGCAGAGTATAAATATCCACAGCTTCTGTTTTTTTGACAGACGTTTTCCACAAGATGGCTGCCCGGCTGTGAGGATAACGGCCGCCGAACCGGCGTACAGCGCCCACGGAAATGACATCGTTCCCGTGTGTCCCAGAAGTCCCAGGGAATTTTCGCCCAGCACATAGGACGGAAGCGTCCGGAACAGGTTGCAGATCAGCACCCACGCGTAGGCAAGCGGCTGTCCCAGAATGTACGCCATCTGCCCTTTCTCGCTGGTGCTGTCACCTCTCGTATCCCCGATATCGCGCGGCGCGATCAGAACCGGCAGGATGAAGGATAACATCATCAGACCGCAGATCACGATAAATCCACCCTTCATCAGGTACATTTCCCGTTTAGAACGGAACTTTTCTGCCGGAATCATCAGTCCCAGAAGAATTAGCGGCGCATATACCGCCTTGACGCGGCAGCCCCAGACAAAGGTAAGCACGATAAGCGCATACGCTTTCCAGTCCATTTTCCGCCCGCCAAGCGCCGCTTCCAGAATGCCCGCGAAAGACAGCCACAAAAATGCCGTGACGGTCGGGTCATAGGAATATGCCCCCGCCAGCATCATCGGCTCGGGCATCAGCGCCAGAAATGCCAGGATCGCCTTGCCGACCGGTGTCTTTTTGATGGCAAAATACAAAACTGCCGCATAGACATAGAGATTTCCCAGCCTCCCCAGCTTATACAGGATTCCAAATGGGATATGAAGCAGCCCTCCCGCTTTCAGCGCCAGCGCCGAACCCACATATCCGGTCATCGTCGTTTTGTTGAGATCCGTACTCCAGAGATGTTCACCGTGCCGGTAACCCGCATTCTGATTCAGATACGAAGTGAGCGCCGCCTGCTCGTCCCGACTCTCCGGCTGATTGTACGGCCAGGTATCTACGCCCGTCGTAAACTCCTGTAAAAGCGCCGGTTCCGCCTGCACCGGCGTCCGGTAATTTGCCATCCAGAATGCCTGCGCGAAATGCACTTCCTCATCCCAGCTCACCTTATTTGCCGGGAGCGACAGTGAAAATATTGTTCCAAACGTCAGGGAGATCAGCAGAAATCCAACCTCGATGCGCTTTGCCACGAAATCCCGGAAACAGAGAAGTGCGATCAAAACCGCCGCCGCACACCAGAAAAGTCCCAGCCGGTACCAGTTGATACCTGCCCGCGCCACCGTCGCAAACCCGGTCAGTGCAAGCGGCATCCCGCCAAAATTCATGTAGGAAAGCCCTTCTTCGTCTAGATCCTCCCGCGTAATCAGAAGATCCACGTAGTCCAGCTTCCCATTCACCGGAACCGAAGAAAATTTCAGCACCCGGCAGTTGCGGTCCACGACCATCTTTGCGTTGTGCTCCCGCTGCTCGCCGTAGATGTTGCGGTAACCGAGGCGGACGGTAGCATTTAACAGACCATCGTAATCATAATGGTAAAGAAACTGGCTGACATAGCTGCCGTCCAGCGGAATATGGAGATAACCGCTTGCATCCGAAAGCTGCAGCACCTCTGTATTTTCCACCTGCCGCCTATTCTCTCCAATGGTTTGCCCCGGCTCTCCGGTGATTTCACCCAAACCGTTCTTTTCTGTCTCTACCCGCTCAAATCCGCTCACCTGCACCTCGTCCAGAGCGATCGTCCGCGTCGCCTGCCGCGTCCATCCATTTGCCCGGAGCGCCGGGAAATTGCAGACAAACTCGCCCAGAACACCGATCACAAAGACTGCCACAAGCGCCAGAAGCAGCCGCAGCACATCTTTTTTCTCTATTCGATTGATAAAATGCCTGTTAAACTGCATCTGTACTTCTCCCTTATTTTTCCCGTTTAAATTCGGTAAATTTCTGCTGCCACCACGTTTTCTTACGGCACTTTCGGTTCCAAAAGCGCCTACCCGTGAACCGTGTTTTGTCTTTCAAATCAAGCGCTCTAGCGCACTATCTTCTCCACGCCCCTGTGTTCCAGGATGCGCTCATAATCCTCAATATAATCAACCTCCGCCCAGAAATGCCCGCTGACGTCCTCGACATAGACCGGCTGCTGCCCGGTCATGCTGTAAACAACATTTTCCCACCAGACGCCGTGCTCCTGGCGGTCGATCATCTCCTCCATCCGGCAGATAAATTCCGGCATAAATGCCGCTGAAAACCGTCCGATTCCGATGTACTCGCCCGTCACATCATCCCCGGTCAGCTCTTTTCCATATTTTTTCAAAATTCCATTTTCATAGAAGAACTTATAATCCGCTGTCTCCCGGCGGCTCTCGTCCGCAAACATCACCGGGCTCCTGCCCTGCGCGAGGATCCGGTCAAGCAATTTTTCCTCCAGGTATACGTCACCGTTCATGATCAGCAGATCGTCCCCTGTCAGGAACTCCTTCGCAAACCATGCAGACGCGATGCTGTTTGTCACATCGTAAAACGGGTTGTAGAAAAAGGAAACTCCCTTGTCTGCCAAGACCTCGCGGATCACCTGCGCCTCATAGCCCAGCACGATGCCGATATCCTGGATGCCGCGGGAATGAAGCAGGTCAATCGTGTACTCGATCAGGCACTGCCCGCCGCCGATATCCACCGTACATTTTGGTTTTCCCGACAGATAACGCGAGATCCGGGTTCCCCGTCCCGCTGCCAGAATCAATACTTTCACAGAAGTCCCCTCCTTTGCATATCTTTCCATGCCGCAATCAGGCTGTCATTGTCTTCCGGCGTCAATGCGCCGATATGACCGACACGGAACACCGTGTCGGCAAGCGCGCCGCCGTTCGGGCAGATCCAGATGCCGTATTCATCCTTCAAAATCTCAAAAATCCGATGCGCTGAGACCGCTTTCCCCTCTTTGTCCACGCCCGTCGGGTGAAGCGGCGTCAATGCCGCCGAGAGAGAATTGGAAACGATCTCAAACGGAAGATCTTTTATTTTGCTTCGGAAATCCTCCGCCTGACAGCGGATCCGTGCCTGTTCTGCCGCAAGCCCTTTTTCCTCGATCATCGTCAGCCGTTTATGAAGCTGTAAAAGCACTCCGACCGCTGGTGTAAACGGCGTCTGCCCCCGCTCGCCATTTTTCAGGTAGTCGCGCAGATCAAAATACATCGAGCGGACCGCCGTCTCCTGCACTCTCGCGATCGCACGCGCCCCCAGCACCAGAATTGAGAGTCCCGGCGGAAGTGCCAACGCTTTCTGCGAACCGGTCAGCACCAGATCAACGCCCCATTTTCCCATCCAAAATGGATCGGCAAGAAACGAGCTGACCGCGTCAACCGCCAGAATCAGCTGGTTTCGTCTGCAAAAGTCAGAAATCAGCTCCATATCATAGAGAACGCCCGTGGAAGTCTCATGGACATTGACTAAAAATCCGGTAAATCCTTTTCCCTCATACGGTGCCAGGTCTTCTGCCCGAAGTGCCCGTCCGCTCTCCAGCCGGATCTCCTCGTGAGGAACTTCATGGATATCACAAATTTTCGCAAACCGCGCGCCAAAACTGCCGCCGTTTACGACCAGCACGCGGTCGCGCTCTGTAAAAAGGTTCATGACTGCCGCTTCCATCGCCGCCGTGCCCGAACCTGTCAGAAAAACCGCCCGTGCATCCTCGGGCGCCCCGGTGAACTGCTTCATCAGGCGCTCATTTTCCTTCATAATTGCAGAAAATTCCGGTGTGCGGAAATATGGTACTTCTTCCGCCCCGATCGCCCGGATTTCCTCGTCCATCTGAACCGGTCCTACCGCAAAATTAATCATACATTTCCTCCAAATCTATCTAATGTACTCTCGAAATCTTTCTGTGCTCGATTTTGTGAGATGATTTTTTGTCAGTTGTGCCCAAATTTCTGAGGCGTACGCGGTGCGTACGTTGATAAAATTCGGGTGCGGCTGGCGGAAAATCAGCCACAAAAGCAAGTGCAGAAAGACTCCGAGAGTACATTCTAAACAAGTTCTATATCCCACGTGCCCGTCTCCGGTACATCACAAGCGACGTCAGTCCAAAGCAGGCAGTCAATGCCGCCATCAAAAGCAGATACGAAAGCGATCCGCCCAGCAGTCCTGCCGCGCGTACGCAGGGCGAAGAAATAAGGAGCGCCGCTGCCGTCACACCGACATAACCCAGAAAAATACGTTTCTGCTCCTGCATAATGATGAGTGCATAATAAAACAGATTCACATACGCATTGAACGCACCGCCTAGAATGATAAACACCAGCGCCAGACGGCATTCCCGCAGCATGTACGCAATTTTCGGATATAATATTGAGAGAACCGGGATTCCGAGAATCCAGGCACCCCCGACTGCCAGCACCGTAAGCGCCGCGATGATTGCCGCCAGCCGGCCTACCGTCCCGGCAAATTCCGGGAGCGCATTCCGCTCCCACTGATCCGAGAGTTTCGTGATATACGGGCGAATGACGAAGCCTGCCACCAGATTGATGACGCTGGTCGGCATGAAGATCGCACCGAATACCGCCTGATACTTGTCCGCCATATTGCCCTCGATCGCATATTTCGCGGCAGAAAAAATATAAAAATCCAGGATAACCGATAAAAACAGGACTACATTTTCTTTAAACAACAGCCCGACACGTCCGGAGCGGACCTCCCAGTCCACCTGCGGCAGATGAACGATTACCGAAAAATCAAACAGGCACACGCCCGCCAGCTGCGCCAGTACTGCCGCCAGGCAGGAGCCGACCAGGTTATGGGTCGCATTCAAACAGCCCAAAAAGACACCGACTGATAAAACCGTCCGGAATGCGTTTGATTTGCCCGTCAGATACAGGCGTCCGTCACGCTGAAATTCTGCCTCATAAGCGTCCGCGAAACCGTCGATCACCTTGTACGCTACCATCAAAAATACCGTCGCCGCCTTGACAAAGGCATAGTCCCGGTTGATCACCGTCACATAAAAAAGCCCGGCCACCAGCGCCGCACCACAGGTCATCAGGCGCAGCCGCAGATATTCGCCAAACGTAAACCGCCGCCTCGTATCCGTGATCTGGAACGGGCGGATGCCAAAATAGGCCACCATAAACATATGCTGACCAAATGTAGAATACGCAAAGGAGAAGATACCGCCCTCATCCTCGCCGACAATCTGGATGACCGCGATCGTCAGCACCATGGACGCCAGCGCATAGAGAAAGCTCCCTATCATATTCCAGCTCATATTTCGTTTTTCAATCTGCCCGTCTCCACCAATCAGGGCGTTCGCTAAATATTTTATCACTACAGTATCTCTTCCTTTGAAAATTCCAGCCGGCTCGGTGTGTGTGTTTTGCGCTTCTCAACCGGCGGAAGCTGCATGAAATCGCCGTACATATTTGTCAGCATTTCCTCGATATTTCCCGGAAAATTCATGCGTCTGCCCTCAAATTCCAGCTTCCGGAGCGGATAACAGCGTGTCCGGTCCACGACATTCCAGTATGGGCTTGTGTCCGGCAGAAATGCCATCCGGCGTGTCCGGTATTTATTGTATTTACGGCAGACCCGCTCACAGCGCATCCGCAGCCACTGAGGCGAGATATGGAGCAGCTTCATAGCCTTGTAGACCATCCCGCAGACCGCCCAGATAAGCTTCGCCTTGATGCCCCGCTGCTGCAGCGTCGGGCGCGGAATCGCCCGCAGAATCATCAGCTTACTCCAGAACCATGCCGTCCACGACTGAATCTGATATAGAACCGGGTTGTCCGCCACATTGTCAAGCACATACAGATCCAGAAAGATACCGAACGGACAGTCCACATCCTTCATAACCTCCTCGACAAACACCGTCCCCTTCTTCACCAGACGGGTTGTCATCAGCGGATAATTGGGATATCGCTCTGCATTGAGAACCAGATACCGGTCGCTCATCTTCTTTTCCACGATCCGGAGCAGGTGCTCAAAATCTCGCCGCGGCATCGCAATATCGATATCATCGTCCCAGGGAATAAATCCCTTGTGCCGCAGCGCACCGATTCCCGTTCCGGCTATCCCGAAATATTCCAGATGATAGTCTTCACAGATCCGGATAAAATCATCCAGAATCGACAAAATCTCTCCCTGCAGCTGTTTCAGAACTTCTGGCTCATAAAATTTACTGTCCATATCGATGTCTGTCCCCTCCACCAAGCCCGCAGAATACCCCACTCCTGCCGCAGCCGATCATATTTTCCTTAATAGTACGAGGGTATTCTACTATATTTTAAAGGAAAAGTAAACCGCGGCTACTTTTTACCTTCTTTCCCAGGTTCCCACACCTCTATCTCCCGCTTCCATCCAAACAGATGTCCCGGAAGCGAATATGCCGCTCCGATCCCCAGCCCGATTGCGATCGCCATCTTGATTGTATCCATGCCATACTGGAGCGCCAGCGCTTCCTGTCCCATGAAGAAGTTGTAGGCGGTATAGTAGATCGCCGCTCCGGGCACAAGCGGGAAGATGCCGCATACCAGAAAGAGGATCGTCGGCGCTTTCCGCTGTATCGCCAGACAGCGCGACAGCATCGTCAAGACCGCGCTCGCCGCGAAGGTCCCGATGATCGGCGTCTGATAAGCTGCCATGACCGCCAGATACACGCCCCAGCCGACTGCACCGCAGATACCACAGTCCAGCCAATACTTCTTCGGGACTCCAAACAGTGCCGAAAAGGCGGCAGTTCCGACACAGGCCGCCAGAAGCTGCCCCAGAATTTCCCCTGTCATTTCCATCAGAGCATACCTCCCATCGCAAACATCCAGAACCGCAGTGCCACACCAACTCCGATCGCAATACAGCCCGCCGTCAAAAAGGCGTCTACAAAACGGATCAGACCGGATAAATAATCATTTTCCAAAAAATTCCGGATCGAATTGGTCAGCGGCACACCCGGCGCCAGCGTGAACACAGCTCCGATCATGACATGATCCAGGCTTTCTCCCAGCCCGATCCAGCACAGCAAACAACAGCACAATGCAAGCACGCTGCTCGTCATGATCGTCTGCATCATCCGGGACGAAGAAAAGCGCGGAGCTGCGTATAAAAGGAACAAATACAGCAGCACTCCCGCCACAAATGCCGCCGCCGTATCGCGCAGGCTGCCCTGGAACAGGTAACAAAATCCAGCGCTTCCAATTCCTGCCGCCAGAACCTTTCCCCGATTTTCGAGCACTTTCATCTGTTCAATCTGCTCAAGGCGCATCCGCATCTCATAAGGACCGCATTTACCCGCCGCAATCTTTCTCGACAGATCATTTAAGGCATCCACCCGGCATAGAATCGTAGGTGCCAGCGGCACATAACAGATACGGCTGGAATAAAACCGCCCGTCAATCACCACATTTGAAAAAATTCCATTCGCAATCACATACGCATTAAATGCTTCAAGACGCAGCGCCCGCGCCGCATACTCCATCGCCTGCTCCGCCCGGAATACCTCCCCGCCGTTAGAAAGAATCGCATTTCCCAGACGGGTCACCAAACGGAATCGCTCGATCTGGGAACAATCCTCGATCGAAGCACGTACTATTTCCTTCATTCTGTTTCTCCCCCTGTTTTTTATTTTCTGTCCACCCGTTTTCTCTATCCCATTCTCCTGCCTCTTCTATCCTCTCACTGATTCACTTTTCCAAATCTGCCGCCCATTTCAGCCTTTTCAAAAAAAAACGTTCCATTTTGAATTAAATTTGCCCGCCACAACTCCCCCTTTGGTTGACGTTCCACTGAAAATCCTGTATAGTGGATATATTATATTAAAGAATGATGCCGCAAGGGGGATATATCTATGGATCATAATGTTACCATCGGTGCCAAGGTGAAAGCCTTCCGTACCGCAAAAAAATACACACTGAAACAGCTCAGCGAAGAGTCCGGTCTGTCCATCGGCTTTCTTTCCCAGTTGGAGCGCGGTCTCTCTTCGATCGCAATCGACTCTCTGGCAAAGCTTGCTACGATTCTCGGAGTCAGTCTGTCTTCGTTCTTTGACTCCTCCGCCGATCAGGAGAAATCCCCGGTCAGCCGGAGTTTTGCCATGCACTGTTCCCAGATCAACCCCCAGATCGTACAGTACCTGGTCAATGGAAATGCACAGGGATTCGCCTGTCTTCCGCGTATCTTCCACCTGATGCCGTCCGCTACCACAAGCTCTGAAAACCAGCTTGAGATGAATCAGCACGACGGTGAAGAATTTATCTACGTTCTGGAGGGTATCCTGACCGTATATCTGGACGGCAACGAATACTGCCTGAATCCGGGCGACAGTATCCAGATCCACTCCCAGACTCCGCATGACTGGGTCAACAACACAAACCGTGTCGTTAAGATTCTGACCGTACACACGCCGAATCCGTTTGTTCATGGGAATGAAGTCGTATTTTAATTACAGTCTGCGCGGTATAGAAACATAATAAAAGCTGTCTCTTTTAGAATTTCAAGATGTTTTTATTTTCTTTTTGGTTTTCCCATCTCAGGAAACAAAAACTCCTGCACTTCTGAAAAAGACAGCTTTTTCATATCTTTTACACCGTATACACCATTTTTCCTGCCAGATACACTTCCAGCACATCATCCAGCGCACGAATATTCTTTGAGACATCCCCCTTTACAATCAGCAAATCGCCAGCCAATCCTTCTTTCAGGCTGCCTGTCTCGTTCTCAATGCCAAGCACGCTTGCCGCGTTGTAGGTTGCCGTGCGGATCGCCTCCATCGGCGTGATTCCATAGTCTACCATATAGCCGAGTTCCTGATGAATCGGAAGCGGCGGTGCCTTGTAAAGCACCATATCGCTGCCTGCCAGCACCGTAACCCCTGTGTCATAGAGCTTTTTAAAATTATCCCGGTATGCCTCAAACGCCGGTTTGAAAAATGCCTGATCGTGAACGACTCTGGCGGCAATCGGGTTATCCATGTCCACACCCGCCTCGATCATCTGCTTCGTCTGCTCATACAAATACGTGTACGCCGTGATCGTCGGCGTCCACGCGATTCCTTTTTTCGCCATCTGGCGCGCCTGCGCCTCTGTTAAAAAGGTTCCGTGCTCGATCGTGTCAAATCCCGCGTCAATACACATCTGAATCGACGGCTGCGTACCCGAATGAACCGCGATCTTCACCCCCTGGCGGTGCGCCTCATCGACCGCTGCATCCAGCTCTTCCTGGGTAAATTCCGGGATATCGCCACGGTTGCTCGTCAGGATCTTGACCCAGTCAGCTCCCGCACGCAGCTGTCTTCGGATAGCGGCGCGCACGCCCCACGGGCTGTCCGCCTCCTCGACCCCATCCTGATGTCCGTGTCCACCGGTCATGCAGATACCTGCGTCCGCATGGATGATTCGCGGAACCGTCACATACCCCTTCTGCCCTGCCAGACGCAGCTGCTTCATCAGATTGGGCGGACAGGACAGATCGCGCACCGTCGTAATGCCGAGCCGCAGCGACTGTTTCGCCTGTTCCAGCGCATAGTATGCCACCATATAATCATCATAATTATCCAGATCCGGCTGGCTGTAGTAGTAGCCGAAATGCACATGCATATCAAACAGTCCCGGCAGGATCGTCGCCTCGCCGTAATCCTTTACCATCTCTTCCGGGTAGCGCCCCGCCGCTTCCGCAGCGTCTCCTATCCAGCCGATTTTTCCCTCTTTATCCAGATACACCGCCTGATCCTGCAAGCAGGTTCTGCCATCTCCGGTAATTAAATACTTTGCCCTTAGAATCATTTTCACGGACTTCCTTTCTCTTTTTCATAAGCATGAAATTTTCAGTCGAATATCGTCATTTCACGCAGTTTTTCAGTTTTCTATATCGTAACACCGGGATTTTGTTCTTGTCAATATTGGAATGCGGAGTATCCGGTGAAACCTGTTTTAAAAAAAATGGGCAAGCAGAAAAAGAGCGGCACACATTTCTGCATACCGCCCAAACCAGCGACTGTCCACACACAAGCAGTCACTCTGAATTGATTCATTTTATTTTTTAGTAGAACAATCTGTTTACCGCACTGAAGATACCGCGGATAGATGCTCTCGTAATGTTAGAGCTGATGCCGACACCGTAGGTTGCCCGGCCGCTCTTTACATCCATCAGATGGATGTAGGACGCTGCCTGTGCGCCGGAACCGGAACGAAGTGCATGCTCGTTGTAGTCCAGAACACGGATCTCGATGCCAAGTGCCTCCTCGATCGCTCTCTGTACCGCATCGATCGGTCCGTTACCTACGCCCTCAACGGTGCGCTCGGTGTCATGAGCGGTAAAGGTAAGAGTTGCAACGGTTGCGAATGCGCCGCCCTCGTACTCCTTGTCTGTGATCTGGCATTTTTTGAAGTGCATCGGCTCTTTTCTGTCCAGGTAGTTTGCACGGAACTCGTCCATGATCTGCTCCGGAGCTACCTCGCCCTGCTTCTCTGCAATCTTCTGGATAATGTCAGCAAACTCTTTGTGCATTCCCTTCGGAAGACGGAATCCGTAGAAGGAATCCATGACGAAGGCTACGCCGCCCTTGCCGGACTGGCTGTTGATGCGGACAACCGGCTCGTACTCGCGTCCGATATCACTCGGATCGATCGGCAGGTACGGAACCTCCCAGATGCCATCGGTTCTCTTCTGAAGCGCCTGCATACCCTTGCTGATCGCATCCTGATGGGAACCGGAAAATGCGGTAAATACCAGCTTGCCTGCATACGGATGTCTCGGATCAACGGTCATCTTTGTGCAGCGCTCGCAAACCTCGGTGATCTCCTTTACATTTTCCAGATTCAACTCCGGGTTGATACCCTGCGAGAACATATTGTAAGCGATATTTAATATGTCGATATTACCAGTACGCTCGCCGTTTCCAAGCAGTGTACCCTCGACACGGTCTGCACCTGCCAAGAGAGCCAGCTCGGTCGCTGCAATGCCGGTACCACGGTCATTGTGCGGATGGATACTTAAAATAATGCTGTCACGGTTCTTAAAATGCCTGTTCATCCACTCGATCTGGTCTGCGTATACGTTCGGAGTCGTCATCTCAACCGTTGCCGGAAGGTTGATGATGATCTTATTGTCCGGGGTTGCGCCCCACTCTTCCTGTACAGCGGTGCAGATATCCAGTGCAAAATCAAGCTCGGTTCCGGTAAAGCTCTCCGGAGAGTACTCAAGGATTACTTTTCCGTCGTAATCTTTCATATATTTCTTTACCATGCGGGTACCATCGATCGCGATCTGCTTTACTTCCTCGCGGTCTGCATGGAATACAACCTCACGCTGTAAGGTAGAAGTCGAATTGTAAATATGTACGATCGCCTTCGGAATACCCTGGATGGCATCAAAGGTTCTCTTGATCAGGTGCTCGCGGCACTGGGTCAGAACCTGTACAACTACGTCGTCCGGGATAAGCTTGCGTTCTACTAACTGGCGCAGGAAATCGTACTCGATCTGGGAAGCTGCCGGGAAGCCAATCTCGATCTCTTTAAATCCAAGTTTTACCAGGAGGTTGAACATCTCAATCTTCTCCTCTACGACCATCGGCTCAACCAGTGCCTGGTTGCCGTCGCGCAGGTCAACGCTGCACCAGATCGGCGCTTTCTCAATCTCTTTATTCGGCCACTCACGCTCCGGGTAATCTACCACCGGAACTCTCTTATATTTCTTGTAATTTAACATGTCTTTCTCCTCCATCACTCTATAATGTACTCTCGGAGTCTTTTCTGCACCTGCTTTTGTGGCTGATTTTCCGCCAGCCGCACCCGAATTTCAGAGGCGGACGCAACGCCAACGCCTCAGAAATTTGGGCACAACTGACAAAAAAATCATCTCACAAAATCAAGCACAGAAAGATTCCAAGAGCACATTACCCCTGGTCGCTTTCCAGGTACCTCATCATCAAAAAACGCAGTTCCTATCATCCTAAGCTTTGGAGTCGATAGATCACGCCGTACCTTTTAACAATGAATAAAATTACTGATTCTGGTCTAACCCCATCATAATCATCCCTTTTCTATCATAAAAGAAATTATTTCGATTATAAATTATACCATCGGAAATAAAGGATATCAAGAGAAAAACGGGGCAATTACAGGTGTTCTGGCATTACTGTACACGCATACGTGCCCAGTAACTTCTGGCATCTCTTACATAAAATTATCTATTTTTTCTGTCCTCTGGTTTTTTCATCTTCTGTCTCCAGGACCGTATCAGATGCGCCGCCAGCCGGTTTCCAAAATACCCCGCCGCGCACCCCACAATCATGCCGCCCAAAACATCGGTCGGGTAATGCACATATAAATACATTCTTGAAAACGCCATCAGGATCGCCAGAGGCAGCGTGATTTTCCACCATTTTTTCGCCCCGGCAAAGTACAGAGCCGCGACCGCAGCAAACGAAGCTGCCGTATGCCCCGACGGGAAGGAATAGTCCGCCGGGCGGGCAATGATCAGCTGAACTGTCTGATTCACATCGCACGGACGGATCCGGCAAACCATAGGCTTTAGTAAGATATTACAGATGATCGCATCCAGACAGAGCGCTACCGCCAGCGCAGCTCCCCATCTTCTCGTCCGCGGAATCATAAGCAGCAGGCATGTAAACAGAATCCAAATCATTCCTGCATTTCCAAGCCGCGAAATAAACACCATCCAGACATCGCCCACCGGCGTCCGCATCTGCTGAATCCAATCCAGTATTTGTAACTCCATTTTCATTTTGCTCCCTCTGTTTTTTATACAACTTTATGCGCGAGCCATCTCCGACCCATAAAGCGGAATGTGAATACGATGCCCCGGATCGTCCAGTCTGTAAACATGCCGATCCACACCGCGATCGGTCCGAAGCCGTGGACGCGGCAGAGATAAATGCACAGCGTCACCCGGAACGCCCACATACTGATGCAGGAGAGAATCATCGAAAACCTCACATCCCCGGCAGCCCGCATTCCATATGCCGGAATAAATGCGAGCGTCCAGACGATCGGCTTTACCACCGTAATCCATCCGACCATGTAGAGACACATCTTCGCACTCTCCGGCTCCATGCCGCCCAGAATCGTGACCGGTTTCGTCGCCAGAAATACGAGCGCACAGCTTGCGATGATGACGATCTCCGCCACTGCCGTCAATTTTTTGATATAATAGATCGCCTCATCCTTGCGCCCCGCGCCGAGACACTGTCCGACCACCGTCATCATGCCGATTCCGATACCGATCGCCGCGATGCCGTTTAAGTTTTCCAGAATATTCGTCATCGCCTGGGCTGCGATCGCGATCGTCCCGAGGGTCGAGACGGTTGACTGAATCGCAAGCTTTCCAAACTGGAACATCGCATTTTCGATACCGTTTGGGATTCCCAATGAGAGAATCCGCATAATCCGGCGTCCGTCCGGACGGATATGCAGATAGTCACGCACCGCAATTTCCTGGCTGGGATTGTGCAAAAAGGCGAACACCACCACTGCCGAGATAACGCGGGAACCGAGCGTGGCAATCGCCGCACCGGCAACTCCAAGATGGAAGCCCCAGATAAGTACCGCATTTCCGGCGATATTTAACCCGTTAGAGACGACCGCGATCGTCATCGGAAGCCTTGTATTTCCCTGCGCCCGGTAGATCGAGGAACCAGCATCATAGAGGGCGATAAATGGGAACGAAAGCGCCGTGTAGAAGAAATAGATCTGCGCTGCCTCCATGACATCCGCCTCGACGCTGCCGAAAATCAGCCGCAGCAGCGGTCCGCGCGTCAGAAGGCAGACTGCCATGACCGCCGACGAGATGCACGCCACCACAAAAGATAACTGTCTCGCAGATTCTTCCGCATTTTTCTTATCTTTCTGTCCGATATACTGGGAGCAGACGATCGTGCCGCCTGCCGCCAGCGCATAGAATGCCTGTATCACTAAAATATTGATGGAGTCAACCAGCGAAACCGCCGAGATCGCCGCCGATCCCACGTTGCTGACCATAATACTGTCCGCTGTACCCATCAGGGAGTTTAAAATCTGCTCCACGATCAGCGGAACCAGAAGAATCCGCAGATCGCGGTTGCTGAAAAGATGATTTGTCTGCTCTTGTCTGCCCATATGCCGTCCTGTAACTTTCTATATTTTATTCTCTGTCCAAATGGTCTGTTTTTCTAACGGTCAGGCATCATATGCACGGACACCGCCGCATCTGAGACGAAATCCCGCACCATTTCTCTACCCTTCGTTCACAAGCGTCAGAATCCAGTACAGCCATGCCCGCACTGAACTTGACCTTCGCACGATCAGATTCTCCCCGCAGACCTGGTATTCCCGCATTTTCTTTGCAACATACTCCTTGTCCGGAACATCTCCGATCTGAAGAGCAGCTTCAAATAAATCGTGGAAAATCGGGTGTTCCAGAATTAGGCGGACGTATTCGAGCTGGCGCGCCCTATACGGCAGTTTCAAAAGCCGTCTTCCTATCGCCGTGATATGCACTTTCACGCCGTCCTCATCCGTCTGCTTCTCCGCCAGTCCCAGATAGCGGCACGCGTTGAAATAATAGTCCGACTGTCGCTCCTTAAATCCAAAAAGCTGCGCGATCTCCCCGCCCGTCATTGGATTCTCGTTCAGCCGTTCTACCAGTGAAATAACCTTGTAAAAGCTGTCCGCCTGGATAAAGGTAACCGCCGGTTCCGGCTTGACCTCTGTTCGTGCCCAGACATCGTATAAATCATCCAGCGTGATCTCGATTTCCTCTAAGCTGTAATTTCGCTCCTGTACCAGCCGCAGCGAATTGTAATAGCGCAGATCCGTAAATTCATATTCCAGCAGGCGGAAAATATTATTCGAATACACCATAAACACCGGACGGATCGGCTTGTGTATCTTCTCCGCCCAGAGTCTCTCCGGATAATAGAGCTGCCGGATCAGAAAATTGCTGTGGACGACGTTTTTTCCCTCGATCAGCGTAAATACATTCTCATTTTCAAATCCGCCGTCGATCTCGACCTGCGAATTCTGTACCTGGATAAGCGGCTTTTTCTCAATCAGCTCTGATTTTTGATAGTCGCTGACATAAAACTCAAAATTTCCAGACCCCATCCGCCCCGAAACCGTCTGCACCATGCGATCTTCGCCCAGAAAATCATCCAGAATCCCCGTGATGCTCATAACGTTGATCGCGCTGGCTTCCGAGCGGATGTCATGAAGGTCGATCGACTCAAAGTAATCGGGTATCTTCGCGCTCGTCACCCGTTTGATATCGGACGGAATCTCCGGAAAATCCTGATACAAGTCAAACTCGCCCAGCACATAGCCGCCGCGCGACACCGGAAGAATCGAAATCTTCTTTCCAAACACCCGCGGCAGGGATTCCCGCGTGTCAAATTTCGTCATCAAACGCGGTTCCTTGACTTCGCGGATCTGGTCAGCGGTGATGTAAAACCGCCCATGTTTCTCAATTTCCCGCTCAATCCGGTATTTATCAAATAAAATTCTCCATTTATCATCAATCAAGCTCATAATTGCGTACCAGAACTTCCTGAATCTCTCCGCGCTTCTCCGGTTTCACGTTGATCGCGCGCTTGGCATCCACGTGGTCGATGATGTAATCTTTATATAAATCCTCGATAAATTCGCAGGACGAATTGGAAAGCAGGAACTTGATGCCCTTTGCATTCAACATGTCACACTGCTCTTTTAATGCGATCTGCTCTTCCTCCCCGAAGCCGCCCGCGGTGTAGCCCGTGAACGACGCCGATGAGCTGATCGGCATATAAGGCGGGTCAAAATAGACGAACGCGCCCTTCCGGATGCCCTTTAACGCCTCGCGGTAATCGCCGCATTTGATCGTGATGTTTGCTTTATTTAAATACGCATTCAGCGCATGGATAGTCGCCTCGTTCGTGATATTCGGATTCTTATATCTGCCCCACGGAGAATTGAACTCGCCGGAGCTGTTGACGCGGAACAGGCCGTTGTAGCAGGTCTTGTTCAGGTAAATGATCCGCGCTGCCCGATCGACGTTGGTCCGCGTCTGATACGTCTCCTTGTCGCGATCCCACGCCCGCACCGTATAATAATACTCCTCGCAATTCTGTTCCTTATGGGCGCTCAGCGCCGCAATCAACGCTTCCGGCTCTTCCTTGATCATCCGGTATACATTGATCAGCTCTTCGTTGGAGTCATTGATCACCGCCTTGTTCGGTTGTCTCCCAAAGAGCACCGCACCGCCCCCGATAAACGGCTCATAATAGGTCGAACATTCCGGGATCAGCGGATTGATGCTGTCCAGCAGCTGCCGTTTGCCGCCTACCCATTTGAGGATGGGCATGACGAACGGATTTTTTCTTGACATCGGATAGGGTACCTCCTTCTGTTTGTCTTTCTATTCACCTACAGAACCTGCCGCCGGCAGCTTCTTCCGGATACATTGCAACACAAAAACGGGAAATCAGATGTCCGCTTGTGCTCTGATTACCCGTTTATTATAATCGTACAACTGTTCTAGTTTATTATACTTGACTTTGGGGTGGATGTCCAGCATTAGAAGTAGATGTTATCCACTTTACTATTAATTTGTTACTGTTCACTGCGTTCTCAGTAACACGCTTCGCGATGCACAGAATTTACGCTTTCTGCGTAAATTCCTTATGTATTCTCAATACTATATCATGGACTAGTGTGCTTTACCCCCAAACCTAAGCTACATTCTGGATGTCCTTTCTTACAATCATACACAATTTGATATCCTTCCTTATCAGCAAAAGAAACTGCACATGTTCCAGCCTTCATCTCAGCCTTATGCCCATCTAAAAAAGTCACCGAACTCATGTCAGTTGTCTCTATACCCCAACGTTTAACCTTCGGATTCCACTGCTGGGTAGACATATAATCTGCCTGTATTTCCGCATAATATGCCCTGAGATTCGCCCAGTCTGCCGCCACCTTCGCCTTGTGCATCTGTGCCGTAAAAATCGGAATTGAAATTGATACCAGTATTCCAATAATAACAACCACTATCAATAGCTCAACCAGTGTAAAACCTTCCCGTCTCTTCATCACAAATTTCTCCTTCTGTCAGTTTATGTTATTATACCCGTTTTTTCTCTAATGCAAATACATATTTTTAACAAAATCGATATTCATAAATCAAACAAGGCAAAAGTATGTATTTCCTTTCAGTACATCCAAATTTATCGGGATGACTCCACTTTCTCAGCCGGCCAGGATTTTCTCAGTGCCGCATAGGACACCAAAAAGTTGGCAAGCCATCCTGCCGGCACGGCAAGCCAAACAAAATCAATGCCAAAACGTGGTGCACCGATCAATGCCACGGACAGGCGGATCGCAAGGTTTACCATGTTGGCAACGAGGAATGGCCGCATGATTCCGAGTCCGCGAAGGACTCCATCGGTCGCCATTTTAATTCCCATAAAGATAAAGAAGTAACCAAGCCATCTCATATAATCCCCAGACACCTGATAAGCCAGGGCGGTTCCGTCTTTTCCAAGGAACAGTGCGGAAATCTGTGTGTGCAGCGTTTCAATGACAAGGAAAGCAAGCGCCGCAAAACACACATCCAGCACCAATGCTGCGTGGTAGCCTTTTTTGATGCGCTGGGTTTTTTTTGCGCCAAGATTCTGGGAAACAAATGGGGAAACCGCATTGCCGATGGACACAAAAATCAGGGAAAAAACATTCTCCACACGCATCGTTGCCGCGTATCCGGCGAGTGCCTGTGTGCCAAAAGGATTTACCACCGCCTGTACGATCATCATACCGATGGATACGGTAGACTGCTGAAGAACCGACGGAACAGCAATCCGAAGCATCGAGCGCAGCTCCTGTCCCTCAAACCAGGCAAAGATACTCTTATACCGCCGCATCCGGTTAAAAAAAATCAAAAGTGAAAACACAGCCGAAATGCCCTGTGCGATCAAAGTTGCAAGCGCCGCACCGAACACGCCAAGTCCCAGACCGGCTACCATCCAAAGATCCATTACAATATTCAGGATTGATGAAAAGATCAGCAGTCCCAACGGAATTTTTGATTCACCGATGGAAGT
Organism: Clostridium sp. AM28-20LB; assembly: GCF_003480665.1. Taxonomy (NCBI): domain Bacteria; kingdom Bacillati; phylum Bacillota; class Clostridia; order Eubacteriales; family Clostridiaceae; genus Clostridium; species Clostridium sp. AM28-20LB. The sequence goes on along the minus strand of NZ_QUJN01000002.1, from coordinate 442,931 downwards.
GAACATGGTAGAGAGAATATTGTACATGAACAAAAACGGAAAGCCCACAAAATAGACCCGCAGGTACAGCACTGCTTCCTCCAGAATATCGGCAGGAGTCTGTAATCCGCTCATCATCGCATGGGAAAAACAAAAGCCAAAGACACCAAGGATGATGCTCAGCAGCAAAAAGCTAATCAGTGATGTAGACACAATCGTTTTCATTTTTCCATACTCTTTGGCACCGAAATAGCGGCTCACAAGCACACCTGCACCAGCACCGGCCCCCAGTGCCACACAAATGAAAACATTCGTCAGCGCTGCACAGGCGCCAACCGCCGCCAGTGCGGAGGAACCCACAAACTGGCCGACGATAATGGAGTCCGCCATATTGTATACCTGCTGAAAAAAACTGCCGAGAATCATCGGCATTGCAAAAACCGTCAACGCTTTCAGCGGCGCATCGGTAATCAAATACTCATCTTTTGACATGATCCTATTCCTCCACAACTTCCTGCTTTTTACCCAAAAGCACGAACTTAGCAAGTGCGATCCGTAATTCGTGTGCAAAAATTCCGGCAAAACCAAAACAGGGTCCAGAAATAATTGGCATAACATTGTTAATTCGTTTCATAATTTCACTCATTCACTTTCTGCGCCACAGTTGCAGCTATGGTTATCCGGTGCCTCCATTGCCTTTTACTGTGTTCAGCAGCTGCTGGGAATGTATGTGTACCCAGCATAATATTTATATAAACCGCCAGTTTTTCTGTCTATTTATATTATAATCGATCTTCCATTTAAGATACAATCATTATACACAAAAAAGCTCCGCCTATATTTTAGTATAGACGAAGCTTCCTAATTCTAACTCCTAATCCTCCATATTTTCTCTTCTCAATAGCTCAAACAATGTCAGCAGTCCCTCACACAAAACAGGATCCAGAACCGGAATTCCTACTGTCTTTTCGATGGAGGGAGCAATACGGATACTGGACATTCCTGTACAGCTAAGGGCAATCACATCGGCCCCCATCTCTTTCTGCGCAGCCGCTGCTTTCATGGTGGCTTCATATCCTCTGTCTGTCATCAAATCCAGGACATTTTCTACCCCATCTCCCTTTGCATTGTCTACAATCCGATCACCGAATATCCGCTGATATCCTGACGGTACATCTTCAGTAATCCCCAACACAGCCGGATGACTGCCAAAAAACAGACTCAACGCTGCAGTACTGGCTCCCGCTCCTATAACCGGAATCGGTACGGCCTGTCTTGCCTCCGGAACTCCCGGGTCACCGGCACAGCTGATAATAATAGCCTGACAGCCTTCCTTCCACAGTTCCACTGCAAGATTCACCACCTTAGGTACACCTACAGCGAATGTTTCATCGTCATGAATTCCCTCCGGTTGTTCCGGAATACATCGTGACACCACCTGGAACATAGGGAAATACGATTCTATCAGCTTTCCATGCAGCTGCAGCAATTCCTCGTCCTCTGTGGTCAGCACCCGAATCAGACCAACTTTATAAGTTTTCATATTATACGTTCCTTCTCTCTTGGTTTCCTAAAAATAATTTCATGAGCAAAATACTCAGGCAGCAATTGGAATATCTCCTTAAATCTGGAAAACTCCATTCTCCATAATTCCAAACGATATCCCTTGGTCGAGAGCGCAGCCTGACCGGAAAGGTCATACATATTAGAAGTCATACCGCACCACCTGGCAGTTTTTTACGCCAAAGGATGCAAATTCTTCATTAGTCATATCCGTAAAATAAGACTGAATCATCCTTGAAATTCCATTGTGTGCCACCAGAATGTATGTCTTATGGTCAGACTCCTGTTTTATCTCATCCAGCAGATTATAGATACGCTGTGCAAGCTGCAGCATGGATTCTCCCCCTTCATATCGGCAGGCAAATGACGCTTTCGCCATCTTAAACTCTTTGCCGTCTCTCGGCGTAGACTCCCATTTTCCAAAGTTCTGCTCTATGAGTCTTGGTTCTTCCCTACAGGGAATCCCGCTCATTTCAGAAATAATTTTTGCTGTATCTGCTGCACGGCTAAGGGGTGAATAGAGAATTTCATCTGCCTTGATTCCGCTTTCTACAATATTTTTCCCGGTTTCAGCCGCCTGCTGCCGTCCATGCTCCGTCAACGGACTGTCTGTTGCTCCGCAGATTTTATTCTCCACATTCCACACAGTCTGTCCGTGTCTTACAAAATAAAAATGTCCCATGATGTCATCCCTTCTCATTAGCTTCGCAAGCTTTTTTATACCCAGGAAATTCCCTGCTGCCTATCATCGTCATACATCATTTTCGTCATTGATAATCCTGGGAAAGCAGCTGTCATAATTGTATTATAACTATACTCAGGTTAAGATACAACTCTATCCTTTACTGGGCACGTATGCGCAAACAGTTCCAGTGCTGTTCTCAAAATCCGTTTCTTTGTGCCTTCTGCCATAATTATTTTCTTCATTAAAGTAACCATTCGATAACTACGCTATGATTACCGAATGGTTACTTATCAAGAACTAATGAATAATTCAAGTCGAACGTCTTCCATTTGACTTGCCTCCCTCGAAAACCCTTCGTTTTTCCTCGAACGGCAGCCCTAGATCAATGCCGGCTGCTTCCGACTCCCCCAACTTATCAGCAGATACTTTCAGAACCACACCATACCATTTATTATTGTCGTTGCGCCTCAGCACAGCTTTCCAGTCATTCCAGGGATATTCCAGCTCTGCGCCGTAATGGTCATCCATCTCATCGTAAATAATATGCTCGATAATTGCCGTGGTCTTTGTTGAATAGACCACAACTTAAAGGGTGCTTGCTTTCTTCATGAACTCCAGATAAAGGCTGAACAGCACGGCGCAGACGGGAACGCTGAACAGCATCCCTAAGATGCCGAATGCTTCGCCGCCAATCGTAACAGCCATCAGCACAAGCAGTCCAGGAAGTCCGACGGACTTGCCGACCACCTTGGGATAAATCAGATTGCCCTCCACCTGCTGCAAAACGATCAGAAAGAGAATGAACCACAGAGCCTTTCCAGGTTCTGCCAGCAGAATCAAAAACGCACCAAAGCCGCCGCCAATCCATGCGCCAAAAATCGGCATCAGCGCAGTGACGGCCACAAACGCGGAGACAGCACCGGCATACGGAATCCCAAGAATCAGCATTCCAAAGAAGCACAGAACACCGATGATAACCGCTTCGGTAAGCTGCCCGCTGACAAAATTTGTGAAGGTCTGATTGGTCAGCGCGGCAATACTAAGAAGCCGCTGCGCCGTCTTTTGCGGAAGGACTGTCACAATGAGTTTTTTCAAATGTGCCGCGACGACCTCCTTCTTCGCAAGCAGATAAAGTGCAAAAACAAGCCCCAAGAGAACGTCTACAAAAACCGACAGGACAGAGGTTGCCGCACCCCATGTCACGGTGAGAATCCCGCTTTTCTCGTCACTGATCAAGGCGGTGACCTTCTCAATCAACAGGTCAGAGTCTATGACATATTCGGGCAAGACAATGTTATATTTTGCAGCAAACTGGACAACGCCAGCCCACCACCGCCCGATTTCCTCCACATAGACCGGAATGTTTTGGATAAACTCATCGCCGGATTCCCGCAAGCTGGGGAGCATCATAAACACCACAGCAAATAGAATTCCAAGGATAAGCACGGTGCTTGCTGTCAGGCACACGGGGCGGGTCAGCTTTGCAGGAGCTTTGCGGCACACCTTGTTCCAGCAGCATTCCATCGGCCGAAGAACTACGTTGATCAAAAAAGCAATCGCGCCGCCGATCAGAAACGGAGTGAACAGTGCAAGCACCTTGCCGAGAAAACACAAAACAGCGTCAAGGTTTACCAGCGCCCATGCGAATACAATAAGCAGCAAAAAAGCACGGATGATATAGCGAATGATCGTCTCGTCCGGCCATTTGCCTCCCTGCGGTGCGGGTGTTTCATTTTTGTTAGAGGTTGGATTTTGCAATTTTTTCTCCATGTTTTTCCTTTCTGTCAGTATCGGAATCCCTTTTTTAAATCCGAAAGCACTTTTGCAGGGCTTTATACTCACTCCTTGTGAATCGCGCGATAGCTTTATTGTGTATTACAACGGTGTCAGGACCCAAATCCAGAGGCGAATAAACGGAGCACTGAACAACGCAAAGCGTTCAGGGGTATCCTTCGCAACACCCTTTGGGGTGATCGCACCAATATCTCCGTAAAGTTCGACAAACAGAAGCGTGACGATGCTTCGCATCCTTGCGGAGCGTTTATGTTGCGACTCAAAAGCGACACAAAAATAGCGGAGTAAAATCAATTTTGTAAACCTGCCAGCGCCAGGAATTTTTTATCTGACTGGATACTCTGTGTCAGAAACTGACCGTCCCGAAACAGTGCATAAGTCGTGACCGGTGCAGGTACATTCTGTGCTGATTCTTTGTCAGTGATGTGGATGGCATTGAACGGGATACCATGTTCCTTTGCCGCCTCCTGCACCTTTGGTACCCAATAATAGGTATATGGGCATTGATCGGTGTAATAAAGAACAAAACCTGCTTCTTCAATCACCGAATGTTTCGCACATTCCTTGAAATACGGCGGTTGTGCCCCCGATTCAATGGAAAGATACATAAGATTGATCCCGCAGTCGGATATGTCTGCCACACGGAAACCCTTATAAATAAGGAATTTCGGGTCAGCGAGGAATTCCCGCTTTCGGCCCTCCGCGCACAAAATGCAAATACCTTTCTTTCCCTGCACCCTGGCATCACAGATACACGCCTCCAGCAGATCATTTGAGTATCCGTGTCCCTTCATGGAGCCGGATACCCATAGACAGTTAATGTAAAGATAACCATCTGCCGCAATCGGCACCCAGGCGTTTTCAGCCGGAATGTATTCAATAAAGCATTTACCGCGTTCCTCACTGCGATAGAAAACAAGTCCATCATCAAAGCGCTGCCGCAGCCATTCCTTTTTTACAACACTCTGCTTACCGGACATGGCGCAGCAGATATGTTCCTTGTCAATATTGTCTTTTGTGATCCGAATATAGTTCATCCGTTTCTTTGTACCCCCTGCCATAATTATCTCGTTTATCAAAGTAACCATTCGGTAACTCTATTATAGTTACCGAATGGTTACTTGTCAAGAGACACGCGCAAAAATTTCGTGACTGCTTTCATTAAGAAAAATCCTTGCTTTGAGAGATTCTTTCTGTTTTTGGTCTACTAACCGGAAGTTATAGCCTCTATTGGCTCTACCGGAGAATTTGCCCAAAACCGCTCTGTATCATTGATAACGGCTGAAGAAAGCAGTGTCTCCGCTTCGCCGGTCAACAGTTTTTAATAAGCCTCATCCACCAACGAAAGTTTTTCTGCAAATGGAGCCTGTTCATCTTTTCCCTTATCAGACATCCGGGCAACCCGGCAAACCAATCGTCTGTATCCACTCCCTCATGGGTGTTAGCTCCATCTGGACATAATCGGCGGGATCTGTGACAATTCCTATATCGGTCAGAGTACCACCTGCATACTGCACTGTGATGTCCACACTGTCGTCTGCGCCACTGGAACCGAGATTGGCAAATTTATTCTCTCCGGCGTAGTAATAACGGTCACGGGCAATGCTTTGAAACACTGTGTGCTTCGTGTCTTCTCCATCCCGTGTGTACAGCGCGAGAATCAACTTTCCATAAAATTCGTCTGTAAAGCGTTCCGTTGTACCGATCACCAGTTCCTCAATCCCATCACCGTCCAGGTCGATGACAGCATAGCCGACGTTTTTCAAGGGAGCATCACCATAGCAATCCATCAGTACTCTTTACTGGATGCCATGATTTTTACACCACCTATTTTTCCTGCTCAAAACAGCTGTCCCGGCAGCTTCTGCTTTTCTTTTGCCGGGAAAGTGGCTTCAAACTGTTCAAACCCTTCCGGGTCTTTCTCACAGATAAAATATCCATCGGGATCTTTCTATGTGCCGGAGATGCCGTCTAAAAAGCTGGGCGTCAGCTCCTTGATGAGGAAGTAATCTGCCTCCGGATCGTCGGCATAGCGCACACCCTTGGTTTTGGCCGGAACAAAGCCCGACTTGCCGTAAAAGTCAATATTGCCGGTAATGGCAAGCGCACCCGCACCCATTTTCTTCGCTTTTTCCATGGAATAGTCGAGCAGCTGCTTTCCATAGCCTTGCCGCTTGTATGCGGGTGCTATGCTGATGGGACCGAAGGTCATGATCGGTAGGGTTCGCCCATCGTCACAGTCGATCTCCGACCGCACATAGATGACCTGCCCGATCAGCTCGCCGTTCAGCTCCATCACGAAGTCCAGCTCCGGCACAAATGCCGGGTCAACCCGATAACAGTGCAGCACATAGTGCTCCATACAGCCGGGTCGATAAACATTCCAGAATGACTCGCGGGTCAGGTTTTCGACAGCTCTGTAATCGTCTTTCGTTTCCAAACGAATGATAATATTCTTTTCTGACATAACTTTTCTCCTTCTCTCTTATCAAAAATTTTGTATGGTCAGCAGATATTTTTCAAGCTACATTCTCTGATCCAATGATTCAGAAACTGCATCTGTTCCCCGGTATGGAACCAATGCTCGCCACCGGGCATGACGCCAGTTCAGCATGGTGCTGCATTGCAAACGCAGATACTGTATTTTTGCCGTCAAAATACGCCGCCTTTTCCCTTTAGAGAATGATCCGCGTAATCTCCATCGTCACGATTTTCGGCACTTCGCTTGCAAAACTTAACGCACCGTCCTTGCTGCTGAACAGATAGCCTTTTCTCATTTCTTTTCCGCATTTCGGACACATCATTATCATTCCCTCCTCGTATTCTTATTGCTGCGTGCTGTACCAGTCGAGAACAGCACTTAGATTTTCCGCCTTGACCCGCTCGCCACTGTGAAGCATCATATCCAGCATATCGTTCTCCTCCGGCGTGCGGTCTTTCTTTTTTGCAAGACTCTTGCCCGCCGTTTTGACCATAATTTTCATCATTGGGCGGTAAATGCCGTGGAGCTTTTTGATATCAAAATTTCCTTGGAGTGTGAACAGCGGAATGTTGGCTGGAATCGCTGACTTTTTCCGCACGCTTTCTCTCTGTGTTCCGGTTTGTCCCATACCGACGCCGCAGACGGCGCACACCCGATAGTTCTTCGCAGCCTCGGCATAGCCCTTAACCGAACCGGCCATGATCCAGCCAAGATAGATAGCTTCAGCTCCGACAAAGTTCCGTTTCTTCGCTTCTGCAAGGGAATATGTCGGAAGTCCAGTTTTCTGTGCCAGCAGCTTTGCATACTGCTCGGTACTTCCAGTGTTGGTGGTGTAAATAATCGCATCCATAGTAGTCCTCCTTTTGAAAAAGAATGTGCCTTGGCACATTCGGGCGCCTCGCTCAGTCGCTTGCGACATGTTTCTTCTTCGCGCAAGTGCGCATCCCGCGGAGCGTTTTTTGTCATAGAACGAAGTTTTTATGACAAAAAGGACGCAGCGCATGATCGGCTTTGCGATCAGCACTGCGTCTTAGCGTCTAGCTGTTTGGTTTCAATGATAAAATTTTTTGCATTGATAATACTCTCATGCCTGCATTTAGGACAAAATAGAGGAAAAGTTACTAATTCCGTTTCCCGCAATATCTGCAAACGCGTCTTGGAACCGCACCACTGGCATAAAACCCAGCGTTTTTCTTCTTCGCCATCTTTCATGTTGTTCTCCCCTTCTTTCTGTAATCAGACTCAACCTTGGCAATAAAGCGATCAATATGTGTCGCCAGCAAGGACGAAACCGATTCTTTTTCCTCCGCACCGTCGTAGACACTGTATAGAAGATACATTGGCCCATAGAATTCCAACGCCAGCTGCATAGCCTCCTCATCAGAATCTGCCAATTTGCGGAAGATGGCCGCCATATACTCCAGAGGACCGCCCGCCAGATAGTCGTGGTGAAGCTGTGCAAGCTTGGAATCACGGTATTGCTCCAGCGTCAGCATTTTACGGAAATTGGAGGAAAACGGCTCCTTTGTCCAATGGTCAAACTGGGCAAGGCTGTATGTGCGAATTTTTTGAATTGGTGTATGCAGATATGCTTCCGCAAAGCCGTCTGGTTCCGTTTCCGGCATTTCATACGCCTCAGCGCGCTCATAGTCCATCTTGTTCATTCGCTCCACGATCTTATCTAAGATTTCCTGTTTGCTGGCATAGTGCTTATATAAAGCAGCTTTCGTAATTCCCAACTGCCCTGCAATATCATTCATAGATGTCCCCAGATAGCCGTTCTGCGCAAACAGTTCCAGTGCTGTTCTCAAAATCCGTTCCTTTGTACCCTCTGCCATAATTATCTCCTTTATCAAAGTAACCATTCGGTAACTTCATTATAGTTACCGAATGGTTACTTGTCAAGAACGAATGAAAAAATTATGCCCTTTCGTTAAAATGTGCAAACTCCGGCGCAAATTCGCCAAGCGCATTTCTTCCTGCTGTCTGTACTATTTTTTATATTCTGTATACTTCCATAACACTGCTGTTTATAAAGAATTTACCCACTCACTGACTTTCTGTTTTGTTCCGCGGTTTAACAGACTACCTTCTGTGATAACAGCCTCTGGTGCGGATGGCTGCAATTCTTTTACAGTATTACCGAATCCACTTCCACCGGATGTCGCAAAAAGGACGATCTTTTTACCGCTGAAATCATAGGCTTCCAAAAATGTATTGATAATTGTTGGAGCTACATACCACCAGATAAATTTATAAAATGTAGCCAGTTCCCCTCATGCGTTGATTTTACTGGGTTTAACTGTATACAAAACTGTGTTTACTGTTACTATCTTTCATTCTTTTCCAAAATAGCTTTGAAGCATAGGCCACATTATTTTCATATATGACACAAAGCTCAGCTCTACTTGTGCTTCATTAAACCATCCAACCATAAAGCTATTTATCTCTTCAAATAATACTTTTGAAAGTTTCTGAATAATAATTGTGTTATCCACTTCTTCAGTATAATCTTTCGCATACATTTTACATATAGAACGCACTCCAAAATAATTATATAGCACACCTACCGTTGTTTTTAATGCTTCAATATCTCTTGGAAAATCTGTTCTATTCATCATATTCACTACTAATTGATGTCTTGAGTTTAGGTAATTCCTAACTGTACTATTACCTATTTCAACATCAACTGTAAATGAAAAATCTTGAGTTTGTATACTATCTGCTCCTAACATTATCATCAATTCAACTTGTGCTGCATGATATTCTGTATAACCAGACAAAGCCATATATTTCCAAGAATCTTGCTTTGCATACATTTCCGTATCTAAAATATGCGTAAATTCATGAAACACAATATACCTTGGTATTTCCGAACTTTTGCATATCCTTAATATATGTTCATCTGTTTTCGTATTATAGTAAGCTTGGGCGGCTGAAGCGAATCCTGCTGCATCGCTTTCCTCAACATTAATTTCAAAAAAATCTATCTTATACTGTGGTAATTTCTCAATTTCCATAAACTCAATATATTCTTTTTCATATTCTTTAATTAAATTTTTAATTTGTATTTCTGTCATATTGTTTTATACCTCATATCAAAGTTAGCATTTCACTTTTAGTATACCATAAAACAATCCCATTCTCATTCTATATATTTTATCCTCAACGATGAAAAGATGTGTCTGCACACATCTCTTCCATCTTATTATTTTCAATGTTATAAGTTCTTAATAAAATTCAAATCCTGTTTCCGTAATGCCTTCTGTAACTTTTCGTTCTTTCTCTTCAGTTCCTTATTTTCTCTGCTCAGAGCTGCCACCTTCTGGTTCAACAGTTCAATCTGTTTTTCCATCGCCATGTTCAGAATTTCTCTTCTTGGATCTATCATTCCGGCCTGTTGCTCTACTGCTTGGTTCAATGTATCCCGGACGGTTGGATTTTTATAAAAGAATCCTCTCGACAATCCAGTTTTCTTCATCAGCTTTGGAACGCTGATACGTTCTTTATTTGCCAGCATATCTTGTATTGCTTGCAATGCCAGTTCAATTTTCTCTTTACTTTTTCTCTGATTTTCCTCAATCATCTTGTCGTATTTGCTCATATTCTTCACCCCATCTTGCCAGACTCATATATATGATGTCACTCATCCTCTGTCTTACTTCTCTGGTTTCGTCTGCCATTCTTTGATTGCTCATTTTCCGGTAATGCTGTACATTATTCAGTCTTTTATGCCCCAATAGTCTCGCTATCGTCCAGTCATCCAGATGCATTTCTGTAAGTTTGACGCCATAGTAGTGCCGGAACATGTGCGTTCCAAACCCGAATAATTCGCCATGATCATCTTTCAACTGCTTTTCCTGTATCATGGACATGACTTTTGTTTTTATAGCCATATACTGCATCGGGCGGTCAGGTTCTTTTTCATTAACAAATATGTATTCTGTATCACCGAACTTTTCCTGTGTATATTCAATAGAACTCTGTAACAGTTTTGCAAGTTCTTTACTGATCGGTTTTTTATATCTTTTAGTTTTAACTTGATATATTTCAATCATATCTTGGCCATTTTCTCTCGTCAGACAATCTGGTCTCAGTGTAAGGGTATCTGATATCCTAGTTCCAAGCATCTGATGTATCAGAAGACATCTTGCAATCTGTACATCCATCTGTGTAATTTCCGCATTCAGTCGTTTCATTTCATCATCAGAATACACTCTAAATTCTGCATTTACTTCCGGTGGAATATCCGTATTAATAAATAAATGCTCCAATCTTTCATAGCTGTAAATTTTTCCGATTGTCTCTAACTGTCGTCTTAATGAAATTACATAAGAACTATTCGCACTATGGGAAGTATCTTTTGTTGACAGATGTATCAAAAATTCTTCCAACACTTCTCTGTCTATTTCACTGCAGCTTTTTATTTTGGAATACTCTTTTTGGAGATATTCTGAGAATATCCTCATTATTGTCAATTCTCCCTGTACAGTTCCTATTGCTTCATACTGCAGATTCATATAAACAGCTTTCTTACATTCTTCCCTGATATCTGGCTGATATATTTTTCTGAAATCCAGTGTTTTTACATTATAAATTGGATTGGATCTGATTTTAATATCCAGATTTTTTAGTTCCCAAACATCTTTTTCTATCTCATCCCGTAAATCTTCTGGCCCTAAAAATTTCAGTACGTTTCTGAAATATAATATCGTCACTGCTTCGCCATAGCTTACTGTACCATACACACTCTTCTTTTCTTTTACAATAGTTATTCCCTGTTCTAACATCCAGCCTTTTAAAAGTGATATCCATTTTTCTGGATTTCTATCTCCAAGGCTTTTGATTCTCCGATTTATTCTGCTGTTCAAAAACTTTGCAATATGATTATAAGCTGTTCGATCCTGAATCAATGCTCTAAACGTTCCGTTTTTGCAGCGATACATAATATAACCTCGAAACTCTTCCTTTAATTCTTGCGTTGGAAGCAACGTTAAATCAAATTTTCCATTATCCTTACGTGTCCCTGTTTCTTGTAAATTGGGGAAATCGCTGAAGTATATAATATCATTTTCCATCTTTTTCCTCTTTCTTTAGCCATGATGCTAAACTACTTCCTTGCATTTCAAAGAACTCATCATTTGCTTTTGCAATCCTTTGCGGCATATAATCAATATACTGTCTTGTCATCTCTTCATAAGTATGTCCAAGATAATCCCTGATACTTTGCAGTGATACATGACTGTCATAAAACATAGTTGCTACTGTATGTCGATAATCGTGTGATTGAAATAAATATTCTCCATTTGCAATCTTATTTTCCCGGCACGCTTCTATCATCTGAGTTCGGAATGTACCATATAGACAAGCACCACCTCTGCTGTTTTTAAAAATGAATTCTTCAGGCTGAATTTCATGTTTTTTCAAGTATACTTTCATAATCTGATAAAGTGCCTGTGGGATTGGAATCCTTTTATAATTCTTCATTTTGACCTGATACACCTGAATCCAATAATCCTCGCCCTGCTGATAATAAGCATTTCCTTTCAATGTACACACTTCACTCGCCCGTAATCCTAGACACCACAGATGTAGGAACATACATCGTAATCGCTCTGGAAAAAGATATAATTTTTTCAAAATTTCCATATATACTGTTTCCTCAACGCTACGATCATGATGTACTATTACTTCTTTTTGTTGGAAATATTCAATTCGGAATGGCATTCTTGTAATATACTGTTTAACTTCCATGAATTTATAAAAATGACCGATACCGAAAATTCTTTCATTAAATCCCTTTGCCTGTATTCCCCGTTCTCGCAAGCCGTCTGCATACTTTTTTACTTCTGTGACAGTTGCATGAATCGCCAGTATCTTTTCTTGTTCCAGCAGTTCAATAAAATTTCTAATACATACAAATCTTCGTACAATCGTGCTGACTGCCTGTCCAGTAATTCCCAGTTCATATTTCATGTATGCCTGTAAAATTTCTCGATTCTGTATTTCCTTGACTTCCATAAAAGAAATGCTAATTAAGGATTTACTTTCGTCTATCCGATGTTTTCCAAGATGTAATCGTTCCAGATACCATACATTTGCTTCCCATTGGATCTGTTCCTGCTGCATAAACGCATCTCTTCTGCATTCACCTAAAATACTTCGTTGACTCGTTTCGGGAAAATTCTTTAAAATAGTTTCCACTTGTTCCATTTCCAGCAATCCAATATCCGTAATATTTAACTGAACACAAGAATCATAAAGAAGTTTTAAGGATTTTAACCTGACATTTCTATAAGCCTTAGACATTGAAGTATTGGCAATGATACGACTCAACGTATAAAAAATTTGTTTCTTTAAAACTTCTGAACAATTTTGTGTAAAATCCCACACCAATAGGTTTGTTTTATAAGAAGTTTCAAAGGTCTCAGCTATTTCCTTTTCCGGATAATACTTCAGAAAATAAATTTTATTTTGATATTTCCATTCATATATCCGCTTTCCATTTAGCGTCTGCATTTGTTGATAGATATGTTGTTGTTTTACCGTATCATATATTTTCAAATAGAAAGATACAATTTGTGATCGTATCTGTCCTCTTAAATATTGTTCATACGAATTTCGCAAAGGATAATCCATTTCTTCCAGATGCCAGATTTTTCTATCTGCCAAGAACTTTTTCAATTTGTTAATTCTTGAATCGCTTTTTATTCCAAGTGCATCAATTTCTGAATATAGTTCCTGCTTTTTCTTCTCAATATCTACTTCAGATTCTGTTATGTGTTCTGCCTGTTGCAATAAATATATAGGTATTTCTCACACCTCCCTACTCCAGCAGACGTTCCGCCCCATAAATAGCAGTGTGTTGTGCATAAAACTCATTACTTGCTTCTATCAGTTCATCATCCAGCCAGTCCAGATACTTTATAGTCGTATCCAAATGTTTATGCCCCAATGCCTGACTGATCATTTCCAGTTCCCATCCTGCCTGCTTTCGCATATTTGCAAAATAGTGACGTAACATGTGGGGTGTGATTTTAACTCCGGTTTTCTTTTCCATTCGGTCCAACATATCATATACACTGTCCACTCTTAATGGCTTTCCAATGTTCTCACCCATGATATTCACAAACAGGTAATCCTGATGTTGCAGGATTTTCCGATATTTTGCCAGATAATCCATGAGAAATTCAAACGTATCATTACTTATCTTGGCACTTCTGTATTCCGCATTTTTGGCTCTCGCTTCATTTTCATTATCTTCCCGGAAGCATACCCTTATCATGTGATTCCTATAATCAATATCTTTGACATATTTTACTCCCAGTAGTTCCCCAATTCTGTATCCGGTTTCTGCTAACATAAGTAACAGAAGCTGATCTCTTCGGTTCGTACAGGCCTGTAAAATTGTAATAATCTGATTTTCTTTTGCTGTTCTCCCACGATGTTCCTCTTCCTTCAGATAGGCTTTAAAAGAATGATTCCGCAGTACCTTTTTTACTCCCACCTGATTAACCGCTATAATCTGGTTATACGATAAGGTTTTGAGACTTCCGTACTGTTCATATTCTGCCTCTATAAATAAATAGAACCTGAACACATCTTTTAAGTATGCGTTGCAGGTTCCTTCATTCGGACACTTCTTTTCTCCAGCCGTTTGCTCTGTATGGTTTCCGGCTTTAAGCCAGTATAAAAATTCCACAAAGTGTTCTGTCTGTTTTTCATAATCTAACTGATAGACTTCTGTGAGTTCCATTTCTTTCTCTGCCATATATTTCATATAATAGCAGATTGAAAATGCTGTGCGTTTCACTGTATTTGGTGAACGTTTACATTTAATCTTATGCATTAGATATTTACTTGGCAGTTCTTCAATACTCATTGTTTCCAGATTTCTGATGAAAAAATATTTTTCTGTTCCATCTTTTATCGTTTCCACCTTGTATATCATAAGCTGCCTCCTTTCCTCTAACGCTATACACAGTATACCCACTTCATGCCGAAATAGCTATTCATCAATACCAACAATCCCACCGAAAACGCCCTTGAAATACCACCAAACTTTTCGTGCAAAATCTGCTTTTTCTGTAGCAGAACCACGAACGGTTACAGGTAGTATTCCACGCCTTTCCGGTTTCGAATAAAGTGCTGGACATCCTTGATATCTTTTGCCATCTTGCAGCTCGGAAGCGCACACATTACTTCCTCATGATACCTGCCACCTTCTCCTGCACGCTCGTCTAAAATGGACACGACACAAGTATCTGTCTCGGTGCGGAGAGCACGTCCGAATCCCTGTCTTAGTTTTTTCTGCATGTCTGGAACAATCACTGCCTGAATATAATCTTTCAGGCTGGCATATTCCTTCTTCTGTGCTTCACTGATGGGATCAGGAACAGCAAAGGGCAGTTTTACTATAATCAGCGAAGATACCATATCTCCAGGGAAGTCTACTCCTTCCCAACAGGAGCCGGCTGCAAAAAGGACAGCATTGTCCATCTGTTTAAATCTTGTGATCTCTTCCGGTGAATGTCTCCACACCTCTATCATCGGGAACGGAATTTCATCCCTTAACATCTGGTAAACGTTTCCCATCAAATGATAAGATGTAAACAGCACTAGCGTATGCCCGTAAGTCGAACAGATCAGTGAATGGATATGGTCTGCTATCATCTCTGCCTCTTCCTGACTTTCTCTTCTGCATGTCTTCAAATTCTTTGGCAGATATAACAGACAGTTCTTCTGATATTCAAACGGGGAGTCTGCCACATATTCCCGGACTCTCCGCACTCTCTGTAATCCTGTCATTTTCCGAATGTGGGAAAATCCCTGTCCGGTTTTTAAAGTTCCGCTTGTCAGAATCGCTCCCATTCCTCTGCTCCATAACATCTGGTCCAGATACTGTGGAATCCGTCTGCTGGATGCACACAATATAATCCGGTGGTCATGGTCCTGCTTCAGATGCAGCACATACTTCTTATCCTGATGGAAAAAGCATTCCAGCACACTTTTGGTTTCTTCCAGCTTGTTTCTGATCCACTTTGGAATCTTCTTTTCTAATTTTTCTATGATCTTATTCATGGTCTGTATCCCCTCATATAAATACATTGCACACTCTTCTGTCATGTGGAATTCTTCTTTTATCCCATATCTGGTTCTGTGGTTTTCTCCTATGATGTCCAGCACCATCCGGATCGTCCCGGACAGTTTTCTTATCTCCGGGCCTTGGTACTCATTCCCAAGATAAAAGCAGATTTCTCGGATATCGTCATAACAGAGGCTCTTCCCAAACATCTGCTTTGCCGCATCCGGCAGCTTATGTGCTTCATCGACAATCAATGCTCGGTAGTCTTTTAATAACGGGCGGTAATCCTGCAGCCTGTGATAACCATCAGCCAGCAGATAATTGTGATTACAGATCTGAATGAACATTTCATGATCTCTGGAACGCTCCAGATACTGCTGATACCTGCATGAGCCTCTTTTCGGGCAGTCTCCCGAACAGAACTTCGGTACACTCACCATCCTTCTGTCAAACCCACTTAAGTTGGACACTTCGTCCATATCATAATGTTCTTTCAACGACAGCAGAGCTTCTTTCTGCAACGCATTTTTGTTTTTTTCTTCGATTGCAACGATTCGGTGCTCCAACCTCTCATCGCAGACAAAATGCTCTTTCCCTTTTCGTATCACAGCTTTAATAGGGGCCTGAATCGTCCCGTTCTCCTGAAGAATCCGGGAGAGAAAAGGGATATATTCTGTAAGAATTGCTTTCTGGAGTGCAATGCTGGAAGTGGATATCACGACCGGACGCTGCTCATAAGGGGAACATCCTTCTGCAAGGAGGGAATATTTTCTCATCAGAACACAGGCCACCAGATAGGCATACGTCTTGCCGATACCGACACCCGCGTCACACAGTGCTATGTTTCTTCCCAGCAGGTTATCCAGCATTTTGTGGCATAACATAATCTGTTCTTCCCTTACTGCCATTCCATGTTCCGGGAACAGCACTCGGAAAATAGTATCAATTTCTCGATGCGCTCTATTGAGATATTCTCTTGTGTAATACATAATTTGTTACCTGATATGCGTGCTGATATCACATCAATACGGCTGTAAAGGATTTCTCCCTACAGCCGTATGTATCTGATATCAACGACACATTCTTCCTTGATTTCTTATACTTTTGATTTTTGGCGTTGTATTTGTCCTCGACTCCCCCATTGCCTTACGGGAACATTACAGGCGGATGCTTGGCATTGCACCGCTCACGGATTTTCTAAAAGTCTTGCTGATTACAACCCAAAGTCCATCCTCTGCTCACTGGCAGTTCCTATGTATCATTATCCCCTCGTAAGTGATCCTCGCAAAAGACCGCCACGGTCCTGTTTCAGTTAAAGATGATTCGCTCGAAACGAAAACGCCACAAAAGAACTCTGCCTCTCACTTTCTGGTCTAATTTCTTCCATGCCCTTTTCATCTGTCCTCGCGTCTTCCTGCCACGCTTCTACTTACGGGAACGTACCTGTAATGCTGGTATGAGGTTGTCAAAGTACACTGGCAAAATTTACCTGCCTATTAAATAGCCGACGAAAAACGCCATAATTATTCAATTTTTGATAAATTTTTTAATTTTTTTCTCAAACGGTTTCTTTTGGTATAAATCGTCTGTTCTGCCATTCCCATAATCTTAGCAACTTCTCTTCCAGAATATCCCCATGTACTGAGTAAGAGGATTTCCAGTGTCTGATGCTCCGTTTCTTTCAATAGTTCATAGATTCGCTTATCACCTATGTGATCCAGAAGCTCCTTTACATCCCTTGCAAACAGCTCGCTGTCCTTTTCTTTTATGGAATCCATATCCTGCATCGTTTCATCCAGATGTTCCCGGTATCTGCGCTCTTCCAGAAAGTCTTCCCTGTCCATCTGGCGCAGCTTTTGGATCTTCTCTTCTTCCATTCCCAGTTCACGCAATTTCTTTTCTTCCTGTTCTTTCCAATAATTCCACTTTCGTTCTTCACTTGTCTTGTTATAAGCCATTTATCTTTCCTCCGATCTGATTTTTGATATAGAAATCAAATCGGAGCATGGCGGTGACCGGATAGGTACGTTATAATGTTCGAAAAATGTCGAAGAAAAAAATGCTGCAACCTCTTCGATTACAGCACTTTTTTCCATCTTACGTGAATATTTCTTGTTGGTTCATAGGAGATTCCTTCTTTTTCTCATAATGAATAAAAGACTCTTGTCATTCATTATTTATTATAATTTTTCTACTATTACAATAGCTTTTTTAACAAGTTTTCTTGTCTTGGAGTTTAAAAGAAAGCTACCAGTTTTTTTCCTCTGATAGCTTTCCATTCATTCTTATTCTGTTGGGAACATCGCTGCTTCCAACTTATTCATCTCTGTATCCAAAAGACCATATTTTCCTGAGTTATCTTTTTCCACGGATACGTTTACAGTAACAGCTTTTCCATATCTGTTCTTTTCAAGACTCTTCTGGACACTTTCTGTTAATACAGCTGCAAAGACTTCCGGATCATTTCCATCCAATCCCTGCTTTATTTTTTCATTGCTTACCTCTGTAGAGCTTTGTTGCAATGTCTGAAATACATTGGATGGTTCAACTTGTACACTTACTGTATAGACTCCATCCTCTTCTTTCACATCTTGTACTTTGTATTTTGCCAGTTTCTTTACTTCTGTCAGTTTTTCCGCATAATCAGCAATTCCTTTATCCGTAATGTTATCGGAATCATCAAATTGCTGTTGGATACTCTCATTAAAATCCTCTTCGATTTCTTTCTTGGCATCTTTTTCCGAGATTTCTAACAGATTCGCATAGTCCTTATATTCTCCATGATAGTGTGCATCAAGAGAACTTTGGACGTAGGATTTGGCATCAAAGTCTGGTTGTCTGGAGCAAGCTGATAACAATATACATACTATAATTCCTATACTTATGCACAAAACACAATTCTTCTTTTGCATATTCTCTCCTTCACGCTTTATTTATCTTCAATTTTTATCGAAAATAACATTTTTAAATACTGTTCTATTGACTCCTTTTGAACTTTTCTTTCAATATTATATGGAATGCACATAAAAAACTCCACATAACCATTATCAATAAAACTCAGCAATACTTCTCCATTTTCTGTTAAAAAATGTACATATTTTTTATTACATTTACTTTCAAATTTAATATTCGACATTTGCTTGTATATTTTTTTGTAATGATTTTTTATGCTTACTTCATCTGTACAATCAGTTCCATCACCTATCAAAAAAGAAATATACAACTTATCATAATCTTCATTTCTATATGTCATATAAGAATCTGTATGACCATCACCAATATTTTTATAATGCTCATTTGGAATCGAATAACTAATTATTTTCCCCTCTAATGTTTCAAATCTTTCTGTTTCATCAATTCTAATTTCACATGGTTCAAACATTTTTTTTATAAACAAGCCCAATTCATAATCCGACATTTCTATAAAATTAATATAATCTTTTTCTTCCGTTTTTCGCGAATATCCCCCTCTATTATTCCGTTCCCATCTTCTAATTTCTAATTCATCTCCATTTTGTTTCAAATCAATTCTTTGATAATTCTTGGAAAATGTTGGAAAACTTTTATATTTTGTTTGTTTCCAAAAATTGTTTAATTGAGATTCGTCTACTTTTGGGGAACTTTCTGCAATTTTTATTCCTTTTCTAATTGCACAGCCTATCTTATCTATTGTTTCTTCAGCCATAATTTCAATTGTAGGTTCGATAGAAATATAACATCCCATAAACCTTTCAATGGCATTAGGCACAATTAAGAAACCATATTTTTGATTATAATATACAGAAATCATATCCGTTTTCTCCTCTCTATTACTTAAGGGGAATAAAATATTCCCCTTAAGCTATTTACTTTGCTATTATTTTCCTACTGTAATAATGAGTTTAACACCTTTATCAATACCATGTTTTGTAGCATTATTAACTGCATTTATCTGAGCTTCGCTTAATGTTACATTTGGAACAACTACTTGTAATTGTCTACCCACTATTTCTTCCGCATTAACAAATTTACCATTAAATGTTTCTCCTATAAATCCTGAAACTTTATTAATGTCCTTGACAATTACCTTTTCCAATTTATTACCATTTTGATAAGTCTTTGCACCTAAGTCTCGGCTTTTAACACTAGTCACAACACCATTTTCTACTTTATCTATGGTCGGGAAATTGTGTCCCAAGTTATTTCCCATAGCTTTGTCAATAATATCTCCTCGCTCTAATGGTGGTTTTTCCCAAGTGCCTTCTGGCAATTTTGTTTCGGTTACTTCTGCAACTAATTTTTTAAACGATTTATCAATCCCATCATTATGGGTACTTCCTGCACTCCTTACTACATTCAAAAGTTTCCCAGCCCCATAACTAAGGCCACCCATAACGCCACCTGTCACTGCTCCTGCAATACCACCGACTAACGTATCTTTTGCTACTTGTTTCAGACTATTTCCAGACAAACCTGAATTCACTGCACTATATGAAGCTCCACCAATAGCTCCAATAACTGCTCCTGAAACCATCGCCGTTCCTAAGCCACCCATTGCTGGCAATGCTGCCAGAACTGCTCCTGCAGCCAAACCGCCTGTTGCAGCAACTACAAGACCAGAAACTGTAACCGCAGTTATACCAATGGCTACTTTTTTCACCGCATTCCAGTCTACTTTTCCAAGCTTATCTGTAATACGATTTGTTGTCGTACACATATGTCGTACCACTTCTGAGCGGATTTCTGCCGTTCTTTCTGAAACATAGGATTTGAAAGATGTATAAGTTTTTCCAATTTTCTGTACCCCATTGCTTACAGAACGAATAAACTGACTTCCTCTGGATGTGATCTTTTGATATGTACTGCTACTGGTTACACGATTTTTCACAGATTGATATGTCTGTTTTGCATGTTTAGCTGCATTTTTGGCAGTTTTTGCTACCCCCTTCACTGTGTTAACAATAGTTTTTGCTGCTTTCTTAGCTGTATTTACTACTGTTTTGACTACCTTTTTCGCAGTATTAACGATTTTCTTGCCGACACTCTTGACTGCTTTCGCTGCTTTTTTAGCTGTACTCTTAATCCTGCTCCACAATGAATGTCCTGTCGGATCACTGTAATTCAGCGGATTATTGGTCGTATAATCGTAGCGGTTTCTGGTCAATGGATTTTCTGTCGTTCCAAGGTCACTATCTTCAGTTGTAAAGGTTCCGTTCTCTGCGTTATAGTATCTTGCCCGCAGATACTGAAGTCCTGTTTTTACATTTGTGGACTCCCCATTGTAACCGTAGTAATTGACACCGTCTGCTGTTCCTGATGTAAGGTTACCGTATGAATCATACTGATAACTGTTCGTCAGATTAGCTGTTTCGGTCAGGATTCCGGTCACGCTGTTTCTTCCGTCATATAAATAATAACTGCTTTCTTCCGATTTATCAACGCTTACCCGTTCTCCGATTCCACTTTCTCCATAAGTATAAGCCTGACGTACTTTCTCGTCTGCTCCATACTCTGCAAGGACTTCTGTATTCTCGCGATTGATATCGTTGATATACTCTGTCAGTGTGTATCCTTTGGCATTGGAACCGCCTTTTACCAGAGAGGCAAGCTGCTCTTTCGGGCTGTTTCCATCTTCGGTACGCTGGTTCGCCGGGATCAGGACTTCATCGCCATAGCAGTCTTCCCATTTATAGGTGTTATCAAGTTCGAATACCCGGTTGTTATCTCCATCGTACATGGCTGCCATCAGGACTGTTCCACCCTGTTTTACTACTGCCAAACGATTCTCTGCTGTGTATTCATAAGTAACCGGATCTGCACTGTTTGTCTTATCACATTCCTGGATCAGATTGCCATCTTTATCATAGCTGTAGGTTGTTCCCGGATCGCCCCAGATCTTTGCATTGGTGCGTTTGATGAGCTGGTTGGAATCGTTGTACTTATAGTTATATTTTGCTTTGCTGACACCATCCTCGATCTTCTCGTAAGAGGTCCGGTTTCCAATCTTGTCATAAGTATAATTATGGACTGTCTTTTTACCGCCCTCTGCTTTTTCTGTACAGCGTGTCAGTTCCCAGTTGTCATCGTATTCATAGGTACGTGTCGTCTGGATCTCTTTTTCCTGATGCTCACAGTCTGCTTTGTCTGTCTCTTTCTGTGTATCGCCCCAGTTGTACCAGTCTTCCCAGCTTGGCGTCTTTCTTGTTCCAGCTTCCAGTTCCGTAGCTGTTTCTCCAACTACATATCCCTGATCATTGTACTTGTACTCATAAGTACTGATTACTTTGCCGCAGGAACCACAGGTATTCACAATCTTTGTGATATGATCTTCTGCATCGTAAGATACTTCCGTCTTTGTTCCATTACTTCTAGTAACTTCTGTCACACGGTTCAGTGCATCATGCTTGTAAGTGGTTACTTTTCTATTACGGTCTGTCAGTTTTACCAGATTATCATTTAAGTCGTATTCATAGCTGATCTTTGTCCCATCCGGGTATACGATTGCCTGCAGATTATCTGCGTCATCATAAACGTAGCTGACATCCTTTTTCGAACCGCTTGTCACTTTGGTGATTCTTCCAAGTGCATCGTATTCGTAGCTGCTCTTGCCTGTCTGATCCTTCATGGATACCCGTTCCCCGGCACTGTTATATGCGTAGGTCACGTCCTTTTCGGATGTCTCGCCTTTTGCGTCCTGATAAGATTTCTCCAACAGGTCATTCAGTTTGTCGTAATCATACGTGGTTTTCTTGCCGCTTGCCTGTGTATGTCCGGTCAGTCTGCCTTTTTCATCATAGTCGAATTTCTCCGTTCTTCCTGCCGGATCTTTGATGGATGTCAGGTTGCCTTCTAAGTCATAAGTATAATTCGTTGTCTTATTTGCTGCATTGGTGAAGGTCACCAGGTTATCCATGTTGTCGTAACCATAAGTTGTTACACCGCCAAGGGTATCAGTTACTTTGGTCAGGTTGTCATTCTTGTCATATTCCAGATGGCTCTTTAATCCGGTCTTATCTGTAACAACCTGAATATTCCCATGTGCATCGTAATCAAATCCCGTTGTGAATCCACGCTTGTCTGTAATAGAAGTTACCCTGCTGTCCTTATCATAGGTATAGGATTCCTTCTGCCCCAGTGCATCGGTCTCTTCTGTTACACGGTTGTCTTTATCGTAGACTGTCTTTGCAACATAGCCCATCGGATCTGTTACAGATGTAACATTATAATTCTTATCATATCCATAGCTGGTCTTTCTTCCACCCGGTTTGGTGATCTCAGTAATATTTCCTGCCGGGTCGTAAGTGTAAGCAGTTATCTTACCAAGCGGATCAGCTGCAGAAGTCATCTGACCTGCCAGGTCATAACTGTAGGTATTGCTCCGTCCAAGCGGATCTGTCTCCTTCACCAGATTGCCATACTTATCATAAGAAAAGCTGGTTGTTCCATCCAGTGCATTGGTAGAAGACTTCATGTTATGGAGCTTATCGTAAGTATAAGTAGTGGTACTCTTTAAGCTGTCGCTTTCTTTTACCACGTTGTCCACTTTATCATAAGAGAAATTTTTAGTATAACCCAGTGGACTGGTCATACTCTTCAGACGTCCGGCTTTATCATAACTATAGGTATACTCTCCACCATTCGCCTGTGTCATCTTTGTGACATTGTCATTCAGGTCAACACTGTACTGTGTCTCATTTCCCTTTGCATCCGTTACAGAAATGACATTGCCATGCTTGTCGTAATCATATTTGGTAACTGCTCCCTTTGGAGAAATCTGTTCCGTCATGTTACTCAGGCTGTCATATTTGTATTCGGTAATGAGTCCCATCGGATCTTTTGATTTGGTAAGATTTCCAATGGCATCATAACGGTATTCATTTGTTTCTTTTAACGGAGAAGTCTCACCGATCTTGCGGTCCAGTTCATCATACTGGTAGGTTGTCGTATTTCCATTTCCGTCTGTCTGGGATACGAGATTGTCATTTTTATCGTAAGCATACTTGGTAACCGTACCGTTTTCATCGACAGATTCCGTCACATTATCATTTCCGTCATACTTAAAGGTGCTGGATGCTCCCAGTGGATTTGTCTGAGAAATAACCCGGTCTTTCTTATCGTAAGCGTATTTATATGTGGCTTCCTCTTCTTCTGTCATGGATAACTGGTTGCCGACTTTATCGTAGGTAAAGGTTGTTTTATGACCTTCCGCATCCGTTACCGCTGTAATGCGGTCCATAACATCATATTCATAAGATGTGATACTTCCGTCTGCTTCAGTAAGTTTCAGGAGTCTGCCGTACTGATCGTACTTGTATGTTGCTGTCCTGCCAAGTTCATCGGTCTGTGTCAGTACATTTCCGGCACCATCATAAGTATAATCCATACTGTTTCCACCATTGTCGGAGGAATGGATCAGGTTGCCTGCTCCGTCATATTGATAGGTAATTACGAGTCCCTGTGCATCCGTACATTTTACAAGCTGTCCGATGGCATCGTACTCCATCAGCACCTTGTCCCCTGTCGGCAGTATTATGGATGTGTTATTTCCCTCTTTATCATACACATAACTATACGCATTGCCGAGGGCATCTGTCATCTTTGTGCTGTTGCCCTGTGAATCGTATTCGTAAGTGGTCTTTCCTTTCAGGGCATCCACCGTCTGTTCCAGATTGTCGGTGGAATCATATTTCATTGCTGTAATGTTGCCCTTTGCATCGCTTACCGATGTCATGTTTCCATTACCATCGTAAGTCATGGTACTGGTATTTCCATTTTCATCGGTAGAGGATACCAGATTTCCATTTAAGTCATACTTCATGGATACGGTATATCCAAGGGCATCTTTGGATGTAGTCAGATTTCCTGCCTTGTCGTAAGCATAAGTATCTGTTCTTCCCTCTTCATCGGTAGAAGATACCAGATTTCCTGCTTTATCATAAGTATATGTGGTAGTTCCACCTTCTGGGTTGGTTTCACTTAAGCGGTTTCCTGTATTATCGTAGGTATAAGTCCAGGTTCTTCCACTGTCATCTGATTTTGATACCAGATTGTCTGCCGCATCATAAGTATAAGTGGTAACTGCACCTAATTCATCTGTCTCTTTAGCGAGTCTTCCGCAGTTATCATATTCCTTGGAATGGCTGCTTCCATCTCCATAAGTAATCTTGGTTTCATTTCCTAATGCGTCATATTCATATTTGGTTATATTACCAACTGCATCTTTGGACTGAAGCACCTGTCCAAGAGAATCAAACTTGGATACGGTTGCATTTCCATTTCCATCGGTATATTTTTTCAGATTTCCTGCTTTGTCATATTCATAGAGCTTTGTTCCAAAATCTTTATTACTCTCTTCTATGACACGTCCCATGCTGTCATACTTATAAGTAATTGTATTTCCTTTTGCATCGGTTGCTTTGACCTGCTGATAATTCTTATCATAAACGTAGCTGATCTGATTTCCTTTCGGATCTGTACCACTGGTCATGTTGTACATCTTATCATAAGTATAAGTGGTGGTATTCCCCAGTGCGTCAGTACTTGCTGTAATATTTCCCACACCATCCAGCGTATAAGCGGTCACACCGCCATCGGCTGCTGTCTTGGAAGTCAGATTGCCATTCGCATCGTAACTGTTCGAGGTTACATTTCCAAGTGGATCTGTCATGGTAACTGCACGATTCATCGCGTCATACGTGAATCCCCATGCTGCTCCATTTCCATCCACATATCCGGTCATGTTCGGTCCGTCATACGAATACGTTGTTGTGACACCTCTGCCGTCTGTCTGGGATACCATACGATGTTTGTCATCGTAAGTATAGGTAATGGCTGTTCCATCCGGTTTTGTAGATGTGACCATATTTCCATTACCGTCATAACTGTAAGTAACCGTTGCTCCGTTATATCCAGTTGCACTGGTCAGCTTATTCTGCTCATTATAAGTATAAGAGGCTGTCTTTCCATCCTCTCTTGTCTCCGTTGCTACATTGCCAAATGTATCATAAGTGTAAGTTTTTGTTCCGGCTGCTGTCGTTTCGGAAGCAAGCTGATTCTCTGCATTATAAGTCTTTTCACAGGTTGTTCCATCCGGATATTCAATGGATGTTGTGCGGTACTGATCATCATAATGATAAACGGTCTTATTTCCTTCGTTATCCGTTGTTGTAGTAGAACTCTTTCCGTACTTGAAAGTTGCCGTTCCTTTTTCTGCATCAGTCTGCTCTACAACTCTTCCTTCTTTATCGTAAGTATTCTTTACAACCGTATTGCCATTCTCATCTTTCCAGCTTGTCATACGGCTGTCATCATCATATTTGTACTCTTTTGTTGTTCCATTCGGATCTGTTACAGATATCAGATTTCCCTGCTCATCATATTTGTAAGAAACTTTTCCACCATCTGGAAGAGACAGTTCCTTGATATGCCCGAATTTATCCTGTTTTACCCCGAATGTTTTTCCGGATGGTGTTGTAATCTTACTCAGATTATAATCATCGTCATAATCTAATACTGTCTTAAATCCATTCACATCCGTTACATAACGTAAAATTCCATATTTATCAAATGACCAGACGCTCTGATCCGCATCTGTCAGTTCCCATCCGATGTAGTCATGGTCTGTATCTTTATAGCTGACTGCTTTTA
Source organism: Clostridium sp. AM28-20LB (assembly GCF_003480665.1). NCBI lineage: Bacteria > Bacillati > Bacillota > Clostridia > Eubacteriales > Clostridiaceae > Clostridium > Clostridium sp. AM28-20LB. The sequence continues at coordinate 416,717 of NZ_QUJN01000002.1, read as the reverse complement.
AATCATATACATAACCATCCGGAGCAGTGTAGCTTCCATCTTCATTCTTATCAAAGATCAGATAACTTCCGTCCCCTCTCATATACAGAAGACTTCCGTCCTCCATTTGAGAAAGTGACTGGTCATAGTTAAAGCTCCATCCACGTCCGAACATGGAATGCTGGTCTGTTCCTTTGGAATTGTAGCTTCTTGTAATGGAGAATTCTCCATTCAGTTCATTCATCGTCGCATCGGACTGATCCATGTAGAAGTTACCAGTATTTAAGTTGACTGGTTCAAATCCAAATTCACAGTGCAGGCCTCTTCCCATCAATGCTCCGTCAATCCGCATCTTATCCTGATCGGTAAGCGGTGCAGGACTATATGGAACATTTGTCTGTGGGTTACGGATAAAGATCGTGTTATTTGCGACTACCAGTGCGTCCATAACCTGATTGTCTTTCATAATGTTCTTAAGCGGAACACCATAATATTTTGCAATCTTCGGGAATGTATCAAACTGCTTCACTTCATAGATCACAAAGCTGTCACTGGTCACTTCTTTTCCTGTTTCCAGCTTTCCATCAATCTCTTTCGATGCTTTTGCTTTGATCTTATAAAGCTTGTCCTTCGTCAGCCCTGAATACAGTGCACTCTGCCAGTTGGAATCTTTGCTGTAATACTTATTCGCCTCCGGGAACTGCTTATTGTATTCAGTACTGTCTGGATAGGAATACAATGGTTTTGCATCTGTTTCGTGATGTTCTTCATTTTCCTCATCTGGAAGCAGATAATATTCTACTGTAGATTTGCTCTTTGCAATTCCGTCTGCAAATACGGCATCAAACTTCAGCTTTCCATTTGTATTCTTTTCTGTCATCGGGCGAAGCAGGATCGTTGTTTCATCCAGTGACATATCTCGCAGATATGGATCTTCAGCCGGTGACCACTGGATGCTGAGTTTCGGTCCATAAACGGATGCCCTGTTATTCAGTACCTCACACTGCATAGAAGCTCCAAGGTTATTTGCCTCGGCAATGGCTACCAGTGCAAATCCGTTATTCGCATGAGTTCCCTGCACCCAGTCATTGACCAGATCTTTGACGTCATAATTGATATAGCTGTTCCTGCTGGTACTTGCATTCTGTACATCCTGAAACGTAAGATTTACTGGTTTTGTTTTCCATGTGATGGAGGTGTTCCACGACTGATCTACACGATAAAGTCCAAACTGGGATGCACCACCACTGTATGCAGTTTTCTGACTGACTGCAAATGTTGCACTGTCAATTTTGGAATCTTTCGGAATCTGACTAAAATTTGAATTTACTTTGATATAAGTCCGGCAGTTCTGGTGTGCAGTACCAAATCCTGCAAGGTTCCCAGACTTAATACCATCATCAAATCCGACATACGGATAATTGTTGTCACCAATCTGACTGGTAGGACTTCCCTCTTCCACACCGATCATGTTAAAGGAACTCTTCTGAATCTCTACTGGTGTCGGATCGATCCTGACCGGATACTGACGTTCTTCTGCCGAAAGCCAATCCCTATCTGGTTTTACGGTCAGGATTGTTTTTCCATCTTCTTCCCGAAGTTCCAATGTGATCAGGAAACTGATTTCCCCGGCAGCATCTTCCATTGATGGCGTCTCCAGAAGATACTTCGCATCTTTGATTGTCTTCCCTTCCGGATAGATATAGACCTGATTGTCTTTTACTTCTGCCTGATACCCCGGAATCTGCAGCTCGTATTCATAGACTTCCCTGTCTGTTGGCTGCTGAAGTACGATATCTTCCTTAATGCTGGAATCCAGTACTGTATACTGAACATCTGCGCCCTCGTAAACTTCATTATAAAGGATCGCATTGTCTTTAATAACGGAATGTGTATAATCTCCATCTACCGGAATGATCCCGATTCTGGTCTTTCCATTTTCAATCGTTACACCATTCTCTTCTGACATCTGTTCCGGAAGAAGGATAGCATAATCGTTTGCCTTGTTCTGATAAACTTCTGTTTTCTCTTCCTTTTCTTCAGTTGCCACTACACTGCTGGCTTCCTGTGCTTCTTCGGATGCCGGAGTATCTGCTTCTTCTGGTTTTACAAGTGTATTATCAACCAGCTCGGTATCTCCATCCTCATTCTTATAAGTTCCGACATAACCTCCATAAACGGTTGTATACTGCTTGTCCCCTGTCTTATAAGTCTTGGAAATGGCATCATAATCAATCAGTTCACCTTCCGGTTCTTCTGGAATCGGATAGTAATCCTGTGGTTCTTTCAACTCCACTTCTTTTTCCTGCGGATTTTCTTCTGTTTCTTCCGCTGGAGTTGTCTGTTCTTCCTGCGTCTCTGTATCTTCTGATGGCGTCGTTTCATTTTGTACGTCCGCATCAGACTGCTGACTCTTATCTTGTTCTCCAGATGTGGAATCTGTAATCCCTGCTTCCTCTTCCGTCAAAGCCTCTGGTCTGGAGAAATCTGCATTCTTCTGTACATCCTCAATGGCCTCTTTTGCCTGTACAAAAATAGGCTCTGTTCCCTGTAGTGCCATCAGGAGTGCAAGTACTAAGGCTATAGCCGACTTTCGAAATCTCTTCATAGTCTCTTTCTCCCTCTTGTAATCTTTTTCTATAATTCCTTTACAAAATAACCGCTACCCTCCTTTTTTCTGACTTTGGCACTACTATAATCTAAAAAATCAGAAAATTTTCATAAATGGTAAAAATGCCCCTTGAGGTGGCAAAAATAGACGAAATCGGTCGAAAAAAATAGTAAGACACCATCGCCTTACTATTTTTCATCTAATTTCATATATAATAATATTTTCACTTGAAAGGATTTCTCCGTATGGCAGATCTCCATCTGACCATGATATTTTTCTACTACGAGTTTCACATTTTGTAATCCTATTCCATGTCCTTCTTTCCTGCTTTTCGTTGTCAGATAAATTCCATTCCGCACTTTTGGTGTATCTTTTATGCTATTCTCAATCTGGATATTCATGATTCCTTTTCCATAATACATCTGAAACGATAATCTCCTTTCATCTGAAGCTGCTGTCCCACGAATAGCATTATCCATAAGATTTCCCACTATTATACTTATATCAAATAATTCTTCCCCTATATGATTCGGTATTTCTACAGAAATCTCCGGATTTTCAATTACTGATTTCGAATCTTCCAAAATATAATTCAGCAGATTATTCATATTACGGTTTTCTGTATATAAATGATGACATAAGGCTGTTCCGGCTATATTCTCCATTTGTTTCAGATACGATAGAATCTCTTCATTTCCTCCCGTTTTTGCCATTGCCCCTATTGTTGTAAGATGGTGCTTGTAATCATGATGTATCTTATTCAGCCTGTCCTGTGATTTCATCATCATCTCCAGTTCTTTTGCATACTGGCTCATCTGAATTTTCATCTCTTCCTGTTTTGCTGTTTCAATATAACTTTTCTGAACCTCATCGTGCAGATAGAAAATAAACACATTGATAAACAGTAAGAATAATACAATCGTAGACCGCACACCTCTTCTGTCTGGCAGCAATATCCTGATACAGACTATAATGCTGATCACCGGGACAGAAAGCATAGCAAGCCAATGACGGTTCTTTATATAATAACTTCTCTTTACACCTACTTTTCTTTCAATAATGACTTCCAGTAAAAAGAATATAAAATTTCCCATTACAATAGTTCCCGGTCCCATGTGATGATGCACCGGATTTCTTGCTACCGCATACCGTTGAAAGAACACGATTGGAATCCCATCACATAAAATTCCCATAATATATACCATAAGTGTATTCCAGACATGATGTTGCCAGTCTGCCTGATATGCCACTGTTATAATTAACAGAGCTATCAGCTCAAAGATCAGATCTCCGTACATCGTTCCCCACTGCATGCTTCCCCAGCATGAAAGCAGATATGCACAAAAATATGCAAATAGCTTTTGTGTATCCTCATTTTTTGGATACAGGATGGTATTGTAACGGAACACAGTATAAATCCAGAATAATTTACTTGTCAGATAAGTGATCAAATGGATATTCATAATCTTTTCTTCTCCGTTTGTAATAGTCTTTCCCTGACCTTCTTGCGATTTGCTTTACTGATACTGAGACGTGTCTTGTCTTTCATAACCACGTTGTCATATTCGTAATGCTCCACGTGTTCCATATTGATGAGATAGGACTTGTGAATCAGTAAGAAATATTCTTCTGTTACATCCGCTACATCCTTTAATTTTCCTCGATATTCATATTCTTTTTCCGATGTCACGATATGTACTCTTTTTCCCAGACTATAAAAATACAGGATCTTGTCATAAGAAATCTTGTGGATTCCTTTTGTATCCGTATATTCAAATATTTTCTTCCGTTCTTTTAACAGTTCCCGTAATTCACCTATCACCCGGAAAAGTTCTTCCTCTCGGATTGGCTTTACAAGAAAATCAAATGGATGAATACGGAATAATTTCATAGCATATTCCTGATATGTTGAAATATAGGTAATCCGCAGTTCTTTTCCATAATTTTTCTTTCGTATCTCCGTTCCGATATCAATTCCATTCTCATGTTCCAGACAAATATCAAGGAATAACATATCGTAGGATTCTTCTTCCAGCCTGTTAAGAAGCTGCTCCGCAGAATAGTATATTTCTATAGATATCTGACAGTCATTCGCTTTCCCATAATGGAGCAGCTTCTGTTCTAACCAATTACATAGGATGATGTCATCATCACAGATTGCAAGTTCTAGCATATTTTCTTACCCTCAGTCTTTCGTAACACGACAAATGGGGAAAAGAATCCCCTTCAATTCTTTTCCCGAATGGACATCACTAATTTTGTGTCATTTTTCCGATGCAACAGCACCACTTCCTTTGCTGTCTTATTTTGTCCTCTATATAATAAACACTTGAACAAGAAAAAACTGTCGCCATTTTATAATTTATTTATATTTTTTATGTTTTATTTATATTTTATCCAAATATTACAGCGATAACTAATAATGTCACCCCCTGCATTATTCTTTTTATTTTTAGCGTCATTTGATAAAACATCAACGTTTTTGATGGCAAAAAGGGAACCTGCAAAACCAGATTCCCTTTAAAATACATGCTCTTCTCTAAAAGGATGATAAATCCACCATCCTCTGCTTATTTTTAAAAACTTTTTCCTTTTTTACAATACTTATAAATATTAAATGGTTTTTCTTTTTTTTCAAATAAAATCCCTGTTGTTTTAATAATTTTTATAAGTTCATCCGACTCCATATCTGTCGTTTTAAATATAAATATTTTCTTTTCATTTGTTATGAAAAAAAAGAAGTTTTTATATAAGAACATTCTATCAATATTTTTAAATTCATAAATTTGATCTTCATCTATTTTAATTGCGTTTTCATCGATATCCACCGTTTCATATCCTGATCTACCCCAGACAAATTCATGAACATTTTTTTCAAAATTTTTACCAATCATTTGATACCAAATAATCCAAGCCACACAAGCCACACAAGTTCCAATCCCTATTCCAAACATCAAATAACTTTCCGACAGATAACAATTAATCGACAGTAAAAATTCTACAGGTGTAAAAATATAGATAATCATTCTACTTTTCTGTCTTGTTTTAAATAATTGATTAGGAATTATAAACCCAAGCGAAAGCATTCTTTCTAATTCTTCCCTATCCTCATCTGACACAATTGATTTAATATGCATTCTTCTTAATCCCCCTTTTGCCAGAGGTCCTCTTTATAAAATCGAACCTCTGGCCATTGTCTCTTTTATTCTTTTACAATTTACAGCGCTTGAATCAACAAACCAAAAACAGTACCTGCTCCAGCTGAAAATAAAGCAATAATTGACGGAATTGCATTTACAACTAATGCACCCGCAAGAACTAATATTACGGCTCCTGCCAGTATATTACTATGCTCTTTTGTGAATTCTACAACATTAAATTCAAGACCACTATTAGAATTTAATGTCATTGTAAAAATCAAAGCAACCGATATTGTCCACTCTTTTTCCTCTTCTGGCAGCAAATCTGATGTACTAAATACAATGGAAAACTCTACACTATTGGCAAAAACATTATTTATTTCAAAAGCAATATTACCAGATTTAACCGATAAAGCAATTTTTTCTATCGTATTTCCAAAGTTATCTGCTCCCTCTATACCTGTATCTGATAAATTTGATGAAATCTCCATAATTTGATTTTTGCAAGTTTGTGTCAATTCTCCATCATTTCCTATATCCACTTTTATATTATAAATTTTACCAGTTGAACTTTCAAGCGATGTGGATATTTTAGTAGAAATATCAATTGCTCCTTGAGGACTCATCATTGTTCCCAGTGAAATTTCCTTATCATACTCCACACCCACATCCATAATTTTATTCAGATAACCAAGCGGCTCCATTACATTATAGACATATTGATTTCGTGCTATTTTTACCTTTGCCCGAAGATTTTCTTGCGCTATTTCCTCATCTGTTTTTGTCGATACGGCATCGAACTTTTTAAATCCAGTATCTCTCCCTGAATATGCATCTTTATCCAGTGGGAACGAAGGTGATGAAGAAAATGAGTTCAACTCACAAAATTGATCAAATGCCCAGTTCTTCGGCATCGAATATCCCAAATTACAGCTAAATCCAGTTGACATATCTGCCACAAATGATTTACTTGCCAATCCTGCTTCATAAACTTTAGTACATACATATCTTGGTGCATAAATGCCGACTTTATAATTTTTATCATTTGTCGAACTGAAAAAGATCATGTGAATCTGTTCAAAATAAGGTATAATAAATGTATCAATCTGATATGAATAACAATCAAAATCCACTGCAAAGTATATAGTCGTTCCACTTGGTATACCGATTCTCTCGGCTGCTAAAATTGCTGTCTGTGCATCAACACTTCCCTGGGACGGATCCTTAAAATAGTTTAATTCATATCCTCCATCCTGATATATCGGGAATACCGATAATCCTGCATTTTCAATGTTTTTCACTTCTGTTGATGTCAAATATTTCGGTGTATGTTCTTTTCCAACAGAACCTGTCAGATAACGTCCTACATGAGTATACCCTGCATTTTTTATATCTAATGCCTGTTGTTTATTTAATACTGTTGCACAGTCACACGCTTTTGCTGCCCTGTTTGTATCGCCTTTACTCGTAAGCAATGATTTCATAGTAGAAACATTTACTTTTCCTTTTGTTACAAGTCCAATTCCTGTCAGACCATAAAACTCCTGAAATTCTGACACCTTTGACTCTGTAGTCGAATCAAACACGCCATCGAATCTTCCCGGATTATATCCGTTAAAATATAGTCCGTATTGAGCAATCTTATTAAATGGAACATATTTCGTCGAGTTCTGTCCGTTCTGTAATGTACCCGGAAACGCATTTGTTGTTGCATCGCCAAAATTAACTGAATTCAAATCTGTAATTAATTCAGTTGTAACTCCTTCAGCCGCCTGCAATGCACCAACTAAAGACAAAATTGTCTGTCTTGAGGCAATTCCATCACAAGGTCCAACACCAATAACATCTGACCAGTCACTATTTAATTGCTGTTGAATAAGAACAATATTGGAATCCCCACCAGAAACCTTTGTAAACCAGTTTAGGGATAACAATCCAGACCAAACTTTCCAATCAATTTTGCCCGTAACTTCCAGTCCTGCATTTTCCTGCATCTTTTTAACTGCATTTACTCCTGATGTATAATAAATTCCAGTAATTCCTCCAGCAGCATATCCTTTGCAAAACAGAGCACACTGAATCAAGCATACATTAACCTGCGGAGTATCATTCGGATCCATTTTTGTAATAATGGCTAACTTCTTCATGGTATTAATAGTAAGTGGTCCAACCGTTCCTGTAATCGTTGAGATTCCATTCTGAATCTGAAATGCACGAATGATTCCCTGCATCACGGCTGTTCCGGTCTTTCCATCTTCATCCAGTTTTACCCAATCCTTATGTCCACCAAACATCGCATTTAAATATTTTTGTGCTGCTTTTACATTCTGATCACTCATATTCACTACCTCCTAATTCAAGTCAATTATAAAGATTTCTAACTCTTTATATGTCTATCACTAAAAGTTACAATAACAATTTATCAATCAACTGTGCCTATTTTGTGACTATTTTCCAAAGAATTCATTAACTCCCTTATAAAATCCTTAACAAATTATGAAAGAAACCATCAATTTATCACCCCATATCCCATTATAGAACTGTAATCTACTGCATAATTTCTCTGCCGTACCTGATCACTGGAATTTCCCTCAATCGTGTAAACTCTTCCACCTTCACACTTTTCTACTATTCCTACATGATCCGATGTTCCATCATGATCCCAGTCAAAAAAGATGATCATTCCAGCTGTCGGAGTTGTTCCGCCACTCTGCCACTTATTCTTTCCCTGAAACCAGGACACTCCATCACTGCACAATGAGAATTTAGGAACATTCCCACTTGCAATCAGACCGCTCTGATCCGCACACCAGCTTACAAAACAGGCACACCATTCTACCCGACTGTCAAATCCGTACCAGCTCCAGAACTTCTGACCGCCACTGTTTCCAAGCTGCCCCATTGCAACCGACACAATCTGCTGATTACCAAACAAACCAGCAAACAGGCTGCCACCGGAATAATACCGCATCACATGGGGAACGTATTGGGGATCTCCGTAACTGCTCCATCCATGCGAAGCTGCCTGTTCCTGTGAAAACTGCAATGCATTGGCTTCTGTATAACCGCCTCTTTGCAATGCCCATCCTATGTAGCCATTTCCATAGTTATATCCCTGCCATGCAAGTTTCAGCTTGTCCAGATCCTGTGGACTGCTGCATCCTGCCTGTCTGATACAGTCTGCAAAGGTCTGTACTCCAACCTCTATCGAATAATCCGGATCAGTAATAGAACCAGGAGTGTGTGGGAATCTTGTATTATATGGACTTTCCGAACACTGCATCGGGTCTGTTCCCCTGCCTCCAGATTCCTGCATCATGATGGCCTGTATCGCAGACACATATTCCGGAATGCCGTATTGGGATGCATACTGCTGTATCACAGAAGTATACGCAAGCACTTCTTCACTTAGGGATTCGGAGCTTTCCGAATTACTGCTGAAAGCTGCTCCTGCAATGATTCCCACAATCAGAATAAATACCAGAAGAAATGCACTACCTCCGGCAGCAATCCATTTTCCCATTTTTTCAAGAGCTACTACCCCTTTTTGAATCGCTGCTGTAATTCCCTGTACGGATAACTTTGAACCCTTTCCAGTTACCTGAAGGACTGCTTTTCCACTTTCTGCCGATGCCTGTGCTGACTTTCTTGCCATCTGGGCTGCTCTTGCTTTCTGCATCGCCTGAAGACTTTTTTCCATCTGCTGTTTCTGCATGGATGCCTGTGTCTTTATTTTTTCTTGAGACAGACCGGATACTTTTACCACTCTCGGTGCTGCTTTCACCTGCCGTTTACCATTCTCCTTGGCAAGTGCTGCCTGCTCCGGTTTCAACTTGATTAATTTCTTTCCGCTTTCTGCCCCCTGCTCCATTGCTTCTTCGGCAGCTTTCGCTTCTTCCTGTCTGCTTTTTCTTTCCTTTATCTTCCTGTAGGTCACTCCAGCAAGTTTTTTTCCACCTTGATATGTGGTTTTCCCTATACTTTTTCCTGCCACACTCGCCGCTCTGTACTGTACGGATTCTATTTTTTCAGTTCCATACTGTGTTGGGGATTCTGACTGCCCACTGCTTTTTTCATGTAGTTCCCTTGGCTTTTCTTTTGCTTCCAGAACCGCTGAGCGAACCAGTTCTTTCGGAAGTCGGGCAGCCGGATTTCGAATCTTCGGATTCTTATCCCTTACCCGTTCCTTGATATCTTTCATCCGGTCACCCTCTTTCCGTATCTCTTATCTCATCGGGCAACATCCCGATGTTTCTTTTTTTCCTGCTGTTTCTGCAACTGCTCCACCTGTCTGATTGCCTCATTTACCAGTGGATGTTCGTTGTAATATGGCACAAGTTCCAAGTCTCCCCTGTCTTTTGATGACAACGGTAATGGATATTCCATGTCTGAATAAATTGATTCTGGATCATGAATAGAAAACTCAATAGCCGGACACATATTGGCAGATGTTCTACAATATTTCTGGTACTTTTTATATGCCTCTTCCAGCGTTCTGCATTTTGTATATTCTCCTAAATCATGGAACTCACCGCACTCTGCAGCATAAAAAGTTATCGTTACTTCTTCTTTTTTCTTCATTATGATTCTCCCGGTTTTGTTGTCATTAGTTTATAAAGGTCTGTATTCTTTGGGAACGTATTCTCAAATGGTACGATATTCCCAGAGCAACGGATTAGGCCACTGCCAACCGATACATTTGTAATATAGGACAGTTGGTTTTCGGAAATATTCAAAAGAGCTGCCAATTCTTCCCTGTCTGTACTTGCCTGATTCAAAAGAATCAAAAACTCACTGTTTGCCAACATCAGTCTTGCAGTGTCCGATTTCAGAAGTTCCTCAACATTTTGGGTTAAACCTGTCACGAATCCATTGTATTTTCTGATTCTCTTGTACAGTCGGTAGAAGAAATTTGCACTGTATTCATAGCGGAATAACAGATAGAACTCATCGGCAAATATCCATGTCGTTTTTCCTTCTTTCCAGTTCTGAATTACCCTGTTGAAAATACTGTCTAAGGTAACCAGCATTCCCAGTGGCATAAGCTGTTCCCCCAGTTCCCGGATATCATAATCCATGATCCTGTTCTTCTTATTCACATTGGTCGGCTGTGCAAAGGTGTTCAGGCTTCCATTGATAAAAAGTTCGGATGACAGTGCAAGTCCCCTTGCCTCTTCTTCCGGCTGTAACATCAACTGTCGGTACATATCTTTCAATGTCGGAACTTCTCCGGTATAACCACTTCGGATATAATCCCGGTACACATCTGCAGCACAGCGGTCCAGAATCGACTTTTCTTTTGCCGACAGATTTCCTGCTCCAACCAACTGCTCGAACACAGACAGGATAAACTCCGATTTTTCAATCAGTGGATTCTTTTCATTGCCGTAGGCTGCGTCCATATCCATTGCATTCAGATGATTGTCTGATGTCGCAGATACTTTTACAACCTGTCCGCCCAGAGCCTCTACTAATTTTGTAAATTCGGACTCCGGATCAAGAATCAGGATATCGTCATCGGTACTCAATGCCAGATGCACAATCTCTTCTTTTGCCGAAAAGCTCTTTCCTGATCCACTGACGCCCAACCGGAAACTGTTTCCATTCATCAGTTTCTTCCGGTCGGCTACCAGAAGGTTCTTGCTGACTGCATTCTGCCCATAATAGATACCTCCCGGCTGCAGGATTTCCTGTGTATGGAACGGGATTAAAACAGCCGTTGATTCCGTTGTCAATGTACGCAGGGCATTGATCTTTCGCAGTCCGTAAGGAAGCACTGTATTGAGTCCGTCCACTTGCTGCCACTTTAATGTTGCCATCTGACACAGATGCTTTCTTGCGATTGACAGAATCAGTTCCGTATCGGAATCCAGTTGCTTTTTGCTGTCTGCCAGATGTACCATTGTCAAAATCCCGAACATCATACGCTGGTCTCTGGTTGTCAGATCATCGAGCATTTCCTTGGTTTCTTTTCTCTGAAGTTCCATATCGTATGGTACGATTGCCGAGAAGTTATTATTAGCGTTCTGCCTTCTCTGCCAGTTGGTCACGTTAGTTTCCACACCAAGCAGTCGGTTCTGGATTTCCCTTACCGCTTCATCCGTAGGGACTGGCAGGATGTCAATCGACAACATCAGATTCCGGCTAAAGTCACACAATTCTGAAATCATGTCATCTTTGACATAACTTGCATAATCCTGCATATACAGGACTCTTCCGTATCTGTCACCGATTTTAAAATGGTCACGTTCAAATTCCATAGAATCCGGACACATCCAGTCCTTGAAACTTGTTCCCTTCTTGGCAAATTGTTTCAGATCAAACGGAAATGCCTGTGGGACATCTCCCTTGAAGAAATCCCTGAAAATCTGGAGCCGGCTCTCTGCGTCCAGTCCTTCTGCTGTGGACGATAACTTTGCCAGATGTGTTACGATGTCTGTTCCGATACGTGCAAAATAGGTTCTTGCATCATCAATCGATCTTTTATGTACACTGACGGTCAGATACCGTTCCTGATAGATGCTGTTGTTTGTTCCTGTAATCTTAGACAGGAGCATTTCGTTGTATTCTTCCCGATAGTGGTCCAGTCCATCTTCCTTCATTGGAAGCAGAATAGACTTTTCGAATTCTTCTTTATTGATTCTCCGATTATTGATGGTAATTTGGGCAGAAATGCCGGAATCCAGTGAATTTAAGAGTTCAGAATAATCCAGAAACATTTCTGTCTTATTGTCCTTACTCGCAATATAATAGTTGATATCTGTAAAACGATATGTTTTTGAGAATTTCGTTCCCTGTTGAAAAATTCCATCCGGCCAGATTCGCTGGATGGGAATTGCCTGTTGGACGGATTTCGGAACTTTGAAGCGTTCCTTATCCATCCGAAGTGCCTGACTTAAGGTTTTAATCAAAGGCATCACTCCTTCCCTTGCGTTTCTTTCTCTGTTTTGCTTCTGCTTTTTGCTCCCGCTCTTTTATGATTTCCGCTCCATCCTTTTGATTCTTTTCTCCCAGCGAGATGGTCTCCTGCATGCAGGAGTAGTAGATATCTTCCGACTGAAACACCAGTTTCTTCGGATACAGCAATTCGGATTTGATCACTGCCCATAAAAACTGTTCGGCTGTCATACCATGATATTTGAAAAAGCCACAGGCAGCAAATGGAGCAGCACCAAGCACACACAGCCATCCGGTTATTTCCTGTCCGGTAATATCACGCATTCCAAAGTAAATTCCGATTGCTGTAAGAATCGCAAGAACAGAACACACACATTGTCTCAGGTCCAGTCCCATAAACATGGATTCTTGATAGTCCCTGATTTCTTTGTTCATCTTTACTTCCATAAATTATCGTTCCTCTCCCCTGTTTTGTTTCTTCGTTTTCTGTGGTTTTTCTTTCGGTACTTCTATCCCGGCAAATCTACAGTGTTCCGCAACGCCTTCCGGATCAAATTCCGCAAGTCTTGCAAGGTCAAACGCTACCTTCTGATAGGTTGCATATCCTGATCTTCCTGTTTCATTCAACACTTTTCCAAGTTTATGTTCCTTGATAAAATGAAGCATATCCTTGGTAAAATCTCCTGTTATAAAAGCCTCATTTGGCTCTAAGAACTGATAGGGCAGATTAATGGTTACATCTCCAAAATCTTCCCAGTCTCTCCCTTCCTTATGGCAGAGTCCTACATATAAATTCCCATTGTTCCGATAAGAGCTCACTCGTATCGCTACTGTCTCACGTCCGAATTCCCAGTTATATCTTAATGTTTTCTTTGTATCCATATTTTTTAACCTCCAAGTCCCATCATTTCTCTGACAATACGGTCAGATGCCTTAATTGCTCCAACAAGTACCAATAAATTGAATACCAGTTCTCCTACATAGTTCCACACGATTGTAACTGCACTCAGCTCCGTATCTCCCACTGCCGGAGGACTTGCCGCATAAGCAGAAAAGATAATACACGCCAGTGCAATAATTGCCCCTTCCAGACACACGCCTATATAAGAACGGATAAAGTTCTTTCCAATAGACTGCGTGGGTTCTCCTGCAAACGAGGAAATCGGAATCGGGGCGATTGCCGTATACATATAGATTTTGAACATTCTGCCATACACTGTCAGGATCATCACAAATGACAATACGGTGATCAGCAGACTGCCAAGCAGTGTGACAATCCACAATGGAATGGATTCCAGCATTCCCACACTCTCGATCTTATCTACAATCTCCGTTGGCAGTTCCGTCACGCTTCCTGCCATACTGGAGCCACTCATTACGGTTGTCACGATTCCTTGCACAATGGAAAACAGTGCCTGCATAAGTTCCATTCCATACGTGATTGCTCCCTGAGCAAGTGCAAACCGGATAAATGCTTTTAGCACATGTTCCGGCTTTTTCAGATCTGTAAAACTGCCACACGTTTTAATGATTCCGGCTGCAAAAAACAACACCAGTAATCCATAGGCAATAGCTGTCAGTGCATCATTGATATTGGTCATAATCCGCCAGATGCCGCCGCCTTTAAAAGTTGCCGGATTTTCAGTAAGCAGTGTCCACAGTTCTGCCATCTTTTCACTCCATGTAGACAACGCAGAGTTCAGATTCTGTACAATCCAGTTATCGCTCAAAAACTTTCACCTCCCTGAACATACTTTTGAATGCAGGAGTACCTTCCGGCACTCCTGCTGTTTCCTGATATACTTTTTCAAAGAGGCTTACGCCATAATCAGATCCAGGATTTCTTTGGCGAACGTAATAATTACTCCTCCGGCCAGTGTCAGAAATCCATTTGCCCTCTGGCTTGGATCATGGCTTTTTAAAGACAGACCAACCTGCACAACACCAAATCCAAGCAAAATCAAACCGATTGCACGAATCAGGGAAAAAATAAAAGTAGACAGGTTATTGATAACGGACAACGGATCACCGGCTGCGAATGCGGTCGTTGCTCCAACCGTTACGGTCAGTACCAGTGCCATGTAAAGGCTCATCCACTTTTTCTGTTTTCTCCCCATCGGCATCGGGGTTGTCATTTTTTCAGTTGTATTCTTTTTTGTTCTATTCTTTTCTCCTGTGAGAAATTTCTTCAATACACATCACTCCAATCCATCAAAAAACTGCTATTCACCAAGGATGTCTTCGGTAGACAGCAGTTCGTAGTCGTCTAATCTGTTAATGTCAATCTTTAGGTCGTCGTGAGCCAGTGGTGTTTTCGCATAATCATAAGGCGATGCACCACCGTCCTCTGTGTATCTGAAATTCACATGCTTTTTTAAATCATATTTATCGTCCATGATCGGACGCTCCCCACGAATAAACAAAATCGCTTTGCGGTTATCTAAAAGCCGTATTTCATCCGGTGTTAAAAGTTCCCTTCCAGTCTGCTGATAATTCACCGAATAGCTGCCGCTACGCCCTTTTGTCTGTCCGTAGGTATTGGTATCCAATGTTTCTTTTCCCAATAATTCCGAGACATACTTATGTCCTTCTTTTTCATTTCCACCCAGATATAAAAATTCATCGCAGTTGCCGATCAGACTCTCATACGAGTCTTTAAATAAGGCTTTCATCTGTGCGATATTCTGGATGATGATACTGCAGGAAATCCCTCTGGAACGCATGGTTGCCAGAATCTTGTCAAAATCATCCGGCAAGGCTACGTTTGGCCATTCATCCATAATGCAGTGTACCGGAATTGGAAGCCTTCCTCCGTACTTCCGGTCTGCCACATAATACAGTGTCTGAAACAGATTACTGTAAATCATGCCGACCAGATAATTCATGCTGGTGTCGGCATCCGGAATACAGCAAAACAGTGCTACTTTTTTCTCCCCGATACTGTATAAGTCCAGTTCGTCTGTACAGGTCAGATTTGCAATCTGTTTCAGGTTAAAAGCTGCCAGACGGACACCAACCGAGATCAAAATAGACTTTGCAGTCTTTCCGGCTGCCTGCTTATAAATGGCATACTGCTTGACCGCAATACTCTCCGGGTCCCGCATTTCCAGTCTTTCAAACAAAATGTCCAATGGGGACTGGTAATCCTCATCATCTTCTTTGACCTGAGCGCTTCCAAGCATTTCCATGATCATCGGAAAGTTCTGTTCTTCCGGTGGAGCCTCATGCAGCAAATACAGCATAAGTGCCTGTAAAAGTGCAGTCTCGGACTTCTCCCAGAACGGGTCTGAACTCTGCGCTCCCTTCGGTGTTGTGTTGCGGATCAGGTTATTGATCAGCTTCAGTACATCCTTATCATCCCAGACATACGCAAACGGATTATAACACCAGGAAGTCTCCGGATTGATCAAATCAAAAACCCGGACTTCATATCCATTCCGTTCCAGAACACCTCCGGTTTTACGCAAAAGTTCTGCCTTGGGATCAGTAATCACCATCGAACAGTTGCACTGCATGATGTTTGGGATTGCATACGTCCGGCTCTTTCCAGCTCCTGAACCTCCGACTACCAGCACATTTAGGTTTCGTTTGTGCTTATAGCCGTCCAGTCCCATACGGAAATGCTGTGTTAAAAGCAGATTTTGCGTGTATCGTTTTTCGCAGTAACGTCTGCAGATTTCGGACACGTTGCCCCATTTTGCGGAACCATGTTCCACACCTCTTCTATAATTTCTTTTTTGGGATTCATAAATACCAATGCCTAAGAAATAGGCTGCTGTGAATATCAGAATACATTTGAACGTATACGGTGTATACGTGATAAAAAACGGCTGTTCGAGTTTTTCGCTCAGCGTTTCTAAGATTTGAATAAAATTCTTATCCGGTGCAATGGCACAAGCGGTAATCGCTGCCGCCCACCAGACAAATGGCAGAAAGACAAGACACAGAACCAAGTCCTGCTTTTTTTTTACTTATCTCTGCAAGTCAGATTCTCTTTTCTTGCGTGGCTTTTCTTCTGGATGTTCCTGTCCTTCTTTCTTATGAAAGGAATCCACTCCCGGTATCAGTGAGAGACTTCTGCCGTTGTCCCAACTGATGCCGAGCTGACCTGCATCATCCACATACTGCACAGTTCCTTCCAGTCCCTGCGGCATACCCGCTTCTCCGTCCATCGAATCCAGACAGATTCTTGTTCCTGCCGGATATTGTTCTCTAAGTCGTGCCACTTTTTCTCTTGAATAAATGACCAATCAACCACTCCTTTCTCTACCAGAACATGTGTCTGGTGGTATTTGGTTTTGCAACCTGAATAATGATTTTATCTATTCCATCACTATATCTTCCGGCTGCAAGATATTTACTTCTAAGCCTGTTCAGTGCCTTACGGATCTGCCTTTGTTCCCCGGCTGTAATCTGCAGCCGTTTCTGGGCGAGGTCGTATTCACTTACTTTTTTCAGAAGAGCTTTCGTTTCTTCCAAACATTCATCCTGCTCACTCTGTGCCTGCAGCTCATCATTCAGTGCCACCACGAACATATTTTTCATAATGTTATCCATCTTCAAATAGTATTTTGTCATCTGGCTGACCTCCTTTTTTTATTACACCAACCATATCACAAGACCTCCGTAATAGCTACTCCAACCGTCCAACTTTTTCACTTTTATCGTTCCGGCTGGCTCTTTGCTTTTTTCTCTTTTCCGGATACTTGTTCAGATGGTTTTTCATCCTTGGTTTCCGGTATTTTTACAGGGTCTCCGATTGCGAACTCATCGGTTATATACTCCTGTTCCTTTGCACCAAAATTGCGTTCGATATGGTTTCGTATACTGTAGGAAGCCTGACGGACATCATTTAAAAAGTCTCTCAGTTCCTGCGGATCTTTCTTTCCACATTCATTTCTCTGTGCAATATACTCCAGATTGAATCCGGTAACATCCACACCATAACGTTTTGCAATCACATAGGCCGCACAATATGCCTGTGCGCTGACTTTCTGTCGGCTGTAGGTTCCGGTATGCTGGTCCAGTGCTGCACATGCCAGTTCTCTGTTCAGTGCATGGAATGTCGTTACTTCACTCATTCCGTTGCGGATATAAATGGTACGGTATCTCGGATTGTACTGGGCCTGCACTTTGTCTGGCAGATTATCCTCAATCTGTACACGCACCGACTGGTCTTTTAAGACAACTCCTACCAGTTCTGTCAGACTTCGCTGTGGGCGTTCTTCTAATGGCTTTCCTGACATCTGACTGATGTCAAATCCTTTTCCGATCGTATATCCTCTCCGCATTTCTCCGTCTTTTTCGTATTCAGTGGAAATCATATAAGTAATGCCATGCTCCCCTGCTTTTACTGAACGGTGTTCTTCTCTCCAGCGTTCATAAGACCTTACCACCTTAAAATCCGGATGCTGTCCGTAGATCAAAAGCAGATTCGGAGTTCTCTGTGTATTACACTCTGCCATAAAATCCAGAAAGCCTTTCAGTTTTTCTCCATCCTGAAAAACTCCCTGTGCCTGTGAATCTACTTCAGCCCATACCTCTTCTCTTTCCTGCTGCTTCTTGGCTGCATATTCTTCCTTGGTCAATTTCTGTTCAGGAATCTGCTGTTCTTCCGTTCCACCTGAAATCATGTCTGTTAAATCCATATACATTACCTGCCTTTCGTTTTCATATTCTTACGTTTCTTCCTGCTCTCTCTGGCATTTTTCCGTCTGTCCGGCCTCTTACGTTTCTCTTCCTGTTCCTTACGGATATCTCCGAGTTCTTTCCGCACAGATGGTTTTTCATTCTTTTCTTCCCAGCTAGTTTCCCGACCGGAAGAAATATTTTTGTTGCGCGAGAAAGGTTCGGACGGATTCTTTGCTTTCCCCTCCTGCGCATGTGTAAAATTTCCTTCCGGGAAAGCCTCATCCCCGATCTGGAACATTTCTTCCGCATCATCCAGTTCAAATTCTATCTTGCCTTCCGGCAGGACAACAGTCTCTGTCCGTACATTCTCCCCGGTTTCTTTTTCCATCTGGTTCTCTGCCTTTTCCGGTGCATTCTCTTTTTCCACTGCTTCTGTAACCATAGAGCCTGATTCTGCTTTTACAAAATCCAGATTCATCCGGTCTAATACCCGGTTCATCTTTGCTGCATCATCTGCAAATACCATGACCTCTGTCTGATCCGGATTCACCTTATCTTTGATGACAACATATAAGATACCTCTCGCTTTGGCTTCTTTCGCAAATTCTTTTAAGCGGTCACCCGGAACGGTAAAAAATTTCATCGGGCGCTGTTCCTTTAACATTCTGGTAAGCCTTGTTTTCCCTCTTGTCTTTTTCTGATCTTTCAGGGCGGCCGCAATAAAGATTGCCACATGCTTTGCCACATTTCCGGTAATCTTCAAAGAGTATTCCATTCCTTCCAGACTGTACCGCACCACCTGATCTGCCGGTTCTGCTCCGTAATTCATACTTATCTCACCTCCTGACTCTCTTTTTCTTTGTGTTCCACACGTTTCTCATTCTGGTTTTGTTCTTCTGCCTTTCGAAGTCTTTCTTCGATTTCCAATGAATGCTTTTCAATCCGGACGGTCATACGGACTTCTTTTCCGAGATTTTTTAATTCCTCATTGATTTCAGACAGCCGTGCTTTTCCACTGTCTTCACTGTCATTCCGATAGAGCTTTCTGCGTTCCTTCATCAGTTCTGAAATCTGCTTTTGTAACGGCTCACGGTATGTGGCAAGCTGTTCTCTGGTCGTAATGTCATGCTTCATTAAAAACTCAATCTGTTCAATCCTCTGATCCAGTTTCCGGATATCCTCTCTGACAGCGTATGGACTCCTTTTCGGTCTTTTTGGCAGTACCCCCATTTGATATAAATAGGAATAATACAGTGCCTGAATCCCGGTCAGTTTCTTTTTGGGATGAATCTGTACTGCCTTTTGATAGACTCGTTTCACCTTGGGCTGTAGTATCTGCCCACGTATTTCCTCTTCAGAATAATTTTTTCCAAGGGAACGCAGACGAATATACCGCTCCATTCCCGGAGCTTTTAAAGAAATGTATTTCCTGTTCAGTTTCCATGTATAACCCCGCTTTTCCATCTCTTTTAGGAATTGTGACCAGGAGTAGCTTTCCTGTACCGATTCCCTGATATCCAAACGGATCGCCGTTCTCCATGTCGGCTTTCCTTCCTGTTCTGCTTTCCACTGTACATAAGGGATTGATTTTTTCTGATTGGATTCAATGATAGACAGACCATATTTTCTGCACAGCTCATCGGAGATCTTCCGGATCTCCGTATAATAACTCTTTGCATTGCTGTGGTACTTACGCCCGTCTGCCATGCTCACAGAGTTCCAGACAATGTGGTTATGATAATGTCTGGTATTCAGATGCGTTGTGATAACGACTTCATACTGTCCCTTTAAGAGCCGGTCTGCCAGTTCCTGTCCGATGAGATGTGCCAGTTCCGGTGTCACCTCACCTTCTGCAAAACTCTGTACCAGATGGTATCCTTCCACACCGCCCATCTTATGGAATCTCTTTTTTGTTGCCACCATATCTGCATACGCATTTTCATTGGTACATCCGATGGTATCTTCGAAGACCGCCTGTTCCGTCTTTGTCCGGTTCATGGCATAATCAATGGCAGCCTCCAAAGAGTCTGCTTTCTGTGTGGTTTTTTCTTTGTCTTTCACATATTCGATGGAACGGTCCAGGCGGTGGACGGGGATAACACTTGTATAAGCCATCGGTCATTACCACTCTTCCTTTACCAGATGCCATGTCTCTTTGGTAAGCCGCAGCATTTCCTGAATACTCTGCTCGCTTGCCATACCAGAAGCATTGGCAACATGTGCAAGCTGATTGGCATTGTTGCATAAGCCTGCAATCTTTCGGAGCAATTCGGGATGATGCTCACAGGGTTTTGCATGAACCTGCGCTCCTAAAATCAACGAACGCATAAACTCTTCCCGGCTCAGACCGCTTCTTTCGACCTGCTCATTCAGTTCCCTGACTTCCCTTGCATTAAGCCGTACCGGGATCACATGGTTTCGTTTTCGCATTGCATCACCGTCCCTTCTTTTTTCTCTTCCTCTTTCATCATACCGCCAAGATCCTCATCGGATTTTTTCGCTGCAACCATGCAACAGGTCACTATCACTCCTATAAATCCTCCGCTCATCAATGCGATTACAATCATTACTCCATTTCTTAACATGACTTGATCCTTCCTTTCCATTTCCGTCTGTGTCCGGGGGATTGGGGTTCTCCCCAAAGTGCGTTTGGATATCCAAACGCTATGCTTGCAAAACGAGTACCGCCAGTTTCTGTAGCACCGGATTGACTCGATTCTGATTTATTTTGATTCTTTTATCTGTACCAGTCCATCAAGTGTCGTACAAATGATATGGAGTCTGTCTGCCATACTGATTTCGGTATTCATTGTTCCTGTCACTTCTTTCCCACATACGACTACCATCCGGCATCTCCGTAAAAGGATATGGGACATTCTTCCATATCCCTGCATATCTTCTGCATCAGACTCTTCCAAGAATGGTGAGAATACAAATCTCGGACAGATTGGTACATACCCAAGTTCATAGATTTTTCTGCAATATTTCTGCACTTTTACCCGGCTTTCTTCTGCTGAACAGCACACATAAGCCAGCGCCTGTTCCATACGCTCCATCTCCTTCCTGCATCCAGTTGGATGCCACTCATTTTCTCTATAAAAAACAAGATGTCCAATTGGACATCCCGGCTACTTTTCATCCTCTTTCTGCTCTGCTTCTAATGCAATTTTCACTCTGTCACTTCCCAGTTTGTAGTAGGCATCTGTTACCTCAATTCCCACTGCACGATAACCTGTCATAACCGCTGCAAGGACAGTTGTTCCTGCTCCGACAAACGGGTCCAGGATCAGCCCTCTCGGTTCACAAATCTGGATAACATCTTTCATAAGCTGCAACGGTTTCTCTGTCACATGAATCCGGTTCTGCGGATTGCCATATCGGAAGACGCCCGGCAGACAAGATACCGGACGGTTGATCGGCATCGGTCCGTTACTGCCCCACACAATATATTCAGCCTGCTGGCGGAAACGGCCTTTCTGTGGACGGGAGTTTCCCTTATCCCACACCGCTGTTCCTCGCCAGATCCATCCTGCCCACTGCAATGCATCGGTAATCGATGGATACTGACGCCAGTCAATGAACAGACAGATCGGAGCACCTTTCTTGCAGGCTTTCCGCACATCATAGAGCCATTCAGCCATCCAGTGCGTCCAAGATCTCTGGTCTTTGTTATCCCCATCGAAATCCGGAAGTGCATTGGCAGCACTCATACTGCTGTATTTCTGATTTGTAGTACGATTTCTTTCATTCTGTTTTGTTCCACCGGATGCATACGGCGGATCGGTAATAACTGCATCAAAGATTCCCGGCTGGAATGCTTTGACCAGTTTTAATGTATCTCCATGTAATATTTTCCAGTTTTCCCCTTCAGTATATTCCTCCGGGTATGTTCCCTCTTTCATAAGTTCTTCCAAACTCAGGCCATTTGTCATAGGCATCATCCTTTCTTTTCTCAGCGTTCCGGCTGATTTTTCTTCTTTGTCTTTTTATTTTCTTTGGGCGGCGGACTCAACTCAGTTTCTACATATTCGCTGATAATCAAAAGTGCTTTGTAATAGTCCCCACTTTCCAATACCCTTTTACGCATTTCTTTTGCTTCTGCTGTCTGTTTATTCTTTTTCAAAAGAGTTGAGGCATCGCCCATAATGGAAAAAATATTCCCATCATGTCCAAGGAGCTGTAACTTGGGACGTTGTTTCTCAGGCTTTGTCGGAATCTGCTCTGTTTTCTTTTCATACATTTTCGGCTGTTCCATATTAGGATGCCAAAAATGCACATTCATCGTTCCACCATCTACCTTGATATCCCTCTGTTCAAATCCTTCACCCCACCCGTCACTGTACTGCCCTGTAATGTATTCGGTGAATTCCTGTAGTTCTTCCTGACTTAAAAATTCATTTAATTCCAGTTTGGTACAGCCGTACAGGATTCCGTCTTTGTTTTCTATCGTAACAACTGCACTTTGTATCTTTTCCTGAATGGACTCACTTCCGTCAAAATACTGCATGAGATCATCTTCCCCATAGCGTTCCAGTTCTTCTCGGATGACTTCTTCATAATCGGCAAGTTCTGTTCCATCTAATGGCATTCCATATTCATCACTCTCCGACCACTCTTCTTCCCATTCGGATTCTTCTGAATAAAGATTTCCAGTCAGCTCCGTCAACAGATGTACGTGCATCGTTCCTTTTTCTTCCATTCTCTATCACCTTCTTTCCAATGGTCTGTCCCTGCATTTATTTGCCTGCTTTTTTTCTTTCGCAAGGTCTGCATAATCTTCCCCTTCTTTTTCCGGCAGATTGCAGATAATCTGATACGTTCCCTCGTAATGTTTTTTCATCTGTTCTTTCGCCCATCTCCCGGCAAAGTCATTATCGGTGCATATTTCAATTTCTTTGATTTCCGGATGGTTCTTCAGAAACTCTTCCAGTGCGTCCGGCGGCTTTTTAAAACGTTCACTCTGTATCAGTGCGTTTTCTTTCGGAGCAGCGATTCCCCCAAGGGAAAGACGATATTTATCCCTCTTTCCTTCTTCCAGTGTCATGTGTGCCAATGCATCAATACACGCTTCATATACGGCAACTCGCTTTGTTTCTCTTTCAGGTGGAATGCAAAAGCTGTACTTTTTTTCACTCCCGGTCTGCTCCATCTTGAATCCCTTCCCGTTTTTTTCATAGATTCCTCGCAGGAATGCATATCTTGCTTTTCTGGATTCATCTTTCCCAACAAAAACTGCGTTATGGTACGGGACACTTTCATAAAGGATTTCATGTGAAATACAATATGTGATCACTTCATCGCTGATTCCTCTGTGGTTTAAATAAGCCCTGATTCGTCTGCAATTACAATATCTCTCCGGC
Organism: Clostridium sp. AM28-20LB; assembly: GCF_003480665.1. Lineage (NCBI taxonomy): Bacteria > Bacillati > Bacillota > Clostridia > Eubacteriales > Clostridiaceae > Clostridium > Clostridium sp. AM28-20LB. The sequence continues at coordinate 393,099 of NZ_QUJN01000002.1, read as the reverse complement.
AGTTTAAATAGTGGTTTTTCCTTTTCGGCAGACTGTGTCGGAATAAAAGACGGACTCTCTTCGCACAGCAGTTTTACAGCATCTGTAAATTTCATTCCATCCACTTCAATCAGGAACCGCAGTGCAGACACTCCCCCGATATCTCTGGATTTCCAATGCCATTTACTCGACAATTCATTGATTTTAAAACTGTCATGGTCCGTCAACTGCCATTCATTTCTGGTTCTTGTCTTTTGCAGTCTCTGTGCCTGATGTGTTCGCAAATACTCATACGCAGTCATATTTTTTGCTGCCTGAATCTCTTCTTCTGTTACCCAAGGCATTACAGAATCGTATCCTGAAGAGCCAGTACCTTATCTGTCCGCTCCCAAGGAAACTCCTTTCTTCCAAAATGACCAAAAACTGCCGTCTGCCGGAAAATCGGACGATTCAATCGAAGGGATTCCATGATCTGAACGGGTGTCACTCCAAACACCAGTGGGATTGCTGCCGCCAGACAATCATCTGCACACACTTTTCCTGTACCAAAGGTATCTACCTCAATCATAACCGGTTCTGCTACTCCGATTGCATAAGCCAGAGACACCTGACACTTGCTTGCAAACTCAGCAGCTACTATATTTTTGGCGATATACCTTGCCATATAAGCCGCCGAACGGTCTACTTTCGAACAGTCCTTTCCCGAAAATGCACCGCCGCCATGCGGAATCATACTGCCATAAGTATCCACCATCAGCTTTCTCCCCGTCAGTCCGGTATCTGCATCAAACCCTCCACACACAAATTTTCCTGACGGATTAATCAGAATCTTCGTATCCTCATCCGGCGGCAGTAATCTGAGTGCTGAGCGAAGCACTTTCTCTCTAATCTCGGCATCTAACTTCTTCAGGCTCTTTTCTGCACCATGCTGGCAGGAAACAACAACACTTTCCAGTCTCACTGGTTTTCCATCTTCATATTCTACGGTTACCTGTGCTTTTCCATCCGAAAAGATATCTTTGATATATCCGCTTCTTCTGCAAGCCGAAAGTTCACGTGTGATCCGGTGTGCCAGAACAGTCGGCATTGGCATAAGCTGCGGAGTATCATCACACGCATATCCGACCATAACACCCTGATCTCCAGCTCCCCTGCTTCTATCTCTTAATTTTGCGCCGATATTATCCCGAAATTCTTTCGACACACTCACTGCTTTCGCAATATCTGGACTCTGCTGGTGTACAAACGTATCCATTTCTATCCCATCTGTACAATATCCACACTCTTCTAAAACTTTTCGGATCACATCAAACACTGGTGGTTCATATCCGCTGGTGATTTCTCCTGCTACAAACACATTTCCTCTTGTAGCAAGGACTTCACACGCCACTCTCGAAGATGGATCGTAACGCAGACATTCATCTAAGATTGCATCTGCTATCTGATCGCATACTTTGTCTGGGTGTCCTTCTGTTACTGATTCTGCTGTATAAAAACGTCTCATCATTCTTCTCCTTATATACAGACAGGGCAGAAGCTGCTTTATGCACATCTCCTGCCCTGTCAGATTGGTTTATCCTGTAATTCTTATTTTATTTTTCTTCTGTTTCTTTTTTGTTGTCTGTCATTTTTGACTTCTTTCTGCGGTATACAGTCACTCCTGTAGCTGTTCCAGCAGATGCCAGTGCAAGCAGAACAAACGCCCATATTTTCTGGTTATCACCTGTTTTTGGTGCATTTGTTTTTTCTGTTGTTTTCTCCGGTGTTCTGGCATCTTTCATTTCTACTTTCTGGACTTCCATTGTATCTTTCAATGTAAATGTGACATCTTCCGCAATCTCGTAACCATCCGGTGCTGTGATCTCACGCAGAGTAAGTTCTTCATTGACTGGGAGTTTTTCAACGGAATGTGGTTTTCCATCTGTAATCCACTCTTCCAGAACAGTTCCGTCTTTGCGGATAATCTGAAGCTTTGCCCCTTCCAGTTCTTTTCCGGTTGTAAGGTCTGTTTTTGAAATTTCCACTTTGGAATATTCATCTTTCATCTCAACCTTTGTCACACTGCCATCTTCTTTGACTTCAAACATCACATCGCTGGCAGACACATAGCCATCTTCATAAGGAGCCAGTTCCTCATGTAAGGTATAACTTCCTTCCGGCAGTCCGTAAATGACATGTTCTTCCTTACTGCTTACCCATTCTTCCACAACATTTCCGTCTTTATCAATGACCTGCAGTTTGGCTCCTTCCAGCTCATTTCCGGTAGTTGCATCTGTTTTTGTAATGCGTGTTTCTGTCGGCTGATTCTCAACTTCTTTGTTCAGTTCAATCTTTGCAAGATTCTGATTTTCGTAAGTTGCATCTACATTCCATACTTCCTCATTTGGAAGATATCCAGCTTTTCTGACTTCCTCTTTGACATAGTATTTTCCATGTGGAAGATCACTGTCGAAAGTAAGTGTTCCCTTTGCATCCGTTGCTTTCTTTTCCAGCAAGGTATCTTTCTCTACGAGAACCTCTCCCTGATTAGAAAGAATATCTTCTGCAGCATACAGTCCAAAAATAACACCTTCCAGCTTTTCGCCTGTGACAGAATCTTTCTTTTCTACTGATACGAAAACTTTCTGTCTTTCATTTTTATAGGTAACGCCTTCATAAACAACTGCCTGTGTATCATCCTCTGCTGTCAGGGTAAATTCTTTCTGTTCTGTATTTAGGACAAAATTCTCTCCTGCTACAACTTCTTTCAGATAATACGTTCCCAGTGGCAGATTGTTGATAACTGCTGTTCCATTTTCATCTGTAGTCAGTTTGGCTACCAGGTCATCTTTCTCATATCGGACAACTGGATTTCCTGCTTCGTCCTTTGCTCCGTCCGGTGAATAGATGGTATCTTTGGCATATATTTCGAATTCAGCGCCTTCTACTCCGGTTTCTTCATATTTAAAGCCTTTATAAATACCTGTTTCTTCTTTTCCAGATACGGCATTTCTTACTTTTGAAACCAGTGCTTTTACTTTTGCCAGAACAGAATCTCCGGTTACTTCGGTAAGCTGTTCTCCCTTTTTCGTCAGGAGCAGGCTTCCTACCTGTTCATCGTTTTTCTGTTCTACCTCTACAATCGCAGCTCCTGTATCTGGATCAATCTGATGTGCAGTGTTTGAGGATACTGTAATTACAATACCACTCTGTGGATTTTCTTTATATGTTCCTTTTGTAGTCTGTTCTAATGGTGAAATAATCGTTGTTCCATCATACAGGGACTCCTCGCTTCCCTGTCTTACAAATCCTTCCGGTGCTTTCACTTCTTCGATTCGGTAGGTAGAGCACTTCAGTTCCTGCGGTGTGATCAGATATCCTTCCTCGTTTGTTTCGAATACACTGATCTTTTCTTTCTTCGGATACTGAACAACCTGTTCCACATATTTCTTATTTGTCACATCGTAAATCTTATAAGAAGCACCAGCCTTTAAAACAGTATTTCCAGTCTGTGCATCCTTCTTTACAATTTTCAGCAAAAATTCAAACGGGCGGTCATCAAATACTCTCCACTGCATTGGCTCTCTGCTGTCATTTTCCACATTTACAACAAATGGATCAATGGTTTTCAAATTCTCAGGGGTAGTACTTTCCACTACAACATAACTTCCATACGGCAGTTCCGGGCTGACTGCATATCCTTTTGTATCAGTGATCAGTTCTGGTACTGGTACGGCTGTTCCATTCTCGTAAGTAACTGCAACCTGCTCTTTGCTGAAGTCATAATTTTTGAAATCGCTTGCTGTATAGCTTTCTCCATTGGCTGGCTTCAGTTTTCCATTTTTTACCTGTGTCAGGTCGCTGATCAGATATACCTTAAATCCTGCTCCTGCAACCAGGTCTGTTTCTGTCTGCTCTCCATCTTCACTGATTTTGATTAACTGGAATGCCTGTTTCTTTACCTGCTCTTTTACCGTAAGGTCTCTTGTCACTTCGGCAACATCCTGACCTTCATAAGTTACTGATACCTCGTATTTGGTAGTATCCAGTGTATATCCTTCCGGTGGAGTGATCTCTTTTACATACATTTCTCCAAGGTATAATTCTGAAAATTCCAGTGTTCCGTCATCTCCGATGACTCCCTGTGCAATCAGGCTGTCCTGTTTATACAGAACCCCTGTTGTGCCATCCGGATGCACGATGTCCTCTTTTGCATACAGACCATACACAGCACCACGAAGAACACTGTCCCCCTGCGCTTTAAATGCAAGTGTTTCTTTATCGATCTTTGCGATTTTCACCTTTCCGGTGACTCTCTCATCTGTTGCTGTTACAGTCATTGTCTTTCCGGCAGTAACAGCCACTTTATATACTTCTGTATTCAGTTTGTATCCTGTCGGAGCAGTGATCTCTTTCACGTACACTGTTTTCAGTGCAGAATCAAAATAATCGCTGACTGCTTTTCCGTCTGTTCCGGTTGCTGACATTGTCATCAGCAGATTTTCACACTTCTTATCAGTATAAATACCATAAACTGCTCCTGACAGTGGATTCTGTGTATTGACATCTTTCTTCATAAGTTCAATGCGTGTCATATTCAGCCACTGTACACTGAAGCTTACCGGCGCTGCTGTTTCGCTTTCAAATACACCGATATCCTGCTTGGAATCTCCGGTTGTCAACACCAGTGTTCTCCATGTCTTTCCGACAGAACCATATAAGTTGCCGGAAGCATAACTGCCTGTCAGTAATAAATCTGCGGACAGATAGAATGTATCTCCACCATAAATCTGGATTTTTCCATTTGTAACACTTGTTCCTTTGGAAAGATTATGTGCTGTCACATTTTCTGGTACACTCAGTGTCACATAGTTTCTGTGATCTCCAGACAGTGTGATATTTGGTGTTTTCTGGATGTTTCCATCCCGTACTGCATTCAGCTTTGTGCTTGAAAGGCTCAGTTCACCTTTTGGCGGTTCTTCCTGTCCAAACAGATAATTGATATATGCGATAACCCCTGCATTTACAAGGTCATTATAATTACACCCTGTAAATCCGGCTTCTCCTGCATAAGCATAGCTGGCTGCAATGTGTGTATACACATACTTTTCATCTTCCGTTTTTCCAGACAGATAACTTCCTGTCAGATCTCCTGCCCCGCCATAACCATAATAAAGGACTTTCTGCAGATTTTTATTGCTGTCCAGTACCTGTGCTACATAACTTCCACTCGGTGGGGATGCTTTCTGGGACTGAAGGCAGTATGCAATTTTTCCATTGACTGTAAACAGGCAAGTAAGATAATTTCCAATATAACTTGGATAATAAATAGTTCTCCCCTTTGTCAATGTAACTGTGGAACCGCTGCTTGTAGCTCTTTCAGCCGCAGACAATACCATCACATTTCCCTCTTCGATGTCCTCTTTCAGTTCTTTGATTGCCTGTGCAGATGCATCTTCTTCGGATGTTTCAATTTCTACATCTGTGTAGTTCTGCACAGGCGAATCCGAATCATCTTCAGATTCTGTATCTGACTTCTGTTTCTCTCCACCATTTTCTTCGGAATGTGCCTGTCCTTCGGTATCCGTCAGAGTCACTTTACGGGTGATGGTATAGCTGTCACTCTTATCTTTTGGAACGACCATATAAGTGGCAATATATGTTCCTGCTTTGTCTGAATGATACTCTCCACCATTCTCATCTTTGATACTTACAAGCGTAACATCTTCTTTTTCTGCATCATAATGGATTCCTTCCATACTGGTTTCCACTGCAAATGTATCATCTGAAACTGCTTTTGTGATATCATCTGCTGTAACTGATGTATCTTTCTGGCTTGTTACCGCCTGTTCAGATGCCTGTACTTCCGTCTGCTGTTCCGAGCCTGTCTGTTCGGCCGCAAACGCATTCGCACTGCTCAAGGTACTGATGCCCATCAGGACAGCCAGTCCAAAAGCAGCAATTCTGGTCTTTAATTTTCTAACCTTCATGTGCTTTTCCTTCCTATTATAAATAGATTTTTTCAGTAAAATACCGCAGAAGATGTTTCCTCTGCGGTACGTTTTATCTTGCATATCGATTTTTTTCTTTTTTTACTTCCTGTCTGGTACGTTTTACCGCTTCCATGACAGACTCCGTTGGAATCTGGTTATCCTTACATCCTTCCAGAATTCCATCCAGATAAAATTTCGATGGCTTTGCCGGAACATCTTTGTGCGGAGCGTTCATCATATATACAAACACTTCTTTCTCCACACCATCCTGATTTTTTACCCGAATCGATTCTTTCCCATAAAAACTTGGGAATCCTTCATAAAAATCCAGACTCTTCTCACACGCTTCTGTGATTTTCCATAAGACTCCTTCGACATAGCTTCCTTTTTCCGGCAGAACCGTTGCTACCCCATTGCCCGGAGCCCTTCCCCGAAATGCCAGCCGATAATTTTCAAGCCGGACGTTTTCCACAACTTCCGCAGCCGGACACCTGTACTTCATCTGCTCCAGATTCATGTTGCTGCCATAAGCGAAGTAATATCTATCTTTCATTTTTTCTCACCTCTATCTGACTCCTTCTGTCCTTTGATTTTTCTTCAGACACTCATACGTGCTTTTATCATATCTCCACGCAAGATCACCATCCAGATTTGCCAGCAGATGTTTTCGAACATTTTTATATTCGTCTCCAATTAACCCAAGTCTCAATAAAAATGTACGAAATGTAAATGCCGGGTTTTCTGATATCAGTGTCTTTTTCATCTGTGTCGATCTCTGATTGATTGCCTGTGCGGAAATGGCTAATGCCAGTGTAATATTTGCTCTCACCTTTCCTGCATGTAGTGTGCTTTCAAAACAACGCCATTCCAAAGTTCCCTTGGAAAACACAGCATGAAGATTCAGAGCATAATAACGGGTATGATCATAATGGGTATGACTTCCATCCCTGCCTCCATACCAGACATTTCTTACTCGGTCCATTGTGATTGATTTATTTGGTATTTTTCGGATTTTCTCCAATACCTCCGGTCGCACCCTCTGACAATAACTATTTGCTCTTCTCTCCTGCACTTTCAGTGCTTTGAACAGGATATCTTCCTTTGCATACATAATTGTCAGTGCATTTTTCAGACTCTGCGGTGTATGATTCGATGCATCTACATGAACATGCTGACCACAGGACTCATTTACAAAACCTCCATGCTGTCGCAGACATCGTACTACTTCCTGTAACTTTCCCATTTCATCATAGGATAATTTCGGTGATACCATTTCTGTTGAATATTCTCCACCTGCGTCTACAATTCGACCGTATACTTTCCGTTGTGTATAAATGCTCCCATCAGACATAAATTTCCACTTTTTTCCTTCCAGATCTATCACTGACCAGACTCCATAAGTAGTGCCGTCATAATATGCTTCTGTTCCAAACATTTCAGCAACAACTTCTGCAGCACGTTGTCTGGTAATCCCTGTCATTTCGATTTCTGTGCCAAAGTATTGGTCTTTTATTCCGATCATGCCTAATGGATTCCTTTCTCAGACACTTTCTGTGTGTTAAGTTCGGAGTCTGCCTTTTGTAACAATCTGCCAATTGCCTCGATAACATTGACAGTTACTCCGTTTCCAGCCTGTTTATAAAGCTGTGCGTCAGAAGTGCTGTCTATGATCTTATCAATCTGCCAGTCGTAATAACCCTGCAGTCGCAGACATTCCCTCGGAACTAACCTTCTTATTCTGCCGTGATACAAGATGCCATGACGATCGGTTGCAGTAATTGTAAACATCGGTTCTTCGGGTTCTTTCATACGTCTGCCGTTCTGACGAACATTCTCTTTTGCTGGTGTTAAGACTGCTCTTGCTCCATCCTCTGCTAATACACCAGAACATTCTCCTTTGTATTTGTGGACACCGCATTGTCTGGTATTCAGGCTTCTGCATTCTTCCGTTACCACCGGCGGAGGTGAAAGATCGACAAAGTGCAGCGTTCCCTGTTGAACACCTGTTGTCAGGGTATGTGCGATCTGGTGTCCGACTCTTCCTCTCCTGCTGTTGAGATTCGCATAACCCAGATCGATGCTGTCCCCTTCTCTTGCAAGTTTGTAGCCGAGCTTTGTATTCTCTTTGATTGGAACACCTACATCATATAATCCTGTCTTGCCGCCCATTCCACCTGCCTGTGATGTCAGGGTACAGCTTAGTCCTTTGGGACTGTAGACTCTTTTCCCCTGACTTCCTGCCCGGACTTGAACAAGAGCTGCTCCATTTGTTTCTGGTTCAGGTAATACTTTTCCGGCACATCGGAAATCAAAATATCCGACAATATACACCCGTTTTCTTGCTTGGGGGACTCCGAAATCCTTGCTGTTAAGCACTTTCCATTCGACATGGTACCCCAGTTCAGAAAGCGTACTGAGGATGGTGCAAAACGTCCGGCCTTTGTCATGCGATAACAAACCGGGAACATTTTCAAGGATAAAATACGAGGGTCTTTTAGCTTCAAGAATCCGGGCAATTTCAAAAAAGAGAGTTCCTCTTGCATCTGCAAATCCTTCTCGCTTTCCGGCGATAGAGAATGCCTGGCAAGGAAATCCTGCACAGAGTAAATCAAAATCTGGCATTCGTTCTGGTTCGATTGTTCTTGCGTCATTACAATACCACTCCCCTTCCGTATCAAACAGCAATCGGTAGTTCTTATCCGCATAAGTATCCACCTCGCAATGTCCGACACAGACAAAGTTTCCTGCCCGTCTTAAGCCTTCACGAAATCCCCCGATTCCGCTAAAGAGATCAAAAAATTGAATGGTTGCGGCTATCAACCTCCTTTTTGCTGATAAAAACAGGCGGCATGATCTCTCATACCGCCCTTCGTTATTCTGTATCAATTGGTTACCATTCTGTTGGTTCTTCTGCTTTGGATTCTTCCGGATCAGTCTCTCCTTCTGGTTCAGTTTCCTCTTCCGGTTCACTTTCCCCTTCTGGTTTGTTTTCCTCTTTCGGTTCACTTTCTCCATCCGGTTCGGCTTCCTCTTCTGGTTCACTTTCCCTTTCCGGCTCAGTTCTTTCTTCCGGTTGAGTTTCTTCTGTTCCCAATTCTCCAGTTGTCTGTTCGGATTCTTCAGGCTGCTCTTTGCTTTGCCATTCGACCTCTACCTTTTCCAGTGCTTCTTCTATAATCTGAATTAAGAAGTCTTTCTGTTTCATGTGTTTCTTTCCGATGACTACTTTTAATCTCTGGAATAATTCCTCTGATACCTGTACTGCTACTGTTCTTACTGCTCCCATGCTTATTTCTCCTTTTCCTTCCACTCTGTTGAAATGTTCTTCAATGACCTGTTGTAAAAATTTTTGTGTGCTGCTTTCTGTGAGTTCAATCTCTTCTCTTACTTTCTCATGTAAGTCCATCGGGATCTTTCCGCAGATATTTTTCATCTCTGCCATAACCTTTCTCCTTTCACTTTTGCTACACACAACATACTCCAAAGCCGCATGGAAAGCTATTCACAATACCCACCAAAGATATCGATGCATTTCTTGCCTTACCCCTAGCAGATCCAACAATGTATGTATCGTGCAATCATAGGCCTCACCCCCTTTACAAATTTTCCATTTGAGATAGAAAATCCATCATCTGATCTGGTATTTCTTCCGATGATGGTTTCGTTTTCAATTGTTCCGTAGTGCCACATATTCCTAATTCCCGAACACTTTCTTTTATCGTCTTTTGAATGACTTCTTCCATCCATTTCCGATCCTCTTTTTCCAGAATTGCCTGAACCAGATACTGGCTTTTCTGCCCTTCTGGAACACTTTGAAATTTCTCCCATGCCCTCTGGTGTTCTGGATTTTTCAGGTTCGGGCGGAACGAATATACCGGGCGTGTCATCTCGTCCACATCTGCTCTACAATCCGTTCATACCCTGTTGCGTTGGCATGGACGTCCTCTATAAAAACGGGGCGGCAAATCGCGTCCTGTGCGGTCACGTGGCGTTTTAAAATTGCGGAGCCTCCCCCCATAAATACGGTGGGTACTGCCCGGAGATCAAACCCGGATTCTGTCACCGCAGACAGTATTCTTTCTATATATTTCCGTCCGTTTTCCTGTATGATCCGTCTGGCCTCCTCTGCCATACTGCAAGATTCCCTCCGAAGCACACGCTCAATTTGAGTTTCTGTCACAGACAGTCCGGTATTTCTACGCACTTGTTCTGCTGTCTCATCAATACATCGGATTACTCCAAGTTCCAGACTTCTGCACGTTGCTGCATTCGGAACAGCATTGTCCAGCCTCATAAGGTCAACGGTCCAGCCACCAATATCAACAAGCAGAACAGACGGTTCATTCTTCAGATACTCTGGATGCAGAGCAAGCGCAGAGTATCCCTGTGGGAACAGTTTCACATCTTTTATTGTTATCTCATATAACTCACTTTCATATAAAAATCGCACTGGCTGCTCTTTCCGCAACAGATACTCCCTGAATCCCTGTTTCTCTCTTCCAAAACTTGAAAGCGGAAGTCCAACAGCCAGAATTACCTCTGTCTTTCGTTCCGCTTTCCGATGCTTGATTTCTTCTGCAATGGCTGCCAACGTCAGCAGATAATAATTATCATTGGACGTTTTATTTTTTACCAGCGTCTGTCTTCCCGTACCGCAGACATAATACTTTCCTTGATATTGCAGAACATTCTGCATGGTATACGGCTCGTAATCATACCCAATAATTCCACTTGGGAAAGACACTTGTCTTGTTTTAATGGCATAATAGCCATGATCAATTCCTATGATTATCGCAATCACATCCTTTCATTTTTTCTGTTTAACGTAAGGTCAAAAATGTTGTCACTGCTGCAACGGATCGTTGCAAAAGTGCCATTCGTGAACACTTTTCTATGTTCCAGCGTCCCAAAACCTGCGGAAAATCTGGCTTTTTTATACCACTATCGCCAGAGGAACACTACTGTTCCTTCCCAGCCGGTTATAAAAGATCCCTCTCCCGGCGGCGGTCCAGCCTGTCCGGGGGAGGGATATATCGCAAGTTTCCTTTTTGAACAATTGCCTGTCTTTTTATTTTTATGAGATGTTTTTCCTGCTTTTGTAAAATGGGAAGATACTCCGGTTCTGTCAAAAACTTCCGTATATAATTGCCCTTTTTTCCCAGCTTGTTATCATTTTTCAGCAGTTCTATTTCTACCATGTAATGGGTATCTGGATGAAATCTCTTCTCACACAAAATGCTGTCCCCTTTTATATAATCAGATTTAGCCGATTCTCTTGCTGCCGCCAAGAGTTCATAAATACTTACTTCCACCTCTTATCACCTCCCAAAAGACCAGAAAAAAGCAGACCTCTTAATCGAAGTCTGCTCCTGTCGGATATGGTAATCCTCTTTCTTCATATTTTTTATCGATATAATTTCGAATCCATTCCCTGTATTCTTCCGTTAATGCCAGTTCCTGAAATTCTAACAACCACTTTTCCCCTTTTGCTTCGTCATCAAGCCATCGATCTTCTATGCACTCCGGCTCATCTAACATTTTCATCATCGCTTCAAATGGCTCTTTTACATCATCACCAAATTCTTTCCATAAGGCGATTCCATAGTTCTCCAGTTCAAAAAATTCTGTCAGATATGTCAATCGTTCCATATCCCCCAATGTCATTCTTTTTTCATCTGACAATAATGCTCGATCTCTTTTGCCACATAGATTTAAAAATTTTCTCTTTTCCATCTCCACATCCATTATACTTTTACCTCTTCCTGTTAAAAATAATTCCTTATTACGAAACATTATAAAATTTAAATTCTTTAGAATCAATATATATGTTTCTGTATTACGAAACTTTTTATTTTATAAGGGGAGTTCATCATTATGCAAAAGATTAGACCAGATATGGATATTGGTAAAAATATCCAAGCAATTCGATATAAAAACAATATGACTCAAGACCAAGTAGTTGCAAAATTAAATCTTATGGGTATCTCCATCACCAAAAGTACCTATGCCAAACTGGAAACAAATCGCATGAACATTAAGGCATCTGAATTAGTTGCACTTGCAAAACTCTTTCATACCGATATCAATGCTTTCTTTTCCGGCTTGCTATAGTTCGACATTCCCCGACTCCCTGTGTATATAATAGCATATAAAAAATAAGAACCAGTCTATATTCTTATCGGATATAAACCAGTTCTTTTTTCTTATCAAATAATATAAAAGTGACAGGGAATTCAGATTCTTATCTTCTGTCACTCATGTAATTATTATTCTATTTTAAATTTAATGAATTTACCCATTCTTGAATTTCTTTTTCAATGTTATTTTCTATATAAACGTCATACACATTTTTCCACATTATCTGTGTATACTGTTATTTTCAACCCCATAATTATAACTTGGTACACGCTATACACTACTATAAACTGTACTCCATTTTAGGGAATCCCAGAAGGATTTCATCATAAGAGCTCATATCTATCTCTTTCTTCATGATCTCCGGTCTGTATTTCTTATCACTCATTTCCACACTGCTCCGGGATTTTTTATCCATCCAGTCAAGATCAGCCTTTGTATATGGAACTTTTGGCTCAATCTCAAATAAATCAGCTTTTGCTTCCTCTGCAACCATCTCTGCTACTTTTTTTGTTGTTCCGCTTGCACTGAAAAATGCTACTAATTTTTTACTCATAATAAAAAGCCCCTTTCTTTGCAAATTTCTTGTATAAAAATAGATGTATAAGATTTGAATTTCTCTTATACATCTATTTTATACCCATTATTTTATTATGTCTAATGCTTATATTGAATTCTATTCTATCTACAAGTCCTTTTTTCATCATCTCATAAACCGTATCTGCTGTTGCGGTATGAAGTGCAATCTGAATCAGTGGGTATTTTTCTTTATACGTTTTACATATCCTTACCAAGGTCTCTACTGCCGCAAATTCACCGCATAGCTCAAATTTTATGCTGTAATGCCATTACGATTTCTTACAATACAAATTCCGTCATTTCGGTCATATTCATCCAGCAGTTCCGGATAATGCGTAGTGAAAATAAGCGTTTTAGAACATAGTAAATAGCCTTTCCACTCCTGCGCCAGCGAACCAAACCTTTCATGCGTAAAATACGGATATGGTGAGAAACAGCGGACTCTGACCTATTCAGTTTGTCTGCAACTTCACTGACACATGCTTCTGAGGGACCAATTTAAAATAAAGCCTTCATGCGGGAAGGGTCCCCCCTTTTGTTTTTGTTTATTTCTGAACTTTAAAGATTTTTCACAAACAGTGCCCGGATAGCGTTGAGGACGGCTATAATCATCACGCCCACATCCGCAAACACGGCCAGCCACATATTGGCGAAGCCCAGAGCGACCAGCACGAGGCAGACCAGTTTTACGCCGATGGCCACCACGATGTTCTGATAGACGATGCCAAGGCACTTGCGTGAGATTTTGATTGCTTTGGAAATTTGCATTGGATCGTCATCCATCAGTACTACATCCGCAGCTTCAATGGCAGCGTCAGAACCCATAGCGCCCATAGCAATGCCGATGTCTGCCCGGCGAAGCACCGGGGCATCGTTGATGCCATCTCCCACAAAAGCCAGTTTTTCTTTCTCCGGCTTGTTCTGAATCAACTGCTCCACTTTCTCCACCTTGTCGGCAGGAAGCAGTTCACTGTAAACCTCATCCAGCCCCAGTGCGGAGGCTACACTATCAGCCACCTTCTTGGCGTCACCAGTAAGCATCACAGTCTTGCGAACCCCAGCCGACTTTAATGTCTGAATGGCTTCCTTGGAGTGAGGCTTCACGATATCGGAAATAACAATGTGCCCGGCATATTTCCCGTCAATCGCCATGTGAATAATGGTGCCTACGCTGTGGCACGGAATAGCCTGGACCCCCAGACGATTCATGAGCTTGTCGTTTCCAGCCGCGACCTGATGATCATCCACTGTGGCGATGACACCGTTGCCGCTGAGCTCCTGAATATTGGTTACACGGCTGCGGTCAATTTCCATGCCATAGGCTTTCTGTAAGCTCTTGCTGATGGGATGACTGGAAGCGCTCTCTGCCAGGGCCGCGTACTCCACCAGCTTGCGTTCGTCCATCTCGTTGTGGTGGATGGCGTTGACCTCGAACACGCCCTGGGTCAGAGTACCGGTCTTGTCAAAGACCACGATCTTAGCCTGTGACAGGGTCTCCAGATAGTTGGACCCCTTCACCAGAACGCCCGCCTTACTGGCTCCGCCAATTCCTGCAAAGAAGGACAAAGGAATGGAAATGACCAAAGCGCAGGGGCAACTGGCAACGAGGAAGGTCAGCGCACGATAGATCCAGGTCTCCCAGCCTGCATCCAGCCCCATGGCAAACATCCGTACCAGCGGCGGCAATACAGCCAGCGCCAGCGCGGCATAGCACACCGCAGGAGTGTAGATCTTGGCAAAGCGGGAAATGAAGTCCTCCGACTTGGACTTCCGGGAGGAGGCGTTCTCCACCAGATCCAGAATCTTGGAGACAGTGGACTCGCCAAATTCCTTGGTTGTCTGAATATGGAGCAAACCTGTCATGTTGATACAACCGGAGATGATCTCATCGCCAGTCTTGACCTCACGGGGCAAACTTTCACCAGTGAGAGCGGCAGTGTTCAAAGTGGATTCTCCCTGCACTACGGTACCGTCAATAGGAACTTTCTCACCGGGCTGTACCACAATAATGGTGCCGATACCCACTTCGTCCGGGTCTACCTGTTCCAGTTTTCCCTCCCGTTCGATATTGGCATAATCAGGACGGATGTCCATCAGATCACTGATGTTCCGGCGGCTCTTGCCCACAGCGTAGGACTGGAACCATTCGCCCACCTGGTAGAACAGCATCACCGCAATGGCCTCCAGATAGTCGCCGTTTTCATATACAGCCAGTGCCAGAGCCCCCAGCGTAGCCACCGCCATCAGAAAGTGCTCATCGAACACCTGACCGTTACGGATACCTTTTCCGGCTTTTTTCAGAATGTCGTAGCCAATAACCAGATAATCCACCAGGAACACAGCCAGACGTACCCAGCGGCCTGCCGAGCCAAACACTTCAAATGCGCCTGCGCCCAGGACCTGCAAAATTAACAGTAGAACCGTAGCAGTCAGAATCCGCCACAACATCACTTTTTGTTTTTTGGTCATACCGGCGGAGGGCCGCATGCCGATGATCTGAAGGATCACGGCCAGCAGAGCCACCACGATCAGCAGACCGTTGATGATATACTCCTGCATTTCGTTTTACCCCTTTCACAATTGCTTATTCGTTTATTTATCTAAGAGAAAAAATGCCCTGCAAGCTGCCGCTCGACAGGGCATTTCGTTTCGCTGGCTTACAGAAATATCTCGCAGTCGGGTTCCACCTTCTTGCAGGCTTTGCGAACCTCCTGCATAACAGCCTTGGGATCCTGATCTTCCTCGAACTCCACGTTCATCTTGAGGGTCATAAAGTTCACCGTAGCACTCTGTACGCCGCTGGTCTTGCGGGCGGCATCTTCCATCAGGTTGGCGCAGTTAGCGCAATCCACATCGATTTTGTAAGTCTTTTTCATTTTGAAAATCTCCTCTCTTAATTTGTTCCTGTTGTCAGAACAATTAAATCATTGTTTAATTGTATCTTCATCATACGCAGGAAAACCGTCCTCGTCAACGCTTTGAACCCATATCCTGCTATTCGGGAAAAGGGTTCTTCTGTTTGGGCAAAATGCAGCTTTTATCGGCACATTCCAGTACCCGGTAAAAAGCCGGGAGGCATTGACAATTTGAGTCAACTTCCCGGCGTTTTATTTTCTGCATTTTCTACTGCTGCAAAGGATTCAGAAAGCAAATTGATTCATGAGAGTTGATAGCTCCCACCGCCTGCAAATAGGCATAGATGATTATGGTCCCCACAAACTTCATGCCTCACACGCCTCCCGGAGAGCAGGCAGCAGCTCATCCAGCCGCCCGTCCAGTCCGAAGGACTTCTCTTTGATATTGTCCGCAATGTAGATCTCCCCCAGATTGATGGTCACATAAGTGGCGTTTGGCTCGCCGGCCACCAGGCGCATCATCGGGGCCTTGATCAGCTGATTGCGCCAGCCAATGCCCAGCTCTAGAACCACCAGTTTCTTTCCGTGGTAGGTTTTCAGAAAGTTTTGGAACCGTGCCTGGGCAGCGGTATCCGGAATCATTCTCTGACCCGCGCCCATGTGGATGTCCATGGGACCTCCGCACTTGGGACAACGCGGCACCAACTCTGTAGGCACATGGCCGCCCTGTTCGGCAGCCGATAATTTTTCGGCCACCTCTAAACTTGAATAGAGGGTGTCGTGGCAGGGGCGGGCACACTGCATCGTAAACCAGTTGCCCTCAATCTCATAGATTTTCGTCGGATCGAAACCACACCGTTCAAAGTGACCTTCTCCGTTTGATGTGACGACAAAGTAATCCTTCTCTCCCACAATGGCCTTCAAATCGTTCATCACCGGCGTAGGCTGGTATTGCCCGCAGTAATGATGGATGAGCCGGGCCCAGAAGGCCCATTTTTTCTCCTCGCTGGGCCATCCGGCCATCATTCCCTGCAAAATACAATGTAAGCCGTATTTTTGTTTGAAATCTCCAAACAATTCATCAAAGGCTGCATTATCTGCAAACAAATGCAGTCCTTCGGTGATGGACAGGCCGTTACTGGCCCCGATCAGGATAGCGTCCGCTTCTCTGAATTTTTCGGCAATGGGTTTCCAATCAATCATATTCGTTCGCTCCTTTCTATTTTATGGTTGCTGCGATGGATCGCGCCTGCCGGAGAGCAGCTAGAGTTTTCGTGCATCCCGTAGCACTTGAGCAATGTCGGCCACAATGGTCATGCCCTTGTCCTCCAACTGTTTGGGCAGGAAGTCATACTTGTTGTTGACAGCAATATACCGGGCATGGGGAAAGCTGAGGGTCAGGTTCCAGAAAGGCTCCTGAATAAACATGGGAGTCATTCGGCCAACGCCCAGTTCCAGAAACAGAATTTTGCTGTCTTTGTGTTCCAGCACATAGCGAGAAATTTTTTCGTACTGTTCTTCGTATTTCTTTCCTTGCAGAAAATTCCCATATCCTCGCACCCAGGGGAATGCCTCACCGCCGCAGTGGGGGCACCGGGGAATGAGATCCGTAGGAATCTTCGTGCCATCCCCCATAGCGGCTACCATATCAGCCACCGGCTTTACCGCATCCCAAGTGTCATCGGTACAACAGGCGGCACACTGGAGGAAGCGGTGATCCCCCTGGACCTCCGCCACCTTCTCCTCCGGGTAGAGTTTGACAAACTGGGTATCCTGGTTAGTGGTGAGGATGAAGAAGTCCTTGCCTTTCAGCAAAGCGTCCAGATCCAGATAGGGATGACGCACAGGTGCGGTCTGGGTGGTGTGAAGGAAGGTGGCGAGATACCCCCAATACTCTTCCCTTGTCTTCCATGGGTGCATCATCCCTGCAAAAGCACCTTTGAAGTGGTACTTCTCGGCAAAAGGTCGGAAGTATTTGCGGTAGGAGTCGCTGTCCTCGTAGTAAAAATCTCCGCCACCGGCAGCGGACAGGCCGGAGGCCCCGCCCACTACCACACAGTCAGCTTCCTTTACCTCCTGTACCAAACGATGGATCTGTTCGCTATACGGCAGCGGCTTTTTGTCAGTCAGCTGATAAGGCGTACTGCCGGAAGCATAGATAGGATAGTGCCTGGAGTAATTCATCTGGGTCTGCATGACCAAATCATCATAGAAGTTCATTTTCACCATTCCTTTCGAGTGGGTGTTATTTTTATTCTTACTTCAAATCATCTTAGCATCCTCTTGCATCGCTGTCAATATGCTGTTATAATAAAAATAACATCAAGCAAAAAGGAGATCCGTCCATGAAATATCCAACCCGCCTTAGCGATGCTGTTCATATTCTGGCTTTTATCGCTCTGTACCCAGACTGCGATCTGACCAGTAACAAGCTGGCAGAGAGCATTCAGACGAATCCTGCCTATGTGCGCCAGCTCATGTCCGCCCTGCGGAAGGGTGGACTGCTGATCAGCGTGAAGGGACATCCCCGACCTGCTCTGGCTCGTGAGCCGGAGAAAATCACTCTGCTGGACGCCTATCGGGCAGTAGAGGGCAACAAGCCCCTGCTCCATCAGGACATCCACACCAACCCCGCTTGTGGCGTGGGTGTAAATATCCAACTGGTGCTACGGGATTTTTACTTGGACATTCAAAAAACAGCGGAACAAAGAATGCAAGAAATTACACTGAAAGATGTACTGGAACAATATCACATGAAGTTAGAAGGGACGCTCTTGCAGCGTTTATGACGGATTGATTTTCAGAAACTCTTCCATTTGGGAGAAAAATTCTTCTGAACGGGAAATACAGAACCTCCTTGCGGAGCTATACTGAGAACCGGAGAGACCTATACCCCGTATTTTGTGAATGATTAAAGAGGATCGCTACTACGAGGACGTTTCCATCCAGCTGTTGGAAAATCTGGTTACATAATAATAGACAATGGACCGGCCAAATCTGAATGGCAGGCCCTAAATTAAGGAGGAAACTAATATGAAACTTGGCATTATTCGTTGTATGCAGACAGAGGATTACTGCCCCGGAAGCCGGGATTTTCGGACAATCCGAGAGAGAAAAGGCGCTTTTATGGGAGAGGATGATATTCAGTTAGTGGGCTTCATCAACTGCGGCGGCTGCCCCGGAAAAAAAGCGGTGCTGCGGGCCCGTTCTCTGGTAGAACAGGGCGCTGACACCATTGCTTTTGCTTCTTGCATCAGCAAAGGGACTCCCATTGGTTACCCCTGTCCTTTTGCTAAGCGTATGCGAGAGCTGGTGCAGAAAGAGGTAGGCGATGGTGTCCGTATCTTGGATTACACCCATGACGCTGGCCCTGAACCAGAAACATCTCAAAAGTAAAGTTTCTTTTCTCTCCGGTCTATGATAAGATAGACTTCAAGGAGGAGTGCTAAATGATTCAGAACCACTTACCCCACGACCACGGACAAACTATCGAGCATGAACTGGAATATATGCCCAGCGTAGAAAACTTTCAAACCGTAGCTGATATTTTCAAGCAGCTGGGAGATGGCAGCCGTATTCGCATTTTTTGGTTGCTTTGCCACTGTGAGGAATGTGTTATCAATCTTTCAGCCATGGTAAATATGAGCAGTCCTGCAGTTTCTCACCATCTCAAGCAGTTGAAATCAGCGGGTCTGATCGTTAACCGCCGGGACGGAAAAGAGGTCTATTATAAAGCAGCTGATACCGAGCAGGCCCGAAATTTCCACCACATGATTGAGTGGCTTGTAAAAATCGCCTGTCCGTCGCAAGTAGAAAAACAAAAAGGAACGCCATGAAAAAAGAAGAATCCAAAGTTATCGCTCAAAAACTTCAAAAGATCCCAAACGGCACCCTCGCCTTGAAGCATTGCCGGGCTGGTGGAACGGGTACTACACTCTTTGGAGAACAGTTTCGAGCGGTTACCGCTGGAAAAGGGTGTATGGAGGCATATGAAACTTTTCCTGGAATAGAGGTATCCTTCAATGTTTTTCTTGCTTCAGAGGTCAGGTTTCGGCATGATGCTTCGGATTCTGTTTTAGAAATTTACTATTGTCGCAGTGGTCGCGTGGGTTGGAATATGCACGGCGGTACTGCCGTCTATTTAGGTACAGGTGATGTGACAGCACACAGTATGGCCTGCTGCGCGGATTCCGCCATGATGTTTCCCCTAGGATATTCAGAGGGAATTTCCATTTCCGTGGATCTGAAACAGCTCTCTTCCATTTGCCCGGAAGTTTTAAAGAATGCCGGTGTGGAAGCAGACCAGTTACAGAATCGATTTTGCTCCGGAAAGCCATCCGCAATCCCGTCTTGTTCCGATTTAGAGCATATTTTTGCCCCACTCTTTTCTGCTCCTGTGTCCGTTCGAATTTCCCTCTTGAAATTGAAGGTGCTGGAAATTTTGATTTATTTGAGCAACATGAAATCGGAGCATAAAGAATTGACTCAATACTTTTCCCAGCAAACCGAATTGATAAAAGAAATTCATCAACAGTTGACAGAGCACTTGGAGCAACGATTTACGATTGCAGAACTTTCCAAACAGTATTTGATAAATACCTCCACTCTAAAGGAGATATTCAAGGCAGTCTACGGTCAGCCTATCGCCACCTATATGAAGGAATTTCGAGTGCGTCAGGCTATGAAATTATTACGAGAAACAAATGACACTATCGCGGATATTGCTTCCCAGGTAGGCTACCAAACCCAGGGAAAGTTTTCAAGCGCTTTTCAGTCTATCGTCAAAATGTCACCCAGAGAATACAGAAAAATCCAGGGTATAGCTCCATTGGATTCCTTTAGCAAAACACTGTAATGAAAAATCCCGAATTGTCATTCCCAGTATAACATGCCTTCTCCCCGCAGAAAAGCATGGCAAAAAACAAAAATGTCCCCGGAGAGCTTGTGCGTATGTTTTTTCAGCGTTTCCGATCTGAATTTCTCAGAACAGAATATCCTCCGGCTTGAACTTATCTTTTTCGGTAATGGGGCGGATCACCTTGCAGGGCACCCCTGCTGCGATGACACCGGCGGGAATGTCATGGGTGACGACGCTTCCCGCCCCGATAACCGAGCCTGCCCCGATGGTAACGCCGCCGCAGACGGTGGAATTTGCACCGATCCAGACGTTTTCCTCCAGCGTAATAAGTGCTGAGGTTCCAATGCCGTGGCTGCGCTGCTCCGGGTCGATGGCATGACCGGAGCAGGCAAGGCATACGCCGGGGGCAATAAAGGCACCTGCTCCGATGTTTACCGGAGAGGTATCCAGAATGACACAGTTATAGTTGATGACCGCCAAGCCGTGGGTATGGATGTTGAAGCCATAGTCACAGTGGAAATCCGGTTGAATGCCGGTCATGGGAGAGCAGGTGCCCAGCAGGGTCTGCAGGATGCTGCGCCGCTTTTCCTGTTCGTTGGGAGCGGTGCGGTTGTACTCCCAGCACAGTTGCTTTGCACGGTTCTGTTCCTCCGTGGGGGTGTTTTCATAGCCGCTTACGTAGGCGGCAGGGCGTTTCATAATATCCAGAGCGTTCATCGTGTTTGTCCTTTCCATACAATGTTTCCTCAAGGATTATACCACATTCTCTGTCGGTGTGTAATAGGCTGCTTTCCCCTCCCTCATTTGTTTCTCCGCTTGATCTTCTCCATCACTTTGCCCTTAGCCAGCTCATCCACCAGCATGGGATATATTTTTGCAAATGGCATGGCATATACTTTTTCAGTTTCCATTTTCGTTCCTCCCTCAGGTGCGTCTATGTGCAGCGTATACCACGCTTCCGGATAATAAAGAATATGTGCCGCCGCCCGCAGCGCCAAACATCAGCCGGGGAATTTCCAGTCTGACAAACCGTAATGTACATTACTCAAAATTTTACAGATTGATAACCTTCGGTTCTTCTGTGAATGAATAAATAGTTGCGATGCCACTTTCAAAAACGAATACCGTCATCAAATTGTCATCAACCGTATACATAGACTGGAGAGCATTTTTATTTGCTTCCATCATGGCTACACGAGCTTCACGGCGAGTATCTTCTTTTACTGCACCTTTCACACGAATCCAAGTACCTTTGTTCATTCCACACATTTCAACTTTTCCATTTACTTTCATCTGATTGTAAACATCTTTTTTATTATTCGTTACAATATAAAGTTTTCCTTCAAATTCACATACAGCACCAAATGGGCGTACATGTGGCTGGTCTCCTTCTACCGTGGCAAGATAAAAAGTTCCGCATTCCTGCAAATATTTTACTACGTCATTCATTTCAAAATCCTCCTGAAAACAAATTGTATTTTTATTTTTTATGCGTATAATTATATATCATAGGAGCAAACAAACAAGTACGATATTTTACGATACTGGTATCAGAAAGGAACGTATATATGGAAAAGAAAAATCTATTTGGGCTTTGCCCATATGTGACTTCGCAAAAAGTTTTAACAGGTAAATGGTCTATGTATATTATGTATTTGTTAACAGATGGTCCCATCCGGTTTAATGAATTACAAAGAAAAATGCCAGAAGAAATGACACATACAACGCTATCAAGACAGCTGAAAAAGTTGGAAGAAGAAGGCTTGATTGAACGCATAGAATATCAGCAGATTCCACCAAAAGTAGAATACAAATTAAGTGATATTGGAGAAAAATTCAGGAAAGTACTGAAGGAGTTGGAAATATGGGGAAACGAGTATATTCAATATTTAAACGATAAAGAATGATGAAATATTCTCCTACGAATATGGGTAGCATATAAGCTATTCAGTTTTCAAGGAACATCCGTTTTCGCGTTGGCCTCGTAGGCGCGCTTTGGTTGTCCTTGCAGGACTACCTACGGTTCGTTTTGACTTTTTTAGTGTCCTATGCAGTCGGATTGGGGCAAAAAAATACCCCGTTGGTTTCCCAACGAGGCATCGAAGACGATTCTATTCTGTTTTCTGTAAACTGGTAACCGTTTATCTCCTGGTGACCATTTGAGTCACGGCCAATGTATTAAAAAAGCAAAGCTCATCTCAGCAAATCAGACAAGCTGTATTCTCCTTTGGGGATATTTGCTGTTCTGCGATACTCTTTTATGGCTTTCACCAAGAGCTGTGGGTTACTGAAATACTGCTTCACAAAATCATACGACTTCACATCATGCATCCGAAGATTTGTTTTACAAAATTCGCTTGTTTTTTTCCAGAACGCTTAAACTGATCATATGCTTTACTCAATCGAAATTCCTCTCTGCGAGAATCCAAAATCCGTATCACAGAAATCTGCTCATCAAATCCTTTCCGTAAGTATCGCTCCTCGAATCGTTTAGCACTTCTGCAACGGATAACACATTCTTCCAACATTTCTTCTCTTTTGAAAATCAGAAGATCATTATCAACCAGTATGTCGATAATAGCTTCTTCGGCAGATCCTTCACATATACACGCCTTATATTTTGCTAATTCCATTCTGCTGCCTCCTTAATTGATTGAAGCAGCCAGGCTTTTCTTCAAGCGCATATACGCTTCATATGCTGGCGTTGTTCCCTCAAGGAAACCGCTCTGGTAGGCATCACTCTTTTTAATATCATTACGTTTCAATATATGGCTCAAATTTTCTGCTGTAATGCCATTACGGTTTCTTACAATACAAATTCCGTCATTTCGGTCATATTCATCCAGCAGTTCCGGATAATGCGTAGTGAAAATAAGCGTTCCGCCATTCTTGTTCAGTCGGCTGTCCATAAAGAAGCGTAACCGCCATGTTGAATTCCAAAAGAAAAGATGCCATAAAAACAAGCAATCCAACAATCAAACTGTACTTTTTTTATTTGTTTAGGAGCACTACTTCTCTTTTCCATTGTACGCAAGGAAAACGTTATCAGTACAATGTAAAAACGTTCTATAACTTTTTGGGCAAAATTTATTCAATTTTTTTACTTCCGTGATATAATGCTTAATTATAAAAACATTAGTCAGAGACCCAACTCCCACTGAGACAAATTTGCTATTACTCACCACCTGAAGAGGTGGGAGTCTTCTCGACTGAGATAAAACGAGGTGAATCAGGTGAAAAAAAAGACACTTGTGCCTCTTCTCGTTTTTTTAATGGGCATATGCCTTGTTAGTTTAGTCGTATACAACACAGATACTCAGGAAAAAGAGCAGAGCCGCACAACAGCACAATTAAATGCAACAACCTATGGAGAACGTATAGAGAATGAGATTATAAATGGAATAGAGATTACAGATGTTCTGAAACAGCTTTTGATCAGCGGAACTGGAGAAATCAATCAATTTGACACAATTGCAAAAAATATTATGTCGGATTCTGTTGAAAGCGTACAGCTTGCTCCGGCTGGTATTGTAACGGATATTTATCCGGCCGATGGAAATGAGGCAGGTAAGATTGATCTGATTCATGATAAAGAACGTGGTGAAATTTCCATATATGCAAGAGATCATCATACAATCGTTACACAGGGACCTTTTGAATTGAAACAGGGTGGATATGGAATTGCTGTCCGCAATCCTATTTATCTGAAAGATGAAAACGGGCAGGAATATTTTTGGGGATTTACCATTGTTATCCTTCGTGTTCCGGATATTTTTTCAGATGCGACAAGTGCGCTTTCGAAATTTGGATATGAATATAGTCTTTCCAAAACGGATAATCCATGGAGTGATAATTATAAAATTATTTATCAGTCAGATCGTCAATTAACGAATCCTGTTTCCTATGACTTTACGATAGGAACGGAGAACTGGAAGTTTGAAGTAATGCCTGAAAATGGCTGGGGAAACAATACATTAATAGCAGTAATCAGTGTTTTCTTTATTGCGATTACCATGCTTTTGGTAACTCTTACCCGGATGTGGCTGGTATCAAAAGAAAATAAAAACAAATTTCAAATACTGGCACACACAGATTCTCTTACAGGTATTTACAATCGCTATGGATTCGATGAACTGGCAGAAAAGATGATTAATAAAAATCCGAAAGCGAAATTTGTGGCTGTACTCCTTGATATTGATGATTTTAAATTTATTAATGATATCTATGGACATGTTTACGGAGACAAAGCATTAAGGAGTCTGGCAGACAGTATGAAAGCTTTTTTCCCGTCTGATGCGTTACTAGGAAGAAATGGTGGAGATGAGTTCTGTATTCTTTTAAAAAATTATTCCTACGAGGATGTAAAAGAGAAGCTACAGCAATTCACTATGGCTCCAAAGACATTTTCATATAAGGGAAAAGAATATCCATTTTATATTTCTCTTGGATATTCGGAATATCCGACATTTGCGTCTAACCGTTCACAGCTTATGCGCTGTGCAGATGCAGCCCTTTACGAAATAAAACTTCATGGAAAAAATGGCTGCATGGCTTATAGGGAAGGACTTGAATTAAGGGTTCGTAAACAACTGGGATTTGCATTTAGGGATATCTCCGAGCACCTTCCAGGAGCATTTATCATATACAGAGCAGACAAAGAAGATGATGAACTCTTTTATGCAAATCAGGAGTTTCTTCATATGGCCGGATATAAAGATATGGATGAACTATTCAGACTTACAAAGAAAAGTTTCAGCAACCTGATACGGGAAGATGAGAAGAAGAAGATAGAAGCAAGCATTTGGAAACAGATTGATAATGGCAATGGAAATGACTATATCCACTTTCATTTACGAAGAGCGGATGGATCGTATCTGTCTGTGCTTGACCATGGGAGAATTGTTGAGAGCCAGCAATATGGCAAAGTATTTTATGTATTGTTCATGGACTGGGAGGATATGAAAAGTCATTACAGTGAAAAATTTTCCGGATAATCGAAGGAAATATTGTAAAAAATATCGTTGTAAATAGAAAAATCCTGCTCATATTCATATATTGAACAGGATTTTTTTTAAATCGCATGTGGAGCTTCTATTTGATTTGCCAAGCTATGATCTGTTTTCGCCAGTGAATTAAGCAATGCCCGCATCTTTGGATCCAGATTCTTTTTCCCATAAAATGCTTCTTCAAAACCCATGATAACTTAGAGGATGACACCCATCAAGGTATCCACCAAGTTAGCCACCAAGATTCTACGCCGTCAGCAGGTATACTGCGCCTAATAAAATTGTGTTAATAGGGTTATTTAAATACAGCAGATCAGCATGAGCAAAAAGTGGGATTCCAAGCCCGCGCTGGACGAGCATGGTTGCCGTGGAGCGTGAGGACTTTGACCGACTTTCCACTCTGGCAAAGAAGTACGTTACAGCAGAGAAAAAGAAATCCAAACTGCAAAAGGCGGTGGATGCGGCAAACAAGCTAATTGCAAAGCTCAAGGCTGAGATTGACAGTTTGAAACAGGAAATTTCTGATTATAAGTCTGTCCACAGCAAGCTCCGTGCGGCGGAATTGGAGCGTGAAAATACGGAGAGGGACGCCGCAGGGCGGCAAGCGAAGCAGCGAAAAACGAATAAAAGTGTTTTAGGGCTTCGTTGATTGTTGCGTTGGCAACCCCACCGCAATGGTAGTGCCCTTCTCCGAACTTTTCTCCACCCAAACGGAGCCGCCGTGGAGGTCGGCGATCTCCCATACCAGTGAGAGCCCCAGTCCTGCGCCACCGTATTCCCGGCTGCGAGACTTGTCCACCCGGAAGAAGGGCTGGAAAATACTGCGCTGATACACCTCCGGGATGCCGCAGCCGGTGTCGGAGACGCGGAGCAGGAGCTTTTCCAACTCCTGAGTGACAGAAACCCGTACCGAGCCGCCCGGCCGGTTGTACTTGACAGCATTCTCCGTCAGGTTGAAGATCAGCCGGTAAATCAGTGCATCGCTGCCGGTCATAATGCCGTCGCCCTCCGCCGTCAGCGTGACGCCGAGCTTATCTGAGAGCGGCGCAAGATCTGTGAAGATCTCCTCGATCATGGGAGCGAGCTGGATCCGCTCGTTCCGCGCCACCTGCTGCAGATTGCTCATCTCCAGCAGTGTCCTGGTCATCTGTATCAGCCGTTCCGTCTGCTCACGCAAAAGCGTGAGGAACTCCGCCGTCTCCGGTCGCACATCAGGATGCTCCGCGGAAAACAGCTCCAACTGCGCCTGCATTAGTGCCAGTGGCGTGCGCAGCTCGTGGGCGGCGTTGCCGGTGAACTGCCGCTGAGCGGAAAAGGCGTTGTTCAGCCGCTCCAGCATCTGGTTGAACGAGCGGCTCAGCTGCCGGAACTCCGAAATAGCGTCTTCATCGATCCTCATATCGGCAAGATTGTTCAGCTGCACCTGCTCCACCTGCGAGGTAAAGCTGCGCAGGGGCTTGAGAGCGCGTCCGCTGACGAAATAGGCGAGGATGCCGCTGAGCAGCGTTATCGCCGCCGTGATGTACCAGTTGGTGGTGCGGAAGCGCCCCTGCACCCCATCGACAATGATCGTCAGATCCTCGTCAGGGGCTATGAGCTGTGGGTCAAAGCTCGCCGCTCCGCCATCATTCAGGATCACCGTGCCGCCGCCTTGTAAGTTGTCCGCAATGGTGTCCATATAATACATACCGGAGGAGCACAGCAGCAGATTCATGGCCACGCAGGTGACACCGATGAGCAGGACGGACATCAGCGTGATGCGCCACTGCAGGGAAAGCCGCTTCATTCCGCCTCACCTCCCATCAGATAGCCCTCGCCGATGCGGTTGCGGATGGGGTCATAGCCCAGCACGGCGCGGAGCTTTTTGCGCAGGGCGGAGATGTGGACGCGAATGGAATTGCTGAAGCTGTCCACGCTATTGTCCCAAACGTGATCCATCAGCTCCTCCTGACTTACTGGCCTTCCTTGATGCACCATCAGGTATTCCAGGATTCCTGTTTCCTTCCGGGTGAGCGTCAGCGTCTGCCCGTTGACGGTGGCGGTACGGGAGCGGGTGTCAAAGGTCAGGCCTCCGCAGCTTAGCAGCACATCCTGCTGGGTAAACTGCCGCAATGTCAGGCTGCGGATGCGGGCCTCCAGCTCGGCGAGGTGGAAGGGCTTCGCCAGATAGTCGTTCGCCCCGGCGTCCAGCCCCTGCACCTTGTCCTCCACTTCGCTGCGGGCGGAGAGGATCAGCACCCGCGTCTCCCGGTCGGTCTGCCGCAGGGTGCGCAGCACCGTCATGCCGTCCTTTTTCGGCAGATTCAGATCAAGAAGCACCAAATCGTATCGTTCCACGCCCAGAAGCGCCAGCGCTTTTTCCCCGTCATAGCAGTAGTCCACGCTGTAGGCCAGCCGCCGCAGGCTGCGGACGATGGTTTCGCACAGGGCGCGTTCATCTTCAATTACTAAAAGGTGCATGAGAGCCCTCCTTTTTATTTCTTCGTTTTTGTGTTGCTTTCATTATAGCAAAAACAGATAAGGTTTGTGTTAAGTTTTCGTTCTTAACAGAGACTTTAACTCTCCCGCGCTATGATAGGGACAGAAAATCGGAAAGGGTGATGAAAAATGAGCTGCGAGAAAAAGGCAGCGGCGCAGATCGCGCTGCTGATGGCCGGAGCCGCCATGCTGTGCTTCGGTGTCTGGCGGGGCGAGGCGGCGACAGTGCTGAGCAAAGCAATCAAATTATGTCTGGAGTGTGTGGGCATTGGGTAAAAAGTTTTCAGGCGTTTCACAGACAATGTCCCGCTTCCGGGGCTGGATTCAGGCGGGGGCGACGCTGCTGACCAACCTGCATCTGCCGAACTTTCTCAAGGGCGGACTGTATCAGGGGGCGGGGAAGACCGTCTGCGTGCCGGGGCTGAACTGCTACTCCTGTCCGTCGGCGTCCGGGGCCTGCCCCATTGGTGCGTTTCAGGCGGTGGTGGGGTCTTCCAAGTTCAGCTTCTCCTACTATATCATAGGCTTCCTCATTCTGCTGGGCGTGCTGCTGGGGCGCTTTATCTGCGGCTTTCTATGCCCCTTCGGCTGGTTTCAGGAGCTGCTGCACAAAATCCCCACTAAGAAGCTTTCCATAAAGAGGCTGAAGCCGCTGACATACCTGAAATACGCTGTCCTGCTGGTGATGGTTTTCCTGCTACCGGCGTTCCTTGTGAACGATGTTGGCATGGGAGATCCGTTCTTCTGCAAATACCTCTGCCCCCAAGGCGTGCTGGAGGGAGCCATCCCGCTGTCCCTTGCCAATTCCGGCATCCGGGCGGCGCTGGGCAAGCTGTTTACATGGAAATTCAGCATCCTGCTGTCGGTGATTGCGCTGAGCGTACTGTTCTACCGACCGTTCTGCAAGTGGCTCTGCCCGCTGGGCGCGTTCTACGCGCTGTTCAACCGGGTGTCCCTCTTCCAGATGAAGGTGGATAAGAATAAGTGCGTTTCCTGCGGGAAATGCGCCAGAGCCTGCAAGATGGATGTGGATGTGACGAAAACGCCCAACCATACCGAGTGCATCCGCTGCGGAATGTGCATCCGCGCCTGTCCGACGAAAGCCGTGTGCTTCCGCTACGGCTTCGGAGACGGTAAAGATAAGGCAAAAGCAGCGGAAACACTACAAACAAACAACACTAACAGGGAGGAATAAAACGAATGAAGATGAATAGGACGAATACTGCCGGCAGAATTCTGGCTCTGCTGCTTACTGCACTGATGGTGCTCTCTCTGGCAGCCTGCGCCACAAAGGGCGGAGACAAAATGGACGGAATGAGTAGCGAACCGAAGAATGCCGAGGAAGCGGTTGCCATGCACAAGGAGCTGATGGCGCAGGAAAATGCCATTCTCTCGGAGAACACAGCGCTTTGGGAAAAAGTTTTCATAGCGGCCGACAAGGGCATGACCATGCAGGAGGACGGCAAAAACTATGGTGAGTTCTTGTTGGACACCATCGAAGGTTCCAAAGATCAGTTTACGGAGGATGAGCTGAAGCTGCTCAAGGAGGCGGCAGAGAAGATCCGCGAGATTGAAAACAAGCTGACCATGATAGAGAAAAAGTACCCCGAGGCGGCACAGCAATCTACGGATGGCGCTATGAGCGTGCCCGCGGGCAGCGACATGACCACGCCGCCTGATGACGGCAGCATGCAGAAATTCCCCGCCTTTGAGGGCAAGGACCTGGATGGCAACACGGTGAAGAGCGACGAGCTGTTCTCCGCCAACGCCGTCACCGTGGTGAATTTCTGGTTCACCACCTGCAATCCCTGCGTAGGCGAGCTTTCCGAGCTGGATGCGCTGAACAAGGAACTGGCGGAGAAGGGCGGCTCCCTCATCGGCGTCAACACCTTCACGCTGGACGGCGACGAAACGGCAATTTCCGAGGCGAAGGATGTGCTTGCCAAGAAGGGCGCCACCTATCAGAATGTGTATTTTGACTCCGACGGTGAGGCGGGAAAGTTTACCACCAACATCTTTGCCTATCCCACCACCTATGTGGTCGACCGCAGCGGCAATATCGTGGGTAAACCCATCGTAGGCGCCATCACGGAAAAGAAGCAGGCGGAGACGCTGCAAAAGCTCATCGACCAGGCTCTTGCCGCCGATATGGGCTGACAAACGAATTTATCTTCTCCGAAAGGAGGGATACACCATGTATTGGAGAGTATTGCCGCTTCTGCTCACCGCGGTACTGCTACTGAGCGGCTTTCACAAAGCCCATTGAAGAGCCTGCCGTGGTGGAACTGGAGGACCTGAGCCACGGCATGCGCCGTACAGAGGTCAGAAGCCGTGCCGGAGATTCTCACCTTGGTCATGTGTTCACTGGCGATCCGGAGTCCCCCAATGGCGTGCGCTACTGTATCAACAGTGCGGCCCTGCGCTTTGTGCCTTACGCAAAGATGAAAGCAGAGGGTTACGGATATCTTCTGTATCTGTTCGAGGAATGAGTTCGCAAAATACTGTTATGTTTCTTAATATTTTTGCTATCAACATGTTCTCCTGCGGCCTTACGATCTGTCAAATCCATCCATGCTTTTGCCTTAAATGGAATCAAATATGCCGCATCCAAGACAGTCACTCCGTGCTTAAACTCTACGTCCTCATAGGTAACCTTGACTCCAAGAACTTTATCGAGATATTCCATGTCATCACCTGCATTCTTAACTCTTTTTCTGTATTATAACTTTTTTTGAGTTAAGATACAATATTTGAGTTAAGAGCAGTCAAAGATCAACATTATAAAAAATCATTTTCAAAGAAAAAAGCCCGGTGCAGCATGAGCATTACACCCACACTGCACCGGACATTCCATCATCGACTGCTTTGTCTATTTTCTTCTTCCTGCCGCACTTCCTGCTCATGCAGCTGCTCTTTTTCTGCTCGTCCTCTTTCAGGTTTTCCTGCATAATCTTCTGCGCCACAAGCCAATCCTGCATTTCCGATTTGGTCTTGCGGTACTCTGCATGTGTTCGTCCGTCAACGGCAAAATTGGACTTCATGGATTAAACAAATGTGTGTCTCCCTCTTTTTTATCGCAACATCATTCTATCCCTGTTGTATTTGAAAATGTATATGTACTCTTCTGATATATCCCCTTGTTTCTAAAATAATTTTCAAATGCATTTCAAAATTTTATTCTAAAATTTCTATAATTGCATGTTCAACTTGATGTTCTTTTATTTTGTCAATGATTATATGCATATTTTCTATTTCTAATTCTATTTTTGTATCCCCATCCTTTGGTACCATACCAAATTTTTGAAATACAAATCCAGTAAATGTGTCACAATCTTCTGCTGTAAATGTAACACCTATAGCGTCTTCAATATCACTTAATCGTATATTTCCTTTCACTTCCCACTTGTTATCGCTTATTCTTATAATAACAGTTTCTTCTTCCGACGATATTGGTTCAATATCGTTTAAATCGCCAACAATTTCTTCTAATAAATCAAAAAGAGTTACTATTCCAACCACTCCACCATGCTCATCTAATACAATCGCCATAGATTGCTTCGATTGTTTCATATTTTTAAAAAGCACATCTGCTTTTGTAGTTTCCATAACAAAGTATGGTGCAGAAATTGCAGAATCTATAACCATATCCTTACTTTTTTCTTTTAATCTAAAATAGTCTTTTGCATTTAAAATGCCAATAACATGATCTATCGAATCTCCACAGACGGGATAAAGGGTATGTCGTGTATTGTGGATTGTTTCATCCCACTCCTTCACATCATCAGACATCCATAATATTGTCACATCTGTTCGATGTGTAGCAATCGTACCAGCCATAATATCATTAAATTCAAAAACATTTTGAATAAATTCTTTTTCTTGATGATCTATTGTTCCTTTTTCACTTCCCGCATCAACAAGCATACGTATTTCTTCTTCACCCACTTGATCTTCCGCTTCATTTGGATCAATACCACAAATCCTCAAGACAATATTTGTTGATATTGAAAGAAATGAAACGATTGGCTTAAATAGGATAGAGATTCCCGTAACCAATCCTGAAATCCCCATTGCCAGTTCTTCAGATTTTTTCATTGCGATTCTCTTTGGAACTAATTCGCCAAAAACCAACGTGAAATATGATAAAATCAATGTAATCAATATAACAGCTATGGTATCTAAAGTAGAACGTGGAATATTCACACCCATCCCAACAACCCAATCAACTAAAGGTTCTGAGAAATTATCTGCTGCAAAAGCACTTCCTAAAAATCCCGACAATGTGATTGCAACCTGAATTGTCGCAAGAAATCGTGCCGGCTCTTGCGTTAATCGTACTAATCTCTTTGCCCGACCATTACCTTGTTCTGCCATTCGTTCTAGCTTTGTTTCATTCATTGATAAAACAGCGATCTCTGCACTCGCAAAAATCGCGTTTAATATAATTAAAATAATCTGCACTACTAAAAGAATAAAAATTGATGTACTCATAAATAAAACCTTTCTACAATAAAATTATCTAAATATCACACTTACTTAAAAGCAACAAAAGACATGGTCTATGTTCCGAATACATAGTCCATGCCTTGCGATATATAAATAAAAATTCTATTGAATTGGTTCGCTTCAGAATCATTATCACTTTCGTCCATGTTAAATATTCCTCCTCTCAAATAGTATTGTAGTACAGTATAACAAAAAGACCTAACATAATCAATTCGAAAAAAGCAAAAGTGTGTTAAATTTATGTAAAACATAAAATCCGATTATTTTTAATTTCTTTGGGAAATTCAATTTTCTTTATCATCACTTAACATCATTTTAAAGTAAAAAGCAAGCCATTTTCAGACTTGCTTTCCACCATATCATCTTCCTTATTGATAAATCATTTCTTTATTCACAATCTCCCTTGCACATGCTTGTATATCACTCATTCTCGTCTAAAACCTCTTTCTTTGTGCGTCTATGCTTTCCCTGCTCATCATAAAACATATTTCGGGTAGCAACCTTTACTTCGGGTTGTTCCAACATTTTCCGTTCACTAAATACCAGATGAATATGATAATTCGTCTTTACAACAGGTTATTGACACCTGCGGAAAGAATTTTCCCACATTGAAGAAAATCAAAATCCTGTTCAACCAGTTATATGAATTTGCATTGAAGAATGACATCTGCAACAAAGATTATTCTACTTTTGTTGAAATCACCCAGTACAAAGACCGCAATCCAAACAAGCATACACGTACAAAATTCACGAAAGAAGAAGTCGCAAAAGTCTGGACAATGAAAGAGGATAAATACTATCAGATTATCCTCATGCTGCTCTATAATGGCACACGTATCTCTGAATTTCTTGATTTGAAGAAAGAAAATGTGCATTTGGAAGAACAATATTTTGATGTAATTGACAGTAAAACAGAAAACGGAATCCGAAAAGTTCCGATTGCTGACAAGCTCCTTCCCTACTATAAAGACTGGTATAATTCTTGTCATGATTGCGAATATCTTCTTCATACAGAGGATGGCAAAAGATTTCTTTATCTCAATTACTATGACAGCTATTGGACTCCTCTTGTGGAACAGATTGGAATTGACCGTACACCACATTATACTCGACATACCTGCATTTCCATGTTATCGGAAGCTGGTGTTCAGGATACAACAATCAAGAAAATTGTGGGGCACTCCGGTGCTATGACTTTGACAGAAAAAGTTTATACTCACTTAGATATGCAGGTTCTTGTAGACGCAATCAACAAAACCTTAGAAAATGAGGACAGCGTAACTGCCAATACAAAATCTGCATAGCAAAAAGGACACTCTCCAGTGCCTATCACCGAAAAGTGTCCTATATTTTTTAGATATTTTTGTTGCAAACGTGTTGCAAATGCGTTGCGAACTGAGTAAATTCCACCGCTTTTCACCACATCTGACAACTCCACAAACCCTTGTAAAACAAGAATTTGAACGTAAATTCGAGTTCTGTAGATTATCGCTTGCTGAACTGCGGAGCGCGACGAGCTGCTTTAAGACCGTATTCACCTGACCTTGATCCCAAAAGTCCAGTATTCATGCGTTTTTTCGGGCTTCCCTCTCTCAGTAAACCCATAGGTAAACCCACGAAATCGCGAGATTTTTGGTGCCGTTTAACGCAGCCCGAATGCAGCATTCACAACGCTGCTTAATTTCTCAGGTTTATTATACTTGACTTTCGCATAGATGTCCATAGTCGTTTTGCTGTTCTCATGGCCTGCCAAATACTGCACCGTCTTTGGATCAACACCTTTGTAAATCAGATTGGTGATGTAGGTGTGCCGCAGCATGTGCGAAGTCACCTTGAAGTCCATCGTATACACCAGCTTGGGATTGTTCGGCTGATGCTCACCAAGCCTTGGCTTTATTCTATGCTTGATGGACTGCCCATTTACATAGGTGTAATAACAGCGTTCTGCGGTGGAACGGACTGTTATGTACTTCCAGACCCTCACAAACTGTGCTTCCGTCAAAACAGTTCCCTTTGAATTGGAGATCACATATTCCGATTCTGATTTTTCCCTTGCTTCCTTGAGACAGGCTACCAGGCATTTGGGAATCGGAACATCTCGCTTCGCTGCCGGAGTCTTCAAAAGTGTGTTGACCACCGGCTCACCGCCTTCCACATGCCATGCACGCCTTACAGAAATGCACGGCGTTTTTTCATCCAGGAATACGCAGTCCCATTTCAATCCAAGAATCTCTTCTCTACGCAATCCCGCGTACAAGCCAATCATTACGAAAACATACGGTGGTAGCTCACGAATGCTATCCAGCAAAATGGCAGTCTGTTCATCCGTCAAAGCTTCGCGCCGTTTCGCAGGCTTTCCTCCTCTTGTGCAAATCGTTTTGGATGGATTCTCTTTGATCACCTTGCTCTCTTCTGCCGAATTAAAAATGTTCTTAATCAGCATATTGAGCTGACCATACATTCCGGAAGAGCCTTTTGATAGTGGAACCATCAGCAGCCGCAGGTCATCTGTAGTTACCTCGTCCATATACATCTGTCCAATTGGACCCACGATGTACCGATTCACCATCCGCTCGTATCCCTCCAACGTATTGGTTCTTACCGTTCCAGACCGCATCAGCAGCCATTTTTCGCAGTACTCTTCCACGGTCGGATTCTCTCTGTGGAAAACCACTTCTGCAATTTTCTTCTGGGCATCTTCCACCCGGTCATACAATTCTTCGCGTGTCAGCCCATAGATTGCCACTCTCTTTCCGTCTGCATCTGTAATTCGGGTACGATAATACTGTACCCCTTTCATCATCACTGTTCCGTATTCCGGAAGTTCAGCAGGACGCTTTTTTCCTTTAGCCATGTGTTCTCCTCCTCGTCTATCTTCATATATTGCGTGTTGTCACTTTTATTATCATGGCGTACACCACTTCCTTCAAGGATGTCGAATGTATGTAAAAAGGGCAGGGATTTTTGACCATCCCTGCCCTAAGTTTTTTCTGATTTACTCTTAATCCCACGATGCAAAAGCATCTTCCAGCACTCCTGCGAGCTGCTCTGGGCGATTGTATTTCACCTTGGCGTAAATATCCATGGTGATCTTGCTGCTTTCATGACCGGCAAGATACTGAACTGTCTTCGGATCAACCGAAGCATGAATCAGATTCGTAATATAGGTGTGCCGCAGCTGATGCGGAGTCACCTCAAAGTCCAGACTGTAAACCACATTTCCATTGTGTGCCGCCTTTTGCCCCAGAACCGGCTTCACCGTATGCTTTACCCTCTTGCCATCTTCATAGCGATAATAGCAGCGTTCCTTGGTGGTACGGGTTACGATATACTGCCATAATCTCTTGAATTGCGTATAGGACAACGGGTCTCCATCCCGGTTTGCAACCACATAATCCGATGTCGATGTATTCTTCGCCTCTTTCAGACATTCCAGAAGATTGTCCGGCAGAGGGACATTCCGATGCGCTGCCTTTGTTTTCAGCTCTGTCAGAATCACCGGACGATTATGCTCCGTATGCCAGGCTCTCCGAACGGTAAGGTACGGAGCCTCGCAATCAAGATACACCGAATCCCATTGAAGTCCGAGGATTTCTTCTCTCCGCAATCCTGCGTACAGCCCCAGCATTACAAACACATACGGCGGCAAGCCGTAAATGGCATCCAGCAGCTTATCCACCTGCTCATCCGTAAGCGGGAGGCGTTCCTTCTGGGGAATTCCTCCCACATTCTTCTTCAGATAGATGGTCGGATTCTCATCAATGATCTTGCTCTCCATTGCTGCCGTAAAAATACACTTATATATAACGCTCACCGATTTGTACACGGATGCCGACTTTTTTGATGCCGCCAGCAGTGCCAGGCGAATGTCATCTGCTGTTACATCTCCCATATGCATATCGCCCAATGGCTTAATGATGTAGTTCTTCACTTTCGATGTATAGTCAATCAGCGTTGTCATCCTGATCTGTGCCGACTACATCAGCAACCATTTCTCGCAATACTCCTCCACTGTAGGTGTACTGCGGCGATACGTCTTGTTCTCAATCTGCTGGATCGCTTCCTGTTCCTTCTGGTACAGTTCCTCTCTCGTTCTTGCATATAAGGAAACCCGCCGCCCCTGCTGATCTGTTACACGGGTTCGATAATACTGTGTTCCCTTCATACTCACCGTACCATAATCGGGAATCATCATTCTTCTTGCCGCCATATCATTACCTCCAATTCTGTTGTTGCTTTCATTATTGCGGATTCATCGTCCATACTCAACGATGTCGATTTTCACCGCCGAAAGCTTCGAGGTTTGCGATATGTCGCAGCACGTTCCATCGGTTTTGCACGGTGTGTACATTTTGCAATGTACTCCTGAAGCCCCACTTCCGTGAAATAAACGCAGCCGTTTTCCACATACTGAACATAGGAGATCAAACCGTCTGTTCTTGCAGCATCCAGTGTTTTTACGCTGATTCCCAGTATACTGGCTGCTTCCTTCCTTGTAATCAGTTTATCCATCGCCTTCTTCGCCTTCCTTTCGGCATTTGCCCTGTCTTTTTTTCTCTGCCTGTTCCGGAATGTAATAACCAAGCTGAATCCTTACAGCTTCATCAATCCCACGCATCTGCCCCTTACTTACCCGTCCAAGATAGCGAATCACGCATATCTTGTCGCAGGTGTCGAGCTGTTCTGCCAATACCATAGAAGGTTTTGCCAGTCCCTTTGCTTTACGGAGAAAGAAATGCGTTGGCTGCTTTCGCTTCTTCTCAATTTTCGATGTCAGCGGAGCAATCGTGATCGTCGGCGCATAATAATTGCCGACATCGTTCTGAAGAACCACAACAGGACGAACACCGCCCTGCTTTGATCCAACCGGAACACCGAGATTGGCGAGATATAAATCACCTCGCCGATAAACCCATTTTTCTTTCATTTGCTGTTGTCTCCAATCTCCATACACTGATATGGATAAAGCCTGCCAGGTATCATGCTGATACAGCACCCAGCAGTGCTTTCTGAAAATATGGTTTCTCTGTACTTTTTCTTATCACCCCAGAGATGTAGGATTTCTCACAGGCGGCAGTGTGCTTCACTGCTCCATTGGAATTTAACCATCCCGCCTTCCTTATGGCCGGACCGCGAATTACGGAAGTATCATTGTCCCTGTCTGGCTTTAGCACCGCCGCCGGTTGCAATCCGGCATTTGCTTCTGCGAAACCGCTATCGCCCCGATGGGCTTCATGGCGTGCAGTCGATGGCTCGACCAAACAGGAATGTACCTGAAGAATGAGTATTCAGTTTTCAAGGGACATCCGGACTTTCGTCCTTACAAAGTAAGTTTAACAAGAATCCTCCGGTTTCGCGTTGGCCTCGTAGGCGCACTTTGGTTGTCCTTGCAGGACTACATATGGTTTGTTTTGATTTTTTCAGTGTCCTATGCAGTCGGATTGGGGCAAAAAAAATACCTCGTTGGTTTCCCAACGAGGCATCGAAGACGATTCTATCTCATACGACTTCACATCATGCATCCGAAGATTTCTTTTACAAAATTCGCTTGTTTTTTTCCAGAACGCTTAAACTGATCATATGCTCCTTCTGCATGAATAATCAGCATTTCAATTTCTGGAGCAGTAATGACATTTACCACGTCAATTTTCTGCTCATATGCTTTACTCAATCGAAATTCCTCTCTGCGAGAATCCAAAATCCGTATCACAGAAATCTGCTCATCGAATCCTTTCCGTAAGTACTATGCATAAAAGCACAGCCGCAGAGTACATCTGTGGCTGTGTTTTGTGTTCAGTTGCTCACTGTTGCGTGGACTGGATATGGAGAGACAACATATCTCCCGATCTTACATGGGTGATCTTATCTGCCATCACTCTGGCAGTTTTCCTTGCAGATATGTCGGCATCCCCACTGCGGTCGTATCCGGCCTGACCTTAAACATGGCTTTTTCAATCTACCTTCCTTATCGGTTTTCCGCGATATATTTCTCCGCCATGTGGACTGCCACCGCGCCGTCCGCCACGGCGGTGACCACCTGACGGAGGGGCTTCGTCCGCACGTCGCCCACGGCGTAAACGCCGGGAATACTGGTTTCCGTGGTCTCTCCGGCCACGATATAGCCGCCGCCGTCCAGCGCCAGTTGACCCACCGCCAGCGCCGTGGCGGGCTGTCGGCCCACGCTGACAAATACGCCGTCGCAGTCCACCACGCTTTCCTCACCGGTGACGGTGTCCCGCAGGCGTACGCCGGTCAGCCTGTCCCCGGAAAGCAGCGCGGAAACGGTGCTGTTCCAGCGGAATTCCACATTTTCGGTCTGTTCCAGTGGCTCGTGATAGATCTTGGTGGCCCGCAGGGTGTCTCTGCGGTGGACGAGGATCACCTTTTTCGCCACGCGGCTGAGAAGGAGGGCATCTGCCGCGGCGGAATTGCCGCCGCCCACCACGACCACCGTTTTGTCCTTGTAAAACATCCCATCGCAGGCGGCGCAGTAGGCCACGCCCCGGCCCAACAGCTCCGTCTCTCCGGCAACGCCCAGCGTTCTGGGGTCTGCGCCGGTGGCCAGCACCACGGTTTTCCCCCGGAAGATCCCCTCGCTGGTCTCCACGAGCTTGGGAACCGCCGTCAGATCCATGCGGAGAACTTCCGCGTATTCGCTGCGTGCCCCAAAACGCTCCGCCTGCTTTTGCATCTTCTCCGCCAGAGAGAAGCCGTCGATCCCGTTCTCAAAGCCGGGGTAGTTGTCGATCTGCTCGGTCAGGGCCATCTGCCCGCCAGCAGACAGCTTTTCCAGCACGACGGTGTCCAGCCCCGCCCGGGCCGCGTACAGGGCGGCGGTGTAGCCGCCCGGGCCGCCGCCCACCACGAGCATATCATAAACATGATTGTTGTTCATATCTGAATCCTCCGTTATTTCGCCAAGGCTTCCTGAATGAAGCGGTCGATCTCTGCCTTTGAGCCGGGCGCGGTGATGGAATCCACGGCCTTTCCGTTCCGGTACAGCACCAGAGTTGGGATGACCTCGATCCCCTCGGCCCCCGCCAGCCGCGGCTCCTCGTCAATATTGATCTTGCTGACAACGAGGCTGTCCGCGTATTCCTCTCCAATCTTCTCATACGCAGGGCCGATCCTCCGGCAATAGCCGCACCAGGGCGCCCAGAAATCCACCAAAACGGGCTTTTCGCCCCGGGTCGCCTGCTCAAACTGCTCCTGATTCATATTCATAGCTGCCATATCTGTCAGCTCCTTTCTTTTGTTTGGGTATTCTCAAGACTCCGTTCTCGCCCCACACCACATCGTGACCTCAACCTGAGATGACGGTACTCTGCCCTTGGGACATAAAGCAGATGAGTAAGACCATCATCTGTACGAGAATAGCTGCGGTTTGTTGCAGCTTATTCCGCGCAGAGCTCCGCCACAAGAGCGTCCATCTGCGCTTCGCTGGTTTGGTTCAGTGCGCCGCGCAGCGATACCTCCGTTTCACACAGTCGGAGTTCCTTCATCTTTTCCAACTCGGCGCGCATCAGCCGCGCGGCAGCAGGGGCCCATGAGCCGTTTTCCATGAGGCCGATCCGGCGGTTTCGGAATCCCTTTGTCTGTAAATGATCCAAAAAGGCCTTCATGGGCGGGAACAGTCCTCCGTCATAAGTGGAGCAGGCCAACACCAGTTTCCCGCAGTAGAACGCACTGGCAACAGCGTAGGAAAGATCTGTCACAGTGAGATCACATATGCTGACCTGCACGCCTTTTTTCTCTAATTTACCCTTGAGGGTCTTCGCCGCATGGGCAGTATTTCCATGGATGGATGCGTGGGCAATCAGTATGCTCTCCGATTCTTCTGGTTCCCATTGTGACCAGAGATCATAGAGCCGCAGACACTCCTCCAGCCCTTCTGTAAGCACGGGACCATGGAGCGGGCAGATCGTTTGGGTCTCCAGCGCGGAGGTCTTTTTCAGCAGAGCCTGCACCTGTGCGCCATATTTCCCGATAATATTGTAATAATACCGTCGGGCCTGCGGCACCCAGGGGGCACGGGCAGTCCGTTCCAGTGAGCCAAAGCGTCCGAAGGCATCCGCCGAGAACAGGATTTTTTCCGTTTCCTCATACGCCGTCATCACCTCCGGCCAGTGTACCATCGGTGCCAGCAGGAAGCGCAGCCGGTGTGAGCCCAGAGAGATCGTGCTGCCCTCGCCAACCTCCAGCATACGGTCTTCCGACAATGCACCCGTGCCAAAGAACTGCTTGATCAGGGTAAATGTTTTCGCGTTTCCCACGATCTTCATCTCCGGGTACTCTTGCGCTATCCGCATGAGGCTGCCGGAATGATCCGGCTCCATGTGTGTGACCACAAGATAATCGGGGTTGCGCCCCCCCAACACCTGCGCTACATTGGAAAGCCATTCCTCCGCCGCCCGTGCGTCCACGCTGTCCATCACGGCGATTTTCTCGTCCAGAATGACATAGGAGTTGTAGCTCACTCCCATAGGCTGGACGGGGTACTGGTTTTCAAAGAGTGCCAATGTGTTATCATCCACCCCTACATAGCGGATGGCATCTGTTACCGTTCGGATATCCATATAAAAAATACCTCCTATTCTGATGTCTTTGGTTTTCTTATAAATCGTCTATCAGTGCGGTGCTCTTGGCGTAGGCGGTACTGCGTGCCTCAAAGAAATCGGTCTTGACCATATTGGCGTCAGCGTACTGGCTGACCCATTCCATGCTCTCCGGTTCGCTCTCAAAGCCCGGATACAATGCCGGATAGCCAAGGCTCGTCCAGCGAAGATTCCCGAGATAGCGGATGTAATCGCTAATCATCTGCCGGTTCAACCCCGGGATGTCGTCGCCGATCACATAATGCCCCCATGCGATCTCCTGCTCCACGCCCTCACGCATCATCTCGCGCAGCGCTTGTACGCTCTCGGCGGTGAACAACTCCGGCTGCTCCTTTTGCAGCTCCGTGATGATATTGCGGAACAGCCACAAGTGCGTGTTCTCGTCGCGGTTTATATAGCGGATCTCCTGCGCCGAGCCGGGCATCTTCCCGTTTCGGGAGAGATTGTAGAAGAACATAAAGCCGCTATAAAAATAGATGCCCTCCAAAATATAGTTCGCCATCATCACGCGCAGCAGCGTGGGAGCGTCCTTCCGCTCCTGAAACTCGTTGTAGCAGTCCCCAATGAAGGTGTTGCGGCGCAGCAGATGCTCGTCCGTTTTCCATTGGTAGAGGATGTCATTGCGCTCCACGGGGGAACAGATGGTGTCGAGCATATAGCTGTAGCTCTGTGAGTGGACACACTCCTGAAACGCCTGAATGGACAGGCAGAGATTGACCTCGTTGGCTGTAATGTAGGCGCCGATATTAGGCAGGTTCGCTGTCTGAATGGAATCCAAAAAGACAAGAAAACTCAGAATTTTATCGTAGGCGCTGCGCTCGGCTGACAGCAGGCGGGGATAGTCCTTCACATCCTGCGAGAGATTGATCTCCTCAGGGATCCAAAAGTTGTTCATGGCCTGCCGGTACCAGTCGCTGACCCAAGCGTACTTCATATTGTTGAAGTCGTTGAGGTTGGTGGTATTGCCGCCGATCATGCGCCGCAGGCGCACATCAAGGTCGCCCTCCGGGTTAAAGAGGGGCTTTTTCTTCAGTTCCATCATGCTATCCTCCTTATGACGAGCAGCTTTCACAGGCCTCGACCTCAAGGGCCTTGCTGCGGACATAATAAATGGTCTTGACGCCGGCCCTCCACGCCTCCAAATACAGTCTGAGCACCTGACGCATGGAATAGTCGTTGGTGATATAGAGATTCATGCTCTGCGCCTGGTCAATATGTCTCTGGCGAAAGCCCGCGGCGCGTACCGACCAGCTTTGGTCGATCAGATGCGCCGCCTTATAGTACCACCATGTATCCATAGAAAGCTCCGGAGCAACGCGGGGCAGCATGCTGCCCTTTTTTTCCTCTAAAAAGAATTTCTTCATAATTGGATCGATGCCCGCCGACGTGCCGGAGAGGATGGATGTGCTGGAAGTGGGTGCGACAGCCAGCAGATAGGCGTTGCGCATTCCCTGCACCGCCACCGTTTCCGCAAGCGCCCGCCACTTTTCTGAGGTATAACCTCGCTTTTCAAAATACGCGCCTGTCTGCCAGTCGCTGCCCTCAAAGAGCGCATAGCGGCCCTTTTCCCGTGCCAGTGCTGTGTCCGCCTTGACGGCGGCGTAGTTGATATGCTCGAATACCGCATCGGTGAAGGCAAGGTGCTCATCGCTCTCCCATCGGATGCCGCGCTTTGCCAGCATGTGGTGGTAGCCGCTGACGCCCAGGCCGATGCTGCGGTACTTCTGATTGGTAAGCCGCGCGTATTCCAACGGGTAGAAGTTGAGGTCGATCACATTATCCAGTGCGCGGATGGCCGTTTCCACCGTGCGTTCCATATAGGCCTCGTCCTCCACCGCCAGATTACCGAGAGACAGACTCGCCAGGTTGCAGACCACAAACTCACCGGGGAGTGTGGCCGTCACCACCACTGTGTCGCCGTTCTCCGTGTGCACCTCAGTGCTGATATGCTCGATGGGCGCCATGTTCTGTGCGATCTCCGTGCAGAGATTGGAGCAATAGATCATTCCCGTGTGGCCGTTTGGGTTCATACGATTTACGCTGTCGCGGTTGAAGGCGAAGGGCGTGCCGGTCTCCACTGCCGAGCGAAGCACCAGCCGCACGATGTCCTTGACGGTGACGCTGCGCTTTTCGATGCGCGGGTCATTGACGCAGTCCAGATACCGCTTCTCCCATTCCGTACCCCAGTAATCCTCCAGTGCGTAGCCCTTGACCGTGAGGATCTCATGCGGACACATGAGATGCCACGGCGCGTCTATGTTCTCCTCCGCCAGTCGCCAGAAGAGATCCGGATAGCACACGGCGGGAAACACATCATGCGCCTTCATGCGGTCGTCGCCGTTGTTGGTGCGCAGTTGAAGGAATTCAGGCAGATCCCGGTGCCATGCGTCTAAGTAAACCGCCGCAGCGCCCTGCCGCATCCCCAACTGATCCACCGCCACGGCGGTGTCGTTGACCAACCGGATCCAGCGGATAACACCGCCCGCCGCCCCTTGAAAGCCGCGGATGGTGCTGCCTGCAGCGCGCACCTTACCGAAGTACATCCCCATTCCACCGCCAAATTTAGAGACCTTTGCGAAGTTGTCCAGCGAGCGGTAGATGCCGTCCAGACTGTCCGGCACAGTGTCCACAAAGCAGCTTGAAAGCTGATGGTAGGGCTTTCGTGCGTTGGACATGGTAGGTGTCGCCATCGTGACCTCCATACGGCTGAGCATATCGTAAAAGCGTTTTACCCACCCCATGCGGTCAGAGCCTTCGTTCATAGCAAGATGCAGCGCGATACCCAAAAACATCTCCTGCGGTGTTTCCAGCGGCACGCGGCTGCGTGACTGGATCACATAGCGTTTGAGCAGCAGGTCAAGGCCGGAGTAGGTGAACAACTCGTCCCGTTCCGGGCAGAGAAAGTCCTCCGCCATAGCGATCTCCTCGTGGGTATAGTGGGCAAGAATATAGTCACCGTAGAGTCCCTTATCCGTCAGATAGCGAAGCCTGCCATAGAGGTCGCCGACGCCGCGCCCCTCCCATTCCTGTGCGTTGCGACAGCGAAAGGAGTGGTTCAGAAGCCGCGCCGCGATGAACTCCCACTTGGGTGCCTCTGCCGTAGTCAGCTCTACCGCTGCCTTGGTCAGTGCCTCAGCCCTCTCATCCTCCGTCATGCCCGGGCGACAGAAGCTCTCAAACTTCATTTGAAGCGCCGCGAGGGAGTAGATTTCCTCGGTAAAATCCATCTGGATACGGCGCAGCACCTCGTCAAGCGAGTTATCCCCCACCGTCTGCGCGATGGTATGCCGGACGCGGCGCAGCGCAGACCGCTTTTCGCGATAGAGGATGTACGCCTTGGCCACCTCATAGTGTCCGCGCTCCATGAGCGTCCGCTCCACCTCGTCCTGCACACGTTCCACGGTGAGCGGTACTGTGACGGAGAGATTGTTGAGAACGGCGGCGAGGATCTCCTCCAGTTCTCCGCCCCCAATCTCCCTTCCCTGTCCATCAAACGCTTTTTTCATGGCGTTGAAAATTTTCTCCTGTTGAAAAGGAACAGACTTCCCGTTTCGTTTTCTGATCTCCATTTCGATCCTCTCATCTTCTCCGGTCACTTTTCATGTCCTTTTGGGCAAAGAGCGGGCAAGCGCAGTATCACGCTTGCCCGCTCTATTTTTGAAAGCCGGTTTTTCTGCAGCCGACACGGCGGGGCTGTTTGTTGTCTGTTGTCTTGGTTTTGGCTTTCCTGCCAGT
The DNA here is from genome assembly GCF_003480665.1 of Clostridium sp. AM28-20LB. Classification (NCBI taxonomy): domain Bacteria; kingdom Bacillati; phylum Bacillota; class Clostridia; order Eubacteriales; family Clostridiaceae; genus Clostridium; species Clostridium sp. AM28-20LB. The sequence goes on along the minus strand of NZ_QUJN01000002.1, from coordinate 348,381 downwards.
TACTTCATAGATTCCAGAATGGCGTCCGCCAGTGCTTCCAGCTCAGTGCGCTTGTCCGTGCCCATGGACGAGGCGAGGCTGAGCCGCTCGTTGAGCACCGTCATGTTCTTAAGCTCATCGTTGACAAATTTCTGCATGAGGTCACCGGACTTCACCGCCCATGAGCCGTTTTCAATGATGGCAAAGGTGCGGTTTTGCAGATTCAGTGCCTTCATATCCATGAGGAAGTCATGCATGGCGGGGTAGATGCCGAGATTGTAGGTCACAGAGGCCAGGACAATGTGACTGTACTTAAACGCCTCGGAAATCAGCTGGGAGACATGAGTGGAGGACACATCGTACATCGCCACCTTGCTCATGCCCTTATCGCAGAGCGACGCCGCCAGCGCCTGCGCCGCGTTCTCCGTGTTGCCGTACATGGAGGCGTAGACGATGAGCACGCCCTGGGTCTCAGGGGCATAGCGGCTCCATGTGTCGTACTTTTCGATGAACCAGCCCAGATCCTTGCGCCACACGGGGCCGTGGAGCGGGCAGATGTACTGGATCTGATCCAAAACGCCGCCGGCCTTTTTCAGCAGGAGCTGGATGTGGGGGCCGTACTTGCCCACGATGTTGGTGAGATAGCGGCGGGCGTCGTCCAGCCAGTCCCGCTCGAAGTCCACCTCGTCGGCGAACAGCTTACCGTCCAGCGCGCCGAAGGTGCCGAAGGCGTCGGCGGAAAAGAGGACGCCGTCGGTGACGTCGAGGGTCACCATGGCCTCCGGCCAGTGAACCATAGGCGCGCCCACAAAGGTGACGGTGTGCTTGCCAAAGGAGAAGGTGTCGCCCTCCTTCACCTCGATGCACTCATGTCCGTCCACATGGAAGCCGAACTGCCGCATGAGCATGAATGCCTTCTCGTTGGAGATCAGCTTCACCTTAGGATGGCGCAGCAGGATCTCCTCGATGCAGGCGGCGTGATCCGGCTCCAGATGGTTGACCAGCAGGTAGTCCAGCTCGCGGCCATCCAGCACATACGCCAGATTTTCCAAAAGCTGGCGGCAGGCAGACCAGTCCACCGTGTCAAAGAGCACCGTCTTTTCATCCAGCAGGCAGTAAGCGTTGTAGCTTACGCCCCGGGGAATGGGAAAGCAGTTTTCAAACAGGGCCAGGCGATGGTCGTTGGCGCCCACCCAGTAGAGGTCGTTTGTTACTTTACGCACGCAATACATCTTATCTTACCTCCTTCACGGCTCAAGCCTTTACAAATTGATCCTTCGTCTCCGCGCACTCCGGGCACACCCACTCGGCGGGAAGCTGCTCAAAGAGCGTACCCGGCGCGATCTCGCCGTCCTCGTCGCCCAACTCCGGCACATACTCGTAGCCGCAGCCGCTGCAGACGTAACGGTCGCCGATGGGGGCGGGCTTCGGCGGTGTGGGCCGCTTCATCTTTACCATAGGCGGCGCGGGCAGCTTTTCGCCGCTATCCAGCGCAGCAGTGAGCAGGGGCAGGATCTCCTCCACATCGCCCACGATGCCGTAGTCGCAGTTCTTGAAGATAGGCGCGTTACCGTTCTTATTGATGGCCACGATGGTGGAGGCGTCCTTGATGCCCTTAAGGTGCTGGGATGCGCCGGAGATGCCACAGGCGATGTACAGATTGCCGGTGAACTTCTGACCGGACATACCCACATAGCGGTTCAGCGGCAGATATTTGAGAGTCTCCGCCACAGGGCGGGAAGAACCGATGGCCGCGCCGGCAGCCTTGGCCAGCGACTCTACCAGTTTCATGTTCTTTTTCTCCCCGATGCCCTTGCCCGCGGAGACCACCCGCTCCGCCTGCGGGATGGGCGTATCCATAGGGATGCCCACGGAGAAGTCGTGACCATCCTTCTTCAGCGCCGCTACAAGGTCGGCCACCTGCTGGGCAGCATCCCCTTCCCGGAAGATGGTCTTTTTGCGAATGCCGGTGATGGGCGCGGGTTTCTTGGCCGCCGAACGGCTCTCGCCGCCGGAGCTCTTGCCCAGCCTGCCCACCAGATGAGAGGCGATGACCACCCGCTGGATCTCGTTAGTGCCCTCGTAGATGGTGGTGATCTTGGCGTCGCGGTAGGCCCGTTCCACCTCCATGCCCTTGAGGAAGCCACTGCCGCCGTGGATCTGCAAGGCATCGTTGGTGACCTCCAGCGCGATGTCCGAGGCGTACATCTTCGCCATGGCGGACTCCATGCCGTAAGGCGCGTGCTGCTCCTTCAGCTCCGCCGCGGAGTAGATGAGGAACCGGGCGCAGCGCAGCTTGGTGGCCATATCCGCCAGCTTGAAGGCGATGCTCTGCTGGGCCGCGATGGGCTTGCCGAACTGGACGCGCTCCTTGGAATAGCTCAACGCGTGCTCAAACGCGCCTTGGGCGATGCCCAGCGCCTGCGCGGCGATGCCGATGCGTCCGCCGTCCAGCGTGGACATGGCAATCTTGAAGCCCTCGCCCTCCTTGCCCAATAGGTTTTCCTTGGGAACCTTCACGTCGTTGAAGATCAGCTCCGCCGTGGAGGAGGAGCGAATGCCCATCTTGTCATAGTGGTCGCCGAACTCAAAGCCCTTCCAGCCCTTCTCCACGATGAAAGCGGAGATGCCCCGGGTGCCGATGTCCGGCGTGGTGACGGCGAAAACCACATAGGTGTCCGCCTTAGGGGCGTTGGTAATGAAGATCTTGCCGCCGTTGAGGAGGTAGTAGTCCCCCTTATCCAGCGCCGTGGTCTCCGTGCCGCCGGCGTCGGATCCGGCGTTGGACTCCGTGAGGCCGAAGGCGCCGATCTTCTCGCCCTTGGCCAGCGGAACCAGATATTTCTTCTTCTGCTCCTCGGTGCCATAGGCGAAAATGGGCCATGAGCCTAGGGAGACGTGGGCGGAGAGGATTACGCCCGCGCCGCCGTCCACACGGGCCAGCTCCTCCACCGCGATGGCGTAGCTCAGGGCATCAAGACCGGCACCGCCGTACTCCTTGGGGTAGGGAATGCCCATCCAGCCCAGCTTACCCAGCTTCTTGACAGCCTCCTCGGGAAACTCATTGTTCTGATCCATTAAAAATGCGAGGGGCTTGATCTCCTCCTCCGCAAAACTCCGGATCTTCGCGCGCAGCTCTTCGTGCGCCGCCGTGGTTTGAAACAGCATATGGGTACCTCCTCTTAAAATTTTACAGCTTGCTTGTATCTTGGGGATCGGATCCGCCGGTCAGCAGCCTGCGCAGGCTCACGGCACGGAACGCCTCGTCCTGCTTTTGCTGCAAGGCCGCCAGCTGACAGTGGATGGCGCACCGCCCATGCTTGTCCTGCCAGCGGCATTCATATCCCGGCTCCATGCAGGCGCACAGGATGCCCCGCTCCCCCACGACCCCCATGAGATCGTAGAGGGAGGTCGCGTCCAGATCGCAGGACAGCGCGCAGCCGCCGAGGGCGCCGCGGCTCACCCGCACCAAATTGCCGGCGGAGAGCTTGCGCAGAATCTGGTAGGCAAACTGATTGGGGATCAATTCCGTTTCCGACATCTCGGCCACCGAATGCTTCTCCCCGTCCAGCAGCACCCGCAAAATGCGCAGTGCGTAGTCCGTCTCTTTGGTGATGATCATGCTCCACATCCTCTTTTCGCTTGCTTGTTAATGCCATTATATCAATCTTGATAAATTTTATCAAGATAATTTCCAAAAAAATATATCGTTTTAACACAGACCGCTCCAGCCCGGGTCAGCTTCGCTTTCCATTCAGCGAAAAGCCATGTTCCTTACAATATAGAAGCCGAAAAAGCTGTGCCGTGGCAGTCCGCCGAAAGCAGAAAAGACTATGCCTGAAAACCAGAAAGCGGAGAAATTGGTTGGGGGTCGCAGGGGTCGCCCACCCAAGGCGGATAAGGCGGTCCCTGGCAAGTCCAAGGCAAGCACCAAAGTGCGTGCTTTTCATTTTATATTCGACACATTATGTTATGATATGCAGTAAATGTTCCATCTTACCGTCCCATTCTCTGCTGGAATCGGCGCACTCTTTCAGTTCAGTTTCGACTTCAGCATTTATCGGCAAGTTTTTCTTATAGCGGATGGTATGCTCAAGGCTTGCCCAGAAGTCCATAGCGATTGTACGGAGTTGTATCTCCACCGGCACATGGATCACTTTTTCCGCAAAGAATACCGGCAGCCGGAGCGTCAGGTGCAGACTGCGATAGCCATTTGGCTTAGGGTGTGAAATATAATCTTTCTCTGTGATGATTTCAATGTCAGACTGTTTTTTTAAGCACTTTGCCAAAAAGAACACATCCTCCTCGAAAGAGCAGATCACCCGCACACCGGCAATATCCATGATATTTGTCTGCATGGTCGGAAAATCCAGAGGAAGTCCGCGTTTCTGCATCTTATTCATAATGCTGGACGGCGACTTCAAGCGGCTTTTTATACTTTCTATCGGATTGCGATCATGCTGCAATGAAAACTCTTCGTTTAGAATTTCCAACCTGCTTTCCAGTGCTTTCAGCGCACATCGGTATTGCAGCATGACTTCCTGATACCTGCGATTTTCGCTTAAAAGGCGCTGGCACTGCAAATCATCTAAGCCTTTATCTGCCGCAACCGTCAAGCCAAATAAATTCTCACTCATAGCTTCTCCATTCCGCAGGGATAGGCGCTCCGCGCTGTCTGCCGCTCTTGTATTACGACCTGATAAAAACTGTATCCGCCGGAGAGATGGGAACAGGTGAAACCGTACTGCGTCAAAAGTCGGCAGGCCAGATAACTGCGAAGCCCTGTCTGGCAATTCACATAAACAGGCTTACCCCGGTCTAACTCGTCCAAATGCTCCCGCAGATCGTCCAGTGGAATATTGCGGAATCCATTCAAGTGCCCACGCCGATATTCGCCTTCTGTACGGACATCCAGCAGTGTCGCATTGCCATCGCAAGGCAAGTCCTCAACCTCATTCCAATGGAACTGCCGTACCTTCCCGCTCTCCAAATCCTCGATCATAAAACCGGCCATATTGACCGGGTCTTTGGCAGAGGAATAGGGCGGCGCATAGGAAAGGTCAAGCTCCGTCAGTTCCAAGGCTGTCATTTTTGCGCGAATGGCCGTTGCCAGTACATCAATGCGCTTGTCCACGCCCTCGCCGCCAACGATCTGCGCACCCAGCAGCCGCAGGCTTTCTTTTTCATACATCACCTTCATTGCCATAGACTGTGCGCCGGGATAATAGATAGCGTGGGATGCCGGGAATAATACGACTTTGTCGTAAGCGATCCCTGCTGCCTGCGCTGCCTTCTCATTGATCCCCGTGGAGGCCGCTGTCAAGCCAAACAGTTTCAGAACAGACGAGCCCTGAGAGCCGTGAAAGCGGCTGTTTCCGCCGCAGATATTGTCAGCGGCAATGCGTCCCTGCTTGTTGGCAGGCCCCGCCAGCGAGATCAATGCTTTTTGGCCGGTCACGAAATGGGTGACCTCTACGGCATCGCCCACAGCGTAGATATCCGGCACGGAGGTTTCCATCCGCTCGTTGACAGCGATGCTGCCCCGGATGCCCAGCTCAAGTCCGGCCTCTTTTGCCAGATGGGTGTCCGGCGTGACGCCGATGGCCAGCAGCACCATGTCGGAGCGCAGCGGCTCACTTTCCTCCAGCAGCGTCAGCACGGAATCTCCGTCCTGTCGGAATCCGGTGACGGTTTCATCCAACCGCAGAGCCACACCGTGTCTGCGCATTTCCGCATGGACAAAGCTGGCCATATCCGCATCCAGCGGCGCTAATAGCTGCTTCAGACGCTGGACGATGGTAACCGAAACGCCCATCTCCACAAGGTTTTCCGCCATTTCCAGACCGATAAAGCCGCCGCCAGCCAAAACAGCGGTTTTCGGCTTCTGATCCTCTACAAAGCGTCGAATGCGGAGGGTGTCTTCCACGGTGCGCAGGGTAAAGACCCGCTCGCTGTCCACACCGGAAAGCGCAGGAATCGTCGGCTTTGCGCCGGGTGCAAGAAGCAGTTTGTCATAGGTTTCCGTGTAGACCTTCCCGCTGTCCAGTGCGTGGACGGTGACGGTTTTCTCTGCGGGATTGATCGCAGTTACTTCCTGCCGTACTCGCACATCAATGCGAAAGCGATCCCAAAAGCTCTCCGGAGTTTGCAGCGTCAATTCTTCCTGCTCCTTGATCACACCGCCCACATAATACGGCAGACCGCAGTTGGCATAGGACACATAGCCGCTGCGCTCGATCATGATGATCTGCGCGTGTTCATCCAAACGGCGGATGCGGGCGGCGGCAGAAGCACCGCCCGCCACACCGCCTACGATTACAACTTTCATCTTGCGCCCTCCACCATTGCGGCAATCTCCGACTTAGGCCGATAGCCCACCGATTTGGCAACGGCCTTTCCATCCTTGAATACGACCAGCATCGGGATACTGGACACCTGAAAACGCATTGCCAGCTCCATCTGCTCGTCCACATTGACCTTTCCCACCTTGAGCGCGCCGCTTTTTTCTTCGGCAAGCTCATGCAGTATGGGAGAGAGCATTTTGCACGGTCCGCACCAGTCGGCGTAGAAGTCCAGCAAAATGGGCTTGTCGGAACGCAGTACCTCATTTTCAAAATTCGCAGCAGTAATTTTCAGTTCAGCCATGAGTAAGGCTCCTTTCTGTTATCTTTGTTTATTCTTTGTTTTTCAGCTTGCAAATCCCCTGCGTCATGGTTCCCATGGGGCAGAAGGCACACCATGTACGGGGCTTGTAGAGCACCATGACGATGAGGCCGATGAGCAGCGAGGTCAGCATGAGGCTGTAAAAGCCGAAGCTGAATTGGGCTACCCAGTCTGTCACCGTTCCGGCAGTGTAGGCCCAGCCCCACGGCACACGGAAGGTCCAGAACAGCTTAATGGCCTCCCGCAGGGACGAAGTACCCGCAGCGACCAGATATGTCTGAAACACCATGTTGCCGAACATCGTCAGGAAAAAGATCAAAAAGCCATAACGGAACCACTTGGAGGACATCCAGCGGGGCGTGGGCTTGCAGCGGGAGCATTTAAGGTCTGTCCCCAGCTTGCTGAACAGTTGACCCCGTCCGCAGAGGTGGTTGCAAAAGTATTTGTTCCCACCAAAGATGGCTAAGAACAGCGGCAGAAGAAAATCGATCATGCCCAGCCACGCGAACAGGATATTGAAAAAGCCCAGTGCAAAATAGATGATTGCATATACCCACAGGTAATCGTACCAATGCTTTACTTTCATGCGTCAGCCCTCACTTTCACCTCAATGCAGCCGACGGGACAGATCTTTGCGCACTTGCCGCAGCCTACGCATCGTTCCGCCTCCACAGCGGCGTAGCAGCCGCGGCGCACCTTGACGGCCCCAAGTGGACAGGTATTTTCACACACGCCGCAGGCGACGCACCGCGTCTTATCTATGGCGGCCAGTTTCTTTGACAGCATAGCGTTCCTCCCTTAATCCTGCAAGGATTTGTAATAGAGCATACAGTGGCAGAATCCCTCGAAGCCCGGATCTGCAATTTGATCCTTAAACTCCTGGCACATACATTTGGTCGCCTCTGTGCTCTCCCTGCGGCAGGGGCAGTACCCGCCGGTGCGCTTGAGTCCTTCTCTGATGGTGCTGACAATCTCCTGATCGGAATTGAGCTTGATTTTCATGTTCGCCACCTCTTTCTTGTTGATTGATTGTGGCTTTATCATACCGCAGTACAAAGCATTTTTCTGTGACGAGGTTACGTTACGGCAAATTTTTATATAAGTGAGAAAGAGCCGTGAAGCGGTATCTTACATACTGCTTCACGGCTCTTTGTTTATAGGTTTTGTTGTGCTTCCTTACTCAGCCACAGAAAACTGGTCTTTGCCAACAAAACATAAGGGGCATTCAAAATCATCCGGAATATCTTCCCATTTTGTACCCGGTGCAATGCCGCCTTCCGGATAGCCATTTTCTTCGTCGTATTCCCAACCACACACATCGCATACATATTTCATAATGAAATTCTTCTTTCTTGTTTTTTATTTCGCACACAACATTAGCCCGACTTTATCGTCATCAGAAACAATAACGATTCCTATCTTACTCAAAGAATATCCACAGCTTCCGCTTGTTTTACTCTCTTTGTTTTCTTATTCCCTGAAATCATTTTATGACCCGTATATACTGCCATAACCATGCAGATCAAGGAACTAAGCGCAAGGTACTTATGCGTTGTTTTTGAGCCTTTATATCCAGTGCAAAAAGTTCCAAACATGGTAATTACCGCTCCGATTGACCAATATTTATGTGCTTTCATGACTTGTTTGCCTCCTGCCTGCAATACATGACATTCAGTTCTCTATGTTGGTTCTAAGATACCATGCGCAGAACGATCACGCTTTCCACAGACTGTGGAGGTTGCAGTAGGCGTAGACCGCCTCGACTTCGTCGCCCTCGCAGAGCGCAAAGCAGACCTCCGGCTTCTCGCCCGGGTGCAGTTCCTTGCGCTGGTTGCCCTGCTTGGTGTGGAGGGACACCCACTCGATGTAGTGCTCCGGCAGCATGGGATGCTCTACGGAGCCGACCTTGACATGAACGATGCCGTTTTCCACAGTCCAGACAGGGACGTGCTTCTCCACGGCGGCGTCGGTGGTACCGGGGATGATCTCGCTCATCGGCTCACCGCAACAGATGACGGGAACGCCCGTGTCCTTGACCTTGGCAATGATGTTGCCGCAATGCTTGCAAATGTAAAACTTCTGCTCCATGATTCGTTCTCCTTTTCTCTTTAATAGTTTTCTGCGTGAATTTCAAAGTAGCTCTGGGGATGGTTGCAGGTCGGGCAGACCTCCGGTGCTTTCTCACCGATCACGATATGCCCGCAGTTGCGGCACTCCCATACCTTGACCTCACTCTTGGCGAAGACCTCCGCCATCTCCACATTGTGCAGCAGGGCACGGTAGCGCTCCTCATGATGCTTTTCAATGGCGGCTACCAGGCGGAAACGCTGGGCCAGCTCATGGAAACCCTCCTCGTCGGCGGTTTTGGCAAAGCCGTCGTACATATCCGTCCACTCGTAGTTCTCGCCCTCAGCGGCGGAGAGAAGGTTTTCGGCGGTGTCGCCAATGCCGTTCAGCTCTTTGAACCACAGCTTGGCGTGTTCCTTCTCATTATCAGCGGTTTTGAGGAACAGCGCCGCGATCTGCTCGTAGCCTTCCTTCTTGGCCTTGGATGCAAAATAGGTGTATTTGTTGCGCGCCTCGGACTCACCGGCAAAGGCAGCCATCAGGTTTTTTTCGGTTTGAGTTCCTGCGTATTTCGTTTCTTTCATGGTGGATACTCCTTCCTGTTTTTCTGCTTTTATTGTAGCAAATCTATGATTTTCTTCTGTAACGAAGTCACATTTCTTTTTATTTTAGACGATTTAGTCTGTTCTTATCCCGCAGCGTGATTGCACCACGCTTCAGCTCCACCAGCCCGTCCTCCGAGAAGCTTTTGAGCATCCGTGCCACTGCCTCCCGTGCCGAGCTGATGTGCTGGGCGATCTGCTCATGGGTCATGCGTATCGTGTCGGAGCCGGTACGTTCCGCTTCGGCAAAGAGAAATTCTGCCAGCCGCTGATCCAATCCCTTGAACATAATCTGCTGCATCGCCCACATCACATCAGAAAACCGTTTCGTTGCCAGTTCATAGAGAAAACAGCGGACATGGAGATTTTTCTCCTTGAGTGCAGCAATGACATTTGCAGAGATAATCAGAATGTCCGTATCCATTCCGGCAGTCATTTGCGTATCAAAGGTGATCTGACTGATCACGCAGGAGGCGGAAAGCACGCATAGTTCGCCCGGATACAGGCGGAACAGAGTTACCTCCCGCCCCTCATCAGAGAGAAGATAGGTGCGGATCTCGCCGGAAAGAATAAACAGCATTCCGAGACATTCATTGTCGCTGCTGTGAACGAACGCACCCTTTTTATAATGACGGACAAAGGCACTTCGGCGTAGTGTGTCCATTTCGCGTTCGGTCAAGGATGACCAGAACGGAAGTTGTGTCAGTGTGCGTTCCATATCAATGGCAGCTATGCTTGCCGCAGCCGTGGTCACCGCAGGAGTGACCAGCCTCGCCGTGTTCATGGTCATGGTGGTCACAGTGAACATTGGGATCGTAGCCCAAACTTCCGTTGAGCAATGCGCTCACCGCCGCGTCAGCGTCCCCGCTGACACCGCCGTAGAGCTTGATGCCCGCTTCGGCGAGTGCTGCCTGCGCACCGCCGCCGATGCCTCCGCAAATCAAAGTGTCCACGCCGTTCTGCATCAGGAATCCTGCCAGTGCGCCGTGACCGCTGCCGTTGGTATCAACGACTTCCGCATGGACGATTTTGCCGTTCACAGATTCATAAAGCTTGAACTGCTCGGTGTGACCGAAATGCTGAAAGATCTGACCGTTGTCATAGGTAACTGCAATTTTCATAATGGAATCTCCTTTGCAAGTTTTGCCTGATTTTTCCATGTTGGCTCTCTGCATCCGGCAGCAACGGCCGCAGTGAGCTGCCTCCTGTCCTCCGCAGATGCGGTAGTTTCCCCCGGTGATGTGCAGCGGTTTCCCGTGGACAAGACACGCTACGATCTTGCTCCGTGCGCTTTCGTAAATCTCCTGCACAGTAGAGCGGGAAATCTCCATTTGAGCGGCACACTGCTCGTGGGTTTGCTGCTCCAAGTCAACCAGCCGAATGACCTCGTATTCGTCCAGCGTCAGCAGGATCGGCTCGGTATTCTCGCACCCGTTAGGACAGAATGTATCGACCTGTGGTACGCCACAAATTCGACGGCACCGTGGCGGTCTTGGCATGGGAGCTTTCCTCCCTTTGTATTCGGTATATTCCGATTATAGCACTTTGAGCAGAAAAAGCAATTTTTCAAAAGCTGCTACATTTTCCGTCCTCATATGTGTGCTGGCTGATATTCGGTGTCGAAGACTACGTGTGAGCCATGTTCGTATTGTCAGATTATCTACATTTGACAGAACTTCGCAGGGTATCCTCTTCCGAATAGTTCGCATTGATGTCCATCGGGTTGATATACTGCGCGCTGGAAGGGCTGATTTTAATGACCTGCCCCTCAAATTTCTTCACCAGTGCCGTGTACTCGGCTTCCGGATCGCACACAATTACATCGTCATCCGTCACCAGAAACGCATTGGCGATTTCTCGCTTGGCAGAGAAGGATTTACCGGAACCGGGAGTACCCAGAATCAGCCCGTTGGGGTTTTTGAGCTTTTTCCGGTCAACCATAATCAGGTTGTTGGACAGAGCATTCAGCCCATAGTACAGAGCCTCTTTCCCGGTCTGAAACAGTTCCTGGGTGGTAAACGGAACGAAAATTGCCGTGCTGCTGGTAGTCATGCTGCGCTGAATCTCAATCAGGTTCTGTGCCAGCGGCAGACAGCTCATCAGCCCCTGCTCCTGCTGAAAGCCCAGACGGCGCAGGTTGCAGTTGTACTTCTGCGCGATACTGGAAGCTTGAAACACATTGGTTTCCAGCTCCTGCTCCGTCTCGCCGGTATTCATCACCAGAAAGGTCAGCAGGAACATACGCTAATTCTGGCTCTGCAATTCCTTCAGCAGTGCCTTTGCGTCCCTGCCGTAAGTTGCCAAATCTGACGGAATGATGTCCATATCGTATCCGGAACGGACAGCTTTCTTCTGTTCCTCAATCTTGGAACGATCCAGCTCCGTAATGGTGTGCTTGATGGATTTGATTGCTTTGTTCTGGTCTACCGACTGAATGTGCATGGTCACAATCTGGCTGGATTCCATATCCAGAAAGTCCTTCAGCAGCTGATCCGACAGGTCGGAAGCCGTAATCTGGAGATAGGACATGGAACCATACATCCCACCCATCTGAAAAACACGGTTCTTCGGAAAGGCAAACCCGGTCGGGGCAATAAAGTCCTTTACCGACAGCCCGCTCTCCGGCAGCCACTTCCAATCGAAATTGAATCGGTCATGGTCACCCATGTGGAACATATCGTGCATCAGATGAAGCCGTTCCTTACCGTTCAGCAATTTTGCCCGGACACCCAAGCGTTTGAAGTTGTTCATCAGGTCGATCTCAATGTGATTGAGCCTCGGCTTTGCCTGTTTCATGGATTCTGCTTCAATGCCAAACGTCAGGTACTTCGTCTTGGTCAGGCCGTTGTTGCCCTGGGCAAGCTGGCGGCGCAGCATGGTGCTGTACTCCGTGCGCACCGGATTGAAATGATCCTTCTGGTACGGGATGCGCACCATCTTCTCAAAATTCGAGGCATCCGTAGCCATATTCATAAAAGAAAGCTCAAAGCGGATACTCAGAGAGCCGTTCCACCCGCATCTGATAATCTCCTGGGAACTCCTGCCGGAGCTTGCCGTATTCCGTGTCAGAGAGAAGGACATTTTCGTATGAGCCATACCGGTGCTGGATTTCCTTCTTCTCTCTTTTATTGATTGTTTCAGTACTTGTTCTATTAGTACTTAATTGCGCGGGATTTTCCGTAACCGGTGTGTCCGTATCCGGATTTACCGTATACGGCTTTTCCGTACACGGCTTTTTCCTTGGCATCTCATAGATCACATACTCCGCTCTGCCCATCCGACCGTTACTCTCACGCTGCTAGTTCCTTTCCAGATATCCAAGACGTTCCAGTTCTTTCAGAGCTGTAAGCACCCCATCTACGCCATCCGGTGTAATCGAAGATAATCCCCGTACCGAATAGTTCCATGTGTCCGGTAAACTAAGCAGCATAGAGAGAAGTCCTTTTCCTTTCAGGCTGAGACCCTGATCCCGCAGGTGGTAATTGCACATCGTTGTGTAATTGCTGTTTTTCTCAACCCTGAATACCGGCATGGTGCTCACCATCCTTTTTCGCAGGCTCCGTTTTTTTCTTCGGACATTTGCGCGGACGATCTTCGCTGTCCTCCCGTCGATGGTATTTGCCGGTATCCTGCATCATGCGTTCAAACGCCTGAAGGCGTCCCTCTGTAAAAAGCGTCATTCGATCACACCCCATTTCTTAAACAACTTGAAGAGATGATTCTTTCCCTTGCAGGTCACTCTCGTCTGCTGCACCAGTTTTCCGCTTCTGCCGTAGCAATCCCGGACAATAAAATAGCCCCTTGCAGATTTGTCTGCAAAAGGCATCAGCCAGCCGCTTGGACTGCGGTACAGATAGCGATGATCCAGTAAGAGAGCTACTGCCGTCTTCTCCGGGATTCCGATTTCCTTACAGAAATTCCGGATGCAGGTACAATCCTCCGAATTCACAAAGGTGTCGAAGTAGTCTGCCTTGGGCTGTGCCGCATCCAGCTGTTTGCGGATACCCTCAAGCTGCTCTCTCGGCCACAAGCTCCTTCGCCAGGGTGTAGATGACCTCCGGATGCTGAATCACCTGATCCAAAATAGAATCGCTCATATACACACCATGCTTTCGGATGGACGGGAGAACTTCATCAAACACCCAGTGTTCAAACCGTTCTGCCGATGGCAGCTTGCTGTGAACGATCAGCCGATAAACATCACCTTCCGTGATAAAGGAGATTTCAACGACCTGCTCTCCAGCATCTCCATACTGATTCACCTTCTGAACGACCCCCTCGCGTTTCGTTAGGGGGCCTCTACAATGGCGTTTCACTGCGGCGTAGGGATTCACATATCCCAACGCTTTCGCCACGTCGCTTGCACAGAAGAAGGTCTTGCCTGCCTCCTGTAACAACCGGATCGAACCAAACTCCTGGTTCTCAAACACCTCCATCATCTGCCTCGACTGTCCGCCATGACTGCCCACATCGGTGTCATGGGTCTTCTGATTGAAATCCGTCATACCTGTTACCTCCTACTCAAATTTGTCTCGCCGGATTTCGGGCGAAAAAATAAAGCCTCGACCCATTCTCGTTTTCAAAGAATGAGCCAAGGCTCTATGTAACAGGATACCTGATATCATTTTTTTGCAGATTTCGTCAGAACTCGCCAAACGAATCCGACACCATTTTTCATTCCGTTTCAGCCGGATTTTTCCCGAAAATCTGTCAAGGATATGGGGCGAATTTCCCCTCCAAAATGGCCTTCTGTAAACCCATTTTCCCACCCATTAGGCTCAAAAATAGACCGTAAACCCATGGTCAACCCATCAAAATGGGCTAATTTGAAGTCAAATTTCCTCAAATTTCACCATCGGAATCAGGTGATTTCAGGCATAGAAAAAGCCCGGAAAATGGCGTATTTCCGGGCTTTTTTAGCATTATTAAGCTGTAGATTATCGCTTGCTGAACTGCGGAGCGCGACGAGCTGCTTTGAGACCGTATTTCTTACGCTCTTTCATTCTCGGGTCACGAGTTAAGAAGCCTGCTTTCTTCAGCACCGGACGGTAATCAGCGTCTGCCTGAAGAAGTGCACGGGAGATGCCGTGTCTTACAGCGCCAGCCTGACCTGTGAAGCCGCCGCCACGTACATTTACAAGTACATCGAACTTATCAACTGTCTCGGTTGCTACGAGCGGCTGACGAACAACCACTTTCAGGGTCTCAAGACCAAAGTACTCGTCGATGTCTCTTTTATTGATAGTAATCTTGCCGGTTCCCGGTACAAGGTATACTCTAGCGATAGATTTTTTTCTTCTGCCTGTTCCGTAAAATTTGTTAGCCATTATAGTTTCCTCCTTCCAGTGCCTTTAATTAAAACTTGATTTCTAAAACTTCCGGCTTCTGAGCTGCCTGCTCGTGCTCCGGACCTGCGTATACATGAAGTTTTGTAATCATGCTTCTTCCTAAAGGTCCCTTTGGAAGCATACCTTTAACTGCTAACTCGATAACCTTCTCCGGCTTCTTAGCCATCATTTCACGAAGGGTTGTCTCTCTCATGCCACCTACATAATCAGAGTGATTGTAGTAGATTTTCTGATCCATCTTCTTACCAGTTACTTTGATCTTCTCTGCGTTTACTACGATTACATAATCGCCGCAATCCATGTGCGGTGTGAAGATCGGTTTGTTCTTGCCTCTTAATACCTTTGCTACCTCAGATGCAAGACGACCTAATGTATATCCTGTAGCGTCAACTACATACCATTTTCTTTCGATTGTTGCTGGACTAGCCATAAAACTCTTCATTGGTTGACCTCCTGTTTTACTTCATATAATTGAGATTAACTATATCATGAAATGCCTGCTCCGGGGCTTTGGTGCCGACATCTTCCTGACTCATGTCATACTGACTTATTATATTACACGCTTCCGGACGTGTCAAGCGGTTTTTCCTTGAAAATACAAGGTTTTTTCCCCGGATTTACAAGATAAGTTCGTTTCATTCCATGCATCTGATATACGCATGGGATACACATGAAAAAGGAAGACTTCCTCCTCTCAGATTCCATCTTCCCTTTTCGCCGCTTTTTAGGTTGGTAATGAACTTTTTCTCTTTTCTCAAGAGAATTTATTTGAAGGAGACTGGGAAATCTCCGTCAAACCTTATTTTTCGATAAAACCGTTCCTGCAATGGCAGAACCGATTCTGCCTATTTCTGCTTCTTCGCCTCCAGATAATCATTCAGCTCCGTATTCAGGACATTGGTAATGAACATATGTCCCGGTGCGTGGGTAATGACTAACGGAAGTTTTGCATTTTCAATCGCTGCCTGAGGGGTAACGCCGCAAGCCCAGAATACCGGGATCTCACCCTCGCGGATCTCGACTGGATCGCCATAGTCTGGTTTGGAAATATCCTTGATACCGATCGCTGCCGGATCGCCGATCTGGACCGGACCGCCGTGTACGTTTGGATAACGGTCTGTGATCTCTTTGGCTTTCTGTGCGTTTTCTGGGGTCATGGGACGCATGCTGACAACCATCGGTCCCTTGAACACGCCGGCGCTCTCACACTGGATGTTAGTCTTGTACATGGAAACATTGCAGCCCTGCGCGATATGGCGCACTTCAATGCCGGCTTTCATAAGCGCCTCCTCAAAGGAGAAGCTGCAGCCAATCAGGAATGCAACCGAATCTTCTTTCCAATAAGAAGAAACATCTGTCACCTCATCGACTTTCACACCGTCGCGGTAAATGAAATATTTCGGGATGTCCGTCACGATGCTCGCGCCCTCGCCCATATCGTGGATATCCGGTGTGCCCTCTACGACTTCCAGGATTGGACACGGTTTCGGGTTCTTTCTTGCAAATTCTTTAAAATCATCCGCGTACTTCTTCGGCAGGATAACCAGATTTGCCTGTGCATATCCGGCACACATGCCAGCCGTCGGGCGGGTAATCTCGCCAGTCCGAATCAGTTTCCATACTTCCGGTGGTGTCATTTTGCTATAATCTGCCATATACGTTCCCTCCATATCTTTCAATACATCTGAGGTTTATCTGAATCTTTCAGTCTCTTCCTCTAATTCAACCATATATTCAGTTCCATCGATCACAACCCGGTAGGTTCCAATCGGATTCCAGTATCTCTTCGATTCACATCCAACCGCTACCTGAATCACCGCATCGAGTTCTCCGCACGGTTCCGGTACTTTTGCCAATTCTTCTTTGAGTGCCTTGAGTTTTTCCACCTGCTCAATGTAGAGCTTCTGTGCTTCCTCAACCGTTACTTTCTGGAAATGTACTTTATAACCCGGTCTGGACTGTGCAACCAGCGGAAGATCCACAGAGATAACGCCAGCAATCTTCGTATAACCGCCGGTGGTCTGATGATCCGCCATCATGATAATCGGTTGTCCGTGGGACGGCACCTGAATCGCACCAAAGGCGATACCGTCTGTGATAATATCGCCGCCATTTTTATGCTCGATGACCTCGCCCTCGAGACGGCAGCCCATACGGTCGGACTCATTCGTAAATGCATATGTGCTGCTTAAGAAAGTCTCTACACCTTTCTCGGTAAAGCAGTCATCCTGCGGTCCCATGACAACGCGGATGGTTTTCTCAGTCTGGGAGAAGTCCTCCGGCGTCACTTTTCTCTTTCTCATATTTGGAAGGGTCGTCTTCGGAGCGGCAAAACCAATCTCGTCCCCGCCACCGATCTTTCTTCCCTGATAACCGCCTACTTTCAGCTTTAAGTTGGTGGATTTGCTGCCCATCTGTACCGGGATATCCAGCCCGCCTGCTACTGCAATGTACACGCGGCTTCCACTTGTCATACCGACAAAGTTCATGGAATCGCCCTTATGTACTAAAACTGCCTGATACATCGGAAGATCTTTTCCATTTACCTTTGGAACCAGATTGCCGCCGGTTACTGCGATAATATTGTCTTCTGTAAATTCCATCATCGGTCCCATCAGGGTTACTTCCAGAACCGCCTCGTTTTCATCATTTCCCACTAAAATATTCGCGATCGCTGCGGAACGCTGATCCATAACGCCTGATACAGACATACCGGACTCCTGATAGCCGGTGCGTCCCATGTCCTGTACGGTTGTGAGGAATCCGCCGCTTGCAAACTTAATGCCCATCTTTATACCTCCTTATCGTACACAACGTATTTGTAGGTTCCATCTTCGACTTCTTTTTCGATCTTTTTATACTCTTCCTCGGTTACTGCAGCAAACTTGATATACTGTCCCGCTTCCAGAAGCACTGGTTTCTCGCGGTCTGCATCATAGAGTTTTAACGGAGTCCGTCCAATTAACTGCCAGCCTCCCGGAGATGCTACCGGGTAGATACCGGTCTGCTCACCGGCAATACCAACAGAGCCGCCCTCAATCTTCACTCTCGGGCTCTTCAGACGCGGGGTTGCGATCTCTTTGCTCATGCCGCCCAGATATGGGAATCCAGCGATGAATCCAATCATGTAGATTAGATATTCTTCAGATGTATGAATCTTGATGACCTCTTCCACGGTCTTGTGATTGTGCTCCGCAACATTTTCAATATCCGGACCCATCTCTCCGCCGTAGAGAACCGGAATTTCGATAACAGTTGGCGGCGGGATCGGAATGCTGGATAAGGAACCCATCAATTTATCAAATTTTTCTGTGAGTGCCTTGAATCCGATCACTTCCGGATGATAATGTACTAATAAGGAGCGGTATGTCGGAACCGTCTCCACAATTCCCGGTATATCGCTTTTTTCAACCGCAATCTTGAATGCGCGGATTTTCTTGTTGATCTCCGGGCTGATTTCATTGCCAAACTCAACGCACACAGCGCTGTCGCCCGCTACAAGGTATCTTACCTCGCTCATATATACCTCCTGTCAGATAAACGAAGCCCCCGCCTGCCTGTTCTGCTTTTCTTCGAAAAACCTAAAAACTGCTTCCGACCCAACAAGCCAGTTACAGGGAAACGCCCGGCAGACCTGCTGCCATAAGCCAGCCATCTGCGTGCTCATCCAGCCAGTCCGCCGGGCGCCTGTCCGTTTAATCGTTTTTTATTATTTTACCACATTTTTTGCATTTTTTCATTCATTAACCAAAGATGGTAAGAATCTTCGGCAGAGCCTTGATTCCGGAGTAACCGGTCAGAAGAACAACGCATACACCAAGTACGATGAGTACGGTCGGATGTTTGTAATTTTCACCGACGATATCTTTCCTGCGGCTTGCCAGAAGAATGACAAGCAGTGTAATCGGAAGAATCAGTCCGTTTACGGAACCTGCCAGAACCAGAAGAGTTGCCGGCTGTCCAAGTAATGTCATGATAACGGTCGATACAGCGATGAAGCCGATAACGAACCATTTCTCATTCTCCATGATGAACGGATGCAGGGTCTTTAAGAAGGATACGGATGTATACGCTGCACCGATGATGGAGGTGATAGCTGCAAACAGGATAACCAGACCGAAGATCTTGTAACCGATGATGCCTGCGCCTGCCTTAAAAGCTGCTGCTGGCGGGCTTGCTACCCATGCTTCGCTTCCAACAACTTCCGGAGTTGCTGTAACAACGCCTAAAACTGCGAGGAACAGTAAAATTCTCATAACACCCGATACGCTGACGCCCATTAATACGGAGCGGCGAACGTGCGGAAGATCCTTGGTTCCGGAGAAACCTGCATCCAGAAGACGATGGGCACCGGAGAATGTGATGTAACCGCCGCAGCTTCCGCCAAGCAGGGTAATAATCGGGAATACCAGGTTCGGGAATTCGTTCAGATGTCCAACGCTGCTGATTGCCTCAACAACCGGAGGTTTGGAACGGAATGCTACATAAAGTACGGTAACAATCATGATGCTTCCTAAGTATTTGGTCAGCTTATCCATGAAGTTTTTCGCATCCTTGGATAAGAAGATCAGGATACCGATGACACCGGCTACAACGGTTCCGACTTTCAGTGGGAAACCGAATACGATATTAAAACCGGTTGCGGCGCCGCCGACGTTACCGATATTGAATACCAGACCGCCGAGAGACACAAGAAACGCAATGAAATATCCGAGTCCCGGAACAACTTTATTTGCGATATCCTGTCCACGCATACCGGACACACCGATGATGGACCAGATATTTAACTGGGTTGTAACATCCAGAAGAATGGTGCAGATGATTGCCAGTGCGAAAATAGAGCCATACTGACCGGTAAAGGTTGCAGTCTGTGTCAGGAAACCAGGTCCGATCGCAGACGTTGCCATCAGGAACGCGGCGCCAATCAGGGCTGTCGTGTTCGCATTACTTTTTTTCTTTTCTCCCATATTTTTCTTCTCCTTATATACGTATTAGCGGAACAGATTTTTAATCTCCACTCCCTCGGCTACCAGGGTCTCACGAATGTTCTTTACGAACTCCAGCGCTTTTGGGTTGTCTCCGTGTACACAGATGGAATCTGCCTTGATGGAAATGTCGTTTCCGTTGATGCTCTCAACTTTTCCTTCTTTTACCATTCTTACGACACGTTTGATTGCCAGGTCTTTATCTTTGATGACTGCTCCCGGAAGTTTTCTGGAAACCAGGGTTCCGTCATCGTTGTATGCACGGTCTGCGAACACCTCGCTCGCTGCCTGTAAACCAACCTCCTCGGCTGCCTTGATCATCTGGGATCCTGCCAGACCCATGAAGATGATATCTTTATCTACTTCATAGACTGCTTCACACATCGCTCTCGCCAGCTTCTCATCAACAGCTGCCATGTTGTAGAATGCGCCGTGCGGTTTTACGTGCTGGATTTTTACGCCCTGGCTCTTAGTAAATGCGCTCAATGCGCCGAGCTGGTATTTCAGATATGCTTTCGCTTCTTCCGGAGTTACCACCATGTTTCTTCGACCGAAGCCCATCAGATCCGGAAATCCCGGATGTGCTCCTACTGCGGTTCCGTATTTCTTTGCCAGTGCGATGGTCTTATCCATAACCATCGGATCACCTGCATGCCATCCACAGGCTACGTTGGCGGAAGACACGTACTGAAGAATTTCTTCATCCATACCAATCGTATAGTTACCGAAGCTCTCACCTAAATCACTGTTTAAATCGACATAAAACATGGTTCATTCCTCCCTTTCTTAGCTCACACATCTCATTTTTGCGGCTTAGCGTTTCTTCTGTCTGTTTTCAACAACCATCGGAAACTATTTTTAAGATGAGATGTTTTTTGTATGTTCCCCTTGTTTTTTTGCTTCTAATGATATTTTATCTGACTTTTATGTATTTTTCAATCATAATTTTAATATTTTTTAAAATAATTTAATTTATATACAAAAATCGTGCAAAAACGCACGTTTTAGGCGTGCGTTTTTGCACGATGTGATTTTTTGCACCTTTTTACCATTCATTCCTGCACCCGGTTTACCAGACAACCGTTTTCGTCCTTCCTCCTGATACAGTTTTTCTGCTTTTTCTACTTCTCCCCGTCTTCCCGCTCCATCTTCCGTTTCATTGAGAACCGGGTGACACCGAGCAGCGCCGCCGCCCGCGTCAGGTTATTGCCGGAAAGTTTCAACGCCTCCGACATATATCGTTTCTCCAGCGCCGCGACCTCCTGCTCGAGGTCGATCGGTCCTTTTTTCAGATCTTTCAGATAGATGCAGTCCCCGCTCTCCGGCCTTGCCTCCCGCTCGACCGGCGCCAGCTCCACGTGTTTTTCCAGGATATTTCCCTGGCTGAAGAGAAAACAGCGCTCAAAAATATTTTTAAGCTCCCTGACATTGCCCTTCCAGTCATACAAGAGCAGCTCCCGCATGAAATCCGGATCCACTTTTTCAATATTGCGGGCAAAGGCTTTATTATAATAGTCAAGGTAATAGTCACAGAGCACCGGGATATCCTCGCGCCGGTCACGAAGCGGCGGAATCTCGATCTGCATAACATTCAGCCGGTAGAACAGATCCTCCCGGAATTGCCCCGCCTTGATCGCCTCCTCGAGATTTCTGTTCGTCGCCGCAATGATCCGAACATCAACCGCCGTGTCCTCCAGCGCGCCGATCCGCTTAAATTTCCGGTCATCCAGGAAGGTCAGAAGTTTCGTCTGCATCGCCATCGGCAATTCGCCGATCTCGTCCAAAAAGACCGTACCGCCGTCCGCCAGCTCAATCAAGCCCTTTTTCGTCTTGAGCGCCCCCGCAAACGCGCCGCGCTCGTAGCCAAAGAGCTCGCTCTCCATCAGATTTTCCGGAATCGCACCGCAGTTAATGCGTACCATCAGGTTATCCTTGCGGGCGCTGTTCGCATGAATCTGCCGCGCCACAACTTCCTTGCCCGTTCCCGTCTCCCCGCGCAGGAGTACATTGACCGACAAATTTTCCCCAAGCACCTGAATAAGGTGCCGGATCCGGGCAGCTGCCTCACTGACACCTAAAAACTGCGGCACATCGCCTTTCAGGAAGACGAGTGAATCCCGGTTGCGCTTCTGCTCCAGACACCGCTTGATCAGCATATCGATCTCATCCACATCAAACGGCTTTAAAATATAATCATATGCACCGCGCTTCGTCGCCTCAACCGCCTGGGAGACGGAACCGTACGCCGTCATCATGATGACCTGCAGTTCCTCATCTGCATTTTTGAAATTGACAATCTCATCCATCCCGACACTGTTTTCGAGGAGATTGTCGAGAAGGAGCACACCCGGATGATATTTCCTGACAAACTCCAGCCCTTCCTCGACGGTTGCGGCTGAATAGGCGTCATATCCCCTGTCTTTCAGTCCTTCCTCCAGTGTATAGCGAATCAGAAATTCATCGTCCACAATCAAAATTCGATCCATGTGCATCCTCCTCCCTGTTTCATAACATTATACTCTAAATACTAAATTCGTGAAATACCTCATTAAATGGTCACACTATACCATTTTCCCCGGAAATTTTAAAACCACGTCTGTCCCTACCCCCGGCTTGCTCACGATCTCCATCGTTCCTCCATTTGACTCCACCAGGCGGCTCACGATTGAGAGCCCAAGCCCGGTTCCGTTGATGCTCTTTGTATAAAATGGTTCCAGCGCCTTGGAGACTTCTTCCTCCGTCATGCCTTTTCCGTTGTCCCGCACCGTCACAATCACTTCTTTCTCCTGCGCGGCTGCCATAAGCTTAATCTGTCCCTCGCGGTCCGGTACCAGCGCCCTCAGGCTGTTGCTGATCAGGTTGTGAATGATCTGGCGAAACTCATTTTCATTAAGACACGCCCTCAGTCCCTCTTCTGCCTCCACAAAAAGCGATGCGCGGCGGCTGTCCGGTCCTTTCGCATAGATCATTCCGATCTCCTTTAAAACACCGGTCACAGAAATCTCCGTTTTCGGTGATTCACGCCGGATTGACAAAGTCAGAAGGTTCATGATCAGCGCCGTGACACGGTCGATCTCATGGATCATGCTGTCACAGAGCATTTTATCGCCGTCCTTGACCGTCCTGCCCTTTAAAAGCTGAATGCCGGAGCGGATGCCCGCGATCGGGTTCTTGATCTCATGCGCCAGCGTCGCTGCCATCCGGCTGGTATATTCCATTTTCGTGTAATTATCCATGTTTTTGAGCAGCCCCTCAAAGGTAACCGCCAGCTGTCCGATCTCGTCGTGGCGGCTGACCGCCTCAAAACGGTATTTCTGATAACTGCCCTTGTTTTCCTCGATTTCCTTACAGGTATGGCTCATCCGGCGGATGGGGCGCGTGATACTGTGGGAAATGAAAATGCTTGCCTGGCAGATGAGAATCAGCGACGCGATCGCGCCGACTACCAAATAGCTCTGCTGCTCTAAGATGCGTTCCCCGAATATTCTCTCATCCATCCGGTACTCCAGCCGCCAGCCAAATGGATTGTCCCCCTTGCTGACTGCCAGTACCGATGTGTTTTCCCAACGGGTTCCAGCCGTGATCTCCTCACCGTCACGATCCAGAATCCGAATCCGCCCGCGCTCAAAATTCCGGTATTTTTCCGCGATCTCCTCCTCCGGCAGACGCTTTTCCAGAAAATGCAGATCGCGGTTTACATCCTCAAACAGCGTATCCGCCAGCTCCAGCTCGCTGTTTTTCTGCATCGTGTAGCCATTATAATAGGAAATCACGCTGAAACTTCCGATGACAAGGATTCCCACCAGAACAAAGGGAATCATGACCTCATTTTCAATCTGGAAAAACCAATTTGAAAGACGTTTCAGCCATTTATTCATCGCTCGTTTTCGCCTCCTTCTCGCTGTTGTCTGACAGCTTCATGTTTCCAAATGCCCGCCTTTAGCAAGCACGTTTTTTCCATATACTCTCCAGCACCGGGGCAAGGACAAAAACCAGGGTCGAACACAGCGTCACCGGAAATCCCCAGTAAACCGGCAGCTCGCGTGGCTGAAGCAGCACCGTCCCGGTTACCCCTGTCACAAATGCCGCCCATGCGCCCGTCCTCGTTGCCCGCTTATAATAAAGCGTGCCGTAGAGAAGTGGCGTCAGAATTGCTGAAAACAATCCCCAGATATCCGCGCCGAAAAACAGGCTGTTGGACGGTGGATTTAAGGAGAGCAGAAGCGCCAGCGTTCCGCCGAGAAAGATAAAGAGCTGCGTCAGCCCCAGGATACGGTCCTCTGTTTTCTTCCATTTTCCATACTGCGCCGCCACATCGTAGGACATCATCGAGCCAATCAGAAGCAGCTGCGAGTTCGCCGTCGACATGCACGCGCCGATCACGCTGATTAAGAAAAATCCGCTGAACCGCGATCGGAGCAAATAATTAATTGCGTAGACAAAAATATCGTCTGATCCGAAGTAATAGGACAGATAAGGAAACAGGATCCGAAGCCCCAGACCGATCTGGGTCAGGCAGAAATAAAAAAATGTCAAGAACACCAGCGAACAGATCAGGACTTTCCGCGCCGTCTCACGGCTCTTTGCCGCCACAATCCGGATCAGATACTGTGGGTTCGCTGCCAGCCCCATACCCCAGCCAAAAAACATCGTGAGGTACATGGTAAGGCTGTAATCTTTCATCAGATTTCCAAAACTGTCCGTCCCGCTGCCCGCCGCATTTCGGCTAAACACCTCCGCGTTTGTCAAAAATCCGCTTCCCTCTATTCCTCCGACCACGACAAAATAGACAACCACTATACTGATCGTGAGCATGATAAGGTTTCCGCCATCCGTCTTGGTAACTGAATTGAATCCTCCAAAGGTAGAATACAGAATAAACAGATAAACCAAAAAAATTGCAACTTTATAATCAATATTTAAAAGCGTCGCCGCCGCAATTCCAAATCCCTTTATCTGGATCACCAGATAAAAAACGTAACCGCCCGAGAGCAGCAGCGCACAGCAGGTCCGCAGAAAGCGGGAATGGTAGCGCTCCCCGATAAACTGCGGGATCGTGAGCATGTCGCAGTCATAGATACGACCGCTGATGAGATACAGCAGCCCCGCGCCGATGAACCACGGGATAACCGTCACAGCGATCACGGAGGTTCCATTTTCAAAAACATTGCCCGTGTATCCCAGAATGGTCGCAGCGGACACCCAGGTCCCGACGAAGGTGGAAAACAGCCGCCAGAACCCGCATTTCCGTTCTCCGATAAAAAATTTCCCTATCGAATCGCTCTCACCGAACGATGATTTTCCTATAATCAGGATAATCAGCGAATAGACGCTGAAACAGACCAGATAATCAAATGTTCTACTCATGCTCACCGATGTTCACCCTCGTAGACGGCTTCCAGCCAGCCTTCTTCCGTCTCCGGCTGCCGTCTCAGCCGGTAATATCCGCAGATGCTCCCCTCTTCTCCAAACGTATCCCGCACAAACACCCGTTTCGCGCCGTTTCGGTATGCCTGATGGATCACGCGGCGCAGCACGCCGTCAAGCTCTTCCGGCTCACAGCGCTCGATCGTGAGGTATGCAAGCCCTTTCTCCGGGACATTTCTCTGATCGAGCACATAGTGCCAGTGCTTATTTTCGCCCTCCAGGTACGGTGCCAGCTCTTTTTCATACTCCAGGCTTACGAGCGTCAGCCCGCGTGCTGGGATCGTAGGACCTGCTGCCGCCCGGTTTTTCTCCTCCAGAATCTCCTCCATCTTCTCCGGCGGGTAAACGCCCATGCCGATCTTAACCAGCGTCCCGGCGATGATCCGGACCATATTGTAGAGGAAACCGCTGCCGCTGATGCGGATCGTAATCAGGTCGTCCGCCTTCGTCACGGTCAGGCTGTAGATCGTCCGCACCGTCTCCTCCGCCTGCGTCCGCACCGTACAGAAACTCTTGAAATCGTGCTCGCCGATGAGATAGGATGCCGCCTTCTGCATTTTCTCTAAATCCAGATTGAAATAGCAGAAATGACTGTATAAGCGCTGCAGCGGCATATCGATCTTGCGGTTCAAAATCTTGTATTCATAGGTTTTCACGCAGTTTGCCTTGCGTGGATGGAAGGTAAGCGGCACCTCCTCCGACGCCTGGATCCGCACATCGTCCTGCAGGCGCTGGTTGAGTGCAAAGCAGATCTTATCCCCCGGAATCCGGCTCTCGGTATCGAAAACTGCCACATTTCCCATCGCATGGACACCCGAATCCGTCCGGCTCGCCCCGATGACCTGAATATCCTCTTTTAAAAGAGAAGAAAGCGCCTGGTTCAGCACCTCCTCAATGGTCACTCCGTTGGGTTGAAGCTGCCACCCGCAGTAGGCGGTTCCGTCATAGGAAACCACTAGCTTAATTCGTCTCATATATATTCCTCTATTTCTATATTTATCCTCAAAAATCTATTTTCTGCTATTTATCATACCATATAATCCCCTTTTTTTGACAGATATTTTTTTATTGACCGTCTTTTCCTATGCAAAAAGCACCTTTGGATCCTTTCATCCAAAGATGCTTTTTTCTTAGCATTCGCCATATGCTACCAGCGGTTCTCCCTCACTTACCCCCAGTGACAAGGTATAGTAAAAGACCATGCCGTCAAGCTCTGATTCATAACGATACATCAGGCTGCCGTCAAGCCGCCGGATTTCTCCCAGTAAATCTCCTTTTTTCAGGCAGCTTCCTTCCCGGATAGCCGGATACCAGAATCCATTTCCCGGTGCCTCCAGATAGCGCATGATCCGAATCTCCCTTTGCTCTATTTTCCCGGATGGAAGTACCTCTGATTCCGGGGAGCTTTCTGAATCTTTTAAATTCATTCCTTTGACTGATTCCAGAATACTTTCTGGCAAAATATCCAGATGAACCAGCAGTTCATACAGGTTTATCCGATATGCATCCACCTCCCGTTCTGTCCAACGTCCCAGTCCGCCCCGTTCTAGTAGAAGAGCCGGGATTCCTTTCTGCGCTGCCCAGCTGTACAGACCATTTTTCGCCGTTGATGCCACTCTCCACGACAAAGACATCGCTCTTGCCGCTGCAGCCGCCTTTTTTTCTACCGTCTCGCCTGCTGCCACCGGAAAAAAGGCAAACGGAACTACCATCTCGTGAATATCTCCACTATGGAGATCCACGAGGAAGTCCGCATCTGGATACAGATACGTTTCCACAGCTGCTGCTATCTTCGCTGACCGGCTTCCCATTTCCGTTCCCGGAAATGCCCGATTTAAATTGACACCATCCTCCGGTACCAGCTGCTTGATTTCCTTATAAAATCCACCTTCATTAGCAATCGGAAGAAATACAACCTCTCCCTTCATCTGCCTCGGATCCAGTTCCTGAATCAGACGGGAAACTGCCAGAATTCCTATGTACTCACAGCCATGTACCCCCGCTGTAACAATCAACCGTTTTCCCGGTCTTGAACCACAGAAAGCCGCCGCTTTCAGGCTGCATTCCTCATCCACCGGAATTTTCAGCCACTGCTTCGTGCCCGCCTCCACCTTCGTTTCATATATTTTCATGTTCTATTTCCTGTTCTGAGAACTTTTCTGCTCCTTTTACTCAATTCCATCTAAACGATCGCCTGCAGCAGCCTGCGCGCATATTCATCCGTTGTCTTTCCCAGCTCCCGGACCGGACGGCATTCTGTGATATGTCCGCGGTATAAAAACAGCACCTCATCGCACAGATAGGTAACCGACGTCAAATCATGCGTAATAAATACATACGTCAGATTCAGTTTCTCCTTTAAATCTATAAGCAGATCCATAACCTGCACCTGCGTATGTGCATCCAAAGATGAAATCGCCTCATCGAACAGAATTATCTCCGGTTCGCAGGCTACCGCCCGGGCAATGCAGACTCGCTGGAGCTGACCGCCGGACAATTCATGGGGATATCGATCCAGAAAATCTGCACTTAGTCCCACCATCTCCATCAGCTCTCCGGCACCTTTTTTTATTTTCTCTCTTGAAAGCTTCCGGATTCCCTTTTTACGTGCTGCTGCCCGCTGTCCCTCCGCCAGAATATCCCGTATACGGAAACGCGGGTTCGCCGAGGTTGTATAATCCTGAAAAACAATACTGATTTTCTTCTGCAGATTCTTTCTCCCCTGACGGTTTCGATAAATCTCCTCCCCATCCAGAAGCACCTGCCCGGAATCCGGTTTTAAAAGTCCGCAAAGGACACGTCCAACCGTCGATTTTCCGCTTCCGGTTTCTCCTAAGATCCCCAGGCAGCTTCCCTTTTCCACCTGCAAAGATACGTCAAACAGCACCTGGTCCCTGGAGGTTCCAAACAATTTATCCTGACGCTCACTCCGGAAGCTGACACATATATCTTTTAATTCAAGCATAATTCCTCCTGATTATCTAGGCAAAGCCGGTAGCGCTCCATGACCGAGCGCCGTGTCTCTGCAAGCATCCGTGTATACGGATCCTTTGCATGCCTTAAGATATGTTCAAAATCGCCCTGTTCGACCAGTTTTCCTCCATTCATCACGACGATCTCGTCCGCAATCTTCGAAACCGCCCCCAAATCATGGGAGATAAATATCATCGCCGTATGACTTTCTTCCTTGATCCGCTGAAATTCCTTCAAAATTTCAGCCTGGGTGATGGCATCGATTGCCGTTGTCGGTTCATCTGCCACCAGAAGTGCCGGCTTCATCGCCAGTGCCAGCCCAATCATGATTCTCTGAAGCATTCCTCCGGAAAGCTGGTGTGGATACTGCCCCAGCACTTCCTCCGGATTATGAATTCTCATTTTTTCCAATACTTCCAGGGAAATCTCCCGGATCTTTGCCCGATCCCAATCTGTATGGGCTGCAAAGGTCTCGGCCATCTGGCTTCCAATCCGGTAAAGTGGATCAAAGCAGGTCATCGGATTCTGGAGAACCATGCCTATCTTCTGCCCACGCAGCCGCCGCAGTTCATCCCGTCCTGCCCGGCATAGATCCTTTCCCTCAAACCATGCCTGTCCTTCTATCCGGAACTGGCGGTCCAGAAGTCCCAGAATTGCTTTTACCGTCATGCTTTTTCCGCTTCCGGATTCTCCCAGAATACCCAGGCACTGCCCCGGCTCTACCTCAAAGCTTACATTCTCGACCAATTTTTTCTGTTTATTTCTGATTTTCAGTTCTACATTCAGTCCATCCACCCGCAGAATCGGCTGCACCCGCTCATGATTCAGGCTCATTTCTGCACCTCCTTCGGATCCAGCACATCCCGCAGGGCATCTCCCATCAGGTTAAACGCTGCTACCAGAATTACCACCGCAATTCCCGGAACCAGCATCTGTACCGGATTGCTGGTGAGGACATTCTTCGCCTCGCTCAGCATCGCTCCCCATTCCGGTGTCGGTGCCTGTACACCCAGTCCCAGAAATGAGAGGGTTGAAATATTGATAATCGCCCATCCGACATCCAGAGAGGATAAAACTGCCAGATCTGCCGCAATTGACGGTACAAGATGGCGAAATAATATAAAAGATTCTGGTGTTCCTATACATCGTGAAAAGCGCACAAAGTTCCGGTCACGATACTGCATAACACCTGTCCGGATCATCCGCGCATACCAGGCCCATTTAATAAACACATTGGCCAGAATTACATTCTGCACGCTGATTCCCAACAGGGCTACCACTGCAAACACCATGATCTGGCTCGGAAATGAAAGCATTACATCGACGGTTCGCATGATCACCTCTTCCACGATCCCGC
This sequence comes from Clostridium sp. AM28-20LB, assembly GCF_003480665.1. NCBI lineage: Bacteria > Bacillati > Bacillota > Clostridia > Eubacteriales > Clostridiaceae > Clostridium > Clostridium sp. AM28-20LB. The sequence goes on along the minus strand of NZ_QUJN01000002.1, from coordinate 318,980 downwards.
GGAAATAACCTGCCAAAAGTCCCATCAACGCTCCCAGGCCAATCGTTCCAAGCATGGTCAGGACTGCCAGCCCCAGCGTCGGACGGATTCCATAAATCATTCTCGACAAAATACACCGTCCCAGATTATCGGTACCAAGTGGATACTGCTGGCTGAATCCGGCAAATTTATTTAAAATATCCGTTGCATACGGATCATTCGGTGCGATAAACGGTGCAAAGATCCCTATGAGCGCCACGATAAGCACCAGACCAATCGTTCCAACGGCCGCCCGGTTTCGAATCAATCGTCCTACCATCAATGACTCTCCTTTCTAAGACGCGGATCTGAAATTGTCTGAAGAATATCAAATAATAAATTAAATCCGACAAATAGTACTCCGATCAATAGCACATACGTCTGGATCACCGGATAATCCCGGTTAAAAATCGAGCTGATACAGAGTGTCCCAAGCCCCGGCCAGGCAAATACATTCTCAACGACGATCGTTCCGGAAATCAGCTGCGGTATGCTCATTCCGATCGCTACAATACAAGTATGCATCGAATTTTTCAAAATGTGTTTAAGAAGAATCTGCCGGTTTGGAATGCCTCTCACATTGGCATAGAGAACATAATCCTGTTTCATGTTTTCCAACATATTATTGCGGATCAGGCGGATATACGTCGATATATAACTCAATGATACCGTAAACGATGGCAGAATCAGGTGTTTAAAGCTCCCGCTTCCGCTCGTTGGAAGCAGATCCAGCTTGATCGAAACCAGCCAGATCAGAAGAAGCCCTACCCAGTATGCAGGCATCGCCGTTGTCATAAAAACAATCGCCCGCATGATGCGGTCAAACACACCATCCTTATAAACGGCACAGAGCACTCCAATCGGAATGCTCAGTACCAGAACCATCACAAACGATACACCCGCAAGCTGCAGAGTCGCCGGAAGACAGCGCATCAGTTCGCCCGCAACTGTACGGCTCGGATTGACGTAACTGATTCCAAAATCTCCCCTCAGACAGTCAGCCAGCCAGGAAATATATCGTATCAGATATGGTTTGTCCAATCCAAGTTCCGCCCTTACCTGTGCCACCGCTTCTTCTGTAATAATCGGTACCTGGCGGATGCGCAGTGCCACCTCCGCCGGATCGGATGGTATCAGGTTAATAAACACAAAACACACAAACGAAATGATAATAAGAAGCGGAATTGCCGACAGGATTCGTTTTATGATATATTGTTTCATTTATTTTTCCTTTATTTCTTCTCTCCAAAATAGAAATCAGCGAACGGAACCTCATACTGAGTCTGCGTAAAATGGAAGCCCTGCAGATCCGAACGGTAGATTGCCTTATTGCACTCATAAGTAAGCGGAATATAGACCGCATCCTCATGCAGACGGGTCAGCACAAATGTATACAGCTCCTGACGGCGCTCTTCATCCGTGGAAACCAGGATCTCTGTAATCGCATCATCGATATCTGCCTTATCTTCCAGTCCCTGCTGTGCCGCAAAATCTCCATAAACCGGAGCGCGCATCGCCGCCAGGGAGGACTGCGGGTCATACGGAGTTCCCCAGCAGATATTAAATACCATGTCAAAGTTTCCAGCCTTCATACTATCACGGTAAGACTGTTCTTCCTCTCCATGAATGTTCAGGGAGACACCCAGCTTCTGGTATTCGCTCTGGAGGTACTCCGCAATCGCTTTTTCCGTCACACTATCGCTGTTATAAAGCAGCTCCAGTTCCATTTTCTGGCCGTCTTTTTCACGTACGCCGTCTCCAGCCAACGTCCAGCCTGCTTCCTCCAGCATCTTCGTTGCTTCTTCCACATCATACTCATATGGGGTCAGATTGATATCGCAGTAAGGAACGGTAGATGCAAACAGTGTATCCGCCGGCTGTTCCAGACCATAAAAAATACCTTCTGAAATCGCTGCTTTGTTTGTCGCATGCTGAAGTGCCTTACGCACTTCCTTCTCATCCAGAATATCACGGGTTGTATTCAGTACAATCTGCCGGGTCGAGGTCGGATCCGATAACGCAACCGTAAAATTGTCATTTCCCGTATACTGGTTAATTGCATCCGCATCAATCATATTTTTACCGAAAATCAGATCAATTTCCCCTTTTTCCAGTGCCATGATACGCGTCTGATTATCCGGTATTACTTTTACCGTAATCTTTTTGATGGACGGCTGCTCCCCCCAATAGTTTTCGTTTGCTTCAAATACTGCATACTCATCTGTCACAAAATCGGTCAGGACATATGGACCTGTTCCAATGTATTCGTTTACGCCATCCTTTGTGCTTCCGTCCTTCATCGCCTTCGGAGAAATCATTGCAAACGGACGGGTAACTCCCAACTCTGTCAGCAGAGGATAGTACGGCTCCGACAGTTCGATCACAAAGGTTTTATCATCCGGAGCCGAAACCCCAACCAGAAGATTCATCATTTCCAGCCAGGTGTGACGATCTTTGTTTTCAATGATTGCATCAAAGTTTGCCTTGATCGCGTTGGCGTCACACACCTCTCCGTCCGAAAATTTCACTCCATCACGGATGTGGAACGTGTAGGTCTTTCCATCTTCACTGATATCCCAGCTCTCTGCCAGGCAGCCCTCATACCCATTTTCTGTAATATTGACTAAGGTCTCGTAGAGCATTTCCTGTGCATACATTTCACCTGCATACAGATGTGGATTCAGATCACGGATATCCCGGTAATTAACAAATACCAGTTCATCCTTCGTGCTCTCTGCCGATGCACTCTGCTCTGATTTTGTCCCTTCTGTACTGTTTGAAGCGTTTCCGCCACATCCAGCCAAGACAGCCACGGAAAGAACACCAGCTGCCGCTATGAGTCTTTTACTTTTTTTCATATATGTCCTCCTGTTATGCCTGACGCAGGTTTGAAAGCCTGCATCTCTTTTATCTACTTTGTTAAAACAATTCGTTTTTACCGGCAGATAAAAGGATAACATAGTTACGCACAACTAACCACTATCGTTTTACAGGGGGATTGCTATAACGATTTGTTATATCTAAACAATTAAAGCATTTTTTTGAAATGTTCTAAAAACCACGCTGCCTCCGCACTCAGCTTTTCTTCATTCTGGTAAATATATCCGATTACCAGAAATGGTTCACTATTCCGGATCTTCAGATTACGGATTGGATATTGTTTATAATCCTCATATAAAAAATCAATTCCCAGGCTGCAGATATCGCTCTGCATCAGGAGATTCATTGTCATATGATCGCTATTGGTATGTACAACCGTATTCAGCATATCCGTACTGATCGCTCCCAGGCTCACATGGTTTAAATGATGCTCCATTGAGAAAAAATCCCGGATTCCGCTGACGAATTTTAACTGCGGAAGCTCGGTAAAATCGATACTCTCATCCTCATAACGCGGATGATTTGGTCCCACATAAACACAGGCAGGTTTGACATCCAGTTCCTGAAAAGACAATTTTTTGTGGGACAAAATATGCCGGAATGCCGGAACCTGTTTCTGTGCTACATACACAATCCCCAACTCCGAAATTCCCTGGGATACCTGATCACTAATCTCCTCCACACTGCCTTCCCGGTGGGAAATCTGGCACTCGCAGCCATATTTCTTATAAAAATCTGTCAGAAGCCTCGCAATCATGTTGCTCGGGTAGGTAGAAACGGTAAATTTCCGTTCCTGCGTATCTTCTGCCAGCGAGTTAATAAGACTCACATGATTTAAAATATTGTGTGCATACTCCCGGACCGTTTCTCCATATGGGGTAACCCTGAGCCCTCTGCTTGTCCGCTCAAATAACGCACGCCCCAGCTCCTGTTCCAGCATCCCGATCACCTTGCTGACATTCGGTTGGGATGTGTATAGGCATTCTGCTGCCTGATTAAAACTACCTTTTTCACAGGCAACCATAAAATATTCAAGCTGTTTTAATTCCATTGAAGTCCTCCTTCTGTTGTTCTCCATTCCACCTTATGTTAGCTGTAACTAACCAAAATACAAAAATCAAGAGGCACACAGCTTGCACAGCCTATGCACCTCTCTTTCGGTTCCAAAAGTGCCTACCCGCGGACAGTAACCCCTTTTTCGCTAAAAAACGATCCGCAGTACAATCACAATTCCCAGATAAGCCAGAAGAATCAAGTAGGTAATCCGGTCTCTCCTCTCATAATGCAGCGGCTTCATCTTCGTGCGCCCACTTCCGCCCCGGTAGCAGCGCGCCTCCATCGCCATCGCCAGATCCGTCGCGCGGCGGAACGCCGATACGAAAAGTGGCACCAGAATCGGGATCATGCTCTTTGCCCGCTGTACGAGATTGCCAGATTCAAAATCAGCGCCTCTCGCCATCTGTGCCTTCATGATCTTATCCGTCTCCTCAATCAGGATCGGGATAAAACGCAGCGCGATCGACATCATCATCGAGATCTCATGCACCGGCACATGGAGACGGTTCAAGCATCCCAGACTCCGCTCCAAGCCGTCCGTGAGCTGGTTCGGGGTCGTCGTCAGCGTCATGACAGAGGAACCAATCACCAGATACATCAGGCGCAGACCCATGAAAACTGCCAGCCGCAAGCCCTCATGCGTCACTTTTAAGAATCCTATCTGAAAAATCACCCGTCCATTTGTCAGAAACAGGTTAAAGCTGATACTGATAAGTAACAGGAACACGATCGCCTTGAGTCCCCGCACGATAAACTTAAATGGTACGCGTGAGGCGCGGACCGCCATCGCCAGAAATACGGTCGCTGCCGCATAGCAGAGCAGGTTATCCGCGAAAAATAATGAAATAATGTAGATCAGCGTTCCAAACAGCTTGGTACGCGGATCCAGCCGGTGAACCACTGATTCGACCGGATAATACTGTCCGATTGTGATATCCCGTATCATTGTTTCTCCCTCCGCTTGTTATACAGCGCCAGAATCGCCTCCCGCGCCTCTTCTACCGTCGTGATCGCGTCGTCGATCGGAATCCCGCGCTCCCGAAGTTCCTGCACCACATAAGTGATCTGCGGCGCGGCAAGACCGATCGCCTCTAACTCCTTGTAATGGCGGAATACCTCCTTCGGCGTATCGTCAAACATCTTCACGCCGTCGTTCATGACCATGATGCGGTCCACGTAGCGCGCCATGTCCTCCATGCTGTGGGAAACCACCAAAATCGTCAGCCCATGCTCCCGGTTCAGGCGCTCAATCTGACCTAAAATCTCATCGCGCCCCTGCGGATCGAGTCCCGCCGTCGGCTCGTCGAGGATCATCATCTCCGGACGCATCGCCAGTACACCCGCGATCGCGACGCGGCGTTTCTGTCCGCCGGAAAGTTCAAACGGGGACTGCTTATAAAATTTTTCATCCATGCCGACCAGCTTTAAGGCATGGCGGGCACGTTTTTCCACCTCTTCCTGCGGAAGTCCCAGATTTTTCGGTCCGAAACAGACGTCCGTAAAAATATCTGCCTCAAAGAGCTGGTACTCCGGATACTGGAACACCAGCCCCACTTTACTCCGCAGATCCTTTAATTTATAACCCTGGCTGTAAATGCTGACACCCTGATACTTAATGTCGCCGCTGGTCGGCTTGATCAGACCGTTTAAATGCTGGATCAGGGTTGATTTTCCCGATCCGGTATGACCAATCAGACCGACAAATTCGCCGTCCTGAATTTCAAAACTTACGTGCTTTAATGCCTGGCGCTCTAACGCCGTGCCCTCGCCGTAGGTGTAGCACAAATCTTCTACCTGTATTGCCATCTCTATTCCTCTTTCAAAAGCGGTACCAGTGCGTCCAGAAGCTCCGATTTACGAAGGATTCCATCTGGAAGCGGAATTCCCTTTTTCTGCAGCTCCCACGCAAGCTCCGTCACCTGCGGCACATCCATCCGGTATTGTTTTAGTTCCTCCACGCGGGAGAAAATCTCCTTCGGCGTGCCGTCCATCACGATATGACCGTCATCCATGACGATCACGCGGTCTGCATCGACCACCTCTTCCATATAATGGGTGATCAGCACCATCGTGATTCCTTCCGCCCGGTTTAACTCATGGACGGTGCGGATAACCTCCTTGCGTCCGTTCGGATCGAGCATCGCCGTCGGCTCATCGAGCACGATACATTCTGGTTTCATCGCCATGACGCCCGCGATCGCCACACGCTGCTTCTGTCCGCCGGACAGATGGTTCGGGGACTGCTTGCGGTACATCGTCATCCCGACTGCCTTTAAGCTCTCATCCACTCGCTTCCAGATCTCCTCGGTCGGAACTCCGATATTTTCCGGACCGAATCCGACGTCCTCTTCCACTATATTTCCTATGATCTGGTTATCCGGGTTCTGAAAGACCATGCCCGCATTTTTGCGGATATCCCACAGATGCGCCTCGTCCCTTGTATCCATCTCCGATACAAAAAGCGTACCGTCGGTCGGGCTCAAAATGCCATTGATCTGCTTGGCAAATGTGGACTTGCCGGAACCATTGTGTCCCAGGATTGCCACAAAGCTGCCTTTCTCAATCTCCAGATTCACATGATCCAGGGCGCGCTTTACTTCCTCTACCTGCCCCTCTTCATCGCGTCTTATATAATCAAATACAAGATTGACCGCTTTTATGATATTCATGTATTTTTCCTCCACAGTATGTCCGCCTGACCGGACATTACCGTTCATTGTAGAAGAATTTTCCCCGGTAGTCAAGCGGTTGTTCCGAATTGTTATCCTTTTTTAAAAATAAGTTTACTTTTTATCCACCCGCCCCAGGTACAGACTACCTATTTGATCGCATATTCCGCGTAAATCTCAAAGAAATCCGCGTCATTTTTCTCGAACTCCGAGGTCAGATCCAGACTGTCCCAGAGCCCGCTGCTGTAAGAAACGGAGATCGTATTGCTGAACCGGTCGTAGATCTCCTGAAAGGCGCGTTTTTTCCGCTCCTCGTAGATGCGCTCCTTGCGCGCCGCCGTCTCGTCCTCGTCGTAATCGTCCGTACATTTGAGCACATAGTACGCGTCGTCCGCATGGATCACCTGGCTGACTGTGCCCTCGGCAAGGGAAAATGCCTCTTTCTCATAGGCATCCGACTCATCGCCGCGCCCCAGCACCCGGTCACTCACCGTCAGCCCCGCTTCATCGGCACAGGACTGGAAATCGGCATCTTCCTGCGATGCCGCCCGCTGGAAGGCGTCTGCCTCGCTCTCATCCGATGTCTTTATCTGACTAACATGGATCACCTTTGCCTCACTGTCGCTGACCTCCAGCGCCACATTGTCCGTGAGCTGTCCCGCCAGCTTCTCCGCCAGACCATAATCCTCATAGATATGCTGGACATCCGCCTCTGTCACGCCCATCGAGTCAATCGCCGACTGCGGCAGACGCCCAAAATACTCGGCTGCTGCCCGGTCCATCGCCGCCCGCTCCTCTGAAGTCAGGGAAATCCCCCGGTCGGCTGCCAGCAGGTTCATGATTTTCAGCTCATCCATAAACGAACGGATCTGTTTTTTTAGATACGTTTCAAAATCATCGCCCTTTTCTCCAACTGAAACGCCCCAGATCTGATCCGTACAGACCTCCTCATAGCGTTTTTTCTCCGTCATGGCGATCACCATCACTTCCGCGCGGGAATAACCTTTTTCATTCTTCTTTCCCACCACGATCGTGCTGCCGTCCGAGCCGCATCCAGTCAAAAGCCCCAGGCTGAGCGCCAGCCCCGCAAGCAGGGCACACGCCGCCCGGTGGATATGGTTTGTCTTCCTTTTCTGTTTCTGCATGGATACTCCCTTTCTCCTGCATATTTTAGCAATTCCTGTCACATATTCTCTCTGAGCGGCTGATTTATCTCAGTCGAGAAGACTCCCACCTCTTCAGGTGGTGAGTAATAGCAAATTTGTCTCAGTGGGAGTTGGGTCTCCGACTGAGATAAACGCTCCTCGAGGATGCGCAGTGATTCTGTAAAGAATATGTCAGCTTACGCTGACCAGAATCACGCGCCAAGTCTCACGGACGTTCGACTTGAATACTGTTCACACATATGACCAGCAGCGCTGCGTTCTGTCAATCCTTCCACTCTGGTTCACGGTCTGCCACCACGTTTTCTTACGGCACTTTCGGTTCCAAAAGTACCTACCCGTGAACAGTAACTTTCTTTCCATCAGCCATCCACCTCAGGCCGTATGCTTGAGCAGATCTTCTATCTTCTCCGGGCAGATCCGCTTCAATTCCTGATAAAGCCTTCCGACCGGCAGCCCCATCACATTCGTGTAAGAACCGTCGATTCCGCGGATATGCGCGGCAAAGCTTCCCTGAATGCCGTATGCGCCCGCCTTGTCCATCGACTCGCCGCAGTCTACATACGCCTCGATCTCCGCATCGCTCATCGGATATACATCCACCCGCGTCTCAACCGCAAAGCAGCTCTCCCGATCCTCAGTCAGGATCGCCACGCCCGTGTATACACGGTGGCTGCGCCCCTGGATCCGTCCGATCATCTCAAGCGCCTCATCCCGATCCGCCGGTTTTCCTAAAATCTCGTCATCCACACTGACAACGGTATCGGAACCAATGATAATCCCGGAAAATGGGATTTCCGTCGTCCGCGCCTCCTCACGCACCTGCGCCATCACATCGCGCGCCTTCTGTCCCGCCAGTTCCATCACAACCTGCGCCGGTTCCGTACAGAGCGGATTTTCCTCCAAAGTGCTCGGATGAATCTCCGGTTTCAGCCCAATCCGCTCCAAAAGCTCTCTGCGGCGCGGAGACGCACTCGCCAGAATTAACCGGCAGGCTGGTTTGATATTTTCTATGTCTCTTCTCTGTTCCATTGTTCTGTTCTCATTTCCTCAGTTTCATTTAACGCTTAGATACACGTTATCCCTATATTTATACCATCTATCAGCCAAAATGAAAAGATCCGATGTTCGTTATATGAACATCGGATCGAGAATAAATGCAATCAAAATGCCTAAAATCGCGCCTGCTGCTACCTGTATCGGCGTATGCCCCACGTATTCCTTCAATTTTTCCTGTAATACCACGCCGTCCAGCTTGAGGAAATCATCGAAAAGCAGGCGGTTCAGAACTCTTGCCTGCTTTCCTGTCTCCTGCCGGACACCGATCGCGTCATACATAACAACCATCGCCAGAATAAAGCTGATGGAAAATTCAAAGCTTCCCACTCCGTACCGCAGCGCCGCCGCCGTTGCCAGCGAACATACAGTGGATGAGTGGGAACTCGGCATACCGCCGGAGCCAATCAGACGCTCCGGGTTGAACGAATGGTTCAGCCCGATGTCCAGAATCGTCTTGAGCACCTGGGCGACCACCCACCCGGTCACGCCGGTCATCAGCGTCTGGTTTGATGTCAATTCCTGAAAAAAAGTCATGTTTCTCTCCTGTACTATCTTAATTCCTCTGTTTTCTTCCACACATATGCCACTGTCCTAAATCACTCGGTCCGTCATTAATATCCTATCAGCCAGTCATACAATTCCTGATATTTTCCAGCCGATGTCTGCCAGGAAAAATCAGCCGCCATGCCGCGGTCTACGATCTTGTTCCACTCGCGCTTCTTATTATAATAGATGTATTTTGCATAGCGGATGCAGTCGAGCATTTCATGTGCATTGTAGTTAGCAAAGGAAAATCCTGTTCCGGTTCCATCGTATTCATTGTATGGCCATACAGTATCCTTGAGGCCACCCGTCTCACGCACGATCGGCACGGTTCCGTAGCGAAGCGCCATGAGCTGGCTCAGCCCACATGGTTCAAACAGCGACGGCATCAGGAATGCGTCACAGGCTGCATATACCTTATGCGACATATCTTCCGAATAATAAATATTAGCGGAAACACGATCATTGTACTTCCAGTCATAGTGGCGGAACATATTTTCATACCGTTCATCTCCGGTTCCCAGCACAACCAGCTGTACATCTTCCGTACAGATCTCATCCATCACACACTGTACCAGGTCAAGTCCCTTCTGGTCGGTCAGACGGGAGACGATACCGATCATGAACTTTTTCTCGTCCTGCGCCAGTCCCAGCTCCGCCTGCAGCGCCTTTTTATTCTTGGATTTCTCCTTGCGGAATGTCTTTGCGTTATAATTTTGTACGATCCGTTTATCTGTCTCCGGATTAAATTCATCGTAATCAATACCATTTAAGATACCGCGCAGACTGTTGCTTCTCGCACGCATCAGACCGTCCAGTCCCTCGCCGTAGAACGGAGTCTTAATCTCCTCCGCGTAGGTGTTGCTGACCGTCGTGATCGCATCCGCGTATACGATGCCGCCTTTTAACATATTGCCGTCTTTGTAAGCTTCCAGCTTATCCGGTGTAAAATAGTAGTCCGGCAGCTCAGAGAAATGCTGGATTGTCTTCACATCCCACACCCCCTGGAATTTCAGGTTGTGGATCGTCATGACGGACTTGATATCCCGGAAGAACTCGCCGCCGTGGAATTTGTCCTTGAGATGCACCGGGATAAGTCCCGTCTGCCAGTCGTGGCAGTGGATGACATCCGGCTTGAAGCCGATCACCGGCAGGGATGAGAGAGCCGCCTTGCAGAAGAAGGAAAACTTCTCCAGATCGTAATACCAGTCCCCATACGGGCGGTCACCCCAGAAATAACTCTCATTATCAATAAAATAGAAGGTCACGCCCTCATATTCATATTCCAGGATGCCCACATACCGGTTCTGTCCCAGATAATCCATATAAAAATGGTTCACATACTTCATTTCATTGCGGAATGACTCTTTGATACACAGATACTTCGGGATCATGACACGCACATCAAAATACTGCTTATCAAAACATTTTGGAAGGGATCCGACAACGTCTGCCAGACCTCCTGTTTTGATAAATGGAACCGCCTCCGATGCAATAAACAGAATATTCTTCATAGCTACTACCTCCCAACCGTGCCCGCTCGCGATCTGGCACCCTATTAAAATTATTATACAATAGAATCAGGGAATTAGAAAGTAGGCGACAGAGAAAAAAATCGGGAAATATATGACAAATAGTTCCGATTTGCAGACTGTATTTTCTGAATTGGATGTTTTGCATAGTACCGGATGAATTATAAATTTTACCGCATGAAAAAGAATGTGCCTTGGCACATTCTCGCGCCGAGCGCGGTCGCTTGCGACATGTTTCTGCTTCGCGCGAGTGCGCATCCTCGCGGAGCGTTTTTTTGTTTCATAGGACGCAATTTCCTATGAAACAAAAATAAAAGACGGAGCCGAAAAGAAAATTATGTTTTCTCTTCGGCCCCGGCTTTTGTATAATCAGGGATTGATCTCCCTGTATTTCTTCATCGTCCGCGCAAACAGCTCGCCGTTGGACGGCGGCGTGTACGTGATCGCATTGGCTCCTGCCTCGATCGTCTCCAAAATCGATTCATTAGTCGGTCCTCCGGTCGCGATAATGGCAACGTCCGGATACTCCTTCCGGATCTCGGCTACCATCGATGCGGTGGCGGCAGCGCCTGATACATTTAAAATATCGGCTCCCGCCTCCAGTTTGCGGCGGACATCCGTGTGAACCGAAGCAATCGTCGCAATGACCGGAATGTCAACCACCCGCTTGATCTCCGTGATGACCTCATCCGCGATCGGCGCATTGACCACTACACCGTAGGCTCCCTGATGTTCTGCCTGAAGCGCCAGACGGACGGAACGCTTTCCTCCGGTCAGACCGCCGCCGACCCCGACAAACACCGGCACATCCGAGATGCTGATGATCGACTGTGAGATAGCTGCCTGCGGAGTAAACGGATAAACTGCGATGATCGCATCCGCGTTGATATTTTTGATGATTGCCACATCCGTTGAGAAGGCGATCGATTTGATACGCTTTCCAAAGATGCGGATTCCTGAACATTCACTGATACAATACGGACACATAATCGTGTGATCCCGCAGGGTTCCATTGTACGCCGGTACTTTTTTTTTCATAGGCAATTCTCCGTTCTTTTAGCTGCTTTCCTGACCTCTCTGTCCAGCTGTTTTATACAGGGGCAGTTTTTCAGTCCTGCATCTTTTATTTCCCCTTTATCTTATCATACACACATTTACCCATGCAATCAGTCACTTTCATAAATGTGTTACAATAGTGTTAAAAAGGCTTACAGCACTTTCGGCTCCAAAAAGCACCGCACGATTTTATACATCCCGCTTATAATCCAGGCAAATCTTATCAACAATCAATGCGATAAATTCCGAATTGGTCGGCTTTCCTTTCCCTGTGCTGACGGTATATCCAAATAGATCGTTGATCGTGTCCATCTTGCCGCGGCTCCATGCGACCTCAATCGCGTGGCGGATTGCCCGCTCGACACGGCTTGAAGTGGTCTGGCGCTTCTTGGCGATGGTCGGGTACAGGATTTTCGTCACAGAACCGAGCATTTCTTTATCACTGACTGACAAAATAATCGCATCCCGCAGGTACTGATATCCCTTAATATGAGCCGGAATCCCAATCTCATGCAGAATCTGCGTCACATCGCTCTCCAGATTCTGTCTTTCATATTCCGCCGACACCATATACGGCTCCACCTTCCGGCTGCCCGCCAGGGTCGAAGCGCGGTTCCTGTAATTCTTCAGGCGATGTACCTTGTCTAAAACCGCCTCCTTCGAAAATGGCTTTACTATGTAATAACAGGCGCCCATCCGAAAAGCATCCGCTGTCAGATTCTCGCTGCTCGCAGCTGTAATCATAACAAAGGAAGTGTCAGCTGAACAGTCTTGATTTGTCTTGATGCGCTCCATAACCGAAATTCCATCCATTCCCGGCATCACTACGTCCAGAAATACAATATCCGGCTTTGTCTTTACGATCATATTATAGGCATCGGTTCCGTTTTCCGCTTTTCCGACCACCTGAATCTCCTTATCACTTTCCAGTATATTTCCAAGCATATCCAATGCCTGACGATTATCCTCTGCGATCGCAATCTTCATTTCTGCCATAATATTCTCCTCCTCGGCACCTGTGATGATTAAAATAATTATAAATTCTTTTTTTAACAAGTTTCAACTCGTTTTGATCGCGCAGTTCGACACTCAACGCTCATTTTGTCTATCAATTCTTTTGATGCAAAATAAATTACACAAGATGCAAACTATATATAAGCATGTATTGTAGCTAACCGTATCTGTTAAGATTCCGCTATAAACCTTCTACCGCCCAGCCGCCATACGCCTATCTAACGATCCCTTATCACCACGTTTTACCGATTCCGGTCGAAAGACACACAAAATACACGCAATTAAAAAGCCTCCACGACCGGTTTCTGAACATGAAAATTCCATCTTTGCAGATCAAGTTTCGATAAATTCCTATAAAAAAACAGAGTTACGCCATAGCCATACAACTATAACATACTCTGTTATCGTGTTAATGCAACTGGCTGCCATTTTACAGGCCCTATAGCTTTGCGTCGCAGCTTTTCAACTGTTTTGCCAAATATGTAATTTGCTCTATTATATACGCTTTTTTTATATCCTGTCAATAAAGAGAGCAAAAACTTTGTACTTTGCATGTTACTGTTCACACACGTGTGCCCAGCAACAGGATTTTGCCGATGCTGCGTATTCAAAATCGGCAAAATCTGCTGCCAGAACTGTATCATATGGAATTTTCAGTCCAGAAAATTCCCACTTGTAAACAGTTACTTTGCATCCAGATTCAATGTCCCAGCATATTCTCCACCAGAATCCCATACCCTCGCGTCGAATCCTGAATAAAAACGTGCGTGACTGCTCCGATGAGTTTTCCGTTCTGGATGATGGGGCTGCCGCTCATGCCCTGGACGATCCCGCCGGTCAGGGACAGAAGTTCCGGATCGGTTACGCGGATGACCATGTCCTTATTGTGGCGGTTGGAAGAGTGGTCTATTTTCTGAATCTCAATCTCGTAGTCTTTCAATTCCCCGGACACGCTGCTGCGGATGCAGGCACGGCCTTTTTTGACGTCCTGACGGTAACCGATCGGAATTGCAGGGTTCTTTACCCGGCTTAAAAAGCGCGGATTTGCCGTCCCGAAAATGCCCTGATCCGTATTGGCCTCCACACTTCCCAGCCGCGACTGATTTCCATAGTAAATAACACCCGATATCACGCCCGGCTTTCCGAAACTTCCCTTCTCCACGCCCAGAATCTCCGTATCGTATAGTTCGCCGCCGGAGGTCTGCACCAGAAGTCCCGTGTCGCCGTCGCTGATACCGTGTCCCAGCGCTCCAAACGCGCCGTTAGCACATACATAGGTCATCGTACCGATGCCCTGCGTATCGTCGCGGATCCACAGCCCCAGCTTATAGTCTCCCTCCTGCGTCTGTACCGGCGTCATCTGTACATCCATCGTCTCTCCCTCGCGGCGCACTGAAAGTGTCAGAGCCATATTTCCCGCTTCCTTGACTGCCCGTATCATATCTTTCTTGTCCGTCGCCGGCGTCCCGTTGATTGCCTCGATATAGTCTCCAGAACGCAGGATTCCGTCCGCCGGATCCATCACTTCCCCCGTCTGTGCCGTTACCCTTCCGGTTCCGATCACCATCAGTCCATCGGATTTCATGTAAATACCCACCGGCAGCCCACAGGGAACCGCATACTGGACGTCCGACACATCTACCTCGATATCCTTTAATTTCCATATTCCAAAGAGTTTGAGACTTAAACGGTACGTTCCCTCCTGTTCAGAATAGATGGAAAAGGGCTGGTTGAGCTGCAGATGGATCTGGTCGGACGGAATTTTAGAGCTGCCGTTTAGAAGCACCTCCTCGCTCTCACTTTCCAGCAATGCCCGAAACGGCAGCCCAAAGCGAACTTGCTCCTGCCGGTCCACCACCACATTGATGCGGTCGGGAACCGCGTTCTTCACATATTGATAAGACACGCCGGCAAGCGCAATGACCCCCGCACCAAAGATCACTATCAGAACACGGCGAAGTTTTTCCTTCCGACTTGTTGTTTTCCACATACTAGGGTTTTTTCGCACGTTTTTTCCTCCTTCTACTCCTATGTACTTCCCCCGTTCCGTAGATTCCACCCTGCGGCGAATTTCAACGAAATGCAGATGTACACTCTGTTTGAATCCAAGAAATTGTTCCATAAAATCGTTTAATCCTAGTATGCGGAAAACCATAAAATTCAGTCTGCTATTTTTGCGCCATTCTTTCTATTTTTTTCATTCAAGTGTTATTAAAACCCTGACTTTTTCTCAAGGTAAATGGAAAACCTGAAAAATTCCATTCTAACGTCAAAAAACCCGGTTCAGAAGACAGATTTCTCTGTCTCCCAAACCGGGGATATAAAATCATCTTACGATTCAAAACTTGCGTAAAAGAACGAAGATTTGATACAACTTAAACAAACGAATCTATCTAAATTATACCAGCTCTAACAGAACTTCCATAGCGCCGTCGCCCTTACGCTGACCGATCTTAACGATACGGCTGTAACCACCATTGCGGTTAGCGTACTTCGGTGCAAGCTCATCAAACAGCTTAGCCGGCATATCTACCTTCTTAGTGTTTTTCTTCTTGCCTGCTCTTGCAGTCGGAACGTCTGTTACATCGTAGAGAACCTTCAGCATCTGTCTTCTAGCGTGAAGTCTGGAAGCTTTATCTTTCTTGATCTCTTTCTCTACTTCGTCGTAAACGGTAACTTTCTTGCCGTCAACAACTTCTTTTACTCTCTTGCCGTTCTCGTCTTTGCGAGCTACCTTAGCGGTAACTTTAACGGTCTCGAAGTTATCTTTCTCTTTTACTGCCAGAGCGATCAGACCCTCAGCGATCTTCTTCACTTCTTTTGCTCTTGCCTCAGTGGTAACGATCTTGCCGTTGAATAACAGTGCGGTTACCAGGCTGCGCAGCATTGCTTTTCTCTGACTGGAAGTTCTTCCAAGTTTTCTATATCCTGCCATGATTCTTTCTCCTCCATTTGCGGAAGCCGACACTCATGCCCTTTGGACTTACTGAATGTCTGCTATATAAAATATAATTGTTTGATGGTTATGCAGGGACCTGTGCCATTCGGACTTACCCGTCCCCGTATCTGCATGAAAGGGACGCACTGCAAAGCACGTCCACCCACGCGGTATCTTAAGCCTCTTCGCTCGGGTTGAGCTGCAGGCCTAATTCTTTCAGTTTTGCAAGAACCTCTTCCAGGGATTTGCGGCCCAGATTTCTGACTTTCATCATATCTTCCGGTGTGCGGTTGCACAGCTCCTCCACTGTATTGATTCCGGCTCTCTTTAAACAGTTGTAAGAACGAACGGATAACTCCAGCTCGTCGATGTTCATCTCAAGCACTTTCTCTTTCTCGTTGTCTTCCTTCTCTACCATAACCTCTGCGGTCTTGGCATTCTCGGAAAGGTCAATAAAGAGGTTCAGATGCTCGCTCAGAACCTTTGCTGCCAGGCTGACAGCTTCGTCTGGTGCCAGCGTTCCATTTGTGTATACATCTAATGTCAGCTTATCATAATCTGTCACCTGACCCACACGGGTGTTCTCAACGGTCATATTGACACGCTCCACCGGTGTGTAGATAGAATCAACAGCCAGAACTCCGATCGGAAGATCTTCACTCTTGTTCTTATCTGCGCTGATGTAGCCGCGGCCCTTCGTGATCGTCAGCTCCATGTAGAATTTGCTGTCCGCGCCGCCGCTTAATGTAGCGATGACCTGGTCCGGATTCAAAATCTCAATGTCAGAATCAGCGTGAATGTCAGCTGCTGTGATGACGCCTTCGCCCTCGAACTCGATATAAGCCGTCTTCGGCTCATTCGTCTCGCTGCTGTTTTTGATCGCCAGACTCTTGATGTTCATGATAATTTCAGTTACATCCTCTTTTACACCAGGGATAGAACTGAACTCATGCAAAACGCCGTCGATTTTCACTTGACTTACTGCTGCACCAGGCAAAGAGGAAAGCATAATTCTTCTTAAAGAATTGCCTAATGTGGTACCATAGCCTCTTTCCAGCGGTTCAACCACAAATTTGCCATATCTTTTGTCTTCGGAAATCTCAGCAATTTCAATTTTTGGTTTTTCAAAATCGAACACGATAGCCCCTCCTTTTGGGAACATTTTTGAGGGTCTGCCATACTCTTGTAGTCTCGGAATCTCCCAAGCAGCTGCCAAAGCAGATACATGGGAGATTCTGGACTAACATAATAGTAATACTTCTTATTATTTGGAGTACAGCTCGACGATAAGCACTTCGTTTACAGGAACGTCAATTTCGTCTCTGCTCGGTAACTCTTTAACAGTACCTTTCAGGTTCTCAGCGT
Source organism: Clostridium sp. AM28-20LB (assembly GCF_003480665.1). NCBI lineage: Bacteria > Bacillati > Bacillota > Clostridia > Eubacteriales > Clostridiaceae > Clostridium > Clostridium sp. AM28-20LB. The sequence goes on along the minus strand of NZ_QUJN01000002.1, from coordinate 301,687 downwards.
CAACTTCCAGCCATGCCGGTACCATTCTTCCGCCGGTTACCTCAGCGATATCTTTATATCTCTGTGAAGATTTGTACTTCTCTTTGATCTCGATTACATCGCCAGCCTTAACTAAGTAGGACGGGATGTTTACGCTCTTGCCGTTTACGAGAACGTGCTTGTGATCTACGATCTGACGTGTCTCTTTTCTTGTACGGCCAAAGCCCATTCTGAATAATACATTATCCAGTCTGCACTCCAGAAGGATCATCAGGTTAGCACCGACCTGACCATTCATTCTGGATGCTTTTGCATAGTAATTTCTAAACGGTTTCTCTAACACACCGTAGATGAATTTTGCTTTCTGCTTTTCTCTCAGCTGGAGTGCATACTCGCTCATCTTTCTGTTGGCTCTCGTTAATTTTCTCGTTGATTTCTTGTCGATTCCTAAATAAACCGGATCAAGGTCAAGAGATCTACATCTTTTAAGTACAGGAACTCTATCTACTGCCACTTTACTTGCACCTCCTAATTAGACTCTTCTACGTTTCGGCGGACGGCATCCGTTATGCGGAACCGGAGTTACGTCCTTAATGCTTGTTACTTCCAGACCACATGCCTGAAGAGCACGGATTGCTGCTTCACGACCTGATCCCGGACCTTTTACCATAACGTCTACAGACTTTAAGCCATGGATAAGAGCTGCCTTCGTTGCAGTTTCTGCAGCCATCTGAGCTGCATATGGAGTAGATTTCCTTGAACCTCTAAATCCCAGACCGCCTGCACTTGCCCATGATAAGGCATTACCCTGTGCATCTGTTAAAGTAACGATTGTGTTATTAAAAGATGACTGGATGTGCGCCTGTCCGCGTTCAACGTTTTTCTTTACACGCTTTTTTGTCACTTTCTTGCCAGTGGACACTTTTTTAGCCATTTTAAACTAACCTACTTTCTCAAATATTGAATCCTGTTGCTAAACCTAACCTGATTCAGTTTCCTTGTTACTTAATTATTTCTTCTTGTTTGCTACTGTCTTTCTCGGACCCTTACGAGTTCTAGCGTTGGTCTTTGTCTTCTGACCACGAACCGGAAGGCTCTTTCTATGACGGATGCCTCTGTAGCATCCAATCTCCTGCAGTCTCTTGATGTTCATAGCGATCTCTCTTCTCAGATCACCCTCAACCACCTGACTGTCAGCGATGATTGCCGCAAGCTTCTTAACTTCGTCGTCAGTTAAGTCCTTAACACGAGTGTCAGGATTAACTTCAGCTTCGGCCAGGATACGGGCTGCACTTGCTCTACCGATACCGTAGATGTAAGTCAAGCCGATCTCTACGCGTTTCTCTCTTGGTAAATCGACACCTGAAATACGAGCCATGTGTGTAGTACACCTCCATTAGTTTTTCTTACTTCTTCGTTGATAATGTATAAATTTGCTTAAACTACTGAACAACTCATCCGAGTGGTTCATAATAGAAAGCCGCGCGAAAAAATAGGTGCTAAATCAAATTAGCCCTGTCTTTGTTTGTGCTTCGGATTCTCACAGATTACTCTGATACTGCCTTTTCTCTTGATGATCTTGCACTTTTCGCAAATTGGTTTAACCGATGATCTAACCTTCACAGCAATTCTCCTTTCCGTAATAGTCCGTCCAATCTCGGACATACAATTTTTTATAACCTATTGTAGTCCTGTGTCGGACTTACAGGTACAACAGACTCGTTCCATCCCCCTGCCGTGAGAGGACAAAAGGGCGGATCTTACCTGATGCTTCAACAAAGTTCGCTAAAGCATTATAACATTTAAAATCCTATAATGCAAGCGAAATTTACACTTCTCTCAATATTTTTATTGAGAAAAATGGATTGGTCTTTATTTATCTCTCCAAATGATTCTTCCCTTAGAGAGATCGTATGGCGACATTTCCATTGTAACCTTATCGCCCGGCAGAATACGGATGTAGTTCATACGGAGTTTTCCGCTGATCGTAGCAAGTACGATGTGTCCGTTTTCCAGTTCTACCTTAAACATAGCGTTCGGCAGCTTCTCTGCTACTACGCCCTCAATCTCAATTACATCTGCTTTCGACATTCTATATACCTCCCTGCAATGATTTCTGAATGAAATAGCGGATCGCTTCATCCTGGACTGCCGCGCCGTCCGCAAACTGGGCTGCCAGCGCCTCATCCCATTTGTGGGAGAACTGCACGTGCTTTCTCTTCTTGCGTTTCGGCTTGGCGGCGGTTTTAGTGCGTCCGTCTGCCAGATACACGTAGCGTGCATCTTCTCTGACTATAATATAATAAGTGCCTTTGTCGTGGCCCGCAAGTGAGCGGACCAGACAGCCAGTTCCATATTCCGTCATTCTGATCTCCGTTTCTGTAGACAGGTGTTTCCGCTCCCGCCGCAGGCTTCTCAGATTACAGTTTGTTCGCTTGCCTATTTGCTCACTTAGCTCGCAAACAGGGCAAAAATTCATGCAGATTTGTCTTCGACAAAGAATTTTTGCCATTGCCCGCCTTATTGATCGGCTCGGACATCTGCCTCAAGATGCGTACATACTGTAATCGGAAAGCCTGCTTAGGTCTTCGTAAAAACTTCCCCAGCTTACTTCTTCTTTATAAGGAAAGGATCTCAGGTTCGCCCTCTGTAATAAGAATCGTATTTTCATAATGAGCAGCCCAGCCGCCATCTTCCGTCATGACGGTCCAGTCATCATCGAGCCAGACTACTTCGTAGCTGCCCTCGGTAATCATCGGCTCGATCGCGAGCGTCATGCCGGGCTGTAAGAGAATTCCTTTTCTTTTTCTTGCAAAATTCGGAATCTCTGGATCCTCATGCAGATGGGAACCGATTCCATGACCAACCAGATCCCTGACAACACCAAAACCGAAACTTTCGGCATATTTCTGGATCGCTGCAGAGATGTCATTGAGATGATTGCCAGCTTTGGCAAATTTAATTCCCTCAAAGAAGCTCTGTCTGGTAACTTCAATCAGTTTTTTGGCATCATCGTCGATCTCTCCGATGCCGTAAGTCCGGGCTGCATCTGAGTGGTATCCCTTGTAGATCACTCCTGCATCCAGACTGACGATGTCTCCCTCATCGAGAAAATGTTCCTTGTGCGGGATTCCATGTACAACCTCATCATTGACAGAGACACAGATCGATGCGGGATAGCCGTTGTAATTTTTGAACGAGGGAATGCAGCCGTAACTCCGGATGATTTCCTCTCCCATATGATCAATATCCCAGGTGGACATACCCGGCCGAAGATTCTTCGCCAGTTCCTCATGCGTTTTGGCGAGAATTCTTCCCGCCTCACGCATCAGTTCAATCTCCCTGGGAGATTTTATCGTCACTGCCATGTTTTAAGCTCCCAAAATATCCGTAATGTTCTTGAATACGTCTTCCATGGTCTGTGTACCGTCTACCGTATGAAGAACGCCCTTCTTCTCATAGTACTCGATCAGCGGGTGTGTCTGGTCATGGTATATTTCCAGACGTTTCTGTACAGTCTCCGGCTTGTCATCATCACGAAGCACCAGCTCAGAACCGCACTTGTCGCAGATTCCTTCTTTTTTCGGTGCTGCGAACTGGATGTGGTAGGTAGCGCCGCACTTTAAGCACGCACGGCGTCCTGCCATGCGGTTTACGATGTTTGCATCCGGCACATCTACGTTGAGCGCGAAATCAATCGCCTCGCCGTTTGCTGCCAGCGCCTCTGTCAGACTCTCAGCCTGCGGGATCGTTCTTGGGAATCCATCCAGAATATAGCCGTTCTTGCAGTCAGCCTCATGGATCCGGTCAAGAAGCATGCCGATCGTTACCTCGTCCGGTACTAAAAGGCCCTGATCGATGAACGATTTTGCTTTTTTACCAAGCTCTGTGCCTGCCTTGATATTGGAACGGAAAATATCTCCGGTAGAAATGTGCGGAATGCCGTATTTTTCTGCAATTCTCTGAGCCTGTGTTCCTTTTCCGGCTCCCGGTGCTCCTAACATAACAATCTTCATAATGGTTACAATCTCCCTATATACAACAGAATCGCCTCCAGGCAGGAGCTGTCTCCGGCCACCTCCAGCCGTAAAGTAAGCAAGCTCCCGCCCAGAAAGCGAGTTGTCTTAGTCGTTTAAGAATCCTTTATAGTTGCGAACCAGCATCTGTGATTCGACTGCTTTGATTGTCTCAAGTACTACACCTACGATAATGATAAGAGAAGTACCTCCGAAGGAGAGACGGCTCACTGAGAACAGTCCAGAGACAATAATCGGAACCAGGCAGACAATGATCAGTCCGCAGGCACCAATCAGTATAATATACTCCAGAATTCCATCCAGGTAATCGGATGTTGGCTTTCCTGGACGAATGCCCGGGATGAAGCCGCCGGATTTCTTCATGTTGTTTGCCACCTCAAGCGGGTTGAATGTTATGGATGTGTAGAAATACGCAAACACAATAATCAACGCGATGTAGACAATTAAGCCAACTGAATAAGCCGGACGCTCCGGATTAAACCAGGAGCTGGAATTCAGAGCCAGAAGAATCTTTCCTCCGATGGTGTCATAATTAACCTGGAAAAATCCAGCAATTACCACCGGGAAAGACATCAGGGATGAAGCAAAGATAACAGGAATAACACCTGCTGTATTTACTTTTAACGGGATGCTTGTGGACTGACCGCCAACCATCTTACGTCCCTGCATCTTTTTAGAATACTGAACCGGAATTCTCCGCTCTGCATCCTGTAAAATGATAACAAATACAACCATCGCTACGATAACCGCTACGATAATCACGGCTGTTACAACTGCAACCGCCACGATCTTGCCCTGCAGGAAACGCTCATAGAGCGTAATCATATCGCTTGGCATGGTTGAAATGATATTGAACAGAAGCACGATAGAAATACCGTTTCCGACGCCGTTCTCGGTGATTCGCTCACCGATCCACATCAGCATGGCACTTCCGGCTGTCATTGTCACAATAGCGACAATCACATTCAGGGCAGTAAACTCAACTAAAAGTCCCTTGCCGCCGAAACCGATCGCCATAGCGACGGACTGCATCAGCGCCAGTGCAACCGTAAGGTAACGCGTATATTCCGCAATCTTCTTTCTTCCGTCCTCGCCCTCCTGCTGCATTTCCTCTAATTTCGGAATTGCAATTGTCAGAAGCTGCATGATAATGGAAGAAGTGATGTACGGGGTAATACTCAATGCGAATACCGACATGTTCGTGAACGAACCGCCGGTAATCGTATTAAAGAAACCAAACGCATCATTGGACTGTCTTGTAAACAGTTCCTGGAAAAATGTTGTATTAACTCCGGGAATCGGCAGCTGCGATCCGATACGGGTCACAACCAGCATAAAGAACGTATAGAGGAGTTTTTCTCTGACCTCTTTTATCTTAAATGCATTCTGGAGCGTTTTTAACATATTAGATCACCTCGCAGGTTCCGCCAACGGCCTCGATCTTAGCTTTCGCGCCTTCACTTACCGCATCAACCTTTACGTTCAGCTTTTTGGTCAGCTCGCCATTGCCGAGGATCTTAACGCCGTCACGCGGGTTCTTTACGATGCCTGCTTCGATTAATGTTTCAACCGTAACAACTGTGTCGTTCTCGAATCTCTCAAGAGCGCTTACGTTGATACCAACGATGGTCTTAGAATTTCTGTTTGTGAAGCCTCTCTTCGGGAGACGTCTATATAACGGCATCTGACCGCCTTCAAATCCTGGTCTCGGAGCGCCGGAACGAGCTTTCTGTCCCTTATGTCCCTTACCAGCAGTCTTACCGTTGCCTGATGCGTGACCACGACCTCTTCTGAAGCTGTCGCTGTGCTTAGAGCCTACCGCCGGCTTTAAATTGGATAAATCCATGACTGCACCTCCTTGCAAATATCTTAGATTTCCTCTACTTTAACTAAATGTCTAACATTCTGGATCATGCCTCTGATAGCGGCGTTGTCCGGCTGCTCAACTGTCTTGCCAGTCTTGTTTAAACCAAGAGCTGCAACCGTTGCTTTCTGCTTCGGGATAGCGCCAATAGGAGACTTAACCAATGTGATTTTTAATTTCTCTGCCATTTTTATCTCCTCCTATTAGTTCAGAATTTCTTCTACAGACTTACCGCGAAGTTTTGCAACCTCTTCCGGAGTCTTTAAAGAACCTAAGCCTGCCAGGGTAGCAAGAACTACGTTTGCCTTGTTATTAGAACCAAGGGATTTTGTACGGATGTTCTTGTAACCAGCCAGATCCAGTACGGCACGAGCCGGACCACCAGCGATAATACCGGTACCTTCCGGAGCCTTCTTCAGAAGTACGTTAGCGCTTCCGAATTTGCCGAGGAAATCGTGCGGGATGCTATTGTTCTCATCGAACGGAACCTCCATCAGGTTTCTGGCAGCTGCCTCTTTGCCCTTGCGGATTGCTTCCGGAACCTCAGCAGCTTTTCCCATACCAGCACCAACGTGGCCGTTTTTATCTCCAACTACTACTAAAGCGGAAAAACGCATTGTACGTCCGCCCTTAACGGTCTTGGATACACGTTTGATTGCCACTACAGTATCCTCTAACTCGAACTGGTTGGCATCAATTTTTGTACGTTTCATGTGTATGTTCTCCTTCCTACTAGAATTCCAGACCAGCCTCGCGGGCTGCATCTGCTAATGCCTGAACTTTTCCGTGGTAAATAAATCCGCCTCTATCGAAGACAACTTCTTTAATACCTTTTTCAAGCGCTCTCTTAGCGATTACAGTTCCAACGTGAGCTGCTGCTGCAACATCGTTCGTCTTCTCCAGTTCAGCTTTAACTTCCTTCTCGGCAGTGGAAGCTGCTACTAAAGTTTTTCCAACTGTATCATCAATGATCTGAGCATACATATGATTATTACTTCTAAACACTGCTAAACGCGGTCTCTCGGCTGTGCCAGAAAAACGGTTGCGTAATCTAACGTGTTTTTTAACGCGAATTTCGCTTCTTGACTGTTTGCTAACCATCTTCACACTCTCCTTAATTATTTCTTACCAGTCTTACCAACTTTACGTCTGATAACCTCATCGGCATACTTAATACCTTTGCCCTTGTACGGCTCAGGTCTTCTCTTATCCCGAATCTCAGCTGCATACTGGCCAACTTTTTCTTTGCTGATACCTTTAACAGTGATCTTGTTCTGTCCTTCCAGAACAGTCTCAATGCCTTCCGGATCTTCCATCTCTACCGGATGGGAGTAACCAAGGCTGAGAACCAGTTTCTTGCCCTGCTTCGCTGCTCTGTAACCAACACCGTTAACTTCCAGGACTTTCTCATAGCCTTCTGTTACACCATGAATCATGTTGTTAATTAAGGTTCTTGTCAGACCGTGTAAAGATTTCATTTTCTTTAAGTCGTTCGGTCTGGTAACTACGATATGACCATCCTCTTCTTTGATGTTCATCTCAACCGGGAGTTCTCTCTCAAGAGTTCCCTTCGGACCTTTTACAGTCACTAAATTGTTCTCTGCGATTGTTACGGTTACGCCCGCCGGAATCGCAACTGGCATTCTTCCGATACGTGACATGCCTTTTACCTCCTACTTAGATTTTCGGAGAAGCCTGAGCGGCTTCTCTGTTTTCAGTTGTATCTATACCTTGTCTAAACCGAAGATGAATCTTTCGGCTTACCAAACAAATGCAAGAACTTCTCCGCCTACGCCGAGTTCTCTTGCCTGCTTGTCAGTGATAACGCCCTGGTTGGTGGAGATGATAGCTACACCTAAACCGCCCAGTACCTTCGGCATATCTTCCTTGTTTGCGTAGATACGCAGACCCGGTTTGGAAATTCTCTTGATGCCGGAGATGATTTTCTCGTTTTTGTCTTTACCGTACTTTAAGGTAATACGGATAGTCTTGAAATTGCCGTCCTCAACAACGTCATATTTCTTGATGAAACCTTCCTTTACCAGGATGTCAGCGATTGCTAATTTCATCTTGGAAGACGGAACATCTACTGTATCATGTTTTGCAGTGTTAGCATTACGGATTCTTGTAAGCATATCTGCAATCGGATCGCTCATTGTCATTTTGAGTGTGCCTCCTTATAATTTGACTACCACTTACTGTAAGTGGGTTTCGGTGGGTTGTGCGGGAACGCCCCGCACTAAGTTGCTTTCGGCTTACCAGCTTGCTTTCTTTACGCCCGGAATTTCGCCCTTGTAAGCTAATTCACGGAAGCAAACTCTGCAGATGCCGTATTTTCTTAAATATGCATGCGGACGACCGCAGATTCTGCAGCGGTTATATTCTCTGGTGGAGAATTTTGCCGGACGCTGCTGTTTAATCTTCATTGAAGTTTTAGCCATGATAAATCCTCCTATTATTTAGCAAATGGCATGTTGAACTGAGTTAACAGCTCACGTGCTTCTTCGTCGGTCTTAGCAGTGGTAACGAAGATGATATCCATACCTCTTACCTTATCTACTTTATCGTACTCGATCTCCGGGAAGATAAGCTGCTCTTTGATACCCAGAGCATAGTTGCCTCTGCCGTCAAATGCGTTCGGATTTACACCGCGGAAGTCTCTTACTCGCGGAAGAGCCAGGTTGATCAGACGATCAGCGAACTCATACATCTTCTCGCCACGCAGGGTAACTTTACAGCCGATAGCCATACCCTCTCTAAGTTTGAAGTTAGCGACCGATTTTTTCGCTTTTGTAAGAACTGCCTTCTGGCCAGTGATGATTTCCATATCTCTTACAGCAGAGTCCAGAACTTTAGCATTTTCTTTTGCCTCGCCAACGCCCATGTTGATAACAATCTTGTCCAGCTTCGGCACTTCCATGATATTTTTATATCCGAATTTTTTGATCATAGCGTCTACGATTTCGCTCTGATACATTTCTTTTAATCTAGCCAATTTTAACGTTCCTCCTCTCTGTATTAGTCAATTACTTTACCGGTTGCCTTAGCAACACGGACTTTCTTGCCGTCTTCTACTTTGAAGCCAACTCTCGTAGCCTTGCCATCCACTACCAGCATAACGTTGGAAATGTCAAGCGCGCCTTCCTGATGGATGATGCCGCCCTGCTGATTAGCTGCAGACGGTTTGGTATGCTTTGTTACCATGTTGCATCCCTCAACCAGGACTGTATTCTTCTTTACATTAACGGAAAGAACTTTTCCGGTTTTGTCTTTGTCTTTACCTGTGATAACCTTTACCAGGTCGCCTTTTTTAATTTTATGCACAGCTGACACCTCCTACAGTACTTCCGGAGCCAGGGAAACAATCTTCATAAACTGTTTCTCACGAAGCTCTCTGGCAACCGGCCCAAAAATACGGGTTCCTCTCGGGTTCTTGTCGTCTTTGATGATAACGGCTGCGTTCTCATCAAATTTGATGTAGGAACCATCTTTACGGCGTGCGCCCTTAACGGTACGTACAACAACGGCCTTCACTACATCGCCTTTCTTTACAACACCGCCTGGTGTTGCATCTTTAACGCTGGCAACGATTACATCGCCAATATTTGCATATCTTCTAGTAGAGCCGCCCATAACGCGGATACAGAGTAATTCTTTCGCACCGGTATTGTCGGCAACCTTTAATCTGGTCTCCTGCTGAATCATGCCCAATACTCCTTTCTGATTTAGAAATTATCTCGCTTTCTCGATAATTTCGACGAGTCTCCATCTCTTATCCTTGGATAACGGTCTTGTTTCCATTACCTTTACAGTATCACCGATACCGCACTCGTTGTTCTCGTCGTGTGCTTTTAATTTATAAGTTCTCTTAACAATCTTACCGATTAAAGGATGTTTTACGTGGTTTTCGATAGCAACTACGATTGTTTTGTCCATCTTGTTGCTTACTACCTTACCGGTACGTGTTTTTCTAAGATTTCTTTCCACGGTAGATATCTCCTTTCCTATTTTAGGAATCTATGATAATTAGTTCGCTTTCTCTGTAATAACAGTCTGAATACGAGCGATGTTTCTGCGAACTTCTTTAATTCTGCTTGTATTATCCAGCTGGTTGGTAGCGTTCTGGAATCTTAAGTTGAAGAGTTCCTTCTTAGCAGCTACTAATTCTTCGTTTAATTCTGCAGATGTCTTAGCTTTTAAATCTTCTACATACTTATTAATTTTCACTGTTATCACCGCCTTCTAAATCTGCTTTAGAAGCAATCTTGCACTTGCACGGAAGTTTGTGCATAGCAAGACGAAGCGCTTCTCTCGCTGTCTCCTCTGGTACACCCGCGATCTCGAACATTACGCGGCCTGGTTTTACTACTGCTACCCAGTACTCAAGTGCGCCTTTACCGGAACCCATACGAGTCTCAGCCGGTTTAGCAGTTACTGGTTTATCCGGGAAAATCTTAATCCAAACTTTACCACCACGTTTGATGTAACGGGTCATGGCAACACGGGCTGCCTCGATCTGGTTGGATTTGATCCAGCACGGTTCTGTAGCGACTAAACCGTACTCACCGTAGTTGATTACATTTCCTCTAAGCGCCTTGCCGGCCATGGTACCACGGAACTGTTTACGACGCTTTACTCTTTTCGGCATTAACATTATTTATCGCTCCCTTCCTTATTTCCTTTCGCAGGAAGTACCTCGCCTTTGTAGATCCAAACCTTAACACCGGTCTTGCCGTATGTTGTGTTTGCCTCAGCGAAACCGTAGTCAATATCTGCTCTTAATGTCTGAAGCGGGATAGTGCCCTCGCTGTAGAACTCTGTACGAGCCATATCAGCACCGCCAAGACGTCCGGATACGGAAGCCTTGATACCCTTAGCTCCAGCCTTCATGGTTCTGCCCATAGCGGACTTCATCGCACGACGGAAGGAAATACGGTTCTCAAGCTGCTGAGCGATGTTCTCTGCAACGAGCTGAGCGTCTCTGTCTGGTCTCTTAACTTCTTTGATGTCTACAAAAACTTTCTTGTCAGTTAATTTCTGAACCTGAGCTTTTGTCTTCTCGATCTCTGCGCCGCCCTTACCGATAACAACGCCCGGTTTAGCAGTGTAAAGAATGATTTTTACTTTATCAGAAGCGCGCTCGATTTCGATTTTGGAAACACCGGCGCTGTATAATTTCTTCTTAAGGAAGGTTCTGATTTTGTGATCCTCTACCAGGTTATCTGCAAAATCAGCTTCCGCATACCATCTGGAATCCCAGTCTTTAATAACACCGACTCTTAAGCCGTGCGGATTAACTTTCTGTCCCATAATTGCCTCCTCTTATTTCTCATCAAGCACGATTGTGATGTGGCTCATTCTCTTTTCGATTCTGTAAGCGCGGCCCTGTGCTCTCGGTTTTACTCTCTTCATTGTCGGTCCCTTGTTAGCGAAGCATTCTGCAACGTACAGGTTCTCCGGATTCATCTGGTTGTTGTTCTCTGCGTTAGCAACAGCAGACTCGAGTAATTTTTTAATTAAAGTAGAAGCATATCTAGGATTGTATGTTACAATACCAAGCGCTGTCTTCACATCTTTGCCTCTGATGGCATCTAATACGAAGCATGCTTTCTGAACGGATACTCTGGCGTAAGACAGCTTAGCCGACGGTCTCGTATCCTTATTAGCATTTCTTTCTCTTTTAATCTGGGATCTATGTCCTTTAGCCATTGGTGAAACCTCCTTTCAAGCGTAACTTACTTACGTCCTGCTTTCTTCTCGTCTTTTCCGTGGCCTCTGTAAGTTCTAGTGGCTACGAACTCACCGAGTTTATGTCCAACCATGTCCTCTGTCACGTATACCGGAACATGTTTTCTACCATCGTGAACTGCGATTGTATGTCCAACCATCTGCGGGAAGATTGTGGAACGGCGGGACCAGGTTTTGATAACCTGTTTCTGTCCTGCTGCGTTCATCTCATCTACTTTCTTTAAAAGATGAGCATCTGCAAATGGTCCTTTTTTTAATGAACGACCCATTAGTATACCTCCTATTACTGTTTACCGTTTCTTCTTCTTACGATTAACTTATTAGACTGTTTGTTTTTCTTTCTGGTCTTCAGGCCGAGTGCCGGTTTGCCCCAAGGTGTGCAAGGACCTGGACGACCGATACTGGTCTTGCCCTCACCACCACCATGCGGATGGTCATTCGGGTTCATAACAGAACCGCGGACAGTCGGACGAATACCCATGTGACGTTTTCTACCAGCCTTACCGATATTGATCAGGTTGTGGTCGCCGTTGCCAACTACACCGATAGTAGCGCGGCAGCTGATCGGAACCATTCTCATCTCTCCGGACGGTAATCTAAGGGTTGCATATTTGCCTTCTTTAGCCATTAACTGAGCAGAGTTACCAGCGGAACGAACCAGCTGACCACCCTTGCCCGGAAGAAGCTCGATGTTGTGAATCTGTGCACCAACCGGGATTTCAGAAAGCGGTAAGCAGTTACCAACTTTTGCCTCAGCCTCTGCACCGCTCATAACCTTCTGTCCAACCTGTAAACCAGCCGGAGCAAGGATATAAGCTTTCTCGCCGTCTGCGTAGCAGATCAGAGCGATGTTTGCTGTACGGTTCGGATCGTACTCGATACCAAGTACGGTTGCTGCGATACCGTCTTTTGCATTTCTCTTGAAGTCGATGATTCTATATTTTCTTCTGGAACCGCCGCCTCTGTGACGAACGGTGATTTTACCCTGGTTGTTACGACCTGCGTTCTTCTTTAAAGAAACTACTAAGGATTTCTCCGGTGTGGATTTTGTAATCTCAGAGAAATCAGAGCCGGTCATATGTCTTCTGGAAGGTGTATATGGGCTGTAAGATTTAATTCCCATGACTTTGACTCCTTTCGTTCAACGCCTCCTGGCGTTTCTTCATGTTTTTCACGACATAGTGTTCGTCGTATAATTGTCTATTGAGGATGAATTATAAACCAGCGAAGATCTCGATCTCTTTGCTGTCCTCGGTCAGCTGAACGATAGCTTTCTTTGTTGCAGCTGTCTTACCGAAGGTCATGCCTCTTCTCTTTGTCTTGCCGTCCATGTTCATGGTGTTGACACTCTTAACTTTGGTGCCCGGGAACATCTTCTCAACGGCTTCTTTGATCATAGTTTTGTTTGCCTCGGTGTGTACCAGGAAGGTGTATTTCTTGTCTGTCATAGCATTCATACTCTTCTCAGTTACAACCGGTTTGAGGATTACGTCATAGTACTGTACGTTTGCCATTATGCATATACCTCCTCGATAGAAGCTACAGCAGCCTTGGTTGCTACTACTGTGTTGTATTTCAGGATATCGTAAACGTTGATGGTGCTTACGGAAGCAGTCTTAACGTCTGCCACGTTTCTAGCGGATAATACAGCCTTGTCACAAGCCTCATCCAGAACAACTAAAGCTTTGTTTACTTTCAGGTTGTTCATAACCTCAACAAATTTCTTTGTCTTGATCTCGTCGAAGTTCATAGCCTCAACTACGATGAACTTGTTCTCGTTTACACGGCTTGTCAGAGCAGATTTAAGCGCAGCTCTCTTCTCTTTCTTATTTAAACGGATTGTATAATCACGTGGTGTCGGAGCGAATACTACGCCGCCGCCCGTCCACTGCGGAGCTCTTGTTGAACCCTGTCTTGCATGTCCGGTACCTTTCTGTCTCCACGGTTTCTTACCACCGCCGGAAACTTCGGAACGGGTTTTTGCTTTCTGAGTTCCCTGACGTTTGTTAGCAAGCTGTGCTACAACTGCCATGTGAACCAGATGTTCATTTACTTCTACACCGAATACAGCATCATTCAGTTCTAATGTGCCAACTTCGTTGCCTTCTAAATTGAAAACAGATACGTTTGCCATCTGTATGTTCCTCCTTTCCCGTAAAAGCCTTATCTAGCGACCTTTACTGTCTCTTTGATTGTTACTAAGGATTTCTTCGGTCCCGGTACAGAGCCTTTAACAAGGAGTAAGTTGTTCTCAGTATCAACCTTAACAACCTCCAGGTTCTGAACAGTTACTTTTACGCTGCCCATGTGACCCGGCATTCCTTTGCCCTTAAATACGCGTCCCGGTGTGGTTGCAGAACCGTTGGAACCCTGATGACGATGGAACTTGGAACCGTGAGCCATCGGTCCTCTGTGCTGGCCGTGTCTCTTGATGGCACCCTGGAAACCTTTACCTTTGGAAATAGCAGTTGCATCAATTTTATCGCCTGCTGCGAAGATGTCTGCCTTGATTTCGTCTTTTACAGAATACTCTTCAGCATTCTCTAAGCGGAACTCTCTTACATATCTCTTGTAAGCAACGCCTGCCTTGTCAAAATGACCCTTAACCGGCTTTGTCACAAGTTTTTCTCTCTTGTCTACAAAACCAACCTGTACTGCTTTGTAGCCATCGTTCTCTTCTGTCTTAACCTGTGTAACAACACACGGTCCAGCCTGAAGAACGGTTACTGGAGTTAAAACTCCGTCTTCGTTGAAGATTTGAGTCATTCCGACTTTGGTAGCTAAAATCGCTTTCTTCATTAATCTGACCTCCTGTTTTTCTACAGCGGAACGCGTTCGTCAAACTCCCGCGTTCATCCTAGAACTGTCCAGATGTCTCTATCTAAACTAGTATAGGATTCTTAATTATTTGTTTTTCATCTTTACGTTGATGGACACGCCAGCCGGCATTTCCAGTCTCTGCAGTGCATCAACTGTCTTCTGGCTCGGAGCAATGATATCGATGAGTCTCTTATGAGTTCTCTGCTCGAACTGCTCTCTGGAATCTTTGTACTTATGAACTGCTCGCAGAATGGTTACTACCTCTTTCTTAGTTGGCAGCGGCACCGGTCCACTCACCTTTGATCCGTTTTTCTTTACAGTCTCAATGATTTTTGCAGCGGATGTATCTACCAGCTGATGATCATAAGCTTTCAGTGTGATTCTCATTACTTGACTTGCCATAAAAAAAGTCGCCTCCTTTTCGTACTATTAAGCACGACAAGCGGTGACTGTACACATACCCGTGTGTGTCCTCGCAGTCCACACACCAAATCCGTCATTTGTCTTCAGGATACTCTATTCTTGTACAGTGACTTGTCGCCAGTTTCCTAACTTGACATTCGCTCCGCGGAATAACCTGCTTATCATAAGCAGCAACCTCTCGTTTCATCGCTATCATGCCACAGCTTCGTTATAATAACACAGCTTTCTGGGAAATGCAAGTGTTTTTTTAAGAAAAAATCTATATTTTTCAAGAAAAAACAGGAGTTTCTTCTTCCGGTGGGTAATTACACCTTTTATATAGAAGAAACTCCTGTTTATCCACAAGAATATATTTCCATGCAGAAATTTTATCTCAGTCGAGAAGACTCCCAGCTTTTTTAATTAATCCTCCCAATACGTCGGTTCCACCGGGGTTCTAGCCTCGTCGCTGCCATCGTCGCTTGTGCCGTCCACCTCTGTGACAACACCCGCAGAGCTTGTCTTAAACTTTGTGCCGTTCGCATCCTTCACGGTGCTGGATTTCACTACCTTGCCGCTCGTCGTTACCAGATAGTTTTTGTCATTGACTTCAATGACTTCATACTTGGTACCGCTGTCTGCCTTCTGAAGCTTACCCATGTAGTACAGGAATCCATCCTCCACACCTGAGTAGCCGCGTCCAGCCTTGTTGCCGCTGTCAGTGAAATAGAACTGCCCGGTCGTTCCGTCGCCCTCTACTACATTTCCCTTGCCTTTTACGACTGAGCTGGTCGCCTTGTCCGCGCCGAAGAAATAGCAGGCATACTGACCGCTCGTTCCTACCTCCAGACGTCTCAGACCATAGACCGGGTTGCCCTTCTCATTAAATAAGTAGGTAATATTGTTGATGCGGACCAGGTTGCTCGTCGAAGCGTCAGAAATCTTCGGACCCACCTTCGGCTCGCCGTTGCTTGAAAAATAATACCACTGTACATCGCTGCCGAGATCCAGATTGTAATCATCCTCCTCCGGCGGAGTCGTGGAGAGCCAGCCAGTCTGTACCTGACCGTTGCTCTGATAATAACGGTAATTTTCAAATCCAGAGGAATTTCCCATATCGACCCAGCCGGTCTGCATCGCTCCGTTTTCGTCGAAGCAGTAGTAGGTTCCGTCAATCTTATATTGTTTATATTTGGCACTGCCTAAAGAAGGCACATATTTCTTTCCCGAACTCTGAAAGTAGTACCAATGATGATCCTCATCGTCGTCGCCGGGTTTCACTTCATCATCGTCCTTTTTGGTATCATCCGGATCTTCCAGATATGCCCAGCCGATCTGCATGACACCATCTGCATTCGTGTAGTAGGTGTCATCATCCACCCAGCCCGTCTGCATCGCTCCATCACCGTCGAAGTAATAGTACTTGCCTCCGATCTTGGACCAGCCGTCGGATACCATCTTTCCGCTGGTGGAGAAATAGTACCAGACCGTCGTAGCGGAAGTCTCGTTCCATGCCGGATTGCGCTTCGGCAGTTTCAGCCACTTGTCAGTCGCCATGATGCCGGTACTCTCGACAAAGTATTCGTCGTCCACCCAGCAGTTCGACGCGATGTTGCCCTGGGAATCGAGATAGCGCCAGAGATTGTCTGCTCCCTTCTTCCAGGTATTCGTCACCTTGTTGCCATTGTTGTCCACATATATCCAGCTGTTTCCAGACTGCTGCCAGCCTTCTGCCGCGTAAGATGTCAGGGTCGCCGCCCCTATCATCAGCGCTGCGGAAAGGACGCAGACTGCCAGTTTCTGTTTCTTCATATACAAGCCCTCCCAGTTCACGATTGATAACGTCTATTCTCCCACCTGCTGCGCATTCGCACACTTCCCGTCGTGTGGAGACTGCATCAGATGCTTATAACGCCTTGTTTTGTTCCAGATACGTGCAATCTATCTTTTACCTAATATACATTTTAACAGGAGATGTAGGAATCTTCAAGGAGATTTATCTTTCAATTTATTTACTTTTTTTTGGCAGGAAGCCGTTCAAAAGGTTTGACACGCCAATCAATGACCGATATAATTAGGTATGCATTTCAACTGAACCGTTTTTCCGGTCAGACAGACTGCGTTTATGGTTACTGTGCACGCATCGTGCCCAGTAACGGAATTTGCCGTGGCTTCGCATTTAAATACGGCAAATTCCTGCTGTCACCACGTTTTCTTACGGCACTTTCGGTTCCAAAAGTGCCTACCCGGGAACAGTAACCATTTATGCCATTTGGATGGAAATGGCTTATGGATAACACCGATTATAAAGGCGGCAGATACCCTTTTCCGGGGTTTGCGCCTCATTTTTTTGAAAGGATAAAATTTTATGTGGATTGCAGATGGATGGAACGATTATGAAGTGATTGACTGCTCCGAAGGAGAGAAACTGGAGCGGTGGGGCGACTATCTTCTGGTTCGCCCGGACCCGCAGGTTATCTGGAACACCCCCAAGACACACCGCGGCTGGAAAAAGATGAACGGACACTACCACAGAAGCTCCAAGGGCGGCGGCGAATGGGAATTTTTCGACCTGCCGGAGCAGTGGTCGATCCATTACAAAGAACTGACCTTTAACTTAAAACCGTTCAGCTTCAAGCACACAGGTCTCTTCCCGGAGCAGGCGGCAAACTGGGACTGGTTCGGTGACCGCATCCGCAATGCCGGACGCCCAATCAAGGTTTTAAACCTCTTTGCCTACACAGGCGGCGCTACCCTGGCGGCAGCCGCAGCCGGCGCCAGCGTGACCCATGTGGACGCCTCCAAGGGCATGGTAGCCTGGGCGAAGGAAAACTCCCGTTCCTCCGGGCTGGAAAATGCACCCATCCGCTGGATCGTCGATGACTGTGTGAAATTTGTTGAGCGTGAGATCCGCCGCGGCAACCATTACGACGGAATCATCATGGACCCGCCGTCCTACGGTCGCGGACCGAAAGGCGAGATCTGGAAGATCGAAACTTCGATTTACCCGTTCGTGCAGCTCTGTACGAAACTGTTATCGGACAACCCGCTCTTCTTCCTCATCAACTCCTACACCACCGGGCTGGCGCCGTCCGTCCTGACCTATATGCTCTCAACCGAAGTTGCCTCCACCCACGGCGGCACAGTGAAATCGGACGAGCTGGGACTTCCGGTTACCCGCACCGGACTGGTATTACCATGCGGTGCATCCGGACGCTGGGAATCTGGTAAATAACACTGGTATTCGGATGACATAGACACCCCATTTTTAAGTTTGATTCCTATTCATTCCAATCCCGGATATCTAACAGCCCCGGGACCAGTTCCCGTGCACTCGTCTCTAATATAATTCGCCCCTTCTCGGCGCTTGCACCAGACGGATCTCCTCCAATTCCAATCGGCGATCCGTCTTTTGTTTTCCAGTCCTCCGACACCCAGCCGATCGAAACCGGACCGTATGGCTTCAGGGCGCGGGTCTTCTCAAACGCCGTCGGCTCTCCCGCTTCCGAAAGTTCCAGCTTCACAAGACTCTCATCGACCGCCATTACCATCGATGTCTCCATCTCTCCACCGTGGAAATCCCAGATATTCCCCTTTGAAATCGTTGCTTTTACATCCGGATGACCAAATGCCCCCGATGAAAGGATAAACGGTGCAATCCCCAGCTCACTCCGAAGTTCCCGGCTTAAAACCTGCGCAATCGGCGCATTCCCACCATGGCATACCAAAAAAGCCAGCTTCTTAAAACCGTGATGCGCCAGGCTGACGCATATATCATATAAGAGATGATAGTAAGTGTCCGGCCGGACTGTGACCGAACCGCAGAAATTCTTATGCTCTGTACTTAAGCCCACCGGAATCACCGGAAACAGCAGCATCGGGAAGTCTTCTTCCCCCTCTGCCTCCAGTGCCTTTTTGATCTCCTGACTCATCGCCTCCGCGATAATATCATCCGTTCCCAGTGGTGCCTGATTGCCGTGCTGTTCCAGAGCCCCGAGCGGAATCAGGACAATCGTGTTCTCACGGTCCACCTGCTCCATTTCCCATCTTGTCAAATCTCTATAGTTACGTATCATAGTATCTCCTCCTCTTATAAAAACAGATATGGCTTTGCACGTTCCATCAAACAAAAAAGGATTGTCCGGGATTCTTCCCCCAGGCAGCTTTCCCAGCGGTTTCCCGACAATCCTTTCTATGAAATGGTTCTGCCGTTTCACAGCAAACAGCCAAATCCGTCAAACCATTCCTCTTATTTCATTTTATACTGCTTTCGGCACAATCTTCGCCGCACGCAGGCGTACAAACAAAAGCTGTCCAACGATATAGTTGAGTCCCACTTTCAATACGTTGAATGGGATCGTCGCCAGAATGATAAATCCATTCAGGTCTTTGATCGCCGGGTTGACCGACGCTACCATGCGGATCACTTCATCCAGCGGCAGGCTCATCGCTTTCGCATATAACGGAAGCGTAATGTTCGCATTGATAAAGCATGCACACGCGGTGCGGATCACGATACTGAGCAGAAGTGCTTCTACAGCTGCCTTACGGTTAGCGCCCAGCTTCTGATAGAGGAACCACAGCGGCCATACGAACAGGAACGCCGCAATCAGGTTTGCCAGCTCACCGACGTACATCGTGTTAGTTCCGACAGTAATCAGCTTGATTAACAGCTTGATGACTTCTACACAGATACCGGATACCGGTCCCATCAGAAACACGGCAATCACAGACGGTACATCACTGAAATCCACCTTATAAAACGGCGGCATCATCGGAACCGAAAATTCCAATGACATCAGCACGCCAGCAACCGCTGCCAGCATCGCCGTATAAATCAATTTTTGAATACTCCATTTTCCTGTCTTCATCTTAAATCTCCTTTCGGTTTTAAAACTCATTTCTCCGAAGGAGGAGTATGAATCAAGTGCCGGACTAACTGCATTTGTAAAACTAAAAAAATCCCAGGTTGTTCGGGACCTGGGATAATAAATCGCAACTTAGCCGATGTACACCAGCCTGCTTACGCTCAAGCGGTACACTCTCTGACTCCTGCCTCTTCTCTCATCCAGACTATACTGTCGGTTTCGGAATCTCACCGAATCGGCCGCCATCGCGGTTCGCGGACTATACCGCCGGTAGGGAATTTCGCCCTGCCCCGAAGAAATCATGGTAATTACTCCGTCTTCATACATATAAACATATGAATCTGCGGGGCAATTATCTCACCCGTTCATGGTATCATATACAAACAAGAATTTCAATATTTTTTTAACAATCTTTCTTTTCGTTTTTCCCATCTACGGCATCGCCGCCCCGGCATCCAGCATACCTCCGGTTGCCACCTTGCCGGACAGACTCTCAAGCGGCCGCGCCGACTGCAGAATACGGTTTCTCACATCCATAAGCGACAGGGACGCATCGCAGGAGTACAGCATTGCCGCCGTTCCGGTCACCATCGGCGCCGCCATCGACGTGCCGCTCATGTAGGCATAGTCATTGCCCGTGATCGTGCTCAGGATATAATTGCCCGGCGCTGCCAGATCCACGCTTCTCACCCCGTAATTGGACGCACGGTCGAGCTGACCGTCAAAGCGCAGGTTTGCCACGGAAATGATATTGTCCAGTTCAAAGCTTGCCGGGTACATCGGCTGCTCATCGATGCTGTAGCCATTGCCGGAGGCGTCGCCGTTTCCAGCCGCCACAATAAACAGCATCCCCGAATCCTTGATCGCCTGATACAGCTCCTCGCTATATTTCATCGTGCCAAAGCTCAGATTGCAGATCGACGCGCCGTTCGCCTGCGCATACCGGATCGCCTTAACCACGTTGCTGACGGTTCCGACACCGGACGATGTTCCAAGCGTCTTGATCACCATGATCTTCACATACGCCGGATCGCAGATTCCAACCGTTCCGACTCCATTTCTCGCCGCCGCGATCGTGCCCGCCGAGTGGGTACCATGATTGTCATCCGCCCCGGTAAATACCTGGGCATTATTATCATAGAAATTCCAGCCGTAAACGTCATCGATATAACCATTTCCGTCATTGTCAATGCCATCGCCCGGAATTTCCCCCGTATTCGTCCAGATCGAACCACTAAGCTCCGGGTGAGTTATGTCAACCCCTGTATCAATCAGCGCCACAATCACCTGACATTTTCCACTTTTCGCGTCATATTTCTTCCATGCCGGGACAATATTCATATCAATCCCTTCCAGAGAACGAACCGTTCCATCTGCTGAGAGCGCCGGGCTGCCGGTAATCGCCCCAATCGCTGCATCCACCGCCGCCGTATGGCTCGGCACCAGACGCAGTTCACCTGTATTTAAAAAAGCCCACTGATAGGAGGCATAGGAATCCGCATAGGGAACCGACTCCCGTGACGGACCCGCCGCATATGCCGGAAGCGCCGCGCTCCCTGCCATCATGGCAGCACACAGGGCGGCTGCCAGCCCTCTAAAAAGTTTCTTTTTCAACTTGCTTTATCCTCTTTCAATTCCGTTCTTACAGTTCGCGCGCTGCCGCAACCACAGTCTCCGCTTCCTTTTCCGGTTCTTTTTTGACATTCTGCCGTTTTACCGATTTTACCACTTTCCCGGCTTTTTTGCCATCCTTTTCGGATGCCGGACCGGAAATTGGCTTAAAGCCGCGAAATACCAGAATACTCCGCGGCGGAACCATATACTGGCGAAGCTCTTCCTGCGGCTCCTGCCCTGCCTCCAGGCTTTCCGGCGGACAGATTCCGTTATTGTCTGCGTCGTCTGTGTTGATGCACAGAGTCCACTGCATTCCCTTCGGAAGTTTCGGAAGATCAAATTCATGCGGCTCCCAGTGCATATTGTAGGCGACAAAGAAATAGTCATCGCTGGTGCCGTCCGCTCTTCGCCCGTACTCGCCGCAGTAGAGAATGCCGAGCTGGCGGCGGAAATTTTCAAACTCCGGGCACCATGTTTTGACGCCGTGGTAGGAAACATCCGGGTGTCCGCAGACGAGGTAATCAATATTTTTCGGCTCCACCGGCAGGTGGAACACTGGATGCGCTTTGCGGAACGCTATCATATATTTTACAAATTCGTAAATATCCCGGTTTGTCTCCAGCTGATGCCAGTTGAGCCAGGAAATCCCATTGTCCTGACAGTAAGCATTATTGTTGCCGTTCTGGGAATTGCCGAACTCATCGCCCGCTAAAAACATCGGCGTTCCCTGGCTCAGAAAGAGCAGCAAAAATGCGTTGCGGAGCTGTTTTTTCCGCATCTGCACAATCTTCTTTTTCCGCGTCGTGCCCTCGACGCCGCAGTTCCACGTATAATTATAATCGCTTCCGTCCCGGTTATTCTCCCCGTTCGCTTCGTTGTGCTTCTGCTCACAGGAAACCATATCCATCATCGTAAAGCCATTTGTCGCCGCCATATAGTTGATCACGCCATACGAGTCCGGATTCCGGCGTGTCTGGTAAATGAGACGGCCGACCTGATCCTCATCGCCCTTTAATACCCGGCGCATATCGATCAAAAATCCTTCATTGTACTCGCCCAGATGCCAGCGGCGCTCCCGCAGCTTCGATGCCGCTGCCGTTTTTGGCACACGCACGCCATCCCAGGAACCAGCTAATAGCTTCGTATCAGCTAACAGCGGATCCGACGCCAGCAGTTCGGCCGGCGCAAACCCGGACAGGTGCACGCCATCCACATGATACTCGTAAACCCAGAAACGAACCGCCTCCTGCGCCAGTGCCGCGCTCTCCTCGCCGGTAAAATAAAGCTCAACCAGCACTTCAATATCATTTTTATGAAATTCTTTCACCAGATCCTTAAATTCCCGCTCTGGTTCTTTCTCTTTCCCAGATGTGTACGAAGCTTTCGGCGCAAACAGATATCCCGCCCCATAGCCCCAGTAATTGAGCCGTCCGGTCGGTGTCCCGGTCGCATACGGATTCCCGTCTGCCCCATCCTCCATCATCACTTCCTGAAATTCATTCGGCATCATTAATTCAACTGCTGTGATACCCAATTCCTTTAAATAGGGAATTTTCTCCGTCAGCGCACGGAACGTTCCCCGCTCCCCGGTGCCGGAAGAAGTATGACGGGTAAATCCACGCACATGCAGCCGGTACAGGATCGTCTCATCATACGGATGTTTCAGCGGCTGATCCATTTCCCAGTCATACGTTTCTTCAGGGAAACGGCAACGCACCGGACGGAGCGCCGCTTTTAAATCGCCCCAGCGCTCATGTCCTGTATAGATGCGCCCGCACGGATCCGGCAGCTCCCCCTGCTCGGTCTCGATCGTGTATTCCAGTCCCGAAAAATCATCACCCGCAAGCTCCATCATCCAGAGATCCCCCACCCGTTCTTCCGGGGAAAATGGGATCCGGACACCCTGTTTTTTACCTGTCTCATAAATTGCCAGACGGCAAAATGTCCCCGGTGCCTCGACGCACAAGTGCATTCCCGTCTCTGTCCGCTTGATTCCCGGTGTAAAATCAGGGGTTCTTATCTTCTGTCTCACGATTTTTTCTGCTTTCACCTGTATCCCCTCCACGTTTTCATACGGCACTTTCGGTTCCAAAAGTGCCTATTTGTGAGCAGCCGCCTGCACTTCTATTTTTTCCGCCAGATCGTTCAGATACATCCAGCGGTCCATCTTTTCTTCCAAAAGAGCTTCTTTTTCCTCTTTTTCCTTTATGATGCCGTTCAGAGCCGTATAATCGCGGGCAGAGTCCTGCATCTGCTGCTCCAGATCCGCGATTGCCTCTTCCAGCGCCGCGATATCATCCTCGATCGTCTCCCACTCTTTCTGCTCCATATAGCTGAATTTGAGCTTTTTCTCGCGCTGGCGACCGCGGTTTTTATCCTTTGCCGTCTCCGCTGCATCTGACGTTCCCGCACCAGAAGCGCCTCCGGTCTTCTGGCCTCTGCCGTGTTCCTGACCGGATTCCTCCATCTCTGCCGCTATGCGTTCCCCACAGGCTGCCTGATAGTCGGTATAGCCGCCCTCATACTGACGGATCGCGCCGCCGCCCTCAAAGGCGAAGATCCGGCGCACTACGCGGTCAAGGAAATACCGGTCATGCGATACCGTAATCACGATCCCCTGGAAATGATCAAGATAATCCTCCAGAATCGTCAGCGTGCCGATATCCAGGTCGTTGGTCGGCTCGTCGAGCAGAAGGACGTTTGGCGCGCCCATCAGGATATGGAGCAGATAGAGTCTGCGCCGCTCGCCGCCCGATAGCTTGCCAATCAGCGTGTACTGCATATGGGACGGGAACAGGAACCGTTCCAACATCTGGGATGCCGATACCAGCCCGTCCGCCGTCCGCACGTACTCTGCCACATTTTTAATGTAGTCGATCACGCGCATCGACTGATCCATATCTTCGTTTTCCTGTGAAAAATAACCCATTTTTACGGTCTGGCCGATGATCGTCTCGCCCGAATCCGGTTTCACCCAGCCGGTAATCATCTTCATCAGCGTCGATTTGCCGCTGCCGTTCGGTCCGATGATGCCGATGCGGTCATCCTTCAAGAAGATATAGGAAAAATCATCGATCAGGAGGCGGTCACCATACGCCTTATGAAGATGGTGTGCCTCGACCGTGGTCCGTCCGAGACGGCTGAAAATCGAGCTCATCTCCACATTTCCATCTACTTTCGGCGCTTCCACCGCACTCAACGCCTCGAAGCGCTGAATACGCCCTTTCTGCTTCGTGCTGCGTGCCTGTGCGCCGCGCCGGATCCACGCCAGCTCCGTCCGCAGGATATTCTGGCGTTTCTGCTCCGAGCTCACCGCCATCGCCTCGCGCTCTGCCTTTAATTCCAGATAGCCCTCATAGCCGGACTGATAACTGTACAGCTTTCCCTTGTCCAGTTCGACGATGCGGTTCGTCACGTTATCAAGGAAATACCGGTCGTGCGTGATCATCAGAAGCGCGCCGCGGAATTTTTTCAGGTACTCTTCCAGCCAGTCCGCCATCGCACTGTCCAGATGGTTCGTCGGCTCGTCTAAAATCAACAGATCCGCCGTCGATAACAGCACCGCTGCGAGGGCAACGCGCTTTCTCTGTCCGCCCGAAAGTGTCTCCACCTTGGCACTATAATCGGTGATTCCAAGCTTATTCAGCATGGATTTCGCATCGCCCTCGAGATCCCAGGCGTGCTCATGCGCCATATTTTCCCGGATCACGCAGTCTAAGACGGTCCGTCCCGCTTCAAACTCCGGATTCTGAGGCAGATAACGGATATAGAGATTTCGTCCCTTTACCACCGTACCCTCATCCGGCTCTTCCAGACCGGCTACAATCTTTAGAAGAGTAGATTTTCCGGTTCCGTTGATGCCGATGAGACCAATCTTATCACCTTCACCGATGGAAAATGCCACGTCATCAAAAAGCAGCCGTTCCGTATATGATTTTTTCAGATGTTCTGCTGTCAGTAAATTCATGTCTCATCCCGATCCTTTATCTGTAATTCTACCGGGCAGTGATCCGAACCCAGTATCTCCGTATGAATCTGTGTGCCCGCCAGCCGGTCCTTCAGGCTCTTGGAAACACAGAAATAATCAATCCGCCACCCAGCATTCTTCTCGCGCGCCTTAAACCGGTACGACCACCAGGAATAAACGCCCTCTTTATCCGGGTAAAAATAGCGGTACGTGTCGATATATCCAGAGTCCAGAAGCTCCGTAAACTTGCTTCTCTCCTCATCCGTAAATCCGGCATTTTTCCGGTTCGTCTTTGGATTTTTCAGGTCAATCTCCGTGTGTGCCACATTCAGATCCCCACAGAAAATAACCGGCTTTTTCTCCTCCAGCTTCTTCAAAAACTGGCGGAAATCATCCTCCCACTGCATCCGGTACGGAAGTCTCGCCAACTCATTCTGGGAGTTCGGCGTATAGCAGGTCACCACATAATAATCCGGGTACTCCGCCGTAATGACGCGCCCTTCATGATCGTGCTTCTCAATGCCAAGACCGTAGCTCACGCTAATCGGCTCCTCCTTCGAAAATAACGCCGTTCCTGAATATCCCTTCTTCTCCGCATAGCTCCAATACTGATAATACCCCGGAAGCTCCAGATCAATCTGCCCTTCCTGCAGCTTACTCTCCTGAATACAGAAAATATCCGCATCCAGCTCATGGAATACATCCAGAAATCCCTTTCCCACACACGCCCGCAAGCCGTTTACGTTCCAGGAAATCATTTTTTTCATTCTATCTCTCCTTTTTATCAAATAAGGTTTTTCCGATACATAAAAAGACAGCAGGCAGGTGGCAGACGCTCCGAAACTGGTCTGTGGATGCAGAGCAGGCTTTCGCCTATCAGTTGTACGCATCTTGAACACGCTTGTCCGAATGGGGCGGACGCAAGTCCGACACAGACGAACAAGTGTAGTGAAAGCAAGCGAACAACGATAGTGCGAAGAGCCAGCGGCGCATTCACAGACCTGTTTCGGGGCGGCTGCTGCCTGCCCCACCTCTCTCATTTTTATAAATCTACGTGTAAATCCTGATGTTTAATCCCATGTTTCTCCACATATCCCGTCAGCATCAGGGTCAGCGCGCCATCGCCCGTTACGTTGCAGGCAGTACCAAAACTGTCCTGAAGCGCAAAGATCGTCAGCATCAGCGCCGTTCCGGTCGCATCGAAACCGAGGACACCGGTGATCAGTCCCAGGGATGCCATAACCGTACCGCCCGGAACACCCGGTGCACCTACGGCAAATACACCTAAAAGAACACAGAACAGAACCATCGTCATCATATCCGGGAGGGCGCCGTACAAAATCTTGGATACCGTCATGACAAAGAATACCTCGGTCAGAACCGAACCGCACAGATGGATATTCGCAAACAGCGGAATACCGAAATCAACCATATCGTCACGAAGCGGCTCTGCCTTTTTGGCACAGCTGAGCGCCACTGCCAGGGTCGCCGCAGAAGACATCGTACCGACTGCCGTCAGATATGCCGGACCATAATGCTTGATAACGCCTCTCGGGTCACGGCCAGAGTAAATACCAGCCAGTGTATACAGCAGCGCCATCCAGATATAGTGGCCTGCCATAACAATCAGGATAACCGAAATGAAGATCGGAGCCTGTTTTGTGATGGTTCCCTCATATGCCAGGGAACAGAACGTAAATGCGATGTAAACCGGAAGAATCGGAATGACAATCTTCTGTACAATCTCCAGAACGATCTTCTGGAACTCGTCTAAGAGTTTCGTTACCGTCACCGCCTTGGTCCAGGTCGCTGCCAGACCAATCATAACGGAAAATACCAGCGCACTCATGACGCCCATGATCGGCGGAATGTCCAGTTTAAAGACAACCTCCGGCAGGCTGCGCAGTCCATCGACTGCCGACTGAATCGACATATGCGGAATCAACGTATATCCGGCTGCCATCGAAAACAGCGCCGCGCCAAGAGACGATGTATACGCCAGAATCAGCGCTACTCCAAGCAATCTGGAGGCATTCTTTCCAAGCTTCGTGATCGACGGGGCAATAAAGCCGATGACGATCAGCGGTACACAGAACGAAATAATCTGCCCAAAAATATAATTCAACGTCACAACGAGATTCATAAAACTTTCATTTGCTATAAGACCGGCAATAATACCGATCGCTACACCCAGCACCAGCCGAAACGGCAGGCTTTTCATCAACTTGCTCATACCCATTTTTCCTTCCTAATACCTATCTCTTCATTCTTACTCTTCCCAAAGTTTTTTCGGATACAGACCGCCGTCCTTCATCCCCTGGATCGCGTCTGTCACCATCTTCTTATCTTCCTTGTAGGTCACGCCGTACCAGCGGTCCACGCTCTTTAACACGGTCACCTCGGCTTTCCCCTCTTTCAGAAGTTCATCCACCACAAACGGGAGGAAATACTCACATTTGAGTGGATTTACCGACAGATTTTTCTCCAAAAATGGAACAAAACGCGCCTTTAACTCCTTTAAGATGCTGGAAGTAAAGCCCCAGAGGTTCATCGATACAAGCGTATCCTCCCCCAGCTGCTCCCAGGTTGCGCCGTCATCCTCGGTATATTCCGCCTGATCGCCGTGCTTCTCGATGCGCGTTCTCTCGTGGATATCTGCCAGATGTCCATCCGCATCCACCGTACAGACGCCGCGCGCCACATGCCCATTTTCCGTCAATGTGTTGTAGAGATGATAGGCAACCATCGCATACTGATATTTGTCATCATCACCGCAGGATGCCAGACGATCATAGATCGCCTTGAATGCCGATTTTCCATAGTAATCATCCGCGTTGATCACCGCAAACGGTCCGTCGATCACCTCGCTGCAGCAGAGAATCGCATGACCGGTTCCCCACGGTTTGACGCGTCCCTCCGGAACCTCAAACCCATCCGGAAGACGGTCATTTTCCTGATACACATACTCCACCTGCACGTGCTTTTCCATGCGGTTTCCGATATGTTCCTTAAACTCTTTCTCAATCGATTTCTTGATAATAAATACGACCTTTTCGAATCCAGCCTCGACTGCGTCGAAGATCGAAAAATCGATGATCAGATCTCCTTCCCGATCGACCGGATCAATCTGCTTCAAGCCGCCGTACCGGCTGCCCATACCAGCCGCCATGATCACCAGAACTGGCTTCTGACTCATGAAAATTGTCCTCGCTTTCTGTTTCTTATCCGCAATCCTGCCCGTTTTCATTCAAAGCAGAATTGCCTATTTCCTTTTATTTTAAACTAATTCGGGCAGACTGTAAACAGTAAAACAAAAACCCGGCTGCCGTTTTATTCTATAGAGCGGATATTCTTTTTTTGTTTACATTTTTATAAATGTATTTTTTACTGTTTCTACACCAGTTAATTGTATCTTTTAGTTCTGCGCATACTTGTATGATAGATTGTTTTCACAAATATTTGATGTATGCGGGAGGTGCTTTAAATGATTGCTGCTGGTGACCGGCTCCGTGATTTACGGGAGGACAAAGGAAAAACGCAGGCGGAAATTTCCAGTCTGCTGGGTACAACTCAGCAAATCTATTCCCGCTATGAAACAAACCGGACGGATCTGCCTCTTCGGCATCTGATAAAACTGGCGGATTATTACCAAGTCAGCGCCGATTATATTCTCGGTCGAACCTCCTACCCGAAGAATCCGCCCGAAATGGCGAAACCATTTCTTAAAAATGTCACCTATGGAGAGGTCAATGGGCGTATCTCATCATTCCAGACTTCCACGAAAAAGCAGTTGATCGAATACATCAATTACCTGGTTTATCTGGAATCACGCCATAAGAAGGATTGATCGCGCTAAAAACGGGACATTGACACCATAGATGTGCAAAAGACAGCTCCAGGCATCGCTCACATGCAGCGTCTGGGGCTGTCTTTTATCTTTCGACTTTTGTCTAAATCACTTTGATTCCAGCTCTTAGTCGTCCTCTTCCTCACTATCCGTAACAGTAAATACCTGACGTTTTCTCGCCATCTCATCGTTTGCCAGATACTCATCGTAAGTAGTAATCTTATCGATCAGCTTGCCGTTTACGATTTCCATGATACGGTTTGCGGTCGTCTCAACGATCTGGTGGTCACGGGAGGAGAATAACAGCACGCCCGGGAACTTGATCATACCGTTGTTCAGAGCGGTAATGGACTCCATATCCAGATGGTCGGTCGGCTCGTCCAGAATCAGGACATTGGAACCGGAGATCATCATCTTAGAAAGCATGCAGCGCACCTTCTCACCACCAGAAAGAACGCGGACCTTCTTCACGCCGTCCTCACCGGCAAACAGCATACGTCCTAAGAATCCGCGGACATAGGTCACATCCTTAACCGGAGAGTACTGGGTCAGCCAGTCTACGATCGTGTCGTCGTTATCGAACTCTTTCGAATTGTCCTTCGGGAAATATGCCTGACTGGTGGTCAGACCCCATTTATAGGATCCCTCATCCGGCTCCATCTCGCCGGAAAGAATCTTGAAGAGAACGGTCTTTGCCTGCTCGTTCGGTCCTACAAATGCTACCTTGTCCTCGCGTCCGAGAATGAAGGAAATATTATCAAGAACCTTCACACCATCGATAGTCTTAGACAGGTTCTCTACGCTTAATACCTCATTACCGATCTCACGTTCCGGACGGAAGTCGATATACGGGTACTTACGGCTGGACGGTTTGATCTCATCTAACTCAATCTTCTCCAGAGCACGTTTTCTGGAGGTTGCCTGCTTAGACTTGGAAGCATTGGCAGAAAATCGCTGGATGAACTCCTGCAGCTCCTTGATCTTCTCTTCCTTCTTCTTGTTGGCTTCCTTCATCTGCTTGATCATCAGCTGGCTGGACTCGTACCAGAAATCGTAGTTTCCGGCATAGAGCTGAATCTTGCCATAGTCGATATCTGCGATCTGGGTGCAGACTTTATTTAAGAAGTAACGGTCATGGGATACCACGATAACCGTATTCTCAAAGTTGATCAAGAACTCCTCGAGCCATGCGATCGCATCGAGATCCAAGTGGTTTGTCGGCTCGTCGAGAAGCAGGATGTCCGGGTTTCCGAACAGTGCCTGTGCCAGAAGAACTTTGACCTTCTGGGCACCGGTCAGATCTGCCATCTGTTTGTAGTGGAGATCCGTCTCGATTCCCAGACCATTTAAAAGGTTCGCCGCGTCGGACTCTGCCTCCCAGCCGTTCATCGTGGCGAACTCGCCCTCCAGCTCGGCAGCCTTGACGCCGTCCTCCTCGGAGAAGTCTTCCTTCATGTAGATAGCTTCCTTCTCTTTCATGATCTCGTAGAGTCTCGCATTTCCCATAATAACGGTATCAAGTACCGGATATGCGTCATATTTAAAGTGATCCTGCTGTAAGAATGAAAGTCTCTGTCCCGGTGTGATGATAACCTCACCATTGGTCGGTTCCAGCTGTCCGGACAGGATTCGTAAAAAGGTAGACTTTCCGGCACCGTTGGCACCGATGAGTCCGTAGCAGTTTCCCTCAATAAATTTAATGCTTACGTCCTCAAATAACGCCTTCTTTCCTACTCGCAGTGTTACATTGCTTGTACTAATCATGGCAATTTCCTTTCATACTGTTCAAATCGTTCATACTCCCCAGGTGCATCTTTGCCCCGGGCGGGTGCAATCCATGTATATTTTACAGGTTTTTCCCGAATTTGCAAGCATTTTACGGGTTTTTATTCCCATCCGCCAAAAACTAAAATCTTCCGAACGTATCCACCAGCCAGGACAAATAATCTGCCCGCTCATCCGTAAACTGCCCCGGAAGCAGACGCCAGCGCCAGTTTTCCCCGAGAGTTCCCGGCGTATTCATGCGCGCCCAGTTATCGAGCTTCAACACATCCTGCATCTGGAAAATGGCAACGCTCGCGACTGAACCGTATGCCGCGCGGAACACGCGGTCTACCACCTCACTCTGGTGTGCTGCACCGAGGTAATCGGCAATGTACTGAAGCTCCCACCACTGACGTTTTTCCGGTTTGAAATACCCCGCCAGCGTCTCATTGTCGTGCGTTCCACCGTAGACTACGGAGTTCGGGTCATAGCAGTGCGGCAGATGCTCGTTGAAACGGTCGCCACTGAACGCAAACTCAATGATCTTCATGCCCGGATAGCCCGTCTCTGCCAGCAGATCCTTGACCTCCTGACAGAAGACACCAAGATCCTCCGCGATGATCTTCGTCTCGCCTGCCGCCTCGTCAAGTGCGTCGGTCAGCTTTTTGCCCGGACCTTTCTCCCACTCGCCGTCTTTCGCAGTCACAGCGCCATACGGGATTGCATAATACTGCACCACGCCGATGAAATGGTCGATCCGCACCGCATCGTAGAGCTTCGCGGACGCTTTCATCCGGCTTCGCCACCAGGCGAAATCGGTTTGTTTCATTTTCTCCCAGTCGTAAAGCGGGTTGCCCCAGAGCTGTCCATCCTCTGAAAATGCATCCGGCGGCACACCCGATACCTTGAGCGGCGTCAGATTTTCCTCGTCGAGCTGGAACAGCTCCGGGTGGCTCCAGACATCCGCGCTGTCGAGCGCCACGTAAATCGGAATATCACCGACGATCTGAAGTTCTTTTTCTTTTGCATACTGTTTTAATTTTTTCCACTGTTCAAAAAACTTAAACTGTAAGAACTTCCAGTAATTTATTTCTTCTGCCAGCTCTTCGCGGCATGCCGAAAGCGCCTCCGGACGGCGGAACCGGATGTCCTCGTCCCAGTCCATCCAGCCTTTTCCTTCATATTTACCCTTGACTGCCATATAGAGCGCATAGTCGTCCAGCCATTCTTCATTTTCTTCCAGAAATGCCTGATATTCCTCACTTTCCTTATGGCTGCTCCGCTCATACGCCTTGCGCAGAAGCGGAAAACGGTAATAATACAGCGCGTCATATTTGACCTGATCCTGCTTGTCGCACCACCAGCAGGCGTCTATCTCATCCTGGGTCAGAAGTTTCTCGTCTTTCAGCGTATCCAGATCAATAAAATACGGATTTCCCGCAAATGCAGAGTAGGACTGGTACGGGCTGTCCCCGTAGCAGGTCGGTCCCATCGGAAGCACCTGCCAGTACGTCTGGCGTCCGCGTTTTAACTGATCAATAAACTCATACGCCGCCCGTCCGAACGTACCGATTCCATACGGCGACGGCAGGCTGAAAATCGGCATCAGTACGCCTGCGCCGCGTTTTAACATTGTCTTCATCGCTTCGTTTCCTCCTATTCTGCCCGATATACTGTCTCACCGCTGCAGATGGTATAGTGAACCTTTCCATAGAGCTTCACTCCCACAAACGGGGAGTTAGACGCCTTGGAATGGAATTTTTCTACGGTATATGGTGTCTGGTCGTCAAAAAGAACCAGATCCGCCGCGCCGCCCTCGCGGATGCGTCCCGCCTCCTTCATCCGGTACAGCTTCGCCGGACTCAGGCACATTTTCTCAAACAGAGTCAGATAATCAATGTGACCAGCTTTTACCAGCCTGGTAACCGCCAATGGCAGGGAGGTTTCCAGCCCGATGATGCCGCTCGGTGCCTCGGTCAGCGGTTTTGCCTTCTCCTCGGCGCTGTGCGGTGCATGATCCGTCGCAATCATATCAATCGTGCCGTCCTTGATTGCCTCAATCAACGCCTCGCGATCCGCAGCACTCCGCAGCGGCGGATTCATTTTCGCCAGTGTTCCGTACTCCAGAACCGCCGTCTCGTCCAGTGTAAAATGATGCGGTGTCACCTCCGCCCAGACATGCGCGCCCAGCTTTTTCGCCAGACCGACCATCTGCACCGCATTACGGGAACTGATGTGCTGGATATCCACATCTGCGCCCGTGTGAAGCGCGATCATGCAGTCGCGCGCCACCATCGAATCCTCCGCCAGCGCCGGGGAACCACCGATTCCCAGCTGCTCGGACACCGGACCGCGGTTGATGCCGTTGTTGAAAATAAATGCCGGATCCTCTTCATGGAAGCTGAGCGGCACATTGAGGCGTTTCGCCGTCTCCATCGCCTCTTTGACCAATTTTTCGCTCATCAGCGGGATTCCGTCATCCGTAAATCCGATCGCACCCGCCTCTTTGAGGGCGTCCATATCGGTCAGTTCTTTTCCCTGAAATCCCTTTGAGACTGCCGCGCAGGTTTCCACATGAATTCCCGTTTTCGCGCCCTTTTCCAGAATATACCGGACAATCTCCGGCGTATCGGCAACCGGTTTCGTGTTTGCCATACAGACCACCGTCGTAAAGCCGCCCGCCTTTGCAGCCGCCGCGCCCGTCTCGATGTCCTCCTTGTAGGTCAGACCCGGATCGCGGAAATGCACGTGGACGTCCACCAGTCCCGGCGCGACGATCAGCCCTTCTGCGTCCAGCACCTCGGCATCTGCCGGGATGGACGGTGCGTCAGATGCCCCATCTGATTCTGCTTTTGTATCTTTTTTCACGATTTTCTGGATTTTCCCATTTTCAATCCACAAATCTGCCCTTCCGTCGAATCTGCTCTCCGGATCGATGACTCTGCCGTTTTTAATTATTTTTACCATTCTAACCCCTTTTTAACTCATATGTTAAAACGTAACTGTTCAGTACTTTCACAGTCACGTCAAAACATTTTTTCAGACAAACTCAGCCCTTAACTCCTCTTTGCCGGCACGATCTCCAGCCAATATCCATCCGGATCGTTAATGAAATAAATACCCATCGCCGGATTTTCAAAACAGATGCATCCCATTTCCTTATGTTTGGCATGTGCCGCCTCCATGTCTTCCGTCTCAAATGCCAGATGGAACTCATTGTCGCCCAGGTTGTAGGAGTCCTTCTCCCAGTCGCGCAGCCAGGTCAGCTCCAGCTGGTAGCCGGTCGTGGCGTCGCCCAGATAAACGAGTATAAAGCTTCCGTCTGCCGCCTCCTTGCGGCGTACCTCCTTAAGTCCCAGTGCTTCCTCATAAAATTTCAGTGACTTGTCCAGATCGATGACATTGAAATTGTTGTGTGCAAATGTAAATTTCATCGGATAAACTCCTCTCCTTCCTTGTGAATCTCTACAATCCGATCCCGCCAGCCTTCACTGGATGGATGTTCGATTAATTTTGGTATAATCGTATAATCTTCCCAGAAATGCATCGGGAAAATCCATTTTGTGTCCGCCTGCTCCATAAAACCGGCAGCGCCCAGATAAAACCACTGCTCCTGCCTCGGATCGACCGGGATAAATGCCAGATCCGCCGTGCGCCCGGAAAGCTTTTTCATCTCCTGTTTATAAGAAGCCGCCATATTCCGGTTCCATGCCATATCTTCGCCTTCCCACCACCAGTTATTTAAGTCACCGGCGTGATAAATCTCCTTTCCTTCGCAGGAGAGCCAGAAGGCGACGCCCTCGTCGGTGGAATGGAACGTCTCGACGATAAGGCTTTCTTCAGAAATATTCAGGCAAAATCTTTCTCCTGCCTTTACCAGCCGTATCCTGTCTTTATATCGTTTACGATATTCCTCCGGTATCTTTTTCCCAATCTCTTTTGAGAGAATATAAAAAACATTTTCCCGTTTCTCTCCCAGCTGAAAGATTACCGGAGCATAATGATCGGCATGGAAATGGCTCGCAAAGATAAAGAGGGGCTTCCCTGCCGGGAACTCCGGGAGAGTTCCCTTAAAATAATCAAACAGAATCACGGCATTTTCAAGCTCAACTGAAAACGAGCTGTGATGAATATATGTGATTTTCAAACGAATTAATTCCCTTCTATAATGAAAAAGAATGTGCCTTGGCACATTCTCGCGCCGAGCGCGGTCGCTTGCGACATGTTTCTGCTTCGCGCGAGTGCGCATCATTGGCACGTTAGTGCCTTTTTGTGTAATAGGAAATTTCAAGGAATTTCCTATTACACGAAACAACAGCCAGCCAAAAGTATCCCGCATACGATACTCGCAGCGCTTTCAGCCGGCTGTGCTCTCTTCGCAACCTTTAGTTTTCTTTCTTGCTCTGTGCTTTTGCTAAGAATTTCTCATTTTTGATGATGAAACGCTCATGTGTGCCGCCGCCGATGGAACCTTTCGCGTCAAATGCCTCTACCTTAAATACGAGACGTCTGCCGTCTACTTCTACCAGCTCACTCTCGCACCAAACCTGCATGCCGACCGGGGTCGCTGCATTATGGGCAATTTCCAGCTTTGTACCAACGGTTCCCTCACCGTCGTTTAAGTACGGAGCCACGCTCATCCACGCGGTTTTCTCCATCAGTGCAACCATCGCCGGAGTTGCAAACACCGGTAACAGACCGCTTCCCACTGCTGCTGCGGAATTTTCATCCGTAACCATAACTTCCTGTCTTCCCTTGATACCAGCTTCTAACATATTGTCTGCCTCTCTTTCTTTTTTGCGCCAAAATCTGCGCTGTATCAAATTTTTGTAACCGTCCCGTGCTTCCACAGCCGCCATCACTCTTTTAGCGGTATCCGTCTGTATTTTCCCGCCTTACAGCGGTTTGCCGCACTTTGGACAGTACGAAAAATCCTCATCCGTCTCAAATCCACAGGACGGACAGACCTTATGACGGTGTGATGCATCACTTCCCGTCCACGGATTTCCATTTCCATCCTGCCGAAGTGTCAGATCGCTTTCCGTGATCTCGACCTCCTCGCCCCGAAGCAGCCTCTTTCCCACCTCCGGATCCAGCTCATAGACCGCACCGCAGCACGACATTTCTACGAAAAAGCGCCGGTTCCATTTAAAAATCGGGATAAAAAAGAAACTAAAATACATATAGGTCATGTACACCTGATACCGCCCATAAGCGCCGCAGCGCCCGCAGATCACTGTTTTCAGGTACTCCAGCGGCTTCACGCCGGAACTGATGCCACCGATAAAAAACATCCGTCTCCCCTCCTGCCATAGAACAAAGCATGTGCTCTGGCACATTCTCGCGCCGAGCGCGGTCGCTTGCGACATGATTCCTCTTCGCGCGAGTGCGCACATATATACATCATACCTAAGTAGCGCGTCTTTCGCAAGATTTTTTTACGCTCTGATGCAATTCCTTTGTTACTGTTCACAGGTAGGCACTTTTGGAACCGAAAGTGCCGTAAGAAAACGTGGTGGCAGCAGGAATTTGCCGTATTTAAATGCGAAGCCACGGCAAATTCCGTTACTGGGCACGTATGCGTGAACAGTAACATTCCTTTCTGATAAAAGGTAACCGTTTGCAGTCAAAGGTCTTCTATGCTATGATACGTCTCATAAGAATTACATGATTTGATACTTTATGATTCAAGGTTTTATAACTTGATATTCCATTGATATAAGCAAAAAATATTTTTAAAAAAGAGGATGCCCTGCCATGAACACACATACAACAAACCTGCCTGCAATCGAAAAGCACAATTTTCCCAACTCCCACATCATCTCCTGCCTGAACCTGAACCTCGCCCAGATCGCCGCCTCCGGTCAATGTTTCCGTATGCTTCCGGTTCCGGAAAAACCGGGGATCTGGTCACTCATCAGCGGGACACACTATCTGGAAATTTCCGGGACGCCGGACGGTTTCTTCTTCGACTGCCCGGACGAAGCGCTTCCTTTCTGGAAACAATACTTCGATCTCGGCACCGATTACGGCTCTTTCATCGCCTCCATCCGCGCAGACGATGCCTACCTCGCGGCGGCGGCAGACGCCGGTTCCGGCATCCGGATTCTCCGTCAGGATCTCTGGGAAATGATGATCACCTTCCTGATCTCCCAGCAGAAAACCATCCCAAAGATCCGCGAAGCCGTCGAAGCCCTGGCAAAAAAATACGGTGCGAAGAGAACCGCCGCCCTGTCCGACGGTTCCATCCGCACCTACTATTCTTTTCCCTCGCCCGAAGAACTGGCATCTGCCAGCCTGGACGACCTATTAACCTTAAAACTCGGCTACCGCGCCAAATACATCCACCGCCTCATCCAGGATGTCCTCGCCGGAACCGTATCCTTAGAATCTCTCGCAGCCCTGCCGCCGGACGAAGCCATGACCGCACTTACCAGCCTCTATGGCATCGGTCCCAAGGTCGCCAACTGCGTCTGCCTCTTCGGACTCCACCACATCGACGCCTTCCCCGTCGATACCTGGATCGAACAGATCCTGACCAAAGAATACCTTCCCAAGCACCCCATCCGCTACCGCCGCCTTCCAAAAAGCCGCCTGTACACTACTATTATCCAGGATTTTTTTGGAAGCTATAAAGGATACGCAGGGGTAATGCAGCAGTATATCTTTTATTATGAGCGCAGCATCCGAAACGGAAAATTCTAAAGATTCAGCAGCGCCAACGCCACCAAAATAATCCCGCATCCCCCAATCTGTCTCCGGCTGATTGGATCCCCGAGCACCAGCACGCTCACAAAACTGACCACCAGGATCGTACCGACACTAAAGCTCGGATACACGATAAACGCCGGCAGTCTCGACACACTCGCCAGCAGCAGCGAGGTTGAAAAATAGTTTGGAAATCCGACTGCCACACCACTCAAAAAGTCCATCTTTCCAATCTTGCGGCGGGTTCTCTGCTGCTCGAGAAATGCCAGAACCACAGTCAGAACCAGTGCGGTCAGGAACGTATAGAACAGAAACAGCGCATCAAACCGCCTCTCGCCGATCCTCTCCGTTACCTTGGACATCCCGTCTGCCATACCGCTGACGACAAATAAAACGAGCAGAAGTCCCGCCGAACCCATCCTCCGTCTGCGTCCGCAGCCGCGGTCCCCCTCGCTGTTGATGACCCAGATCGCCACAATAACCAGCACGATCCCCACCAGCTGGAACAGCGTTGGGATCTCACCTAAAAACAGGATACTCGCCGTGACCGGAATCACGATACCAAGCTTCGCAAATGCCGACGACAGAACCGCCCCATTTTCACGGATGCATTTCTGCATCAGAACCAAATTTCCTGTAAACAAAAATCCATTCACGATTCCCGTGAGAACCGCCGTCCGGCTGCCTGCCGCAAAGATATTTTTATCTGGAAGCAGAACAAACGCCACCACCAGGCAGGTCACATAATTTCCAACCAAAATCCCATATCGGTTATCGCTGAACGTCTCACTGATCCGCAGCGCCAGCGCCAGGGACGCGCTGAAAAGAATCGCAAAAATCAGATAAATCATATCTACTTATAAGAGATCGCCGGTCTCCCGGAATTTCCGGTAATGATGCGTTCTCTTTGCCTCCTCCAGTTTTTTAAGCATGGCCGGAATATCCCCGTTTAAGGTTCCCGCCAGAATCACGTAGTTCGACGCATGGTTCGTCCGGAATACAGTGCCCGGAGAATCCACATTTTTCAGGAAAATTTCCATTTCATCCACAATTTCATCCGGAGTTATCCGCTGGAACCGCCCTTCCACGACATCCGCATACATCGGCGTGCCCTCGTACAGGCGCAGCGTCAGGAAGGATGCGTACTCCGGGTTCATCGCCGTGATGAGTTTCGCACAGGATAGGGCGTGTTCTTCCACCTTGCTGCGTCCGCCAAGCCCCGAAATCAGCGTCACCGAGGTCGCGATGCCGCAGCGTTTCAGTTTTTGTCCTACCTCAATGGTCTGTTCCGCCGTCACACCTTTATTGATATATTTTAAAATCTCATTATCGCCGGATTCCGCACCCACATAGACGATTCCGAGTCCCGCCTCGCGCAGGCGGATCAGATCTTCTTCCGATTTCCGCAAAATATCCTGTGCCGTTCCGTAGGAAGCCACCCGCTTCACGCCCGGATACAGGCGGTGGATCGCATCCAGAATCACCAGAAGATCCTCTGTTTTCATGACCAGCGCATCGCCGTCCGCCAAAAACACCTTCTCGATATACGGCGCATACGGATTGTGCGAAACCTCCGTCAAATCTGCCAGAATCTCCGCCAGGCTCCGGATCCGAAACTTCTTTTCTTTATACATATTGCAAAAGCCGCAGGTGTTGTGTGCACATCCGATCGTCACCTGAATGATCAGGCTGCGCGCCTCACTCGGCGGTCTGTATACAATTCCCTCGTAGTCCATATGGTTCCTCCTTTTTCTGTATCTCCTCTGCCGGACTGCCCGCATCTGCTCCGGCAGTTTCCTCATTTTCTGCATTCTCCGGGTTTTCTATCGTCTCCCCCGGCAACGGGAAATCCACGCCCGCTTTCAGTTCCAGCACCGTGTTGTCCATCCGGGCATCGTGCAGGATCGCCTGCAGCCTTGCCAGCCAGAAATCATTGCCGCTGTAACGGATCCAGTACTGATATGCCTCGCTTTTTCTGATCTTTGCCACATCAATCTTCGTGCCCGAACAATAATCACGGTTCATATCGGCATAGAGCCTTGCCATCTCTTCTTTGATATCCTTTGATGCCGACTGCAGCGCCTTAAACGCCTGTTCCGAAATCACATCTACCAGAAACTGATCCGCATAAGCATCAAAATTGAGAAGATTCTCGTCTTCTTCCCCGTAGCGCTGCGCCCAGCCTGCTATGTCTACCTTTTTTGTATGGTAGGACAGACTGCCATCCGTCTGCCAGTTTAGGATACTGTACTGGCACGGCGCCATCGGAAGCGGAGAAGTCACTATCTCCCGGATTCCATATCCGCCCGGTGTATTCAGATTTGACGTATGCTTCTTGATTCTCTGCAAATGCAGATGCCCGCTCAAATACACCGGAACTCCATATGCTTCCAGAAGCGCGGTCACTTCTTTCGTATTTTCAATCGTGCATTCCTCCGGATAGAGTGTACTCTCATCCAGCAGATTGTGGTGTGAAACCGGAATGACCGTCACACCCTGTTTTTTCGCCTCCTCCAGCTGTGTTTTCATCCACGCAACCGTCTCTTCGCTTAGCTTTCCGCCCGTCTCATGGACCGGTTCACACATGCAGCTGTCCAGCATCATCAGCCAATATTTTTCATCCAGGCGGTAAACATAACTCAGCGAATCCGAAGCCCGGGACACCGCCTGATCATAGCCAAACTTATGGTAAATCTGGTAAAACTCTTCCGAACTTGTTCCCTCTGCCGGGGATACCTGATCATCAAAATACGTTGCCGCCCACGGGTGGTTAATATCATGGTTGCCCGGAATCACCAGCACCGGAATTCCCGCTGCCTGCACCCGCTCTAGCTTCTCTGCAAGCGCTTCATGGTTTGCTTTCTCACCATTCTGGGAGAGATCTCCGCTCAAAACCAGTGCCGATGGATGCGCCGTCCGCACCTCCTCCAGAAATGCCTCCGTAATCTCATCCAGATACGGCACGATCGTCCCATCATTTCCCATCGTATAGGTATCAAACGCCGACTGGAAATCTGTCATCTGCGGGGACTGATAGTGAAGATCCGTCGCCAGCCAGATGGTCGGCGGCATATAAACTGTCTCTTCCTGTGCCTTCTGGGGCTCTTTTTTTCTTTTATACAGCTGTTTCCGGGAAGTCCGGCGCTTTAAAGCCGTTTCTCCATCCGAAGCGTTCTCATCTGCATCATCCTGTATCACTTCCCCGGCGGATGATTCATCCTCCTCCAGATTCCCGGCGGCTCTATTTTTTTCATTCTCCGCCACATCGCCGCCATCTGTCTCAGCTTCCGAAGCTTCCGTCCCGGATGCATGCTTTTTCCCTGCATCCGGCACCAGCCATACAACCAGAAAAAGTGCGAGGACCAGCAGCAGAAGCTGTGCCCCCCGCACCAGAATCGACATCTGTCTTAACTGTTTCATGGCTGCTCCGGTTTCGGCGCATTGCTCTTACCTGTCAGAGTTTCCACACGCAGGCAGAGGACGGTGGTTCTCGCCGCCACCTCCGGAGCAAACTCATACGGTCCGCCCTCCGGGTCATACTGCTGCATGATCCTTGTCAGTGCCTCTCCTTTCTCCCCAGGAGCAGCCACACGGGATAACCGTCCAGTCCCGCAGACACTCTCATAAATCATCGTGCTTCTGCATGCCGGTTCCAGAATCTTTATCTCTTTTTCATTCTGCACACAGAATGCCACCCGGTTGTCGCGCTCCATATGCTCAATCTTCGTTCCCACCGGAGCGCCGTGGAAATACAGCACCGGCGTCTCCTGGTCTTCGTTCCACACAAAACCATAATTTAACGGGATCACATACGGGTATTCATCCCCGGAAAAGGCGAGACTACACACCCGGCAGTGTTCCAAAATGGCTTTCTGCCCGTCTTTCGACTCAATCGCACGTTCTCCTCTTCGCATTATTTATCCCCCTTCTTATCCGAACCTTTCTTCTCCTGATTCTCTTTCTCCCGTTGCTCCCGTACCTTCTGGAACGCCTCGTCGCCGACTGCCACGCGGATAAACTCCTCCATCGCCTTCGTGAGGTATTTATTTCTCTTCTTGTACAAATAAACGTAACGGACCGCCAGCTCTTCATTCATCTTGTAAAAGCACAGCGGCACTTCATATGGAAGATTGACGATCAGGCCATCCGGGATGAAGGTCGCGCCCACGCCCCGTCCTGCCATGTTGAACGCAGAGACAACCTGGTCCGGTTTCATGATAATATTCGGCGAATAATTCTGGCGGCTGCACATCTTCATGCTACGCTTGTAAATACTGTTTTCCTCTTTGACGAAGATAAACGGAGTACTCTTTAAGAGCGGCAGCGGCAGTACCGGGAACTCCGCCTGACTGTGGCGTCCTGCCCGGATATCTTCCGCGGTAAGCTGATACTGGGTCAGCTCCTCATTGATCGGAAAACTCTTCGGAACAGCCAGAATAATTCTCTCCGTGCTATAATAATACTTTTCATAATTTTTGTCATCCAGTTCCGAGTTATCGATCAGAAGATCCAGTTCCTCGGCAACCAGCTTATCGGTCAGCTGTGTGGTCGTGCCCTCCTGCAGATCAATCTTGATCTGCGGATACCGATGGGAAAACTCGCTCAACACGCCCGGAAGTACAAACGAGGTAAAAAAGATCGTTCCGCCAACCGACAGCTTGCCCGCCAGAAGCCCATTTAAGTTATTCAGTTGATTGAGCGTGTTCTGTTCCAGCGCAAACAGCTTTTCGATCGCGTCGATATAAACTTCACCGCCCGGCGTCAGTCCGATCGGAGAGGTGCTCCGGTCAAAAATCGGAGTTCCTATCTTTTTCTCCACCTTCTTGATCGCCGTGCTTAACGCCGGCTGCGTAATATACAGTTTCTGCGCCGCCTTCGAAAAACTCTTTTCCTCGTAGACCGCGTATACATACTCTTTTCCGTCGAACATGTTTCCTCCTATGTACCCTGCTTTTTCTCATCGCTGCATCCTGCGGGATATTTCATCCCGAAACTTCCCGCCCGTGAACATTCTCATTCTGTTCCATTCTTTCCCCTTTATCTACAGGGTTTC
This sequence comes from Clostridium sp. AM28-20LB, assembly GCF_003480665.1. Classification (NCBI taxonomy): domain Bacteria; kingdom Bacillati; phylum Bacillota; class Clostridia; order Eubacteriales; family Clostridiaceae; genus Clostridium; species Clostridium sp. AM28-20LB. Next base: position 259,016 of record NZ_QUJN01000002.1, on the reverse strand, counting down.
CGGCACTTTTGTCCACTTGTGATTCTATAACAAAAAATTTATAATAATTATCTTCTTATTTATATTTGATTATATACGATGAATGATATATAATCAAGTTAAAGATAAGGAACAAGAGAAAATAATTCATCTTCTTATCTTTCTGGCATAGCCAACCACCCCGATTTTCCCCAAAATCGGTTCCCATATATTGATTATTCCTCATGAGCACGCACTGCAGAACCCTCGTTCCCCAACCAACCCGCAGTTGCGTGCTTATTTGTATGTAATTTTTACCCCGTCCAGCTCAGTTTCTATCAGCTCGTCCCCATCATATGACAATTTCAATGAAAAAAACGTATCCCTTTCAATCAGAAGCTTCAAAAAGATCCGATCGCCGTCCCAGAGCCGCAGAGCCGATACATCCTTTTTCGCCACCCAGGCAAGCTCGCCCTCGTCACATTCGCGAAGCGTTCCCTCAAATCCATCCGCCGTGTACAGGCACATATATTCCGTCGGCCAGCCTTTCGCGATAAACGTCACGATTCCGCGGAAGCGCCAGGAAGTCAGAGTCAGCCCTGTCTCCTCCTTCACTTCGCGCAGCAGGCAGTTCTCCGGGCTTTCATTCTCCTCAAAATGTCCGCCGACGCCAATCCATTTTCCTTCATTCACATCCTGTTTCTTCTTAATGCGGTGCAGCATCAGATATGAATCGTCTTTTTCAATGTAGCAGAGCGTTGTCAGCGGCGAACGCTGTTTTTTTGTCTCTCCCATGCCTCCTGGTACCTCCATTTTTATTTAATGTACGCTCGGAATCTTCAGATGCCCGTAGTCCTTCGCCTCGTCCTCCAGGATATTCTGCAAAAAATCGCTCAGTTCGCTGACATAGCCGATCTTGTTCCAATCTTCCAGCACTGGATTTTCCTTTGCGGCTTCCTCGATCTGATACATCCGTCCTTCATAATAATTCACGCACAGATCCGCGTAGTACGAAGCCATTTCCTGTTTCTTCTCGTCCGTAAAAAATGCATGGCGATCCTCGATATGGCGATTCAGATCCCGAATTGCATCGCGGATTGCCGCCCGACGCAGGATCGACTCCGAATAAGCCGTAAAATCTGCCAGATCTCGGTTGTGGTACGAGTGGCGTATCGCCCAGCCGTCCACATCGACAGGTTTCGCATCATACTGGTAGGTCCCGTCGTTCCAGATGCGGACAATCCCGTAATGGCACGGAGCCATCACCATGGAACCCGTCACAACCTCATAGATGCCCGTGTCCTCGTCTTCCTTATAATGCTGGATATGCAGATGTCCGCTCAAGTGCAGGCGCACGCCATGATCCGACAGCATCCGCACCAGTTCCTCGTTGTGCTCGATCGTACAGTTGTCATAAAAGGTCCGGCTCACTCCGCTCTCATCCAGCAGGTTATGATGGCTGACGGATATCACGCGGGCGCCTTCCCGCTCCGCCTCTTCCAGAATCGGCTCCATCCACTCATACGTTTCCCGGCGGATCATGCCGCCGACCTCATTTTTCGGTTCATACTGACAGGAATCCAGCATCAGCACCCAGTTTGCACTGTCTATCTTATAAAGATAACTCAGCGATGCCGGATCCCGGCTGTCCGCCGCTACATAGCCAAAATCAGCATAGATATCCCGGAACTCGTCCGCTGTGATGGACTCCACCTTTTCCGCTCCATCCGCCGTATAGCGGCGGGCATCCGGGTTATTGATATCGTGGTTTCCCGGTATAACCGCGACCTCAATTCCCGCCTCGCTGAGTCCTTCCAGAAGTTCTGCCAGTTCCTCATGGCTCGCTTTCTCTCCGTCCAGCGTCAGATCTCCGCTCAGAATCAGGAGATCTGGATCTTCCTTCTTCATATCATCGAGAAAGGCGTCCATGACCTCCCAGCCGTACTCCAGCACGCGCCCGTCTCCGCCCCTCGCCATTCCGACAAAGGAATCACAGCGGTTTCCTGCCAGTTTCTCGGCAAAATAGTGCATATCCGTTGCCACCACGATCTTCTTTTCCACGAAATGGTCCTCGGTTTCCTCTTCCCCGCTTTCTTCGTCTTCGGCAGCCTCATGGCTCTCCTGTGTCTCCTCTGTCTCAGCTGTCTCAGTCTCCGACTCCTGTGTGGCACCCGGACTTTCCGTTTCCGCCTTGCTGGAAACCTCCGTCGCGTCTGCCTCCTTCGATAGAAACGAACAGCCGCCAAGCAGCGCTGCCAGAAGGACTGTTGCCATCACTATACATCCTTTGTTTCTTCTACTTTTTCTCACTGTACCTATCCGCTCCTGTTTTTTCTCTATCTTTCAATTTCTGTAACTGTTCAGCACCTTCACAGTCACGCGCAAAAATCCATTAAAAATTGCCTACGGCAATGGGATTTTTGCCTGCTGGCCCATGTTTTCGTACGGTCAGCACAGTAAATGTGCAGACCTACTGAACAGTTACCAATTTCTACTGCTGTTTCTTGCCTTTACCGCTATTGTTTGTACCAATTCTTCGTACATAATCTGCCCCGGCGCGATATATCTACGTCTCGTCATCCACCGGAAGCTCCGTCCGTCCCAGCGCTGCCATCGCCTCTTTTTCCTTTTTGGTCAGTTTCTTGATCGCTGCCTCCCGGCGCATCGCCTCGCTGCGCGTCGCATATTCTTCATAGTATGCCAGCACTACCGGACGGCGGGTTTTCGTGTATTTTGCACCTTTCCCGGCATTGTGTGCCGCCACTCGCGCTGCCAGATGGTTCGTCCACCCGCAGTACAAGGTTCCGTCCGCGCAGCGCAAAAGATATGTATAATTCATGCATCATCCTGCCTTTATGGTTCGCACTCCCGACAAAAATTTCTCAGTACACAGGAAAACGCATCCGGATGCCCTATGTAAACGGCGCCGCGCCTTGCAATGCACGGGCACCGCCCGGTTCGGGAAACTCCTTCCCCGGATCTATCATCAAGCACCGGCCGGATGCGTTTTCCTGGCTTACAAGGCAAAAATCCTTTGTCAAAGACAAATCTGCATGGATTTTTGCTTGTAACTGTAAAGATATTGAACCGTTACAATAATAGTATATAAAGTTTTCCCCCAAATGCAACCATTCCGGCTGGATTTTTTGTTACTGTACACGCATACGTGTCCAGTAACAGAATTTGCCGTGGCTTCGAATTTCAATACGGCAAATTCCTGCTGCCACCACGTTTCCTTACGGCACTTTCGGTCCCAAAAGTGCCCACCCGTGAACAGAAACGATTTTTTCTCTCTAAAATTCCTACCTATGAACAGTTACCCGCCGTTACCTCTTTGATCAGAAGCAGCCGCGCCCCTGCTCCGGCTTCCTCCCCGTCGATTTCATTCATTTCCCGCACCTGATCCACCGTCGTGTGGAATTTTTTTGCAATTTTCCACAGAGAATCCCCCGGCTGCACAATATAACCCACAATCCCTGGCTGCTGCTCCCAGCGCTTTAAATCGAACGGCTGTGTCTGCACGGATGTAACCACCTCTTCCTGCATCGGCTGGAATACAAGCAGTTCCACCGTGAGCTGCGCCTTGACCTCCGCCTCACCGCCGCCCAGCATCACCGCGCCGAGCTGTTCCAGCCCCAGATTCAACTGCCAGACGCAGTCTTCCCGGATCCCCTCCGCCTCGACCGTGCCGGAAAATGGAAGAACCTCAGAAATTGCCCCGACCGGCGCCGCGTCATCATCCGTCAGATACAGGAGACTGACTTCCAGCACTCCCTCGATCGCCAGACCGTTTTCTGACGGGCGGCTCTCATCCAGCCGGACAATCCCACTGCTGTGGCAAATCTGCAGAATTCGCTCCGGTTTCTGAAAAGAAACGCTTCCCCCCACCCGCATTTTGCAGCTGTTGCGCGTCAAAAGCCGGTCAAAGCACACCTCCCCCTGCTCGCTCACGACCTCGCAGCCGGTCGAATAGAGATCGCTTAAAAGTTCCACTGATTCTTCTTTATAAAGGCGGATGTCCAGCTCCAGCACCGTCTCCACTTCCACTTCGCGCATCTCCCCATCGCTGTCCGGCTTTTTGCCCGCCTCTGCATGAAGAATCCGGACCCCGACCGCCGGGATCATCTCCTCCACCGCCTCCGAGAGTTCCACCTCACCGGAAAACGGAATACTCTCCTCCAACCACTGAACCGGCGTGTGCTCGCCCTCGCCGCTGTAAATCAGGAACACCGACAATTCACCGTCCAGGTGCAGTTTTCCATCCAACGGGCGCACCGAAACATCCCGAAGACGCATCTCCTGCCAGAGAATCGTCTCAATATTCGGCTTATTTGCCGATACGCTTACTTCCTCCCGGACCCGGTAGATATCTTTGCGCCGCACTGCAAGCGTCGCTGCCGGAACGCTTCTCTTCAGGACTTGCAGCCCCACATCATCCGTCTCGACGTCCGCGGCAGCCTGCGCATCGACGCGGCTTTCCGCCCGCACCGTAAGCGTCAGCACCGCTTTGGCGCTCAGCTTGCGCGAATGAATCATGGTAATATTCAAATCTTCGATATTCCATACGATCTGCGTATAGTCGCGCTCCGAAAGCTCCGGCACATTGACCGTTTCCTCAAATGGAATCTCCCCGCCCATCGCCTGCAGCCCGCCCGACTCCCGGCGGTACAGCACCCGGAACACAAGCTTTCCCCGGATCAGCACCTTTTCCCCCTGAATCCGTGAATTTTCTATCTGAACCTCCCCGTCTGACAGCAGTATCTGCACCGCATCATCCAGCGCATCCGGCACAATAAAATCATCATCCAGCGTCAGCTGCGACACCGCCGTCCCCCTCTGCCGATTCATATGTATCTCTTTTTTGATCAGCTCTATCATAAAAAACGCCCCTTTCCAAACCGCACGCATTTCTCTCAAAGAAATTTATGCAGCCGAAAGGGGCGTTATGAATAATTTTGTGTCAGGCTTTCTCCTGTCCTGCCCGCACTGCCTCCAGTTCCTTCCGCAGGTTTGCCGACTCTTCTCTAAGTTCCTGAAGCTCTTTCCGGAGCGCGTCGATCTGCTCTAAAATACGCTGATCGTCCTCGCCGATGATCATCTTCTGCTTCTTCGGCAGCGCCACGCCGTCCTTCTTGACCGGACGCGCCGGAATGCCGACAGCCGTGGTATTTTCCTCGAGCGGGCGGAGCAGAACCGCATTTGCCGCTACGGAACAGTTATCACCGACCTCGAAAGAACCGAGAATCTTTGCGCCGGAACCGACCGTCACATTATTTCCCAGCGTCGGATGACGTTTACCCTTCTGTGTTCCGACACCGCCCAGCGTCACACCCTGGTAAATCGTACAGTTGTCGCCGACCACCGCCGTCTCACCGATGACAACGCCGCAGCCGTGGTCGATCAGAATACCGTGTCCGAGCTGTGCACCCGGATGAATCTCAATCAATGTAAAGAAACGTGCCACCTGTGAAATCAGGCGCGCAATGAAAAACATATGGTGCTCATAAAACCAGTGCGCCACCCGGTGCCATATCAGTGCATGTACGCCCTGATATAAAAGTAGTACCTCCAATGCATTTCTCGCAGCCGGATCTCGCTCCTGAACCGCTTTTACATCCATCCAAATATCTTTTAAAATCATGTTTCTTCCCCTTTTACTGAACTGAATGACCTTTCCGTTTCCGCAAAATCTCAGAACCTATCATCCTTCTCTTCTCCGACAGCCATTCTTTCTGACTGGCTGCTACAGTTTCTCATTGTCATCCTATGTTGTTTTTATGCTGCCGTTCATATATTTTGTAAACTACAACACCCTGCGATCCCGCCAAATACCTTGCCGCAGAGACGCACATATTCCTGATATTCCGGTGTCTCATTCAAATCCTTCAAAAGGTCTATCATCGACGTGTAATACCACGCCTGTTTCTCTCTGTCCTTCATATTAAACCGCTGCCAGAGCTCCTCCCCGACCAACAGATAGTCACGCGCCATGCTGCGGATATTGCTCAGCTTATCCGCCATCGTCAGGATCTTCTCCGCCGGACTCGCTGTTTTCAGATGTTCCAGCGTGTGCCCCTTGCGCTCAATCCAGGTTTTGGACTTATCCTCGCTCTCCGCCGCGACCAGATCCGCAACCCGGGTGCCAAACTCCTGTTTCAAATCCTCGTAGGTCACATCCGTGTCCTCGATCGTATCATGCAGAAGTGCCGCTGCCAGTATCTCCTCATCGTTCGTCAGCATCGACGCAATCAGCGCCGTCTCCAGCGGATGAACGATATACGGAATTCTGGTTCCCTTCCGATGTGCGCCCTTATGCGCCTGTTCTGCGAATTTTGCCGCTCTGTCAATCATGGTTGTTCCTCTGTCTATATTGCTTATACTGTTTAAACGATTGCTACTGTTTCAAATGTATATCCATCTTGTTGTATGGAATTTCGATGCCCGCCTCGTCAAATGACAGCTTGATCTGTTCCAGAATGTCCCATCTCGTCTGCCAGTAATCGGCCGTCTCTACCCAGCCCCGGATGCCAAGCACCACGCTGCTGTCGCCCAGGCTGTCCACAAATACCTTGATGTCCTCATCCTTCTTCACCATCGGATGTTCCCGGTAAACGCGCTCTAACACCGCCTTTGCCGTCCGGATATCCGCCTCATAGGCAATACCGACCTTGAGCTCCAGCATCCGCTTGTCCATCGCCGTCACATTGGTCACGGTTGAGTTTGAAAGGGTGCCATTCGGGATGGTAATTGCTTTATTATCGGTTGTCAGGATAGTCGTGTAAACCAGCCCGACCATCGAAACCCTTCCTTCCCCGGACGGGGAAATGATATAATCACCCACCCGGAACGGTTTCATAATTAAAATCAAGAGTCCGCCCGCAAAGTTTCCAAGACTCTGCTGGAGCGCCAAACTCAGCGCAAGACCTGCCGCGCCAAGAACTGCCACAATCGAGGCGCTGTCCATGCCAAGCTGCCCTGCAATCATAAAAAGCAGGAATACATTCATCACAAACTGGGTCAGCGCCCGCAGGAAACGAGTCACACCCACATCCATACCGGCATGCTCCATCGAGCGGGACAGCATCTTCTCGATCATCGAAATGACCTTACGTCCAATCAGGAAAATGATGAGCGCCACCAGTACCTTCTGTCCCAATGCCATAAGCCCCGGGCCAATCCGGTGCATGATCGCAGCCATCGTATCCACGTTCAAATTTGCCGGATCCGATAGTGACTCTGCTACCGCCGCGATCTCCTCGCCTGTCAGCTCTGCCGCTGTTGCCATCTATTTCATTCCTTCCTGTACTTACTCTTTTCCCACCTTTTTATCCAGACTTTCTTCCAATCCCGCCTGTCGTCTCGCAATCGAGGACAGACTGATAATCTTGGAGGAAAGCCCCGCCTTCGCCTCTGCCAGCTTATCTGAAATACCCGCCAGGCGTTCTGCTGCCGCAGCAGCTGTCCCCCCGGCTTTTCCATTGAATGCCGCCGCTGCATCCGTCATCATGCTCTGGAGATCGGTTTCAGCCTTTTCTTTTACACTCTTAGTGCTGTGGGTCGTCTTTTTCGCCTTCGCCGGTTTTTCTTTCTTCTCCGGCTCCGTCGGCGTGCAGTTGAAGACGCTGATGCCAAGCGGCGCCAGCTGGATCGTGATGGAATTTTCCTTTCCATCACATTCCTCTGCCTTCGAGGACTTCATACGCGGATTGACCTTTCCGCTTCCGCCGAACTTCTCCGCATCGCTGTTGAAAATCTCTTTGTATTTTCCCTTAAACGGTACGCCGACCGTCAGCTTCTCATGCAGCTGCGGGGCAAAGTTGCAGACAAAGAGCAGTGTCTCATCCGCGCCGCGCCGGAGAAATGCAATGATATTGTCCGCTGCATCCATGCAGTTGATCCACTCGAAGCCTTCCGTCTGATAATCTTTCTGATAGAGTGCCGGATGGCTGGTATAAAAGTGATTTAACTCCTTCACATACTCCTTCATCTGGCTGTGGATCGGATACTGCAGCAGCTCCCACTCGATCGATGCATTCTCATTCCACTCATCCATCTGGGCGAAATCCTGTCCCATGAAGAGGAGTTTCTTGCCCGGATGTCCCATCATAAAACCGTATGCCGCCCGCAGGTTCGCAAACTTGTCCTCAAACGTCTGTCCCGGCATCTTATTGACCAGGGAACCTTTTCCGTGAACCACCTCGTCGTGTGAGAAGACGAGGACGAAATTTTCACTGTAGGCGTAAATCATGCTGAAGGTCAGCTCATTGTAGTGGTGGCACCGGAAATATGGATCCTGCTCCATATAGCCCAGAAAATCGTTCATCCAGCCCATGTTCCATTTATAATCAAAGCCAAGACCGCCGTTCTTCACGTCACCGGTAACCTTCGGCCATGCCGTCGATTCCTCGGCAATCAGAATCGCGCCGTCCTTGCGTCCTCTGAAGACAGAGTTCAGATGCTTTAAGAACTCGACCGCCTCCAGATTCTCATGACCGCCGTACATATTGGCAATCCATTCACCCGGATTCTTGCCATAATCCAGATACAGCATCGACGCCACCGCATCAAACCGGATGCCGTCCGCGTGATAGCGGTCCGCCCAGAACATCGCATTCGCAATCAGGAAGTTTGAAACCCCCGGTCTGCCGTAGTTGTAGATCAGCGTACCCCAGTGCGGATGCGCCCCCTGTCTCGGATCCTTGTGCTCATAGAGGCAGCTTCCGTCAAACTGCGCCATGCCCCATGCATCACGCGGGAAATGTGCCGGAACCCAGTCAAGAATAACGCCAATCCCCTGTCCGTGCAGGTAATCCATAAAATACATGAAATCATCCGGTGTGCCGAAGCGGCTGGTCGGTGCGTAATATCCCGTCACCTGATAGCCCCACGAAGCATCCAGCGGATGTTCCATGACCGGCAGAAGTTCCACATGGGTATACCCCATTTCCTTCACATATTCCGCCAGCTTGACCGCGATCTCACGGTAATTGTAAAACTCTGATCCGACAATCTCGCGTCCTCTCTTATCCACCTCGGTCGGTTTTCGCATCCAGGAACCGAGATGCATCTCATAGATCGACATCGGCGCCGTCTTCGTGTCGAGCGCCGCCCGTTTCTTCATCCAGTCCTGATCGTTCCATTTATATTCGTCCAGATCCCAGACGATGGATGCCGTGTTCGGTCTAAGTTCCGCATAGTTCGCATACGGATCCGCCTTCAGCGCCGGGTCGCCGTTCTTGAACTTAATTTCATATTTATAAACAGCGCCCTTTTTTAGCTCCGGGATAAAAATCTCAAACACGCCCGAATCTCCCAACCGCCGCATCTGGCTGCGTCTGCCATCCCACAGGTTGAAATCACCGACGACACTCACGCGCATCGCTTCCGGCGCCCAGACTGCAAAATAGACGCCGCTCACACCTTTGACCGTCATCGGATGCGCGCCCATCTTATTATAAATGCTGTAGTGGACGCCCGCCTCGAATTTCTTCAAATCCGATTCCGTAAACTGCGGTGCAAAGGAATACGGATCGTGTATCTCGCTTAACGTACCATTATCATAAAACACAAGGAGGGTATAATCCGCCAGAGTCTTGCGCGGAATCAGCGCCGCAAAAAAGCCAGTCTCGTCCGCCATCTCCATCTGGTATTGCTTGCCGGTTGCCGAAAGTTTGACCGTAATATCGCGCGCCGTCGGAATAAACGCCTGTACCAGCATTCCCTCCGGCGTCATATGGGCTCCCAGCATCCGGTGCGGGTTTGCCGCTTCCGAATAGACAATTTCTTCAATTCCAGCCCAGTCCATCAGATCGTATAATGTTTTATCCATACATACGCCCCCTTGCGTTCCTTTGTGGTTTTTGGTTTTAGCTTCATTTTAGCATCCCGCGCCCAATAATACAATCATACACTTCAAAACATTTATGAATTTTCCCGAAATTTCGTGAAAAAACTTGATAAATCAAGGCATCTCATATACACTATTATGGCAGAAGGTTACCATATTACAGTAGCCATTACTGCTCATGCGTTGCACAAACGTTACTGCCGTAGCAGACACCTTTGGAACTGAAAGTGCCATAAGATAACGTCACACAGACAGCAACAGCAGAGAGAGGAGATATATATGGAAGATCAAGATAGAGACCATATTTCGTCCCGAAGCAATTTCTCCGGGCGTTCCGATCAGGAACTGGATGAGATGCTCGATGAACTCCGCGCCGGAAAAATCGGCATCAACCAGCCAGGCCAGAACTCTTCGGAACACGATTTGGAAGATACGCCCGAAGAGAACAACAACGCTTCAGGTACCGGAAATGCCGCAAAATCCAAGAAGGGCAAGAGCCGCAAGGAAGGCTTCAATCTCAAGGACGAGGTCATAAGCTGGATTCAGGTCCTGGTTGCCGCCGCTATTATCGCATTCTGCGTCAACCATTTCATCATCGCCAACAGCGAAGTCCCGACCAGCTCGATGGAAACGACCATCATGGCTGGCGACCGCGTCATCGGCTCACGGTTAAGCTACAAATTCGGAGATCCGCAGCGGGGTGACATCGCCATTTTCATTTATCCGGATGATGAAGCGAAAGGCATCAAAACGTACTATGTCAAACGTATCATTGGTATGCCGGGCGACACGATCGACATCGTAGACGGCAAGGTATACTTAAATGGTTCCGATACACCGCTCGACGAACCGTATCTGCATGAACCGATGGAACCGGAGGAACCGCAGCACTACAAAGTGCCGGATGGCTGCTATTTCATGCTGGGCGACAACCGGAACTATTCCAACGACGCCCGCCGCTGGACGCACAAATACGTCAAGCGCGACAAACTGGTTGCCAAGGTACTGTTCCAGTATTTTCCGAAGATCCAGAAACTGAATTAACCCAATATTTACTTTAGGAAGGAACAAAGAACATCATGAAGAAAGTAGTAAAGTTTGGCGGAAGTTCCCTCGCCAGCGCAAAACAGTTCAAAAAAGTCGGAGATATTATCCGTGCTGATAAATCCAGACGCTACGTTGTACCGTCTGCTCCGGGCAAACGCAACAAAAATGACACCAAAGTAACCGATATGCTCTATGCCTGCTACGAGGCAGCTTCCACCGGCGCAAGCTACGGCAAGCTTCTCTCCGCCATCAAAGAGCGCTATGAGCAGATCATCGACGGTCTGGAGTTGAATTTAAACCTCGATTATGAGTTCAAGACCATCGAGGAAAACTTTATCGCAAAAAAAGGCAGCGATTACGCAGCTTCCCGCGGTGAGTATTTAAACGGTATCATCATGTCCCATTACCTGGGCTATGAGTTCATCGATGCAGCCGAGGTAATCTTCTTTGACGAGAATGGTACATTCCTGTCCGAGAAAACCAATGAAGAGCTGTCCGAACGCCTCGCGCACACTGAGCGCGCCGTTATCCCAGGCTTCTACGGGTCCAATCCGGACGGCACGATCCACACCTTCTCCCGCGGTGGTTCGGATATCACTGGCTCCATCGTAGCCCGCGCGATTCACGCAGACCTCTACGAGAACTGGACCGATGTATCCGGTTTCCTGGTAACCGACCCGCGCATCGTGGAAAATCCGGTTCCGATCGAGACCATCACCTACAAAGAACTGCGTGAACTGGCTTACATGGGTGCCAGCGTCCTTCATGAGGATGCCATCTTCCCGGTACGCCGCGAGGGCATCCCGATCAACATCCGCAACACCAACAAGCCGGAGGATCCGGGTACACTCATCGTCGAGAATACCTGCCGGAAGCCGAAATACACCATCACCGGTATCGCCGGAAAGACTGGTTTCTGCTCTGTCACCATCGAGAAAGCGATGATGAACTCCGAAATTGGGTTTGGGAGAAAAGTTCTGGGTGTCTTCGAGGACTGCGGCATTTCCTTCGAGCATATGCCGTCCGGAATCGACACGATGACCATCTTCGTACACCAGTCCGAATTCGAACAGCATGAGCAGTTCGTTATCTCCAACATCCACCGCGCGGTACAGCCGGATTCCATCGAGCTTGAGTCCGATTTAGCACTCATCGCCGTCGTAGGACGCGGCATGAAGTCCACCCGCGGCACTGCCGGACGCATCTTCTCCGCTCTGGCACACGCCCGCATCAACGTCAAGATGATCGACCAGGGTTCCAGTGAACTCAACATCATCATCGGCGTGAAGAACGCAGATTTCGAGGCGGCTGTGAAAGCGATTTATGATATTTTTATTACGGCGGAGCTGTAAGAGCAAATTTTAAAGTTATTAAGATAAAAAGTCATCTTTGAGACAAACAAAACATCTCAAAGATGACTTTTTATAATTTTATCTTTATGATATACTAATACAGCTACCACCCCTAGACAGGTGCAGAAAGGGGGTGTGCCATTTTGAATATATTTCTGTCTTTTCTTGTGTCCGTCGTGGCAAGTGTAATCGCCTATTACATATGCAAGTGGTTGGACGGACATCGTTAGGTAGTCAGCCAGAGGCTTAAGCCACCTCGCCCAAATGGAATAAAATCCCTCAGGTGTGCCCGCACCTGAGGGATTTGTTTTTGTGCCACTTTGAACACTTTTGTCTTTTCGCCTAATGGCATTATAGCATATGCCAAATATAATTTCAATATGCTCTTTACTTCCGGTTCGCCTTCTCCATATGCACGTTCTTGCCCTTGATCTTCGCACCGCGCATCGCCTGCAGTACAACGTCCGCATGCTCTCTCGGCACCTCGACGAATGTGTAATTATCGAACATATCGATACTTCCGACCATACGTCCCGGCATGCCGGATTCTCCGGCGATCGCACCGAGGATATCGCCCGGACGGATGCCCTGGTTCTTTCCGATGTTGATGAAGAGACGCGCTACGTCCTCATTTCTGCCACGGCTTCCTCTGCCGTTTCTTCCACCACGGCTGCGGCGGCTCTCATCCTCGAGATCCTCCAGCTCACGCAGCGGGCGGTTCTCCTCTAAGAGCTCCTCGCCCTCTTCGCCCATCATCATTTTGAGCAGCGCTGCTGCCAGATCGAGCGTCGTGTAGTCCTCTTCCAGCACACGTTTTTCTACAATATCGATCACCTTGCTCAGATCGCTGTCCTGCAGCACCTCGCCCACCTGGTCGAGAATCTTATCTGCCTTGATGGAGGTCACATCGTCCAGAGACGGAATCGCCTGCGGAATGATGCGGGTCTTGCAGTAGCGCTGGATCTCGCGCAGCTTGTAAACCTCTTTGCCAACTACGAGGTTAAACGCCTTGCCCTCGCGTCCGGCACGTCCAGTACGTCCGATACGGTGTACATAATACTCGTCATCCTGCGGTACATCATAGTTGAATACCGCCTCAACGTCATCGACGTCGATACCGCGGGCTGCCACATCCGTTGCCACCAGAATGTCCGTCCGTCCGGTACGGAATGCACGCATGACACGGTCACGCTGCTCCTGTTTCAAATCGCCGTGAAGCCCTTCTGCAAAATAGCCGCGTCCCTGTAAGCCCTGTACCAGCTCATCGACCTGCTTTTTCGTGTTGCAAAATACCACTGAGAGCTTCGGATCATAGAGATCCAGCAGACGGCACATAACCTCCAGCTTATTCTTCGGTTTTACTTCATAATAATACTGGGTTACCTTCGGAACGGTCAGCTCTTTCTTGACCACGCGCACAATCTGCGGATCTTTCTGGAAGTTCGTCGCGATCCGCTGAATCGCCTGCGGCATCGTCGCTGAGAACATCAGCGTCTGTCTCTCCTCCGGCAGTGCGCTTAAGATGGTTTCCATATCCTCTAAAAAGCCCATGTTCAGCATCTCGTCCGCCTCGTCGAGGACAACCGTGTGGATCTGATCCATCTTGACGGTTTTGCGGCGCATGTGATCCATCACACGCCCCGGCGTACCGATGATAACCTGCACACCATCCTTGAGGGAACGGATCTGACGTCCGATCTCCTGTCCGCCGTAGATCGGCAGAACCTTGACACCGTGCATGTATTTTGCCAGGCGGCGGATCTCCTCAGATACCTGGATGGCAAGTTCACGGGTCGGGCAGAGAATGATCGCCTGCGGCTTCTTATTCTTCGGATCGATCTTCTGTAACAGCGGAATACCAAACGCAGCCGTCTTACCGGTACCAGTCTGTGCCTGTCCGATGATATCCAGTCCCTGCAGTTCCAGCGGAATCGCCTGTCCCTGAATCGGAGAAGCCGCCTCGAACCCCATATCGGTGATCGCACGCATGATCTTTGCATCTAACTCTAAATCTTCAAATCTGATTGTTTCCATTCTATTCCTTTCATTGTCTGATTAACGGTCTGCACATTCCGGAGATACATTTCATATATCATATTAGTTATCTTTTTTGCATTCTTCCGGAATATTTACAAAAAAAGAAAGAGGCAGTTTGCCCCTTTGCAATACGCATAGCTATCACTATACCAGATCATAGTGTGGATGTCAAACAGATGGAGAAAAATTTGACATCCACCCCATTTGGGACTACACTAACAGTTGATTTCATACAGTTGCTGCATGCTCTATGAACCTGCCGGACTGTCACTGCATTTCTTATTTATATACACCCGAAGTTTTGTTGCACCGGATTTTCTCAAAACTTCCAGACATACATCACAGCAGAAAGGAGGACAGCGCCGTTCTTTTTCCAAAAGGTTTTTGATACAGGCGCCTGTTATCATTATGAAAATCATTGATTCACATTTGCACTTTTGTCCCGGTTACCCGCATTTCGATGAGATTGCCATCGAAGCCGGTCATATCAATAATGAAGAGCATCTGCGGGAATGCTTTCAGAAATATAATATCGTCGGCGGCATCGTCATGGGAAACCGCGGCGTTCACCCGGATAATCACACATACCCGGATTTTCTGCGCTATTGCGTCGGCGTCGAAGCACGAAAACTGACGCCGGAAAAGATTCAAAAGACATGCGATCTTGTCGAAGAAAACTTAAAACGGAATACCTGCGTCGGCATCAAACTCTACCCGGGATATGATTCCATCTACGTTACCGACGAGCGCTTCGAACCGATCTACGACCTCGCCAAGGCGTACAAAAAGCCGGTTGCCATCCACACCGGACAGACCGCCGGTTCCAAAGCATTCATCAAATACAGCCATCCGCTGACCCTCGATGAAGCCGCCGTCCGCCATCCGGATGTCCAGTTCGTCATGTGCCACTTCGGCAACCCGTGGCTGATGGATGCCGCCGCCGTTGTCGAGAAAAATGAAAATGTCGCCGCCGACCTCTCTGGGCTTTTAGAGGGCAAATTTGACATTCCGGAGTTTCTGGAAGAGCAGAGCGGGTATATCAGCACCCTGAAAACCTGGCTTGCCTACATCCGCGACTATGATAAGCTCATGTTCGGCACCGACTGGCCGCTCGCCAACTATGAAGATTACATCGAAATTACGAAACGGCTGATTCCGGAAAAATATTGGGAAACTGTGTTCTATCAGGCGGCGGAGCGGATTTATCATTGCAATTTTTAATGGATTTTTAGAAATCATAGCTCTTTTAAACCATAAAAAAGATATTGAAAACGGCTTATTTCAGGCTGTTCCCAGTATCTTTTTTATCTCAAAACATCATTCTTTCCCGGCACCTGTCACATCTAAAAACACATCCGCCACTCTTTCCATCCCCAGATACGCATACGGCAGCAGCAGCATAAAATACACCACCGAATACTGCCCCTTCGCCTCCCAGACCAGATGGAACAGGAATCCCCCAATAAACACGATTCCCGGAAGCAGCATCCCCCATCTGTCCGGTTCTCCACGTTCCTGCCTCTCCCAGACCGTTTCCATTCCCTGTTTTTTCACAGCCTTCACAGTTTTTTCTGCTTCTATCCTCTTTTCCCATGTTCGTTTCATCAGGACATGCTTACTTCGGCTTCCTTTGGCACTCATCCCGGCAATCACCCATACACACGCCATCGCATACACAAACGTCTGCAACAGATTCGCCGCAAAAACATAGAGCCGGTTCAGACCCCCTTCTTCCTTGAAAAGCTCCCATGGCGGGCTTTCCTCCGCCCAGGAGGTATTTCCCACCTCCTGGATCCAGAGACTCTGAAAGGTCGGTTCCGCCCAGATTGACTCGATCTTCCGAACAAAGAAATCAGCGGCTTTCGCCGGTTCCTCTGCCATATCTGAAATCGTTTTCCGCAAATCTGCCTGCGCCCATGCGGCCGCCAGATCCGCATCCCCATCTGCCTTCTGAAAGAGTTTTACCTGATAGCCATTGTACCAGCCCGGTCCACGTTTGCTCTCCTCCAGTCCCATCTGCACCCAGGCAATCATCGGCGCACCGTCCGATACCGTGCGTCCGGTCACAGAAGAAATTCCTGTTTGAATCCCCCGGTTTCCAATCACATACACTGTAATCAGAAGCACCGCTGCCACCAGCAGGCGTGCTTTCCTTCGAAAGACTCCCGAGGATGCCAGATACAAAAACAGCGCCACCAGCACAATCTCATAATTCGACTTGAGGATCACCGCCGCCGCTACTGCTGCCGCGCCAATCCAGAAGTCTCTTCCCCGCCCCTCTTCCACATACCGCACCAGACGTTCCATCGCCAGACACGAAAGTCCAAATCCTGGCATCGTACCGTACACGAAGAGGATATAGAAAGAAAATGGCAGACAGCACGCCATCCACAAAAGCAGGCTGCACCTTTCGTTTCCCCGTACCGTCATCCGCTGCAGGCTCACGATTCCCAGAATAAAAAAACCGATATTTAAAATCTGGAAAACTGCATACGCCACATCCCCAAAGAAAAATACCAGCACTGCCATATAGAGAATCAGCCCGTTCTGAGACGGGTAAGTGTACGCATACCCAAGCGGTCCTTCCGCTGTCCCATACGAATACGCCACCGGCTCCCAGGCGCTGAAATCGCCCTGCAGAAGTCCCTGCGCGGACGCCATACACTGATGAGAGTCAGAACCGCCCCAGGACGGGACAAGGAGAATCCAAAAAAGATAGGCAGCAGCCGATAAAAGAAGCCACTGGTTCTTCCGGCACTTTCGTTCCTTTCTCCGCCTGTAAAACACCGTCAGTCCAATCACACCCGCACCAAAAAACAGGTGCAGAAACAGACTGTCCCTTCCATACTGTACAATCTCAGAACCTCCATAGACCCGGCAGGTCACAACCGCGCTGAGCAGTGTCAGGAAAAAAAGAATTCCTCCCAACAAAATCCGCACCAACCCGACACAAAATTTTTCCAGCATTTCCTTCCTCTCTTCTGTCATTTCTGTCAAATTCAGGTTTCATCATTACTGTTCAAGCATCGTGCCCAGCAACTTTTTATCCCTTTTTCATTCCCATCTGTCCTAAAACTTCACTCATTTTATCAAGTCATTTGCTAAATGTCCACTCTTTCCGGCACTCTTTTTGTTACTGTGAACAGCTACGGACTTGAACTGTTACCTCTTCACTGCTACCTCTTCCCCCAAATATAGCTTGACATTCCTCTTCGGTTCTGATATACCTTAAACATAGCAGTCATACAACTGACGGATAAGTGGATCAACCACATGAAGTATGACTGGAAATTGCCGACCGTCTGGGCGTCACAGCACAGACCGTGGGTATTTTTTTTACTTTTTTTCACTCTCACTGTCTCTGCTGGGATCGAAATTTTTCAACCAGGAGGTAAACACATGTCTGCTATGTATCAAACATTCCAAAACACACCTATCTTTCAAACAGCCTGGAGAGGTTTTCTGGGCTCCAAATGGACCGACGAAGTGAACGTCCGCGATTTCATCCAGAACAACTATACGCAATATGATGGCGATGAAAGCTTTCTCGCTGCCCCAACCAGTGCCACTCATCTGCTCTGGGAACGCCTTCAAAAGCTTCAGAAGAAAGAGCACGAAAAGGGCGGTGTGCTCGAATGCGAAACTGAAATCGTATCCAGCCTGACCGCCTATGGTCCGGGATATATCGATCCGGAGCTTAAAGATCTGGAACGCATCGTCGGACTTCAGACCGACAAACCACTCAAGCGGGCTTTTATGCCGTTCGGCGGAATCAAGATGGCGGAGGAAGCCGCCAAAACCTACGGCTACCATGTCAATCCAAAATTTCATAAAATCTTTACCGAATACCATAAAACCCACAACCAGGCCGTCTTCGATGCATATACCCCGGAAATGAAAACCGCCCGCCACTGCCATATCGTCACCGGACTTCCGGATACCTATGGACGCGGCCGGATCGTAGGCGACTACCGCCGGATCGCCCTGTACGGAATCGATTTCCTAATTCAGGAAAAGAAAAAGGATCTGGAACGCTGTGGAAATGGCGCCATGTTTGATGACATCATCCGCCAGCGGGAAGAGATCGCCGAGCAGATCCGCGCTCTAAAGGACATTCAGGAGATGGCTGCCATCTATGGTTTTGATATCTCCCGTCCGGCTTCCAATGCCAAAGAAGCCGTCCAGTGGCTCTACTTCGGTTACCTCGCTGCCGTTAAGACCCAGAACGGTGCCGCCATGAGTGTCGGACGCATTTCCACCTTCCTTGATATCTACATCAACCGGGATTTAACAGAACAAACACTGACCGAGATCGAGGCGCAGGAATTAATCGACCATATGACAATGAAATTCCGCATGGTAAAATTTGCCCGGATCCCATCCTACAACCAACTTTTCTCCGGCGATCCGGTCTGGGCAACGCTGGAAGTTGCCGGTCTGGGACAAGACGGGCGTCCGATGGTAACGAAAAACGATTTCCGCTTTTTACATACGCTGGAAAATATGGGACCGTCCCCGGAACCAAACCTGACCGTCCTTTACTCTTCCCGCCTGCCAGAGGCATTTAAGAAATATGCTGCCAAAATCTCCATCAACACATCCTCGATCCAGTATGAAAACGACGATGTCATGCGTCCGATCTGGGGGGACGACTACAGCATCTGCTGTTGCGTCTCCGCCACCCAGACAGGCAAGGAAATGCAGCTGTTCGGCGCCCGTGCCAATCTTGCCAAATGCCTTCTCTATGCCATCAACGGAGGCAGAGACGAGAAATACACTGCCAAAGACGGACGTCCGATGCAGGTTGGTCCAGCGTATGCGCCGATCACATCCGAATACCTCGATTATCAGGAAGTCATGCATAAATACGATCAGATGCTGGACTGGCTGGCGGGCATTTATGTGAATATCCTCAATTTGATTCACTATATGCACGATAAATATTACTATGAGTCCGCTGAGATGGCGTTGATCGACACGGATGTCCGGCGTACCTTTGCCACCGGAATTGCCGGTTTCTCCCACGTGGTCGATTCTCTCTCCGCGATCCGGTATGCAAAAGTGAAGGTCATCCGTGATGAATACGGCATCGCCCGCAAGTTTGAGACAGAGGGCGATTTCCCACGCTACGGAAATGATGACGACCGCGCCGACGAGATTGCCGTATGGCTGTTAAAAACCTTTTTACATAAAGTAAAAAAATACCACACCTACCGGAATTCCGAGGCAACCACCTCGATCCTCACGATCACCTCCAATGTTGTATATGGCAAGGCAACCGGCGCACTTCCGGACGGACGGCCGGCATTCACCCCGTTTGCCCCAGGCGCAACTCCTTCCTACGGCGCAGAGCAGAACGGTCTGCTCGCTTCTTTAAACTCGGTCGCAAAGCTTCCATATGAATATGCGCTCGACGGCATCTCCAACACAGAAACGATTGCACCGGGGGCGCTCGGTCACTCCGAGACAGAACGGAAAAATAACCTGGTTCACGTCCTGGACGGATATTTTGATCAGGGCGCGCATCATTTAAATGTAAATGTCTTTGGAATCGAAAAACTGAAGGACGCGATGGAACACCCGGAAAAACCGGAATATGCCAACTTCACCATCCGTGTTTCCGGATATGCCGTTAAATTTATCAATCTGACCAGAGAACAGCAGCTCGACGTGATCGCCCGTACCTGCCACGAGGTGCTGTAACGATGCATACCGGTTATATTCATTCCATCGATACCTTCGGCTCCGTAGACGGTCCCGGTGTCCGCTTCGTGGTATTCATGCAGGGCTGTCTCATGCGCTGCCGCTACTGCCACAATCCGGATACATGGGTACTGCCAAAGGAACTTTCCCTCCCGGACGTCTCCACCCACACCTCCGGCACATCCGCTCTTTTCGAAGGTGTTTCTTGCCCATCTAAACACACCGGTTCGCAGGAAATCACCCCGGAAGCACTTCTTCGCCAGGCACTCCGCTACCGGAGTTACTGGCGCGGGGGCGGCGGCATCACCGTCAGCGGCGGAGAACCGCTCCTTCAAGCTGACTTTTTATGTGAACTTTTCCAGCTTGCCAAAGAACAGCACATTCACACCACACTGGACACCGCGGGACAGCCATTTACCACCGCCGAACCTTTCTTTTCCCACCTGACCACGCTTTTAGAGCACACCGATCTTGTTATTCTGGATCTGAAACACATCGATCCGGAAAAACATCGTCTTCTGACTGGGCACTCCAACGAATCCATTCTTTCCTTTGCCCGGTTTTTAGACCAGATTCATAAGCCCCTGTGGATCCGGCATGTTTTAGTCCCCGGCATTACCGATGATCCGGCCAACCTGCATGGAATCCGTGCATTTCTGGACACACTTTCAAATGTGGAAAAGGTAGAAATTCTCCCATACCACACGCTCGGCATCTATAAATGGGAAACGCTCGGCATTCCCTATTCCCTGTCCGACATCCGTATCCCGGACGAGAACGATCTGAAGCGGGCAAGCCAAATCTTGTTGGGATGAAAAAGAATGTGCCTTGGCACCTTCGGGCGTCTCACGCGGTCGCTTGCGACATGTTTCTGCTTCGCGCGAGTGCGCATCCTCGCGGAGCATTTTATATGTTACTGTTCACGCATACGTGCCCAGTAACGGAATTTGCCGTGGCTTCGCATTTAAATACGGCAAATTCCTGCTGCCACCACGTTTTCTTACGGCACTTTCGGTTCCAAAAGTGCCTACCCGTGAACAATAACTTTTATATTTCATAGGACGCAATTTCCTATGAAATATAAAACGGCCCTTGGAAAGCGCTCCTGTTTGCGTTTCCCAAGGGTCGTTTTTATGTGGCTTACCCAGTCATCAGACTTTAAACCGGTATCCAACACCCCATATCGTCTCAATATACTGCGGTTTCGCCGTGTTGAACTCGATCTTCTCACGGATCTTCTTAATATGCACGGTAACCGTCGCGATATCTCCCAATGACTCCATATCCCAGATCTCGCGGAAGAGTTCTTCCTTGGTAAATACATGGTTCGGGTTCTGTGCTAAAAAGGTCAGCAGGTCAAATTCCTTCGTCGTGAAGTTCTTCTCCTCGCCGTTGATGTAAACGCGGCGGGCAGTCTTATCAATCTTGAGTCCCCGGATCTCGATGATCTCGTTTTCCGGCATACCGCTGCCGATCAGGCGCTCATAACGCGCCAGATGCGCCTTGACACGCGCCACCATCTCGCTCGGACTGAATGGTTTCGTGATATAATCGTCCGCGCCCAGTCCCAGACCGCGGATCTTGTCAATATCGTCCTTTTTCGCAGATACCATGATGATCGGTGTGTTTTTTACTTCCCGGATCTTCTTGCAGATCTCGAAGCCATCGACCCCTGGCAGCATCAGATCAAGAATCAGAAGATCAAAATCTTCCTCCATGCCGCGTTTCAGTCCCGTTTCTCCATTATTTTCTATCTCAACCTCAAAACCAGAAAGCTCCAGATAATCTTTTTCCAGCTCTGCAATACTCTCCTCGTCTTCTACGATTAATATTCTGCTCATCTGTGAATTCCTCCTGCTGTTTTTATTTAAACGACCAAACTTCAAATCACTATGCCCCGACATACTTGCGCAAAACGAAATGGATCTCCGTTCCGATGCCTTCCTTGCTGGTCGCCCAGATGCGTCCGCCGTGATCTTCGATAATCTTCTTTACGATCGAAAGCCCGATGCCGCTACCGCCCTTGGACGAATTTCTCGACGAATCCGTCCGGTAGAAACGATCGAAAATATACGGCAGATCTTTCGCCGCGATTCCCTTTCCGTTGTCCTCGATGATGACCTGGATAAAATCGCCGTCATCCTTGATGCGGATATTTAAAATACCCTTTTTCTTGTCCAGATATTTGAGCGAATTTCCGATAATGTTGTTGATCACTCGCTTCATCTGCTCCGCGTCCGCGATCACGACCACATCCTCGTCCACATAGTTGAAATATCCCAGCTCGATGCCGCGCGTCTCCATATCCAGACCAACTTCCTCAACACAATCACCAAAATATTCCGCCACATTGATCTTTGAAAAGTTATACGGAATCTTGTTCGTATCAATCTTCGAATAGAACGTCAGCTCGTCAATCAATCGATCCATATCGTTTGCTTTATTATAAATCGTCCGAATATATTTATTCAATTTCTCAGGTGAAGAAGCCACGCCATCCTGAATGCCTTCCACATACCCCTTGATCGCCGTGATCGGAGTCTTCAGATCATGGGAAATATTGCTGATCAGCTCTTTGCTCTCCTTGTCGTACTGGAGTTTTTCTTCCTGCGATTCCTTGAGACGCAGGCGCATCTCCTCGAAATCCTGGCAGAGCATTCCGATCTCATCTTCATCATCCACATCGAGCGTAAAGTCCAGATTTCCATCCCGGATCTGCTTGGTCGCCTCCTGCAGCTTGTGCAGCGGACGCAGCAGAGAACGGTAGATCCACATGATCAGCAGACCGCCCATAAAACTGATGATCAGCACGCCGAGAAGCAGCATCTCTCCGAGCAGCGCCTTGATCTCCGGCACATAATCCCCGACGTTCGTCACGATGAACACACTGCCCTGTGAATCATCTGAAAACCGGAAATCGATCTGTTTGACCAGATGCTGTTCCTCGCCATCCATGTAAATACTGCCTGCCATACTTCCCTGATCACCGTACGGCGCCAGCCGTTCGCAGAGCTCGCGTCCATCCTCGCTTCCGCAGAATGTGATGTCCTTGCCCTTGCGGATGACTAGATACGAATATTTATCGCGCAGTTCTTCATTGACCTTGCTCAAATAAGCCGGTTCTTCAAATAAATCTGTATTTTCCCCGACCGCCTCGCGGATCTCCTCCTGGATTCCCTGCGTCAGCCGGTTAAACACCTGTGTCTGATTGCCGGAGAGCAGATCGATCTGCTCCGACAGCCCGTATGTTTTCTGAAACAGATGCTCCTGATAGTTTACGAGTCCGAACGCCGCCACAAATATGAGCACAATCGGAACGACCGTAATCGTCACAAAAGCAATCGCCAGACGTGTGCGTATCTTCATCCTATTTCCTCCAGTCATTGCCCGGTCTGATACCAGATTGCCCCTACAAAAATCCTCCCGCAAAACTGCGTCGGACTTCTGCGCTTTTGCTCCTGATATCTTCCACAAATAGTGTATCATATTTTGCAGATTACGTCTCTAAAAGTATTATAAATAAAAAAGCATGTGCCTTTTTGTGTAATAAAAGAGACTGCCGCAAAAGCGGCAGCCCCCTCGTTCTGATCTTATGATTTTTTACGGGCAGATATCCCTGCAGCGTTTCCTACTTTTACAGATACGCCTTTAATTCATCCACCTTATCCAGCTTCTCCCACGGAAGATCCAGATCGTCGCGACCGAAATGTCCGTATGCAGCCGTCTGTTTGTAGATCGGGCGGCGCAGGTCAAGCATCTTGATGATGCCAGCCGGACGCAGGTCAAAGTGCTTGCGGATCATCTCAACCAGCTGATCCTCACGCAACTTGCTGGTTCCGAATGTATCTACCATGATGGAGGTCGGCTGTGCAACACCGATCGCATAGGAAAGCTGAATCTCACATCTGTCTGCCAGTCCAGCTGCTACGATGTTTTTCGCAACATAGCGGGCTGCGTATGCAGCAGAACGATCCACTTTTGTGCAGTCTTTTCCGGAGAATGCGCCGCCGCCGTGACGCGCCATGCCGCCGTAGGTGTCCACAATGATCTTACGTCCGGTCAGACCGCTGTCTCCATGCGGACCGCCGATAACGAAACGTCCGGTCGGATTGATAAAGAATTTTGTATTCTCATCAACCATCTCTGCCGGCAGAATCTCGTCAAATACATATTTTTTAATATCCTTATGGATCTGCTCCTGGGTTACTTCCTCGTCATGCTGGGTGGAAAGAACCACTGCATCCAGACGGGATGGTTTGCCGTTCTCATCGTACTCTACGGTTACCTGTGTCTTGCCGTCCGGGCGCAGGTAGCGCAGGGTTCCGTCTTTGCGGACCTTGGTCAGCTGGCGTGCCAGTTTGTGTGCCAGATAAATCGGATATGGCATATATTCATCCGTTTCGTTGGTCGCATAACCAAACATCATACCCTGATCGCCGGCACCGATTGCCTCCAGCTCCTCGTCGGTCATCTTGTTCTCTTTTGCTTCCAGCGCTTTATCAACTCCCATCGCGATATCCGGGGACTGCTCGTCCAGTGCCACGATCACGCCGCAGGTATCACAGTCAAAACCGTATTTCGCACGGTCATAACCGATCTCACGGACGGTATTGCGGACTACCTTCTGGATATCCACATAGCCTTTCGTTGTGATCTCGCCCATAACCATAACCAGACCGGTTGTCGTCGCCGTCTCACAAGCCACACGGCTCATCGGATCCTGCTCTAAGAGCGCGTCCAGAATCGCATCGGAAATCTGATCACACATTTTATCCGGATGTCCTTCGGTTACTGATTCAGATGTAAAAAGTAATCTCTCCATATTTTCTCCTTTGATAAATTTGTCGTAAGACGTAAAAAAAGTCCGCAGCAACACGGACTTGATTATCTCGATCAAATCCTCTTATTGCTCGATAAACCGATCTACCGGTTCCTCGCTCAGGCTGGCACCTTCCGTTCCCTGCTGAGACTAATTTCCAGTCCCATGTAACGGGGTTGCCGTGACTTCATAGATCCTTTGTATCTCCATCACTCTGAATAAGGGATATATACGAACTTTTTAATTGTTAAAAGCTTCAACAGTACGATAACATACTCCGCGGTGTCTGTCAAGCAATATGTGACACCGCATTCTTTTTTATCAGCCCACTTTGAGTCTGAACTTCTGCGCCTCTTTCTCGGAATCGACTTTCTCGATCACCGCGCCAAGTCCCTGCAGCTTCTTCTCAAAATGCTCATAGCCTCTCTGGATATAACCGATCTCATCGACAGTCGTATATCCTTCCGCTGCCAGCCCCGCAATGACCAGGGCAGCGCCTGCGCGCAGATCTGGTGCCTCCACCTGTGCTCCAGTCAGCTTCTTCACGCCGGTAATGATCGCGGTATTGCCCTCAACCTTGATGCGTCCACCCATGCGGGCAAGTTCGTCCACATATTTAAAACGGTTTTCAAAAATACTCTCGGTCACTACACTGGTTCCCTCTGCCAGTGCCAGTGTCACGGTGATCTGCGGCTGCATATCAGTCGGAAATCCCGGATACGGAAGTGTCTTGATATCGGTATGCACATGGCTCGGGCGTCCCACAACACGAACCGCCTCATCAAACTCCGTCACCTCACAGCCCATCTCGATAAGCTTCGCAGAAATTGCTTCCAGATGCTTCGGAATGACATTCTGTACCATCACGTCGCCGCGGGTGATCGCTGCCGCACACATAAATGTACCTGCCTCGATCTGGTCCGGGATGATCGAATATTCGGTTCCATGCAGCTTGTGGACGCCGCGGATGCGGATCACGTCGGTTCCGGCACCCTTGACATTGGCTCCCATGCTGTTTAAGAAGTTCGCCACATCGACGACATGTGGTTCTTTCGCCGGATTCTCGATGATCGTCTCGCCCTCTGCCAGCGTCGCTGCCATCATGATATTGATCGTCGCGCCGACCGACACCATATCCAGATAAATATGGGTACCAACTAAATCAATCGCATGTGCGAGCACCGCGCCATTTTCCACCTGTACCTTCGCACCGAGGGCACGGAAGCCCTTTAAATGCTGGTCGATCGGACGGCTGCCGATGTTGCATCCGCCCGGAAGCGGAACCTGTGCGCTTTTATACTTGCCAAGCAGGGCGCCAATAAAATAGTAGGAAGCTCGGATCCGGCGGATGTACTCGTCATCCACATGGATCGCATGAATCCCCTTCGCATTGATGCGGACAGTGTGCCGGTCAATCCGGTCTACCATCGCGCCAATCTCCGAAACAGCCTCCAGAAACACGTTGATATCACGCACGTCCGGCAGATTTTCTATTAAAACATCCTCGTCCGTCAGAATCGATGCCGCCAAGATTCCCAGCGCCGCATTCTTCGCTCCGCTGATAGTCACTTCGCCTACCAGCGGATTTCCGCCCTTCATAATAAATTGTTCCATTCTGCACCTCAAAATCTATTATCTTACGATACTTACACGCGCCAGACGGCGCCTCAAATCTTTAATATTTTCTTAAATTTATATCATGTTATCTACATGATTATATCATAACATCTCAATTTGTAAAGCACTGGCTTTCCGTTTATTACTGTTCACGCATATGTGCCCAGTAATGGAATTTGCCGTGGCTTCGCATTTTAATACGGCAAATTCCTGCTGCCACCACGTTTTCTTACGGCACTTTCGGTTCCAAAAGTGCCTACCCGTGAACAGTAATTTCCGTTTTTCCCTTAATTGGCAAGGAAACAAATGAAATCATTGCCTCCGTTTCCCTCGAAAAATGCCGCTGCATCGTTGAGTCCCATCTTATCCGTGTAGGCAAATTCCGTGCCCGGATACCAGAGACAAGAGATGTTGTACGCGTCGTATCCACAGATCAGACCATAGCTTCCGTCTCCCAGATATGCCACCACCGGCATGCCCGCGTAGACAAAGTAGAGAATCTGGTTCAGCGTCAGCCCGCGTGCGTCGATTAACTCTGTGCCATCCGAGGAGGTCGTCTTTCCGTCCGCCATATCCGACAGATAGCGGCTGACGGTTCCCGCCATATTCTGGACGTCGCGGATCGTCTTCGCGTCGCTCCGGTTTGCTCTCACCCAGACAACCCGGTCATTTTCATCCGTTACAAGTCCCATGCCATCGTAAGCTGCCTGCACCGCGCTGGAAAATTCCGCATACGAGCCTTTCAGGCGTCCCTCGCTGTAGGCACTGTAAATCCGCTGTGCAGCCGCGCCATTGTTCTGAAGCACAATCACATCATTTTCTTCTGCTGCCACCTGCTTCGGAACATGCACCTTCGTGCTCCGTG
The DNA here is from genome assembly GCF_003480665.1 of Clostridium sp. AM28-20LB. NCBI lineage: Bacteria > Bacillati > Bacillota > Clostridia > Eubacteriales > Clostridiaceae > Clostridium > Clostridium sp. AM28-20LB. The sequence goes on along the minus strand of NZ_QUJN01000002.1, from coordinate 231,771 downwards.
CCGTCTTGCCTGCATCCAGCTTGACGCAGTAGAGACGCCCCTTTGCGCTGTCATTTAACGTAGCGATTCCATCCAGTGGATCTTTCGACACTTCCTCATTACAGACCAGCGTGTCCTCGTCCATCGGCTGATAGCCGCTTCCTATCTGGCGCATCCGTGACAGATGAACCCGGCTGTCCTGAATCCGCACATCCACCAGGCTGACACCCGGCTTCTCATAGCGGGTCTCCATCTCCATATTGCTGCCGACGATCTCGACCGCATACAGCGGAAGCCCCGTCACGCGTCCATCCATCGTAAGCTGCTCGTTCGGATGAGCAAGCCCGTAGACTAAGTCGGTTCCGACAAATCCGATCAGCCGGATCACGGTCTGATCCGGGAAGGAAATCTCATCCTTCTTGCCTGTCTCCAGATTCATGACATGCAGCTTGGTCGAACGGTAAATATCCGCCCCATCCTGCCACGCAATCCGGGAGGCATCCGTGCTGACTGCAAAATTTTCCTCCGTCAGGCCATCTGCCACCACCATGTACTCTTTTCCCGTCAGATCGACACTGTAAACCGCATGGTTCATCAGCACATACAGCGTCTGCCCGCCGCTTAAGTAGCACAGCTGGTTGATATCCTGGCGCAGGTTGCCGTAATCGGTCGATGCCGGCAGATACAGCCGCTCTGTCAGGGCATTTCCCGCAGTCTCATAGCGGTATAGCGCGATTCCCGTCGTTCCCTCGTGGTTACCGCGGCTCATATAGCCGTACACGGCAAAATCAATCTGGCCTGCCTCGCTCACATCCAGAATCTTGATTCCGTAGGTATCATAATTGACCCTCGTATCATTCTCGCTCTTGCGGAACGCAAATACCTTTGTGCTCTCTTTTTTTCCTGTATCATAAATCCAGAGCGCCCGGTTTGCCACAAAGGCACGGTATTTCCCCGCTTCATCCTGCATCGACTGCAGATCCTCCGCATCCGAAACCCCCAGCTGAATCCGGTCACCAGAATAGGCGCTGCTCTCCCCCGTAAAAATCTGGTCCGCGCGGCGGTCATAATTCATCATGTAGATGCGCTGTGCGCCCAGCTTCATCGTGAAGCTCTCGATCACATCGTAATAAGCAGCCGCCTTGCCATCCTTCATCTCACTTACAACATACTTTAAATCGATCGTCCCAATGATGCCCTGCAGCTCCCGCAGATGAATTTCCGGTTCGCTGACCCGCTCCATCGAAAGCCCTTTCCAGGTCAGTTGGCTGAAATCGCTTTTTAACGTCACATGTCCCAACGAACTGTTGTCCGCATTCGGATCCGTCTCCAGATAGGTCGTCAGCTCCCTCGCTGAATCATAATCAAACGTCTTTTCAGAAAAGGACACCGCCAGATCGACCATCTCCTGCACACGGCTCTCCTGCTGCCACATCACGCGCGTGTAAAAATAGATCGCCGGGTGCTTTTCCGTCGCGATCGCAATCGTTAAGCGGTATTCGCTTTCCTCCGTCAGAAGGTTCTGGATCGGAAGCTCCGCAGAAACCTCTTCCCCTGACTGTTCCCAGTGGTCAAGCGTTGTCCGTTCTACCAGACGTTCGCCGTCCAAACTGCGGATCTCATACTGCATCCCCGTAATCTGGGAGTCCAGCTTGTCGATCGTCACCGACAGTTTCCGGTCTGCCGGAAGCAGCGTCAGATCCCCGCGTCCAGCCGCTTTCTGGCTGTCCTCCACGAAACCGTCCAGCTCGTTCATCCGCCGTCCCAGAATATTCACATAAGCGACTGGAAGGTTCGCGTCCTCAATCGAGGTATAGACCGCCCCATCCTCCCGCAGCTGCATCCAGGACCAGGTAAAATAACCGGCTGCTGCCAGCACAAATAAGATCAGTAAAATCAGTATCTTTTTCAGGTTTTTCTTCATATATCAAATCAATTCCTTTTATCTCTCCACCATACCAGTTCCGTATCTTCACAGGTACAGGAAAATCTACCCGCCGAACTGTTTCCGTTTTGTCATGCACGCCAAAAACTGCCGCAGGCACCCATCTGTCCCGGCGGCAGCCTTTGTTTCAGTATAACACAAGCAGGCTTCAAATTCCAGAATTTCTATGATTTGTAAGAACTCCGATTGTGTTACTGTTCACGCATACGTGCCCAGTAACCCGATTGTTCTTTTTCCAAATCGGTAAAATTCGTTGTCACACCTGGATGTTACCGCATTTTAATTTAAAAAATTTACACCTGAAAACCGCAATTTCAGCACTTCCGACACCGTCTTCGCTCCTGCAGCTCATTCATTAATAAAACCTGAAGAAAATCCTGAAGCGGCGCTCCCCACGGATTCCCCGGTCTCCCCGGGCGCGGTCCCGGCGGCGGAGGCGGCGGTCCCCACGGATTTCCCGGTCCTCCCGGGCGCGGTCCCGGCGGCGGGGGTGGCGGTCCCCACGGATTTCCCGGTCCTCCCGGACGCGGTCCCGGCGGCGGGGGCGGCGGTCCCCACGGATTTCCCGGTCCTCCCGGGCGCGGTCCCGGCGGCGGGGGTGGCGGTCCCCACGGATTTCCCGGTCCTCCCGGACGCGGTCCCGGCGGCGGGGGCGGCGGTCCCCACGGATTTCCCGGTCCTCCCGGGCGCGGTCCCGGCGGCGGGGGCGGCGGTCCCCACGGATTTCCTGGTCCTCCCGGACGCGGTCCCGGCGGCGGGGGTGGCGGTCCCCACGGATTTCCCGGTCCTCCCGGGCGCGGTCCCGGCGGCGGACTCCATGGACGGCGCTCCTGCGCGGTCAGATTCGGCTCATCCGCCTCCCACACCATATATCCAGCGTTTCCGCCCTTCTGTTCGCCCCGAAGTGGTCCATACCATACATCATTTCCAGGAAGATGCGGCTGTATGCTGGTTCCCGCCAGATTCTCTTCTCTTTCTCCACCAGGAGAATCTATTTTCAGGGAATTTTCCACCATCGCCGTTCCTTCTTCTGTGGATACGGTGCCCACGTCCGCCGCCTTTATATAGTTCGTCAGTGTATCCGTCCTTTCCGTTCCAGCCGGATAAACCTTCTGCCATTTTTCCAGTGCCCGTTTTGTCAGTTTTTCCAGAAAGATCCGATCCGGATATTCATCATAGATGGGACTCCCCTCATACTCCAGCTCATCACAGACCGCTTCCACGCAAAGCTGCATCTGCTTACATGCAGCCGGATAAAGACTCTTAAAATATGCAAAATCCTGCATCGGACTGCCATTCCCCCTTAATTCAAGGCTTACATGGTATCCTATGCAGGATTTATGCGTATCATGTTATTCTCACGTACCGTTTTTCACGTTATCCTCTGCACAGCCGAATCAGCTGCACCATTTCGCAGTATCGTTCTCATGATGTTTTATCTTTTCAAATAATTCTGTTTCTTTAAACTGTTCCTCAAATTATCAAAACAGTTTTTCCGGGTACACGCCATCACGGATCAGCGCCCGGATCGACTCCGTCACGCTCTCCTTATCCTCACGGTAGGTCACACCAAACCAGCAGTCGTGCGTCTCCAGAAGTTTCACCCTTGCGCGCCCGTCGTGGATCATCTGATCGATAATCGTCGGAAGCAGGTACTCCGACTTCACGTCGCCCTCTTTCAGCCCCGCAAGAAACTCTGGAAATCCTTTTTCCAGCTCCTCCACAAAGCCCGGTGTGAGTCCCCACATATTCATCGATACATGCTGGTTCTCCTGAACCGAAACCGGATTCCCCTCTTTGTCCGTCGCCGTCATGCCGTCCGCTGTCTTCTGGATATTGTAGGTTTCGGTTACGCGTTTTAAAATCTCTCCCTCGCCCACCTCACAGACGCCGCGTGTCACGCCGCCGTTCTCGCTGAGCGTATTTGCCAGAATAAAGCCGCCCATGCAGATATCATACACCGGTGCGTTCACGTCCATCTGTTCCACCATGTATGTATGAATCTTTCGGAACACTTCTTTTCCATAATAATCATCCGCATTGATCACCAGAAATGGCTCTTCGACCAGTCCGCGAATGCTCAAAATCGCCTGTCCAGTTCCCCACGGTTTTTTCCGGTCTGCCGGGACACTGAATCCCTCCGGTACATCCGAAAGCTCCTGGAATGCGTATGTCACCGGCGCAATCTTCTCAATCCGGTTCCCGATCACTTCTTTGAAGTCCTCCTCCAAATCATGACGGATCACAAAGATAATCCGGTCAAATCCAGCTTCCAGCGCGTCATGGATAGAGTAATCCATAATGATCTCCCCATTCGGACCCACCGACTCCAGCTGTTTGATCCCTCCGCCAAAACGGCTTCCGATTCCGGCTGCCATAATGACAAGTGCTGTTTTTTTCATCTTCCCTCTCCTCGTCCGTATATTTGCTGCCATCTGAACATTATGTAAACAACAACATTTTTACTGCAATCGTATGTCCAGTATAGCACAGAACCCCTGTGGTTGCAATCATCCACAGGGGTTTCCATTTCCCCAACAAGGTATCATGGTTACCGTTCACGGGTAGGCACTTTGGGAACCGAAAGTGCCGTAAGAAAACGTGGTGGCAGCAGGAATTTGCCGTATTTAAATGCGAAGCCACGGCAAATTCCGTTACTGGGCACGTATGCGTGAACAGTAACTATCTGGGAGCACTTAATGGAACAGCGCCGTCACATTCGCCACTTCCTCCGCTGCCGCCGCACGCGTCAGGGACGATAAATCATAGAAGCAGTAACCGCTCACCTGTCCGGTTGCCCGTCCAGCCTGCACCTCGCGCTTCATGATATCATGATACCGCTGCCACTCCGGCACCTCGTTGCCGTCCACTGCATCTGTTCCGGTCTTATAGAGCGCCAGACCGACATACAGCTTCACATTGCCCTTCTTTTTCAGCGTCACCCACTCATTCAGGCAGTTTGCAAACGCATAGCCCGCTGCCTGGCCGTTCTGCTTCGCCTCAAATCCCCAGTAAATCTGCGGCATCAGGTAATCCACATAGCCGCTCTGGGTCATCCACGCATCCACATCTGTAAACTGGCGGGTATCTTTTCGGAGGTTCTGTAAATATCCCTCCGGGCTGATACCGAACAATGCCTGCGGACGGATCGACTTGACCGCACTATAAACGCCCCTTACCAGCTCATTGACATTATTCCGTCTCCACGCCGCCACACTCAGCGATGTGCCGCCCGCCTGGTACTCTGGATAATCAAACCATGTTTCCGCCTTGCTGTCATCGAGATTCGGATAGAAATAATCATCAAAATGGATGCCGTCCACCTCATAATTCGTCACGATCTCTTTCACACCGTCAATAATCAGCTGGCGCACCTGCGGAATCGCCGGATTGTAATAATACTCACCATTCTGGCACAATACCCACCGGTCATTCGAACTGTCCCCGTCCTTCGCCCACGCGATCGCCGGATTTGACGCACACAGATCCGAATAACGGTTCAGATACCCCGTGATCCGGTACGGATTGATCCACGCATGAAGCTGCAAGCCCCGCTGATGCGCCGCCTGCACCGCATATGCCAGCGGATCATACCCCGGATTCTTTCCCTGTTTTCCAGAGGCAAATTTCGACCACGGGAAATACTGTGACGGATACATCGCATCTCCATCCGGGCGAACCTGTAGGAAAACCGCATTTAACCCCTTCTGTACACAGAGGTCCAGTGTCTGATCCATCGCCTTCTTATATCCAGCCTCATCCTTCGCCCATCCATTCCAGTCCAGATACGAAACCCAGACACCTCTCATCTCTCCACTTCCAGGACTGCCGCCCGATACCGGACCCGCATACGCCTTCGAAACCGGCAGGAACAACATCCCCACCGCCAAAAGAAATGCTGCCACCCAGCCGATCGCCCTCTGTACCTGCTTTGCCATGCAAAATTCCTCCCCTCATTTCCTCCTATTCTACCAAATATTTCCAATAAATACTTTACTTTTTTCTGTCTCTTTTATTTTTCCAATACACAGGGACGAGCCCGCGAGGTCCGAACCGCCTTTCATATATCTTTGTACGCATCTTGAACACAGGTGTCCGAACAGGGCGGACGCAGTCCGTCATGGGCGAACATCTGTAGTGAAAGCAAGCGAACAAAGGTATATCGAAAGGGCGGTTCGAACCTCGTGGGCTCGTCCCGTCATTTTCACAACTATGTGCAAAAAAACCTCCCCTGACAGCCCTAAAGCCGCCAGAAGAGGCATTTTCATCATCACGAACAAAGCTCCCGCTTCTCCTTATAATGATGCTTCTCCTCCAGCATCATATCCTTTACCTTCATCAGGCGGATCTGCGTGCTTCTCTCATTTTCATCCAGCTTCATCGTGATATATTTGATATTTTTGCGCGCCTCCGGAATAATTACGTGCTCCAGCGCATTGACTCTCCGGCGCGTTTTCTCGATCTCGGCTGCCATGAGCTGGCAGGCTTTCTCTGTCTCGGACAGCCGCAGCATATCCGGCAGAATGTCCGCCAGCGACTTGACTGCCCCGTCCAGATCGCTCGAAGTAAACGCAAATCCATACGAGTAAATATCGTTCTCATCCGCCGTCCGGGTCTTATAATGGAACACCGGAATATCGACGCTCATTACGTTTTTCTTGTCTGCTTCCAGATAAACCGCCTGTTTCGGCGCGGCAAGCGCGGTATTTAACGCCTGCTCGGACATCCCGGCTTTAGCGATGACGAAATTCACATTCGCACTCCGGATGCCCGCCTCCACTTTCTGGCGCAGCGCCATATTTTCCCGGACCAGATCCAGGAACTGGCGCATCAGCTCATCCCGCTTATCCTTCAGCAGTTTATGTCCCCGCGTGGCTGTCGCCAGCTTCTTTTTCAGCCTCGTAAGCTCCATTCGGGTCGGGTTGACCTGTGTCGATGCCATGCGTACCACCTCTCTCCTGCAATCACTTTGTCACAACAGATCCGCCAGCTCCCGCAGCCGCGTTATGACACGCCGCTTTCGTTTTCAAGCGCATCCGCCATGCACAGGCATTTTTACTCTTTCCCATAATACAGATCCAGATACTTCTCATCGATACGTTTCAGCTCGCTTCTCGGCAGGATGGAAAGCAGTTTCCAGCCAATCCGCAGCGTCTCCTCGATATCGCGGTCCGTATTGTAGCCCTGGGAAACATATTCTTTTTCAAAGGCGTCCGCAAATTTTGCATAGATTAAGTCAACATCGGACAATGCCGCCTCGCCCAGGATCACCATGAGTTCCTTTGCTTCCTTGCCGCGCGCATACGCCGCAAAGAGCTGGTTTAAGGTGTTCGAATGGTCGGCACGCGTCTTGCCCTCGCCAATTCCCTTATCTTTCAGACGGGACAGCGACGGAAGTACGTCAATCGGCGGTGTGATGCCCTTGCGGTACAGATCACGGCTTAAGATAATCTGTCCCTCGGTAATATATCCGGTTAAGTCCGGAATCGGGTGCGTCTTGTCATCCTCCGGCATGGTTAAGATCGGAATCATCGTGATCGAACCATTCTTGCCTCTCTGGCGTCCGGCTCTCTCATACAGGGATGCAAGATCCGTGTACATATAACCCGGATAACCACGACGTCCCGGAACTTCCTTGCGGGCAGCCGAAATCTCTCGCAGCGCATCCGCGTAGTTTGTGATATCCGTCAGGATAACGAGAACGTGCATATTTTTCTCAAATGCCAGATACTCGGCAGCCGTCAGCGCCATACGCGGGGTCGCGATACGCTCAACCGCCGGATCGTTTGCCAGGTTGATAAACAGGACGGTACGGTCGATCGCGCCCGTCTCCTTAAAGCTCTCGGTAAAGAAATGCGCTTCCTCAAAGGTGATACCCATCGCCGCGAAGACAACGGCAAACGGTTCGTCCGTGCCGCGCACCTTCGCCTGTCTCGCAATCTGGGCTGCCAGATTCGCATGCGGCAGACCGGACGCCGAGAAAATCGGCAATTTCTGACCGCGAACCAGTGTATTCAGACCATCGATCGCGGAAACACCCGTCTGGATAAACTCCTGCGGATAGCTTCTCGCCGCCGGGTTCATCGGCAGACCATTGATATCGCGGCGTTCCTCCGGCAGGATCTCCGGACCGCCGTCGATTGGATTGCCCAGACCGTCAAAGACGCGTCCCAGCATATCCTCCGATACGCCAAGTTCCATCGTTCTGCCTAAAAAACGCACCTTACTATTTGAAAGGTTGATACCCGTGGAACTCTCAAAAAGCTGTACCAGCGCATTGCCGCCGTCGATCTCCAGCACCTTGCAGCGTCTCTTTTCGCCGCTCGCCAGCTCGATCTCACCCAACTCGTCATAGGTAACATTTTCCACGCCCTGCACCAGCATCAGAGGACCTGCAACCTCCTGTATGGTTCTATATTCTTTCGGCATTTAGAATGCCCCCTTTCCAGCCGCATCGGCAACCTCTTTCGCAAGTTCATCGAGGACCGCCTGATACTCTTTCTCCACGTCTTCTGCTTTCGTATATTTAAAACGTCCGATCTGCTCGCGCACCGGCATCTTGATGAGATTCTGGATGGAAGCGCCGCCTTCCAGCGCTTTCTTCGACTGCTCATAGAACGCCAGCACCAGCTTCATCATGCGGAACTGTTTCTGCAATGGTGTATACGTGTCAATCTCATGGAAGGAGTTCTGATGCAGGAAATCCTCACGGATCGAGCGCGCCGCTTCCATTTTCAGGCGGTCGATCGGGGATAATGCATCCATGCCGACCATCTTTACGATCTCCTCCAGCTCTGCCTCTTCCTGCAGAAGGCTCATAAGACCCTGGCGGCAGCTCATCCACTCATCCGATACATTCTCATCAAACCATTTTCCCAGATTGTCCACATACAGGGAATAGCTGGTCAGCCAGTTGATCGCCGGGAAATGGCGCTTGTATGCCAGCGCTGAATCGAGTCCCCAGAATACCTTGACGATACGCAGCGTCGCTTGGGAAACCGGCTCGGAAATATCGCCGCCTGGCGGGGATACGGCTCCGATTGCGGACAGGGCGCCCTCGCGTCCGTCCCTGCCAAGGCAGATGACATGACCTGCACGCTCATAGAACTGTGCCAGACGGCTTCCTAAGTAGGCCGGATAACCTTCCTCGCCTGGCATCTCTTCCAGACGGCCCGACATCTCTCGCAGCGCCTCCGCCCATCGGGAGGTGGAATCCGCCATCAGTGCCACCGAATAACCCATGTCGCGGAAATACTCTGCGATCGTAATACCCGTGTAAATTGATGCCTCGCGGGCTGCTACCGGCATATCCGAAGTATTGGCAATCAGCACGGTCCGCTGCATCAGGGAGTGCCCGGTCTTTGGATCCTTTAACTCCGGGAACTCATTTAAAACATCCGTCATCTCGTTGCCGCGCTCACCGCAGCCGATGTAAACAACAATGTCCGCCTCTGCCCATTTCGCTAACTGATGCTGGATGACGGTCTTGCCGCTTCCGAACGGTCCCGGCACAGCTGCCACGCCGCCCTTGGCGATCGGGAAAAATGCGTCAACGACACGCTGTCCGGTGATCAGCGGTTTTATCGGCGGCAGCTTCGTCTGGTACGGACGTCCGCGCCGAACCGGCCATTTCTGCATCATCGTAAGCTCTTTTTCGCCGTTTTCCGTCTCAATGAGCGCTACGGTTTCCTCCACCGTAAATTCACCGCTCTTGATCTCTTTGACCGTACCTTTTACACCATACGGCACCATAATTTTATGCTCAATGATCAGCGTCTCCTGCACGGTACCGATGATGTCGCCTGCTTCCACGCTGTCGCCCGCTTTCACGGTCGGCACAAACTGCCATTTCTTATCACGCTTTAAGGACGGAACCTCAACGCCGCGCTTTAAGTTGTTGCTGCCCGTCTCCTTCATGATATCGTCCAGCGGTCGCTGGATTCCATCGTAGATACTCGTCAGGAGTCCCGGTCCCAGTTCAACCGAAAGCGGCACATCCATCGACTCTACCGGCTCGCCAGGTCCTAAACCGGAAGTCTCCTCATATACCTGAATCGACGCTTCATCTCCGTGAATCTCTATGATCTCGCCAATCAGACGTTCGTCGCTGACGCGGACGACGTCAAACATATTGGCATCCCGCATCCCGCTGGCGATAACCAGCGGTCCTGCTACCTTCTTTATCGTTCCTTTGCTCATTGGAAGGTTTCACCCACCTTTCTATCATGCATCTCCAAACAGAATATCCGATCCAACTGCCTGTTCCACCGAATGCTTGACCGACTCCACGCCTTTTCCCGTATTCCCGGAAATCCCCGGAATCAGGATCACGGACGGAAGCGGCTGTTCCCGGTAGCGGTCGATGGCTGTCTCAATCCCGGCAGCCGCCGCCTCGGTGATATAGATCACCGCGTAGGAACCAGAAGCCAGTTCCAGAAATACTTTCTCCGTCTCATTTACATCGGACACCGGAAATGTCTCCAGTCCCAGCGCCGCAAATCCGTAGATGCTGTCGTAATCTCCGACTACTGCAACCTTATACATACATCTCCCTTATCCTTTCCCGAATCTGTTCCTCCTCAAGACCGTTCAGACGGGCGGTCAGGATGATACGGACCGTTTTGATCTCATTTTCCTTCGCCAGTATATAGGCAACCAGCGGTCCCGCCGTAAACGGGTTGTATTTCTGCGGCTTGATCGTCTCGATCAGCTGATTGTCACACCACCGCTCAAACGCCGACGGCGATTCCTTTAATGCCTGCGCGCCGCCCCCATAGCGGGTTCCTTCCAGATACTCGCAGATCGCGCCGACACCGCCAAGAGCCGCCTGTGACAGGCGCTCGATATTCAAGCTATCGCACGGTGCCATCGCGCGCCGCATAAAATCCAGATGTTTTCCCGTCTTCTGGGAGCGCACCGCTATCTTGATATCCGCCACCGCGACCGTTGTCTCGGCATAATCGCGGATGATCGCGTCGGACGCATTCTTTCCGCACTCATAGATAGCTGCGAGCGCCGACCGGTCAACAATGATATCGCAGAGCTGCCCGTCGCCCGTGTGCAGAAATGTCTCGCTGGCTTCCTTCGCCGCCTCCCGCATATGTGCCGGAAGCGCCTGCCAGTCCTTCTCCGCCACGATCTTCGACATCCGCGCGCCGTCCACCTCGCAGTCGTCAAAATAGACATTGCCGTGGCTGCCCGGCGCCGCTGCATCCTTGATCGCCGCCTTTAAATTGTGGTAGAGATCCCCGTAGGAAAGCACTGCCAGGATCGCGTCGTCGCCCTTCAAAAGGTCGCGGACCGTCTCCCAGGATTTCGCCTTCTCCCGGGTCAGGATCGCCTCCGCGCTGAGCGGTGTATCTGCATCCCCCCAGCCGTGTTCGGTCAGGAAACGCAGCGCCCCCTCGTAGCTTTTTACGGACAGCAGCTGTTCAATCTGTGCGGAGGAAAAAAGCCCATTTTCCAGTGCCCGGATCCGGGCGACCGCGTAGGCATATTTTGTATCAGACATATAAGCCCTCCTTACCTTCTCCCGCCGTTATCCAAACAGCATCGCATGTACCTTGTCCGCCAGCTCATCCCGCTGCGACGCAAACAACGCCCCGGCAGAACAATTTTCCTCGACACCGCCATACACCAGAACAAAGCCCCCGTCGATCTCCCTCGGTTCTTTTTTCAGTACCAGGCTTCCGCCCTTTTCCTGCGCTGCCTTCTCTATCTTTGCCGGAAAATCATCCGGCATCCGCTCTAAATCACGTTTTGAAACATAGATTTCTCCTGCCCGATCCGTCACGAACCGGGAAAGAAGCTGCTCCATCCATGCAAAATACGCCTCATCCGGCTTTGCCAGCAGCTCCTTGTGTGCCGCCGCAAGCATTTCCTCGATGATCGCCTGCTTTTCCGCAAGGATCGCCTGGCGCTTCTTTAGCGCCGCCGAAGAACGAAGCCGTTCCTCATAGCTTTTTTCACGCTGCGCCGCCGATTTCGCCTGCTCTTCCTCCAGCTTTTTTACCTTTTCACCGGCTGCCGCAAGAGTCGTCTCCGCTTCACCGGCTGCTTTTTCCCGAATCGCAAGGGATTCCTGCTTTGCATCGTCAAGGATCTGAGCAATAATCTTATCTAATCCATTCATACGCTTCACTCCTTAACTGATTTTGATTCTTTCCGCCGTGCCAGATTACAGTGCATTGATTGCCAGAATCGAAACCAGAAGTGCCAGAATCGCATAGGTCTCAACCATCGCCGGGAACAGCATCGCTTTACCAAACTGTTCCGGTTTCTTCGCTACGATACCGATGGAAGCAACCGACGTTCTTCCCTGATGTCTCGCCGATACCAGACCAACCACGCCGATCGGAAGGCATGCTGCCAGATATAAGAGTCCCTGGGAGATCGACATGCTCATGTCAGCGCCGCCGCCAAGAAGACCAATCTTAGAAAGAGCGATGAAACCAACCAGCAGACCGTAGATACCCTGGGTACCCGGAAGCAGCTGGAGCAGAAGCACCTTCGCGAATTTATCCGGATCCTCGGTTACGACTCCGGCTGCTGCCTGACCTGCCACGCCTACGCCGTAGGCTGAACCCATACCTGCAAGAATAACCGCCACTGCAACTCCCAACAATGCAAATACAATTCCGCTCATATTTAATCCTCCTTGATTTCCACGTATTTTGTTATCTGCTTAAACGGACGGAACGCCTTTCCGCCACCCTCATAGAACTTTCCGAAAAACTCGACGTACTGCAGACGGCAGGTATGCACATACGCGCCGAGCAGGTTGATCGCCAGGTTAAACAGGTGTCCGAAGCAGAATACCAGTATAAATACAATCACGCCAAATACATTATTTCCAACCATACTTCCCATCTGGTTGATAACCGATGCGATAACGCCGGTTGCCAGTCCGAGCGCCAGAAGGCGCGAGTAGGAAAGCACATCCGACACCCATCCGGTAATATTGTACAAATCATATGCGCCAAGCGCCAGCCGCAGGAGCGGATTCTTCTTGTCGCGCGCCGACATCACCAGAATTCCCAGCGCGCCCACGATCGCCATTCCCTTTGCCAGCGAATTAAGCACCGGCGGGAATACGATATTCATCTGCGCGATGGAACCAAACAGTTCCGTCGGAAGCAGCATCAGGATCAGCCCCAGAAGCAGGAGGTACCAGAGTACCACGTCGCAGATAAAATCCACAACCTTGCCATCCTTTAAGAGCATATATCCTTTCAGTCCCAGCCCCAGGAATAAGTGAATCACGCCAAATAACATCGAATAAACCAAAAGCTTCATCGGGTCATTTAGCGGGACAAACCAGAGCGCCGGTATCGTCACCGTATGTCCAAAATACGTCCGGCTCACGATGTCCACCGCATCTCCGAAATAACCGCCGAACATGACGCCCCAGAACAGGGTCGAAAGTCCGCAGTACATAAAGAGCCGCAGTGATTTCCGCAGGTTTTCTTCCATCCTTGGGAATTTCTTAAGTGCCAGGAAACACATCAAAAATACAATAAATCCGTATGCCGCATCTGAAAGCATCAGACCAAACAAAAATACATAGCACGCTGCCATGATGCCGGTCGGGTCCATCTCCCCCTTCGCCGGTAAGCCAAAGGACGCGGTCACGCCCTCCGCCGACGCCGCGAAGGTTCCGTTGGAGAGAAGCACCGGTGCTTCCTCATCCTCCGGCACATCTGAACTTTCCACTGCAAGTTCAAACCGGCTATTCAGCTTCTCCTCCAGTCCTTTCGCATCGCGCTTCGGGATAAATCCCGTGATCATACACGTTTTTTCCGACTGTAAGATCTCGCCGAGCGCCTCATACTTCTGTGCCCTCAGGCGGTAATAGTCGGATAACAATTTCAAATCTTCCCTCGCCGGAGCGCACTGTTTCAGTTCTTCTTCCGTCGCTGCCGCGCGTCCCTCATGCTCTGCCGCTTGCGCTTTGAGTTTCTTAGCGTAAGCTGCCGGAACTTCCTCCACCGGACGCGCCGGACGGGCAAATCCAATCGACCGGAGTGCTGTCTCCAGCTTCTCCTCGTCCTCTTTCAGGCAAATTACCGCAATGCAGGTCTGGTCGGCATCGCTTCCGACAACCTCCAGCTCCCATTTTTCAAGCTGCGGCTCCTGTTTTGCCACCGAAGCGTAAATTTCTTCCTGCGTATAAGCGCCTCCGCCGACCGCGCCAGCTAAGATAGCACACCGTTTCGTCTCCTGATACGCAAGTGGAATCTCCAGCTTCTGCCACGGTTTCAGGCTTTCCGCCTCCGCCAGCAGTCTAAGCGCCGCAGTCTTTTCCTCCGTGATCTGCTTTTGCAGGTTCAAAATGCGTTCCGCCTGACCTAAAAGCGCCTCTGCGTTCGCCTCCGTCTCCCGGTACGCGCCTGCCTTTGCAAGCGGCTTTCCGGCAAGCCCAGCAAGCATCGATGTTTCCTCCGGAACCACCGCGGCAAGCACTTCCAATGCGCGGTCCGCCGTCGCCGCATTTCGCTCAAACTTCTGCCGATCCTCCAGCGTGTCCGTCCGCTTAAATACCTCGTCCGGCTCCGCCTCCGCAGAGAGCTCCAGCACTCCGGCAGCCTGCAGAAACTCCATCAGGGACTTACGGTCCTTCTTCAGGGCACAGATACATAGCTTTTGCATCTGCAATACTGCCATATCTACATCCCTCCATTCACTAGACCAGTTCCGCTATGAGCCGGTCAACCACCTCCGGTTTCCGTCTGTCCGCCGTCTCTCTGAGCGTCTGACACTCCGCCTCGGCTTCTGCCAGTGCCTGTTTTACGTACTCCTCCCCTCTGAGAGTCAGTTCTTCTTCCTGCTTCACAGCTGCTTCTTTCCCCCTTTTCTGTGCATCTGCGAGCATTCGATCCGCTTCTGCCTCCGCCTCCGCCTTAACGCGGCGTGCATCCTCCGAAGCCTGCGCGACCAGTTCCGATGCCTTCGCCTCTGCGTCCTCGACCGCCTGGATCGTCTCCTTGATCATTGAACCACCACCTTTTCCCCTAATTTTTTTTCAACAATAATGCAATATCCTTATTATGTTTCACATCCTCCCATTCCATACAATTCGCTGATTCGAAGCATCAAAAGCACATGGAAAATAAATAAGTTTTCTCGCATTTGTATACTATTATAACTTTTTCAATCAGTTTTGTCTATTAAATGTTTTAATTTTGAAAAGATTATACATACATCTTAATTTATGAAAAAAAATTTCGGTTCTCATGAAAAACAGTGTTTGTTTCCACAAAAAAAGCTGCCAGACAATTGTTGCTCTTCCACAAACCACTGTCTGGCAGTCCCCTATTATATATTTATTTTTATGCGAGCCACCCGATCGAATTAAGGAAATAGACCCACAAAAAGATCGTCACAACCGAGGCGACCGTGCTCAACACGACAAACTGTCCCGCCAGCTCGCCGTCGCCGCCCATGTTCTGCGCCATCGCATAGGACGCCGTCGCAACCGGAGTCGCGTACATTTCAAAGTAAACAAAACGTTCCACACCGGAAAAGCCGAGCAGCGTCGCAACCGCCAGAATCACTGCCGGCAGGATCACCATCTTGACGGTCATCGACGGAACCACATATTTCAGATTGCCGCCGATCGCATTGAAATGCAGCGTTCCGCCCAGTACGAACAGTGCCAGCGGCGTTGTCAGATTGGCAAACTGCTTGATCGGTCCTTCCACGGAAACCGGAAGTTTAATCCCTAACATATGGAAGATAAAGCCCATGAGCGCGCCGCGGATCATCGGATTTTTCAGGATATTCTTAATCAAAACGAAAACCGGGACCTTGCCGCCCCGGAACAATTCCAGAATCACGACCGCCGTTATGTTGTAGACCGGAATCACGATCGCCACCATCATCGTCGCCAGCAGTGTTCCCTCCTCACCGAACACGCTGGTTGCCAGCGGAATGCCGAACAGGACGAAATTGCTGCGGTAAATCGCCTGGATGATAACGCCGCGCCGCTCATTTTCCTTTACCAGACGCGGAACCACAGCAAGCAGAACCGCCTGCAAAAGCAGCACGCTGATAATGGCGACTGCCACCAGGCGCAGATTTAATGTCATTCCCTCCGGAATGGAATACAGGTTGTTAAACATCAGAATCGGAAAGAATGCCTGAAAGATCACCTTATTCAGGCGCTTCATAAAATCCTCATCCGCCAGCCCCGACATCCTGACTCCATATCCAAATGCGATATAGAGCAGAAACGGAAGGACTGTATTAAGTGCAAATAAAAAATTTTCCATATAATTCCTGCCACTTTCTTCTTAATTGCTTTGTTCTGGACGCGGTTTCTATCCAGTCAGGCCGCACCCCTTTAATCACCAGATTTATTATATACCCCATCCAAGAAATCGACAAGAAAAATTCAAGCGTGCCAGCCTCATAAACACTTCCGAAAAAGTTTCGAATTATGTAATACTCGTTTAGATTTATTTTAGATATTGGTCAAAATATGGACACAATTATCCAGTATTATAATGGCATAACATCAATGAGGCAGATGACACTACAAGATGCGCGCAATCGTTATCTGGCTCGACTAACAACAATTTCCTTTATATAGATATTTCTTCGCAGTCTTTTATCCCCCTTCGGCTGTGAAGAACCCCCACCTTGGGTACAAAAAAGAGACGGTTTGACGCCGTCTCTTTTTATGTACTCTGCAAACTACCAGGAAAGCACCTCATGGCCATCCTCGGTTACCAGCACCTGAATCTCCCACTGGGCGGATGCTTTTCCATCCTTCGTGTATACACTCCAGTCGTCATCGCCGTCCACGAATACTTCCTCGGTTCCCTCATTGATCATCGGCTCGATCGTGAACATCATGCCCGGTGCAAACATCATGCCGGTGCCTCTCTGGCCAATATATCCAACCCACGGATCCTCATGGAACTCGATGCCGACGCCGTGACCGCCAATCTCACGAACCACAGAATAGCCATTTTCTTCCGCATGCTTCTGGACCGCTTCCGCCATATCGCCCATGAAGCCCCACGGTTTTACCTGCTCCAGACCTAATTCCACACACTCTTTGACAACATCCACCAGTTTTTTATGTTCCGGGCTGACATTTCCGATGCAGAACATACGGGAAGAATCCGCATAATAGCCGTGATAAATGGTCGAAACATCCACGTTGATAATATCGCCATCCTTTAATACGACATCCGCTGACGGAATGCCATGGCAGACCTGGTCATTGATGGATGTGCACACGCTCTTCGGGAATCCTTCATAGCCAAGTGGCGCCGGAATTCCGCCCATGCGGGTCGTCTCATTATATACCCACTGATCGATCTCCTCGGTTGTGACGCCAGCTTTGATATGCTCAGCCACATAGTCCAGAACTGCCACATTGATCTTGCAGCTCTCGCGGATCCCCTCGATCTGCTCCGGGGTCTTGATCATGTCGTGATCCGGGATCTGATATCCGGCGTCCGCCGCCTCCATCAGCTTCTCGTCAAACACCTCATGGCAATGTTTGTACTTCTTTCCACTTCCACACCAGCACAGATCATTTCTTCCTAATTTTTTCATCTTACTTTCATTCCTTTCGTCCTGCACTCCGGCAGCCCGTTTGTCACTTTCTAACAGGCGGGTCAGCCTGCTTCCCTCATTCGGGAGACTGTTTGGAGTTTAACACACCGACGCTGAAAATGCAATGAAATCGCCCTTATCCAGCCAGATTCTCAATAATTGTGTTACTGTTTTTATCCCAAATTTTCACGATTTTTTCAACTTTTTAACAGTCTTCCTCTCTATTTTTCAGAAGAAACATTGTATAATAGAAACATCCATATGAATTTTTTGAAAGGAGACTTTCTTTATTTAAATGAAACATTCAAGTAAACCTTCTGTTTCTGGAACTTCCAATGAAACTTTCCTGAAAACAGAATCAGCCAGCAGCCTTCAAGGTTCAGCCGAACCCAGCTCTCCGGATACCAGCATTTCCAATGGCAGCGAAACATATCCGCACAAAATTGACGCCTTAAAAAATTGGTTCCGGACCCGCCCGATCGTTGAAAAATTCTGTGCGCTTCCGACATACATACAGAGCTGGGGACTTACCCTGTTTTTCATGGGTACCGCCACGATCATCGCGTTCTGCTTTTTTCATGCGCTCAAAAATCCGACTGCCAACATCGCGCTAACCTACATTCTGGCGGTCTTTTTGGTAGCGCGTTTTACAGACGGATACAGCTTCGGCCTGTTCTCCTCCTTTGTCGGCGTTGTCTGCGTCAATTTTCTGTTCACGTATCCGTATTTCGCGCTGGATTTCACGATGGCCGGCTATCCGATTACCTTCGTGGCAATGTTTTCAATTTCCAGCATTACAAGCGCCATCACAAGCAACATGAAAACACAGGCGCGCGTGCTGGCAGAACGTGAAAAGATGCTGATGGAAGCGGAAAAGGAAAAGATGCGGGCGAACCTGCTGCGGGCAATCTCCCATGACCTCCGCACCCCGCTTACCAGCATCATCGGTTCCAGTACCGTATATCTGGAAAATGGCAGCAGCCTCCCGGAGGTTGAGAAAAATGCGCTGGTGCGCCATATTCTTGAGGATTCCAACTGGCTCTTAAACATGGTTGAAAACCTGCTCTCCGTCACGCGTATCAACAATGAGACGGCAAAGGTAACTAAGACCTCGGAACCGGTCGAGGAAGTTCTCTCCGAGGCGATGATCCGCTTAAAAAAGAGACTTCCAGACGCCAATATCCATGTGCGCGTGCCGGAGGAATTCCTGATGGTCCCGATGGACGCAGTTCTCATCGAACAGGTTCTCATCAACCTGCTGGAAAATTCCGTTGTCCACGCGGAAAGCACCGAACCGATCGAGTGCTATGTGGAATCGCTTTCCGACTATGCGATTTTTCATGTGCGTGATTACGGCGTCGGCATCCCGCCGGAGAAGCTGGCAACCATCTTTGACGGCTCTTCTTCCACGACCAGCACTTCGCCGGATGGACGAAAAGGCATGGGAATCGGGCTTTCCATCTGTAAAACAATCATTCTCGCCCACGGCGGCGAAATCAGGGCAATCAACCACACACGCGGTGCCGAATTTTACTTTACTCTTCCAAAGGAGGACAAATAACATGACACATAAACTTTCTATTTTATTAGTAGAAGATGAAAAAAACATCTGCGACTTCATCTCCGCCTCCCTGTCCGCACAGGATTACCGCATTTCCACCGCACACACGGGAAAAGAAGCACTTCCGATCATCACGTCCCAGTGCCCGGATCTGATTCTCCTCGACCTGGGGCTTCCGGACATGGACGGCATGGAGATCATCCGCCAGGTCCGCACCTGGTCCAGCATCCCGATCATCGTCCTCTCCGCCCGCACGCAGGAACAGGAAAAGGTACGTGCGCTCGACCTTGGCGCGGATGATTATCTGACCAAGCCGATCGGCACCTCCGAGCTTCTCGCGCGCATCCGGACTGCCCTGCGCCACAGCAACCGCTTAAACACAGCTTCTCCGCTTTATAAGCGCCCATTCCATGCAAAGGGACTGACGATCGATTTTGAAAAACATCTGGTATCGGTTGATGGAAGGGATGTCCATCTGACGCAGATCGAGTTTAAGATTATCTCCCTGCTGGCACAGAATTCCGGCAGAGTCATGACGTATGATACGATTATTTCGAATATCTGGGGGCCGTATGCGGACGATGATAACAGTATTCTGCGCGTGAATATGGCACATATTCGAAGGAAACTGGAGCAGAACCCAGCGGAACCGCAGTATGTGTTTACGGAGATCGGGATTGGGTATCGGATGATTGAGGATGAGATGCAGTAATAGATAGATTGATTGATTGTCGTGATGCGGAAAGAGGCGTCCGGGAATCTGCACCGCCTGCGTCTCCAATTATCATTGTTCGCTTGCTTTCGCTACATCTGTTCGTCTGGATCGGACAAAAATGTCCGCCCCAGCCGGACAGCTGGCGTGGGATGCGTACAATCGATAATTGGAACGCTGGCTCTACAGATTCCCGGACGCCACTTTCCTCTTGTTATGTTATGGATCGCTTTTTCCTGCCAGCCTTTGCTTTGCTCGGCTGGCTTTTGATTGTCTATTTTTGTTTTTGTCTGTTTTTTTATTCTACTTCGCTTTCAATGACTCCATCGTATAAACCAATTAAGTCTTCATAGCCATCCGTGGATGGAAGTGTCACTACGACCGGCTCGCCCGGGTTCTGGACTTCGGTCTCCATCAGAGTAATGCAGGTCATCGGCTGGTCGAGGACTTCCATGTTGTATACGATATAGTTTGTCATATAGATAATGTAATCGTTGTCATCCAGCACGTAAGCGCCTTTCATTTCCTGGATGTTCATGTCCAGATTGACATCGGTGCCGAGTGTGTTCATCACGGTTCCGAGGGCTTCTTTGACGTTCTTGTTTAGCTTCTTTGGATTTGCCTCATATGCCAGCACACGTTTTCCATTGACCTCGTTTAAGGAAATGCCCTTCATATAGCTGGATTCCATATTGCTGGTGTTGACTCCGGTCTGGACGGAAGATATGATCTGCTCTAATGGCATCGGATATTTCAGTTTGACACCGTTGGCATCTACGTAATAGTATCCGTCCGTATAAAAAACCTGTGAATAGCTGTCCTGTCCCAGAATCGAGGAAGCGACCTGTGCCAGGTACTTGAGATCGGTGGTATCCTGCATATCCATCTCTGCATGCATCGCCATATCAACTTTCATCTGACCGTCCGGAATGACATCCCTTGCAAGTACGACCGAATGGACGCCGCTCTGAATCTCCACAGACTGAATCGTATTGTTCTTCTCCATCACCCGGTCAAATACTTCCGCCGGATTTTCAGCTGCAAATGCGGTTGTTGACATTGTCATAATGGCTGCTGCACTCACAAGTGCGGTTGCTAATTTTTTCATTCCTATTCCCTCCTGTAAACCATTTTTCGAACCATGTCGGCAATCCACTTTATTCCAGAACTTTATTCTCTGAAACATGGAACTCACACCGGCTTTATCTCCAGTATATATAATTTGACAACGCTTGTAAAGCGTATCTACGGGCACTTTTCCTTCCGATTGTTATACACAAACATGAAAATTGCCATCAGGCAGATAATTCCATATCCTAGGAAACTCCAGCCGTCCGGCACCTGCCCGAAGATGAAGAAACCGAGCATCGTCGAGAAGATCAGCTGCGAATAATCGTAGATGGAAATACGGCTCGCCGGGGCATAGCGGTATGCCGCCGTGATCGCAAACTGTCCGCCCGCCGCCGCGCAGCCCGCCAAAAGCAGGATCCCCATCTGCTGCCAGGTCATCGGATGATAGTCAAAAATCAGCCACGGCAGCACAACCACACAGGAAAATACCGAGAAAAACAGCACGATCACCGGTCCCTTTTCTCCTGCCTCTCCCAGTTTCCGCACCATCGTGTACGCCGCGCCCGCGCAGATGCCGCCGAAAAAGCCCAGCAGCGACGGCACAAGTGCCAGATTGGAGAATGTCGGCTTTACCACGAATATACTGCCGAGAAACGCACCGAAGATCAGCGAAAGCTGAATTGGCATAACTTTTTCCTTTAAGATCAGCCAGCTGAACAGCACTGTAAAAAACGGCGACATTTTATTTAGAATCGATGCGTCCGCCAGCACCAGATGATCCACCGCATAAAAGTTACACAGCACTCCCATCGTGCCGAAAATTGACCGCATCAGAAAATACGGCAGATTTTCCCTGCGGATACGAAACGGCTCTCCCGCCCGCAAAAGCAAAACAACCGCTGCCAGCGCCGCCACCAGATTGCGGAAAAAGCTCTTCTGCATCGATGGCAGATCGCCCGCCAAATGTACAAACATGCTCATCAGCGCAAAACAGAACGCAGACAGCACCAGGCAGGCAATTCCCCGATACTCCTGCTTCCGGCTGTCCGGATGATTTTCTACCATGTTTTCCTTCCCCTTTCCATCTTCCTACCTTCCAGTATACGCACATCCCACATTTTTGTCTATTCTTGACACAAATTTGTTTCCATACTAAAATAAAGAAACCTTTAACAACACTATCATTTGTAAGGAGAGTATATTAAGTAATCGAATTTATTGACTAACATGATTAAATGTGTTTAAATATACTCAAAGGAGTAAATTATTATGAACACATCAAATATCACAAATTACAAGCCAAAAGATTTTGCTGAACTGTTAGGGGTATCCGTAAAAACATTACAGCGTTGGGATAGAGAAGGAACTCTAAAGGCAAACCGAACTCCAACTGATAGACGTTATTACACTTATGACCAATATCTGCAATTCAAAGGAATAAATACTGAAGATGACCAACGTCAGGTAGTTATTTATACCAGGGTATCTACAAAAAATCAAAAAAATGATTTACAAAACCAAGTTGCATTTTTACGACAGTTTTGTAATGCGAAAGGTATTATTGTAGACCAGTGCATTGAAGATTATGGAAGTGGTCTTAATTACAATCGTAAAAAGTGGAACGAATTATTAGATGAAGTGATGGAACAAAAAATCAAAACCATAATCGTAACTCACAAAGATAGATTTATCAGATTTGGTTACGACTGGTTTGAAAAATTCTGTACAAAGTTTAATACGACCATCGTGGTAGTGAACAATGAAGAACTATCACCACAAGAAGAACTCGTGCAGGATATTGTTTCAATACTCCATGCGTTCTCTTGTAGGTTGTACGGACTTCGTAAGTATAAAAAACAAATAGAAAGGGATGTGGAAATTGCTAAAGAGCTTCAAAACGGAAATAAATCCGACAGAGGAACAGAAAGTTAAGATCCGTAAAACAATAGGAACTTGTAGATATATTTACAACTTCTATCTCGCTCACAACAAAGAGCTTCATGACAATGGAGAAAAGTTTATGAGTGGTAAAAGTTTTAGTGTCTGGCTGAACAATGAGTATCTTCCCAAAAATCCAGATAAGCTATGGATTAAGGAAGTCAGTTCAAAATCTGTAAAGCGTTCAATCGAAAATGGTTGTATCGCATTTACCAGATTTTTCAAACATCAAAGTGCTTTTCCTAATTTTAAAAAGAAAGGCAAATCTGATGTGAAGATGTATTTCGTAAAGAATAATCCAAAGGATTGCCGATGCGAAAGACACAGAATTAATATTCCATCACTTGGTTGGGTTCGTATCAAAGAAAAAGGATATATTCCTACGACAAAAGATGGGTATGTAATTAAAAGCGGTACGGTATCTATTAAAGCTGGTAGATACTACGTATCCGTTCTTGTAGAGATTCCTGATATGCTTATTGATAGCAGTAATAATGATGGCATTGGGATAGACTTAGGCTTAAAAAATTTTGCTATTGTTTCAAACGGAAAGACGTACAAGAACATTAATAAATCAGCAAGACTAAAGAAACTTGAAAAACAACTACGAAGAGAGCAAAGATGTCTCTCTCGTAAATATGAATATTTAAAGAAAGGAGAGTCCACTCAAAGAGCAAATATACAAAAGCAAAAGCTCAAAGTACAGAAACTTTATCATAGACTGGATAATATCCATACTGATTACATCAATAAGATAATTGCTGAGATAGTGAAAACCAAACCATCTTATATAACGATTGAAGATTTGAATGTGTCAGGTATGATGAAGAACAGGCATCTTTCTAAAGCTGTTGCATCACAGAAATTCTACGAGTTTAGAACTAAATTGAAAAGCAAATGTGATGATAACAATATTGAACTTAGGGTTGTAGATAGATTTTATCCATCTTCTAAACTATGTCATTGTTGCGGTTCTATAAAGAAAGATTTAAAACTTTCAGATAGAATCTACAGATGTGATTGTAGCTATGTTGCAGATAGGGATCTCAATGCGGCACTTAATTTGAAAGATGCTAAAACTTACAAGATTGCATAATGAAAAGCAAATGTAAGTATGTACCGAAGGCTATTTCGGGAATTAATGACTGTGGAGTATACAAGAACTTGTGAGTAGCCTATCTGTTTACAGATTGTAAAAGCATATACGATGAAGCAGTAAGTAATGTTCGTGAGAACTTACAACATCTCGATGTGAGTATATTTACACACATTTTGAGTGGCAACCTGTTATTTTGCTGAAATTATTCCATTCCCTCGATTTAAAACTAAAATCCTGCCTGATTGCACTGTTTGGCAGTGCATTTCTGGCATTTGGGCTGTACCATGTCCATTCCTTTTCCGGTGTCACCGAGGGCGGTGTCTTAGGAATGACGCTTCTGCTTGATCACTGGTTCCATATCTCCCCATCCGTATCTGGCTTCGTCATGAACCTCGCCTGCTACGCGATGGGATGGAAGCTTCTGGGACGGCAGTTCATCGCCTACTCCATTCTTTCCAGCGCCAGCTTCTCCCTGTCTTACCGGATCTGTGAGCAGTTTCCGCCCCTGTGGCCGCAGCTTGCCGATATGCCGCTTGCCGCATCCCTGCTCGGCGCAATCTTTGTCGGCATCGGTGCCGGGCTCTGCGTGCGGATCGGCGGTGCTCCGGGCGGGGACGATGCGCTTGCGATGAGCCTTTCTCACGTGACGCACATCAAAATCCAGTGGATCTACCTCCTGTCCGATTTTGCTGTACTGGGGCTTTCACTGAGCTACATTCCGTTAAACCGCATGGCATACTCCATCCTCACTGTGCTTCTGTCCGGACAGATCATCGGGTTTGTGCAAACCGTGGGAACACATCCAGTGAACAATATGGAAACTTGATCGGTTTCATACGGCTCTCTTGGTTCCAAAAGTACCTGACCTATAGAGCAACAAGAATTTTCTATATTTTTTGATTTTTTTCAAAAAAACCCTTGCCAAATCAACCGACCTGTGATAATATATAACTCGTTGAAGCGATGCTTCAGAAATGCGCGAGTGGCTCAGTTGGTGGAGCGCGACCTTGCCAAGGTCGAGGCCGCGGGTTCGAGTCCCGTCTCGCGCTCTTTTTATTTTATAGCGGAAACCTTTTTCATTTTCATGAGGGTTTCCGCTATTTTCGTTACTGGTCACAGTTACACTTTTTCTTTTTCAAGGGAGTATTTTACCATGATACAAAAAGTAAGTTCTTTTCTCAAAAAGGATACCGTTTTAACCATCGCCCTAGCTCTGGCTGTCCTTTCCATGTTTATCATACCACCGTCTGCCGGATACCTGAAATATCTGGATCTGCACACACTGATCCTGCTCTTTGGCCTGATGACAGCAACCACAGGCCTCCAAAACATCGGTTTCTTTCGACAGCTCGGGGAATTACTGTTGCTTCGAATCCATTCACTCAGGCAGCTGGAACAGCTTCTGATTCTTCTGTGTTTCTTTTCCAGCATGCTGATCACCAACGATGTGGCCTTAATTACCTTCGTTCCATTTGCTCTGGAACTACTGCGGATGGTAAACCGCAAAGACCAGATCGTTCCGGTTGTCGTCTGCCAGACACTGGCAGCCAATCTCGGCAGCATGACAACTCCGGTGGGGAATCCCCAGAACCTGTATCTGTATTCCCACTTTGAGCTTTCACTTGATACATTTATCCGGAGCATCGGTCCATTTTCGCTGCTTTCATTGGTTTTGCTGCTGCTCGTCACAATGTTTACACCAAGGGAGACTATCTCACTAGATACAGCCGATAGAGATACAACCTCCGATGAGGCCTTTCCTAAACGCTGCCTTTTCTGCTGTCTGGGAATGTTTTTCCTGTGCCTTTGCACCGTAGCCGGTCTTCTGCCGCTTCCAATCCTGTTTATCTGCATTCTGGCGATTGGCTGTCTGGCAGACCCGAAGATCTTCTGTCAGGTAGATTACTCTCTCATCCTGACTTTTATCGGATTCTTCATCTTCATCGGGAATCTGAAACACATTCCTGCGGTAAGCTCCCTGCTTTCCAGTATGATCACGGGACACGAAGTGATAGTCTCCGTTCTGTCCAGCCAGGTAATCAGCAACGTTCCGGCCGCCATCCTGTTGTCCGGATTTACCGAAAAAGGAGTTTCCCTTCTGATCGGAACTAACCTCGGCGGTCTCGGCACCCTGATCGCATCCATGGCGAGTCTTATTTCTTACAAATATATCGTCCGCTCCTGCCCAGAGAAAAAAGGAATCTACTTCCGCTGGTTCACGATTGCAAATGCGGGATTTCTAGCAGTCCTGATGGCGGTATATTTTCTAGTTTTTTATAGCATCTGATAAAAAAGAATGCGGCTTGTCACATTCTCGCGCCGAGCGCGGTCGCTTGCGACATGTTTCTGCTTCGCGCGAGTGCGCATCCTCGCGAAGCGTTTTTTGTTTCATGGGACGTAATTTCCTATGAAACAAGAAAGCCCCCAGAGCGGCAACTCTGGGGGCTTTCGTTTTTGCTGCGTAGAATCTTCTCACATTCCTTAGCTAGCCACGTCTTATTCTATTTCTGACAAAATATCAATATTTACACATCCATCTCAAACGATATTTTATCACTAAATAGAATTCTCCATAGTACAAAAAAACACATCCCGCAAGAACGAAACGTGACAAAAGAAAAAGCGGGTGATGGGAATCGAACCCACGTATCCAGCTTGGAAGGCTGGTGTTCTACCATTGAACTACACCCGCATGATAAATTATGAAATTGTAATGCCCAGAACCGGAATCGAACCAGTGACACGAGGATTTTCAGTCCTCTGCTCTACCAACTGAGCTATCTGGGCATCCTGAGGAATCCTGTGATTCTCATGTTCGCTTTCGTCTTTTGTTCAGCGACATGTGTTATTATACTAGAGAGCCTTTTAAATGTCAACTGTTTTTTCTACTTTTCTAAATTTTTTCAAAAACTTTTTCAACTTGCTGTTCCTGCCGCACAGCCAACGTCCACATCTTCATCTCCAAATTTTCCGTAAACAATGAAAAAACCGACCTTTTTTCATTTTCCTGCATCTTTTTGATTTTGATGGTTGACAAATCCTTTTGGGTGTGTTTATAATGCATGTAACGAAGAACACAGATAAACCGATGAGGAAGAGGAGTATCTGACCTATGTATCGCCACAGAGAGTTCCGGATGGTGGAAACGGAACGCCTTACCGTCAGTGAATGGACTTCCGAGGGCAGCCTTGAACGATTGCTTCAGTAGGGGCTGACGGGACCCCACCCGTTATCCATCGGGGCACGTATGATGGTACGTGTAAGCGAGTGGACATTTTCACAAATGTCAATTTGGGTGGTATCGCAGAAGTTTACGCTTTTGTCCCATGTATGGGGACAGAGGCGTTTTTTAGTTTCTGGAAACATTCTCAGTAAAATCTTTCATCACGGCGCGCGGCGCCAAACCAAAGAGAATCTTCTTTCCAGACACATTCTTTACTCTGCTCCGGCAAGGCAGACTGATACATCTGCCATCCAAAACAAATATCAAAATAAGAATAAAGAATGGAGAAAATGACTATGAAAAAGAATCTGAAAAAATTATTTGCACTTGGATGCACCGCAGCCCTGACACTGACAACCGCAGGATGCTCTTCCAGCACATCCAACAACGCTTCCGAAGCAGACACCACCGCCGAAAGCTCTCAGGAAGCTTCCGCGGACAAAGAAATTTATAATGTAGCGATTGTCAAACAGCTCGACCACGCTTCCCTCGATGAGATTGCAAATGCAGTCGAGGCAGAGTTAGATAAAATCGCCGAGGATAACAATGTAACCATTCACTACGAACTGTACTCCGGCCAGAATGACCAGACAACCTTAAAGCAGATTGGTGATCAGGCGGTTGCTGACGGTGTTGACGCCATCATCCCGATTGCAACCCTGGCTGCACAGGTAGCGACCGTATCCGCACAGCAGACCCAGACACCGGTTGTCTACGCCGCTGTTTCCGATCCGGAAGCCGCTGAGCTGACCGGCATCGACTATGTAACCGGTACCAGCGATGCGCTGAACACTAAGAAAATCATGGATATGATGTTTGCCGCAAACCCAGATGTTAAAAATGTGGGTCTTTTATACTCCTTATCCGAGGCAAACTCAACCAAACCGATCGCGGATGCAAAGGCATACTTAGATGAAAAAGGCATCTCCTACACCGAGCAGACAGCAAACACCAACGACGAAGTTATCACCGCTGCTTCCTCCCTGGTTGCCGACAAAGTAGACGCTATCTTCACTCCTACCGACAATGTCATCATGGCAGCTGAGCTGGCTATCTTCAAGGATCTGGCTGCTGCAGGCATCCCGCACTATACCGGCGCTGATTCCTTCGTCCGCAACGGCGCATTTGCTACCTGCGGCGTCAACTACACGGACCTTGGTGCACAGACCGCTGACCTTGCTTATCAGGCAATCACCGAAGGCATGGACGGTATGGAAGACTACTACACCGCAGAAGGCGGCATCGTAACCGTAAATACCGAGACTGCCAAAGCCCTGAATATCGACACAGCTGTATTTAAGGACTTTGGCGATATTGTAGAGGTTAAAACCACCGAGGACTAATGCATCCTCATCCGGCGGCACTTTGATTTTCATTTGCCTGACATTTGTTTCATAACCGATCCACCAATTTTTACATATTATAATGTTTGACTAACTTTCATGTACTCTCAGAGCCGCAAGACAGGCCAGACGCCCGCCGCATCCCCCACTTACCACGCGGCTGGCGCATCTGCCTTATGAACGTTCTGGGAGTACCGATCATTCTACGGAGGTAATTTCCCATGCTTCATATTTTACAAACCGCTCTGGAACTGGGATTTCTGTATGCGCTTGTGCCAATGGCGCTGTTCTTGAGTTTCCGCATACTGGATATCGCAGATATGACGACGGACGGCTGTTTCGTCCTCGGCACAGCGGTATCCGTCACAATGGCTGCGGCAGGGCATCCATTTCTCGCGGTTCCGGCTGCCATGCTTGCAGGCATCTGCGCCGGATTTGTCACCGCATTTCAGCAGACCCGTCTCGGTGTGCCGTCCATTCTCGCCGGTATCATCACCAATATGGGACTCTACACCATCAATCTGATGGTGATGGGCTGGAGCGCTAACGTGAGTCTTTTAAAGGCAGAGACCATCTTTTCCGTGCTTCAAAAAACCGGTATCGGGGGCGACTGGTATGAAGCACTTCTGGCAATCTGCGTGACCGTGCTTGCGGGCGCACTGCTCGTTTATTTCCTCGGTACCCGTCTGGGACTCTCCGGTTTCCCTTAGTTAAAAATATTACTCTTGTTGATTACTCAACTCTTCCAATAAATCGGTAATATATCTCAATTTCCTGTATTCTTTCGTTATCCTCATTCGTTGTTGCTTCATGTATGAGGATTTTTTCTATCATGGCATTTAATAATGGTGCTGTCAGTTCCTTTGGTACGGAATATTCCTTGATTAACTCAATCCACTTTTCAGCACCTATCATATCCTGTTCCATTTTACTTAGTTCTTCTCTTAGGCTTGTTATCTGCTGTTCCAGTTCTATCTGTTCTTTTTGGTACTTGCTGGACAACATCACAAAATTTCGCTCTGTTATCTTCTCACAGGCTCTATCTTCATACATTTTCGCAAATAAACGGTCAATCTCATTTTGTCTGTTCTCGGCTTTCTTCAATGTACTTGCCTTTTTCTTCTTTTCCCGTATTCTCTCTGCATTGCCAGCTTTCTGTATCTTGTTCAATACCTTTTCTTCGTCCTGCTGTACTGCCTTAGCCCAATACTGCAAGCGTTCCAATACGGCTTGATACAGCACATCATAACGAATGTAGTGCATAGAACAATTACCTTTGCCAAACTGCCCGTAGTAACTGCAAGCATAATAACTGTAAGGCGTTTTATTTGTCTTATTCGTTCCAAATCTCATAGACCAACCACAATCCGCACACTTGACAAGCCCTGCAAAAATCGGCGTTGCCTTTTCCTTTGTCTGTCTGCGTCTTGATTTTATCTGCTCCTGCACACGATAGAACACTTCCTTGTCAATAATCGGCTCGTGAGTGTTTTCTACTCGAAACCATTCACTTTCGGGCTTACGCACTTTCTTTTTGCTCTTGAACGATACCGTAGACTGCATATTGTGAACACTGTTTCCGATATAAACCTCACTTTTCAATATCGCCTTGACATGAGCAATCGTCCACTCATAACGCTTACTTTCGGGTTTTCCCTCAAAGATATGTGCAAAAGTACCGTATCTTGTAAAATTTAGCCATGACGCTGTCGGAACTTTTTCTGCTCTTAACTGCTTTGTGATTTTTGCACTTCCGTAACCTTGATAGGCTAGGGAAAAGATTTTTTCAATAATCCATTTTGTTTCATCATCAACCAACAGTTTTCCTTTGATGTCAGGGTGTTTCTTATATCCTAACGGAGCATAAGCACCGTAATGAGCCCCCTCCGCAAACTTTGTCTTAAATGCTGATTTGACTTTACGGCTTGTATCTCTTGCCACCCATTCATTGATGATGTTCTTAAATGGTGCAATCTCACTTTCGCCTTTTTCGCTGTCTACACCGTCATCAATCGCTATGTAGCGGACATTATGACTAGGGAAATACAATTCTGTATATTGTCCTGTCATAATATAATTTCTGCCAAGACGGGAAAGGTCTTTCGTTACAACACAGTTGATTTTTCCTGCCTCTATATCCTCAATCATTCTTTGAAAACTCGGTCTGTCAAAATTTGTTCCCGACCAGCCGTCATCAATATATTCATCAATGACATTCAAATGATGTTCTTTTGCATATAAACGCAACATACTTCTCTGTGTGGTAATGCTGGA
Organism: Clostridium sp. AM28-20LB; assembly: GCF_003480665.1. Taxonomy (NCBI): domain Bacteria; kingdom Bacillati; phylum Bacillota; class Clostridia; order Eubacteriales; family Clostridiaceae; genus Clostridium; species Clostridium sp. AM28-20LB. The sequence goes on along the minus strand of NZ_QUJN01000002.1, from coordinate 201,059 downwards.
ACTTTCGCCCTGTAATTCATCATCTCGGCTTAACCTAAGATAAAGTGCAGTATTGTAAATCTGTTGTTTCATTGTCAGTTATCCTCCTTTATAACTAACCCGTGTTTACAATACCTGCTTGCAAGTAAAGTATAACACGGGTACTTTTTGTCATTCAATCTATTTCTTACAACTGCACCGATTTTATGCGATTGTCTGCTTTGCTTTTTCCAGCATGACATCAGTTAGAAGTTCTTCCATTGTTTTGCCCTTTTCGGAAAAATGCTCTTTTACTACAATCTTTGTCTTTCCTCTGTTGCCAATGCCACACTTGCCATTTTTCTTTTGAATTGTTTTTACAGCATTATCAATAACACATACCCCCTTTCTGTAAAATCTTTCTAAGCAATTCAACGGCTTTTGTCATAGCCCACAGGAGTTCCACCTCTGCATAGTTCTTATGTAGCCGTACCCATTGCGTGCGACGCTCTTAATGCTCAAGCTGTGGCTGTACGGGAGTATCATTATCTGACAGTACAGGTCATGGCGATAAAAGAGGACAAATCTTTTACAAGAACACAAATAGGTTTTCGCTCGCTCTTGCAGGGGAAAGGTCGTGGCGTATTTGTTTCAACGGCTAGCTGTCTGTCAAACGTATTGAATAGCTTTATTCAGTTGTCAAAGAACGATTGAAAGAAAAAAATCGTCTTTCCTATATATCGCGTTGGAAAAGAGGAGAAACGTAACCAAAATCCAAAACTTTTTCCATTATTAGTACAAATGGAACGGTTCATTTTGGCAATCAACGGTTGATTTTCTCCTTTTTCACTACTATCTGTACAGCAAACGTCCATTTGCTAAGTTTAAATGGAAAAATTTTAACTTCTTTTCATGCACCATATAGGGATAGAAAATGTCATTTTGCTAAGTTGATGATGAAAAAAGAATATTTTCCTTTTCACACCCTAACTACCCAAACCATACCGTTACTGCCAACAATAGAATGAAATATTTTCTTTGCACCATATAGGGAACGGAAACCTTAAATTGTTAAGTTGAGAACAAAGTATTTTCATCTTTTCACATCAACACTCAACTGCTAATGCCTGTTTGAATACAAAATGATGATGTTTTTCCTCTTTTCACAGAAGACTGTCCACTAATCACGAATTTCCGTCATTTTTTCAAAACTTTTTTCTTCTTTCACTTCATATAGGGACAGCAAGCCCCGATTTAATGACCTATTTTCAAAAAAAGTTTAGATTTCCTTTTCTCGCACCATATCTGTACGCAAGTAGCCATTTTGTTGCAGATTTAATAAAAAATTTATTTTTCTTCTTTCACTTCACATAGGGAATGAAAACAGCTCTTTGCTGACTAAATCTGAAATTTTTCAATTACATTAAAAAATACCGTCATTCTCTTGTGGAACAGCGGTATCTATACGTTCTTCTATGGTTGATTTCTCTAATTGTAATAAATGTTTATGCTTGTCTTTTAGTTCTGCCTGCTCAATCATATCTTTCAGTATCGTTGTACGATTTTCTCTGTCTAATGCCTGTACCATTTTTATGGTTGGTGCGACTTGTCTTTGTAGCCAATGCAACGCTTTTTGTAAAGTGTAAGGCTCTGGCTTTGTGGTTAAGCGTATCGGCTCTCTGTTTTCCCCTACAAACCATGCCCAATCATCATTTGTTATCCATTGACTTTTTGGCTTGTCGTCCTCTCTGTCAACAAAGCGGACATAATGATTGATGATAGAAAAAGCGGTGCGTTCAGCGTCCCGATAGGTCAGTAAATCTACAACCGCATAATAGGCTCGTTCGTTCTTCATGCGTATTTCAAAACGGTTCTTAATCTCCGTATCTTCAATTTCTGTGCCATTCTTGACATACTGCTCATAATTTTTCTGATAAGCACACATATATAATTCGCTACTTGTTGAACCGAGATATAAGGTTTCTCCTGTATTCTTTGGTAAATCGCTACCGCATTTTTCTGTACCGCTGTAATCTTTCTGCATACGGAAGTAGGACATACATTCGCCAGCCTTGTATTTTTCCTTTAACTTTGGAATATCCAATATTCCTGCTTTATCATTGATAGCCAAATCAAGCCGTTTCATCACACCACCAGCCGTCATACAATCCAGCATGAAGTCATACCATGAGCGTTCCTGTGCCAGCAGATAACATTCCATTTGCCGACAGCCTTTGCCTTTCAGTTCCAATAAAACACCTAAATGCTCCTGCATGGAACACATGATATTGATGTCGCCAAGTACATATTTGCTTTCATATCCGTATTTTCCATAATCTTCATAAAGCATGTAATTAGATTTCAGTTGTAATACATCACGGATAATCGCCAATGCGTCCGTAGTAGGAAAGCGGACACGAAAGTAATCAATCAATAAGAATAGTGGTTCTTGCGGATTGAAACGCTCAATCTGTTTTTCTATGATTTCTCTTAATTCGTCATTCAATGGCTGTTTTCCTTTTTCAATGCGGTTGTAATATTCACGGCTGATACCACAGGCAACAGCAAGCCTTGTTTGTGTTACTCCGTATTCCTCACGCTTTTGTCTTAGTTCTTCAATAAAGTTTTTATCATTCATTCTTCAATTCCTCCAATCAAAAAAGGCAACTACCATAATTGATAATTGCCTGTCATTAAAAATCTGTATAGAAAAAGCAGTCAATCCTAAGACTAACTGCTTTGTGTGTATGGATATAAAATTGCTTCTAATCTTGAATAGGTATCCAAATTTCAATAACTGAATTATCACTATTCCAATGAAAACGATAATCGTATTTTTCAAAGTGTAGGATAATATCTTTTATAGGAATATACGATGTACTAGGAATAATTTCTTCATAAATCTTGCCATAAGTTTCATATATTTTATCCATAGCACCAATATGCTCCACAACCAAATATTTATAAGACGGTATTTCTTTATACAGAAAGCCCTCTGGGGTAATGGTTCTTTGGGGAATAGAACAGAAATAATAAAGTTTTCCATTTCTTCTTTCCATAAAAGCATATTTTACCCAATTTCCTGATTGTGAAAGATACGCTTTTTTCAAACTACTGTTAAACTTTCTCCAAAACTGTGTACTAATCTGAATATTCTTTTTTTGATAATTAGTCAGTTCTACTTCCTGCCCAATAACTGCAAATGCGTTTAATTCCTTTATAGAAAAATTTATCATTTTACCTTGTGAGCAGTGATAACGGTATAACTGTACGCATTTACCGTTATAATACAATTATCAATCGTTATATACCAGTTTTTTCCTTTTCTTGTGATTTCCGCATTAGAAAGGCTAATTTTTTCTTTGCACCATTCAATTACATTTTCTACATTCAAAGATAAGTTCTTTTTAATTCTAATAACGCCAAGTTCAGTTGTGTGAAGTCTTCCTAAGTTTTCCAGTAATTCATTTTCCATATTTTGATACCTCATTTTTCAGCAAATTTATTTGTATGTTTTATACCCCAATTATAACATTCTCATATCAGCACTACAATAAAAATAATTAAGCACCAATAATCTTATTGAACATCTCCAACCGTAAATCTTTCACACCATCAGTGATAAACACTGAGCTGACAGCAATTACGACAACTACCATAATTGCCTGCACTTAAATTTCTGCAAAAGAAAACGACAATCAATTTCTTATTTTTTGAAATCAACTGTCTTTCTCATATTTACTATTCAATTTTCATAGTGATATAGGTACAATTTATATCACTACTGTAAAAATGGGGTTTTGCCTTATAAATACAGCGTTTTCCGCTTGTTAGTGTATAGTGTTTCTTGTTTTTTGTGCCCCCCTTGTTAGATAACGGGGGCTTTGAACGGCTCGCAAGCTCGCCGAACCGCCGAAGCGAACCGCCCCCTTGCAAGCATGGCGGAAAAATCTTAAGGATTTTCCCGCCAACGTGGTCGGATCGCTCCGTCGGTTTAACAGCTTTTCTGTTTCTCTCTAGTTATCTACGCATATAAATCAAATCGGTTATTCCGTTATAAGTCTGTGTTTTACAAAGCCTTAACTTTATTTCCCTGTCTATGTTGCCCAAAAGACGAACCCCATTTCCTAACAGAGTAGGAATAACAGAAATGTAATATTTATCAATCATATTTTTGCTTACCAACTGCTGAACAAGATTTGCTCCGCCACAAATCCAAATATCCTTTCCTGCTTCTTGTTTTAGCCGTTCCAATAATAAAACAGGATTTTCACTTGTAAAATGAATTTGTTGGGAAGAATTGCACTCTTTATGTGTTAATACATAAGTTGTAAATTTATTATATACCCATTCTTGCGGAGAAAGTTCAGTAACAACCTGATGAGAAGTATTCCACCCCATTAAGACAGTATCTATATCTTTGGTAAATTCTGTATAAGTGTCGATGTTTTCATTGTCATTTCCATGACCATTTAGCCAAGCTACTCCACCATTACCGTCCGCAATATATCCGTCAAGGCTCATGGCAATAAATAAAACTACTTTTCTCATTTTTTCTCTTTTATAAATACAAACAGGAATTTATTTCTCTTTTTTACTCATAAGGGAACAACTGATTGCTACAAATAAACCCATTAAAATCCATGGAAATGCTGCTCTTATAAAATCACTAACCATACTTTATTCCTCCTTAAATTCCAATTTCCTTAGTTCTACAAACTGGAATTTGTAAATATCATTTTACATTTTTATATGAAATCATAATATGACTTGGTGCAAATAATACTGATGCAATAATCAATAGCACTGACCTACTCATAATCCCACTAAATAAGAACAACATTGAAGGAATAATAGAAAGTGCTAATGCTCTGAAAACGCTGTTTTTCTTAAAACATATAATCCAAATAGCACAATAAAGCATTACCAATATGGTATCTACAATCAGATATAGTGCAAATGCTTCGTCAGACCACCACCCGAACCAAGTTCCCGGAATATTGATTATCATGAATCCGAAACAACCCAATCTCCCTACTTGTTCTGTGACCTCAACATATTTATTGTTCCACTTATTATCAAATCCATCTTTGCACTTAATCACAAATACAACATTGGGTATCATAATGACTGCAATAAAAATCAGCCCAAAAACATTAAACCATTCCATATTATCTACCATCACAAACTTCGATTTTCTCAATTCTCCAAACTTGATGTTATTACTTTCTGCATAGTGTGTTTCCTAAAATGATAATTACCACGACATCAACCAAAATAATCCCCAATGCAATATATATAAAAAATGCAGGCAAAATATTTTCAAACAAGCTCATAGTTAATGCAAGAATTGCTATAATAGACATTCCAATTCCCATTGTTCTGCATAACTTCTTTTCATCATATTTTTCCTTTTCTTCTCTTGAAGCTGTATTATATCCAGAAATGAACCAGCTTCCATGTCCAGAAAGTAAAATAATAGAAAGTACAGCAAATATCGCAAAGACAATCCACACTATCCAATCAGAGCCTGTTGCTAAATCTGCTAATTTCATTTACATACTCCTCCTTACATTTCATTTTCTTAATTCTATAAACTGGAATTTGTCTTACAACAATTTATATATGCATAAAAAGCAATATATTTATGAAAACACCCTAAATCCAAAATTTACTCAATTCATTTTTTCCTTACATAAAATGTTCTCGTATATTTCACTTCCTCACCAAGTGTTTCCCCTATCAAAACTTCAAAATCATTGATATCAAATTCTGGAAAGAATGTATCTCCATCTTCAATATTTAAATCTACTTCTGTGATATACATTTTATCTACTATTTGCAAAGCTTCCTTAAATAGTCCATATCCACCAGATATGTATACATCTCGTCCTTTAGCCAATAATAATGCATCTTCTAATGATTTAACTGAAACTAAATTATCTCCTTGATACTCTGTTGTGGTGGAAACAACAATATTCATTCTATTAGGCAACGGATGACCGATTTCTTCATAAGACTTTCGCCCCATAATAACCACATTACCCGTTGTTAACTCTCTAAATTGCTTTTGTTCTCCCTTTATTTTCCATGGTATATTACCATTCTTGCCTATAACATTATTCTTTGACCTCGCAACAATCAAACCTATCATCTATTTCATCCTCCATAATATGATGTCGTACCTGTGATTCCATCAAGTGCACCACATCTTAACAAACTCAAAATTATCTCGAACTAACCAGCTCGACAAATTCCTTTTTTGTCTTCATCTGCATTATATCATATTGTTATAAGCATTGCCATTTCTTTTCTGCTTTTGAAAAGTTACTTATCAGCCTATGTTTTGTAAAGGGTGATATTCAGCATTTCTCACGCAACAAGCCCTTGACAAACCATAGACTAATAAGTTTTAAGGTAATCAAGCAGAAATGAAATAGTCTGCTGTTTCACGGCAACAAAAAAGAGATACCAACACACTTATGTAGTATCTCTTAGTCTAGTAGCAATATTCTTTTGTTTGCAAGCAGGTAAACATGGGCTGTTTCTTAATATCTTTTTGTTTGGGAAACACCATCCGGGCAACCGGCAACAACATTGACATGGTGCGTGCCTCCTCCATCAACCCGGCATTTACCATCACCATCGGCTTATGCATCGCCAATGCGCTGACCGCGCTCTCCGGCGCAATGGTCGGTCAGTACCAGAATACCGCCGACATCAACGGCGGCACGGGTATCGTCGTGATCGGTCTTGCCTGCCTGATCATCGGTGAAACCGTCCTCGGGCGCCGCGGTGTGGCAAGAGGCGTCATCGCCACCGTCATTGGTTCGATTATTTACCGTTTTATCTACGCCATCGTCCTGTATACAAAAATTATGCCGGTACAGGGACTGAAACTGGTTACCGCTGTGATCGTGGCGCTGGCAATCGCATTTCCGACAATCCGGAAATGGGCGGCATTCCAGACACGTAAAAATGCAGCTGCACGCCGGAAGGGAGGACACGGAGCATGTTAAATATTCAGTCGATATCAAAAACCTTTAATCCGGGAACTGTCAACGCCAAACAGGCGCTCTCCGGGCTGTCCCTGCATCTGAACCACGGCGATTTTGTGACAATCATCGGCTCCAACGGCGCCGGAAAATCGACCCTGTTCAATGCAATTGCCGGCAGCTTCTACGTCGATGACGGCTTTATCGAGCTGGACGGCGAGGACATCACCTATATGCCGGAGCACAAGCGCAGCCTGATGGTTGGCCGTCTCTTCCAGGACCCGTTAAAGGGCACGGCTCCGGGCATGACGATCGAAGAAAATCTTGCCCTCGCCTATCTGCGGACAGCAGAAGGAAAATCACCATTTTCCCGCATTTCCAAGAAAGATAAGAATGCGTTCCGCGAACGCCTCTCCCTCTTAAATATGGGGCTTGAAGACCGGATGACCCAGCCGGTCGGACTTCTCTCCGGCGGTCAGCGCCAGGCCCTCACTCTGCTCATGGCAACCCTCATCACGCCAAAGCTTCTGCTGCTCGATGAGCACACTGCCGCCCTCGATCCGGGAACAGCTGAAAAAGTACTGGAACTGACGAAAAATATCGTTGCTGAGGAGAAAATCACCTGCCTGATGATCACCCACAATATGAACCAGGCGCTGGAGCTCGGGAACCGCACACTCATGATGGCAAACGGAAATATCGTGCTCGACGTCGGCGGCGCAGAGCGCGCTTCCATGACTGTCGAAGATCTGATCGCCCGCTTCAAGACCGGCGCAGGCCACGCGCTGGATAATGACCGAATTTTGTTGTCGGAATAATTTTAAAAAAGCAAAAAATTCAAAAAGTCCCATCCTTTCAGATTTGAATCTGCATAAGGATGGGACTTTTTTATATTTCTCTTATCCAATTTCTATTTCCCAAGCACATCCGAAAGCGCTGCAAACTGCGCCAGCGTCAGCGTCTCGCCGCGCACGGACGGGGAAAGTCCCAGCGACTCGATTGCGGCTGCGATCTCTTCCTTGCTAAAGGAGAGATCCTGCGCGTTGGAAAGCCCGTTCTGCAGGGTTTTCCGGCGCTGGTTGAAGGACGCGCGGATGAGACGGAACATTAAATCTTTATCCTTTACCTCCACCGGCGGCTTCGCATGGCGGGTCAGACGGATGACCGCTGAGCCGACATTCGGACGCGGAATGAAACAGTTCGGCGGCACATTTGCCACGATGTATGGCTCGGCATAATACTGAACCGCCAGCGACAGCGCGCCGTAATCCTTCGAGCCCGGACCAACCTGCATCCGGTCTGCGACCTCTTTCTGCACCATAACCGTAATATTGTCGATCGGCGCACCGCTCTCAAACAGCCCCATGATGATCGGGGTCGTGATATAGTACGGCAGGTTCGCCACGACCTTAACCGGACGTCCGCCGCCTTTTTCTTCCGCCATTTTTTTTATGTCAATCTTTAAAATATCTTCATTGATGACAGTTACATTTTCGCAGTCCTGAAGCGTATCTTTTAAGATCGGAATCAGATTTGTGTCGATCTCCACGGCGATGACCTGTCCTGCCGCCTGTGAAAGGCGCTGTGTCATCGTACCGATGCCAGGACCGACTTCCAGGACGGTGTCCTCCTTGGTCATGCCCGCCGCTGAGATAATCTTGTCCAGCACGTGCGTATCAATCAGAAAATTCTGACCGAATTTTTTCTGGAAGGCAAAATTGTATTTCTGTATTACTTCGATTGTATTCTTCGGGTTTCCAAGATCCATTCCGAAAATCCTTTCCCGGAGTCCGGAACCTGACCGAGACACCACCCAGCCAGATTCCTCCTCTCTTCTTTACATTAACCGGTACAGCCTCCGCGCATTCTCTTCAGTCGCACGGACGATCTCTTCCGGTGTACATTTCTTGATTTCTGCCAGCTTTTCCGCCACATATGGCAGGTTCAGTGAGGAGTTGCGTTTGCCGCGGTTGGGAACCGGAGCGAGGTAGGGGCAGTCGGTTTCGAGTACCAGACGGTCGAGCGGCGCCATCTCGGCTACTTCCAGAAGCTTTTTCGCGTTCTTGAAGGTCAGTACGCCGCCGATGCCTAAGTAAAAGCCTATCTTTAAATATTCTGCCGCCATCTCTTTTCCATAGGAGAAGCAATGAATCACGCCGCCTATCTCCTCGGAGTGCTCTTCCTTCATGATATCGAGCGTATCCTTCGCCGCGTCGCGGCTGTGAATGATGACTGGAAGTTTTAATTCCCGCGCCAGATTTAACTGGCGGTGGAACCATTTCTTCTGGGTCTCATGATCCGGCTCTTCCCAGTAATAGTCGAGACCGATCTCGCCGATCGCCACGATCTTCCCGGACTGTGCCAGCACACGGAGTTCGGCAAATTTTTCCTCGTCAAGCTCTGCCGTGCTGCTGGGATGGACACCGACCGCGCCGTAGATAAAGGGATATCTCTTCGTCAGTTCAATGGTGGTCTTTGTGCTCTCCATATCGGCACCCACATTGACAACCGTTCCGATCCCGCCTGCTGCCAGACCGGAAAGCAGTTCTTCCCGGTCCCCGTCAAACGCCTCATCATCGTAATGAGCGTGTGTATCAAATATCATATAAGTTATATTCCTTTTTTCTTAGCAGATCTCCGCACCCGCCGGCATCTCTTTCTCCGTTGTCATCAGGGACAGCTTTCCGTCTGCATCCTCGGCACACAAAATCATGCCCTCGGAGAGCAGACCTGCCAATTTCGCCGGTTTTAAGTTGGTCACAACCATGACTCTCTTGCCGACCATCTCCTCCGGGGAGTAGGAATGCTTGATGCCGCTGATGATCTGGCGCACTTTGCTTCCGACCTGAACCTGGGAGCAGAGAAGCTTCTTGGACTTCGGAACAGCCTCGCAGGAGAGGATCACGCCAACCTGGAACTGCAGTTTTGCAAAATCATCGTAGGTAATCTCTGCTTTCGGCTCGATATCGATGCCCTCTGCTTTCTCGTCCTCTTCCTTCTCCGGCTCTGCCTTTGCAGCAACTGCCTTCTTCTGCTCTTCCTGGATAACTTTGACTTTCTTCATCACATCGTCGAGTTTCAGGCGGGCAAAGAGAACCTCCGGCTCCTCAGTCACCTTATTACCGGACGGATAACGGCCAAATTCATCCATCTGTGGCAGTTCACGTTTTACGGTATTTAATTCTTTTAAGATCTTCTCAGAGGTCTCCGGCATGAAGGATTCAAGCAGGGACGCACCGATCGTGATAGACTCAACCAGGTTGTAGAGAACAGTCGCAAGACGATCCTGCTTGTCCTCTTCCTTTGCCAGAATCCACGGGGTTGTCTCGTCAATGTATTTGTTGCTGCGGCGGAAAATATTGAAGATCTCGGTGATCGCATCGGCAACGCGCAGCTTATCCATCTTCTCATCGACCTTGCGGACTGCTTCCAGCACTACCTTCTTCAGATCCTCGTCCACCGGCTCCGTCACGCCCTTGTCGGCTACCACGCCGCCAAAGTACTGGTTCGTCATCGATACCGTTCTCTTTACGAGGTTGCCGAGGATATTTGCCAGATCCGAGTTCAGTCTCTCTACCATCAGCTCCCAGGTAATAACGCCGTCGTTCTCAAACGGCATCTCATGCAGAACGAAGTAGCGAACTGCATCCACGCCAAAGAAATCAACCAGTGTATCGGCGTAAATCACATTTCCCTTGGATTTACTCATCTTGCCGTCGCCCTGTAACAGCCACGGATGACCAAATACCTGCTTTGGAAGCGGCAGGTCGAGTGCCATCAAAAAGATCGGCCAGTAAATGGTATGGAAACGGATAATATCCTTACCAATCAGATGCAGGTCTGCCGGCCAGTATTTCTTGAACAGCTCTCCGCTCTCGCCGTCACAGTCATATCCAAGACCGGTGATATAGTTGGTCAGTGCATCCAGCCATACATATACAACGTGCTTCGGGTCGAAATCAACCGGAATCCCCCATTTAAAGGAAGTACGGGAAACACACAGATCCTGCAGACCCGGAAGCAGGAAGTTGTTCATCATCTCATTTTTACGGGAAACCGGCTGGATGAACTCCGGGTGCTCATTGATATAATCGATGAGTCTCTGCGCATATTTGCTCATACGGAAGAAATATGCCTCTTCCTTCGCCGGCTGTACCGGGCGTCCGCAGTCCGGGCATTTGCCGTCTACGACCTGGGACTGGGTCCAGAAGGACTCGCACGGGGTACAGTAAAGTCCCTCGTAGCAGCTCTTGTAAATATCGCCCCGATCATAGAGCTTCTTGAAAATCTTCTTTACCTGCGCCTCATGATCCTCGTCAGTGGTGCGGATAAATTTGTCGTAGGATGTATTCATCAGATCCCAGATCATCTTGATCTCACCCGCCACGTTATCGACAAACTGCTTCGGCGTGATGCCAGCCTCATCTGCCTTTAACTCGATCTTCTGACCATGCTCATCGGTGCCCGTCTGGAAACGCACATCGTAGCCCTGCGCTCTCTTGTAGCGCGCAATGCTGTCCGCCAGTACGATCTCATAGGTATTTCCGATATGCGGTTTGCCCGATGTATAGGCAATCGCAGTTGTTATATAGTAAGGTTTCTTACAGTTCTGACACATTTATCATGCCCTCCTTATTAAAATTGCGCTTTAAATTGTGTTCTTCACAAAAAAAGCCTCTAACCGCCCATGGTTTTCCATCTGCGATTAAAGGCAAGCCACCTTCTTTTCTCTGCCTTTTCTTCATATATAAATATATAGATTAAGTCTATCTGTTTTGCATCCCTTTGTCAAGTATGGTATACTTGCAGACATATATATTTGTTTTGGAGGTATTATATTATGCAGAAACGCTTTTCCTTCCCGCCCCTGCCGCGCACAGCGCTCGCGCTCGCTGCAGCTGCTGCCCTGGCGCTCTCCGGATGCACTGGTTCTTCCGGCTCAGGAACCCCCGCCGAATCCTACGCCGCTTCCGGGCAGACTGGTTCTCCTTCCAATGCATCGTCCGATGCTGCCAGCGAACAGGCGCGTTTTGATGCGTTTCTGGCACACCAGTTTCAAGAAAGCGTGCAGGACGATCCGCTCTCCCTTCATTTTCTTGTCCGGAATCCGGAAAATTACGGTATCACCGAACCGGAGATGAAATTTCCAGAATATTCCCTGGAACAGCTTCAAAAGGATTCCGAGGAAAACGCGGCCGTTCTTGAGGAACTTTCTTCCTTCGATACCTCTCTCTTGACCTCCGACCAGCTCTTCACCTACCGGATGATGAAGGACACACTGGAGACGGAAGCCGGCTCGAAGGGACTGGAACTCTACAATCAGCCGTTAAGCGCCCTGATCGGCACGCAGGCGGAACTTCCGACCTTATTAGCCGAATACACATTTTACAACCGTGCCGACATCGACCATTACCTGGCACTGCTTTCGCAGATCGACACATATTACAAGCAGCTCGCAGCGTATGAACAGGCACAGGCAGACGCCGGTCTCGCACCGTCCGACGACACCATCGACCGGATTTTAAAATCCTGTAAGAGCTACCTCATCCGCCCGGAAAACAGCCTGCTGACGGAAACATTTGCCTCCCGCTTAAATGCGGTTGAGGGCTTAAGCGATGCAGAAAAGGCGTCCTACAAAGCAAAACATCTGACCATTTTAAAGGAACACTTTATCCCGGCATATACAAACCTCTCTAAAGCACTGGAATCGCTCAAGGGCTCCCATCCGGAGGCAGGAGGACTTAGCACCTACGAACACGGCAGGGAGTATTATGCCTATCTTGCGGCGGCGCTGACCGGCACAGATTCTTCGGTCGATGCGCTCAAAACGCGGATTGAGAAGCAGATGCAGGCAGATTTATCCGAAATCCGCGTCCGCTTAAAGGAACATCCGGAACTCGTCCGGCAGATGACCGACTCTGCCATCACACTCTCCGATCCGGATGAGATCCTTCAGAATTTACAGACGCAGATTCAGGATGATTTCCCAGCGCTTACAGATACCTCCTACGCGATCAAATACGTCCCGGAAGCGCTGGAATCTTCCCTGTCCCCGGCGTTTTTCCTCGTACCGCCGATCGATTCCGACGGTTCCAACACCATTTACATCAACGAAAAAGCAAGCACTGAGCAGAACCTCTACACCATGCTGGCGCACGAGGGCTATCCGGGGCATCTCTACCAGTCGGCTTATTTCAATGACCGGGAGCCGGTTCCGGTACGGCGGCTTCTTGCCTGCGGCGGCTACAACGAAGGCTGGGGACTCTACAGCGAACTGTACGCCTACTCCTTCGACAACGGACTGCCGGAAGCGGTCAAACCGCTGATGCGCTGCAGCGAAGCCAGCAGCTACGGGCTGTACGCGCTTCTCGACATCTGCATCCACTATGATGGCTGGGATCTCGCCACAACCACCAGTTATCTGGAAAATTCCTACGGATTTACGGATCCGGAATCCGCGCGCGAGATATACCTGGCAATCATTGATAATCCGGGCAATTACCTGAAATACTATACCGGCTATCTGGAAATCCTGACCATGCGCCAGGAAGCCGAGGAGGTACTTGGAAACAAATTCAACGCCAAGAGCTTCCACCAGTTCATCCTGAACATGGACGGCGCTTCCTTCCGGGTCATCAAACCGTATTTTCAAACATGGCTGATGACGGAGAAATTGCACGTATAAGAGAAAAAGAGCGGTATCTCCCTGTATGCATCCGCAGACTTCAGGGATCCCGCTCTTTTCGCATTTTCATGCTTTAGTTTACTTTCTTGTAATTCTTCTCAAAGCTCATCGGACCGTCGCCGATCTTCTCGCCTGCTACGCTCAACTCCAGCGTCTTTGCCTCGTAGTTCTGGATAAATGTATTGGCAATGGCCATGACAACCAGCTTGTCAGAGGACTCCTTTAAGGAGGAGAGATCCAGCGTCAGGGCGCCGTCCTTCTGCTCAAATTTATCCACGGTGATTCCCTCTTCAATGACGCCCACCTCTGCCATCTTATCAAGCAGTTCCTGTGCATCCAGCTCATCGCCGTCAATGCCATCCATATTCTGTTTTAAGCCGCTCTTATCAGATTTTACAGAATATACGCAAACGGTTACCGTCGGATCTGCATCCGTTACCACCATGCTTTCTTTCTCAGCCACGCCGTCTACAGTCTCCTGCTGCGCCGCACCTGCCGGGGCAGTTCCATGTTCGCTGGTTTCTCCTGTATTTCTTGCCGTCGGCGCACATGCGCCCAGAACAGCTGCCATCATAAGACCAGCTGCCATTACCATAAATTTCTTCATAATGTACCTCCTTGTATTCTCCTCGCAGCAGTTGCTTCACGGTTTTCGCAACCGTTTTTGTCTTTCACACCTGTTTCCATCCAGTGCAGACTACATCCATTCTTTTTACCGCTGCCCATCCTTACTCCTAAACCACTGATTCAGCTTCATCAGCGCCTTTACCAACGTCTGCATCTCATCTTCCGACAGATCGCTTGTCAGGCTCTCGATCATCTCCCGGTGGAACCGGGCGTGATGCCCATACGCTTTTCTGCCCCGCTCTGAAAGAGAAATATATACGACCCGCCGATCCTCGAGTCCCCGGCTTCGTTCCACATAGCCTTTTTTGACCAGGCTGTTCATGGCAATCGTGAGCGTTCCCACCGTAACGGACAGTTCTCTGGCAATCGATGACATATTTTTCGGTTCACCAATCCCGATCGCTTCGATCACATGCATATCGTTATTCGTGATGTCTTTAAACTCCGGCGTAATGATTACCTTCTGTTCTATGTCCATCACATCGCGGAACAGCGTCACCAGAAGCTCATTCAGCGTCTCATAATTTCCCACAGTTTTCCCTCTCATCCTTGGTTTCAGCGCGCAAAACGGCAATTTACCCTACCGATTATACAATATTCTGTGCGGCAAGACAACTAGCAAATTTCTTACATCTTCTCTTATACCATAGCACTTGTTACTGTTCACGCACACGTGCCCAGTAACGGAATTTGCCGTGGCTTCGCATTTAAATACGGCAAATTCCTGCTGCCACCACGTTTTCTTACGGCACTTTCGGTTCCAAAAGTGCCTACCCGTGAACAGTTACCATAGCACTACATAAGATACTCGCCACAAGCCCCGCGAACGTTGCAATCAGCGCCCCCGCAAGCGTCCATCGCGTCTTTGAGATCCGCACGGTCAGATAGTAGACACTCATCGTATAAAAAACCGTCTCCGTGCAGCTCTCAAGAACCGACACCATCATGCCGAGCCGCGAATCGGGTCCATACGTTTTAAAAATATCTAAGAGAAGCCCCGTCGCCGCCGAACTGGACACCAGACGCACCAGAAGCAGCGGAACCACCTGTGCCGGTATATGCAGAAATGCCGCCGGTCCCGCCAGCACCCCGGAGAGGAAATCGAGAAAACCGGAGGTCCGAAGCACGCCGACCGCCGCCATCAGTCCCACCAGCGTCGGCAGGATTCCAGCCACCGTTTTAAGCCCCGCAAGCGCCCCTTCGATAAAATCATCAAAAACCGGGCGTTTCTGAAGCACCGCAAACCCAACGATATAAAACAAAACAACCGGAACCAGGTATTCAGAGAGGTAATTGATGCAGCGCATTTGACGGCTCCCGTGTCTATACTTGTTTTATATGTATGGTTTGAATCCGCGTTCTATGATAACGGATCTGTTTCCAGAGCCCCTTATTTTAACAAGGGCATTATAGGGGATAAATTTGTTTTTTGTGTGAAATTTTTCCCCTACATGACGCCAAATTGCGTTTTCTATTTCCAGCCATCCTTTTTTATTGATTTATATTGCTTTCTCCTGCACATCACGCGGCACACCGCCACTCCTGCCAGCGTGCTGACACAGGTCGCCAGGAACGCCGGACCGGCCACTGCCAGCGGATGCGCCGATCCGTACTGGCTCCGGTAGGCGATCATATTGATAGGAATGAGCTGCAGCGATGAAATATTTACGACCAGAAACGTACACATTTCATCGCTCGCCGTTCCCTGTGTGACCGCCGCCGGATCCCCCGCCGCTCTCCGTTCCTCCTCCAATTCTTCCAGCTCCTTCATCGCCGTAAGCCCCGCCGGGGTCGCCGCCCAGCCAAGCCCCAGCATATTGGCAATCATATTGGCGGCCATCGAAGAAAGCGCCGGATGACCCGCTGGAATGCGTGGAAAGAGGAAATGAAGCACCGGCCGCATCCCCGCCGACAACTGCTCAATCAGCCCCGCCCGCCGTCCGATCTCCAAAATTCCCGTCCAGAACGCCATCACCCCCAGCATCGTGATTCCCAGCGAGACTGCATCCCCCGCCGCTGCAAGCATTCCCTCCGTCACCGCCCCCAGCGTCCCATGCACCGCCGCCCAGCCAAGCCCCGTAAGCATCATAAACGCCCAGAGTGCATTTAACATGCATCTACCTCCCTGCTGTCATATGGTACGCTCAGAACATTTTATACTCAGACAAGTATAAAAAGACGCCAAATATACACCATCATAAATAGATACAATTATATCGTTTCTTTTCGTCCATTCCGCTTGCATTTCAGAATTTGGATCTTTAAAATAAGAACTATCATCTCCTTCACATGACAGACATTCTTTGAAAAAGGTCATTTTATATGGATTCTCCTGCCAAAAACCGTGAAGGCATTGAAATATGATTTAATATTATGAAAACGAGGTATTCAGAATGAAACAATCCGCAGATTTAAAGCGTCTCCTCACCTCCATCGATCACAAAAGCTACCCGGCTTACAAGGATGTGCGCGGCGCTTATGATTTTAATACGTATATTTTATCCATCGACCATGTACAGGGTGACCCATTTGCTTCCCCTTCCAAGGTCAGTGTCCAGATCCGCCATACGAAAGCCGGATTCCCGGCAGAGCTCTTTGATACGCCGTGGAAAAAAACAGCACTTGAAGATTACCTGCTCCGCTGTTTTTCCCGTGAAATCGGTCGTCTTTCTTTCAAGGCAAAAGGTTCTGGAAAAAGTGGTCTGATCGCCACCAGCCGCCCCGGTCAGGAGGTCCTCTCCCGGACCGCCTGCGAGATCGGAAGAAATGAGATTACAGCCCGTTTTGAGGTTGGTTTCCCGGCATTCGGGCGCACCATCAACTCCGGTGAACTGATCCGGATTTTCTTTGATTTTCTTCCAGGCTGTGTCGAAAACGTCTTTTTCTACCGCCGCCAGAACACCGCTGAAATCAAAAAACGCATCACGCTGGCGGACGATCAGCATTTTATCCGCAATGAGTTAAAACGCTTAGACCTCGTCTCCTTCGTCGCAGACGGCTCAATCCTGCCGCGTGAAACCGGCGTCTCCGACCGTCCGATGAAGGGCAGTGTGGCGTTCCATTCCCCGGATTCCTTAAGAATCACTCTGAATCTTCCGGGACACGGTCCGATCTCCGGCATGGCAATCCACCGCGGCATCACCCTGATCGTGGGCGGCGGCTACCACGGCAAATCCACACTGCTAAAAGCGCTGGAATCCGGCGTCTACAACCATATTCCGGGGGATGGACGTGAATATGTCATCACCGATGAAACCGCAGTCAAGCTGCGCGCCGAGGATGGACGCAGCATCAACCACGTTGATATTTCCCTCTTTATCCGGGATCTGCCGAACAAAAAAGACACCACCTGCTTTTCCACCGCCGATGCCAGCGGCAGTACCTCCCAGGCGGCAGCCGTGATCGAAAGCATTGAAGCAGGAACCCGCGCTTTCCTGATCGACGAGGACACCTCCGCTACCAACTTCATGCTGCGGGACGACCTGATGCAGCGCATCGTCAGCCGCGATAAAGAGCCGATCACCCCGTTCATCGAACGCGCCCGCGATCTCTACAAGCAGGCAGGCATCTCCACCGTCCTCGTAGCTGGAAGCTCCGGCGCCTACTTCTTCATCGCAGACACTATTATCCAGATGGATGCATACCGCCCGTTTGATATCACGGAGATGGTAAAAAATGCCTGCGAACAGGAGGCTTCCAAACCCGCCATCCAGGCGCCTGGGTTCAAGCTCCCGACGGCTGGACGGAGGCTGGCGGCTGGCGGGACAGGACGGGCTGTGGGCGCGATGGCGCTGGATTTTGGCGACAGCCGCGCAGAAGCTGGCGGTGAATCTCAGGAAGAGGGCGAAAACAGCGGTCGTTCCGGACGGTTTGTCAATCGCGGCGGCAGCGCCTCCGATGCAGGACGCTTTGAACGCGGTCGCGGAGGGCGCCGCGAAGCTGACCGAAATTCCGACCGGAACACGCGTATCAAAGTCCGTGTCCACGACAAACACTCTTTTCAGGTTGCCAAAGAGCCGGTCGATCTGCGCTTCGTCGAACAGCTTGCCGACAGCGAGCAGACCGCCGCACTCGCCCAGATGGTGCGCTACTGCCTAGAAAAAGGCCTTCTGGAGCGCTGCACCGTACAGGAAACGGTTGCCACACTCTTAAAAGCCTATGAAGCAGACGGGCTCTCTGTGTTCAGCGATGCTTCATATGCGGCCATGGGACTGGCAATGCCGCGCGTGCAGGAAATTTATGCTTGTTTGAATCGTTTTAGGGGATGATTTTTAAGATAAATATAAAAAGAGGGCTGCATTTTGCAAACCCTCTTTTTATATTTTTGCATCTTATATCAAACTATTTGCAAGTTTCATCTTGGCTTATCCCTGAACTCTGCCAAAATCTATGGTGCCAAGATCTATCCTACCCTTCGCACAGCGCCCGCATCACGCCCTCAACCGTCTCTATCTTCTCTGCTCTCCACGCGTTTCCGCCGCAGAAAATCAGAGCATGATCCTCATCACCGCGGGCGGCATTGACGAGTGCCTGCGTGATGCAGTATGGGATCTTCGCCGGATCACAGTGTTCCAGACACTGGTAACAGTGTGTCACTGCCTGTCTTCCTTTTTCCAGTTCTTTTAAGAACGCATTCTTGATCGCGCGTCCCGGCATGCCGACCGGACTTTTGACAATCACGATGTCCTCTTCCTTCGCATCCAGATATGCCTGCTTATATGCCATCGGTGCATCGCATTCCTCGGTTGTCACAAAACGGGTTGCCACCTGCACGCCGTCCGCGCCAAGCTCCATCTGGTGCATCACATCCGCATGGTCGTAGATGCCGCCAGCCGTCACAACCGGAATCGATTTGCCATATTTCTGCGCGTATTTTTTAACCAGCGCGATAATTCCCCGCACTTCCTCGTCATATTCCGCCTGATGGAATGTCTCGGCTGCGTGCGGCGTGTCTACCTCCAGCTCGGTCAGCTTCTCACGGTCAAATCCCAGATGTCCGCCCGCCAGCGGTCCCTCAACGACCACCAGATCCGGTGCGGTCTGGTACTTGCGGTCCCACATCCGGCAGATGACCGTCGCCGCCTTAACGGAGGAAACGATCGGCGCAATCTTCGTCGCCGTCCCTTTCACATACTCCGGCAGGGAAACAGGAAGTCCTGCGCCCGATATGATCAGGTCAGCGCCCGCCTTGACCGCCGTTTTAACGTACTCCGCATAGTTTTTCGTTGCCACCATGATATTAAAGCCCACGATGCCGCCCTTCGCGATCGCGCGCGCCTTCTGTAACTCTGAACCGATCGCGCGCAGGTTCGCCTCCTGCGGATGTTCGGCAAAATCCGGCTCCCGGAAACCGATCTGGGCAGTGGAAATAATGCCGATGCCGCCAGCCCCCGCCACGGCTCCTGCCAGCGAGGACAGGCTGATGCCAACCCCCATACCGCCCTGGATGATCGGAAGCTTCGCCGTCAGATCACCAATTTTCAGCGGTTTCAACTGTGATAAAATTGTACTCATACGATCTCCTATATTCACAAAGGGGACCGCCGCGCGGCAACCCCCTTTCAATATCTATTTTTTAGATTTTTCTAAAACGTTCATACCGCTGCTCCGCGATCTCATCCGGCGTCTTTTCCGCGCAGGACTGGAAGAACTCACGCATATGGCGGTCGATGATGCGTCCGATCTCCTCGATGTTGTCATCGGTTGCCGGCTCATCCTCGCAGATAATGCGCTCGATCATGCCAAGCTCATACAGATCCTCTGCCGTCATCTTCATGACCTTCGCCGCCTCGCTGGCTCTCTTGGCATCTTTCCACAGAATCGAAGCAAAGCCCTCCGGAGAAAGGATCGAGTAGGTCGCATTCTCCATCATCCATACCTCGTTGGAAACCGCCAGCGCCAGTGCGCCGCCGCTGCCGCCCTGACCGGTGATAATCGCCAGAATCGGCACCTTCATATCCGACATTTCAAAGAGGTTGCGGGCAATCGCCTCGCCCTGGCCTCTCTCCTCTGCCTCCATACCCGGGAATGCACCTGGCGTATCGACAAAACAGATGATCGGACGGTTAAATTTCGCCGCCTGTTTCATCAGACGGAGCGCCTTTCTGTATCCTTCCGGAGACGGCATGCCGAAGTTGTGCTTCATGCTGTCTTTCGGGGATTTACCTCTCTCCTGTCCAATGACCGTGACCGGCATTCCATAGAAGGATGCCACACCGCCGATGACCGCCATATCATCGCCATAATACCGGTCGCCGTGGAACTCGGTAAAATCGTCAAACAGGATCCGGATATAATCGCTGGCGTTCAGACGTCCGGCGCTACGGGACTGGCGTACTGCCTCCCAGGCGTCTCTCTCTCGGCCTGCGATCTTATTTAAGGTCTTCTGGCGCATGATACCGGAGAACGGTGCTTTCCGGCTCTTTAACTTGCCTTCCTCCACAGAAGCTGCTTTTTCTGCCTTGGATGCAGATGCCGCTTCTGTGTGGTTCTCCGCCTCGTCGTTCCATTTCTCCCAGCCATGCTCCTGGCTGTGAAGCTTCAAAATCTGTCCCAGAACACGCTTCTGATCTTTTCTTTCCACGATCTGATCCACAAAACCGTGTGTCAGCTGGAACTCGGCTCTCTGGAAGCCCTCCGGGAGCTTCTGGCCGATCGTCTGCTCGATGACACGCGGACCCGCAAATCCAATCAGCGCTCCCGGCTCTGCCAGGATGATATCGCCCAGGGACGCAAAGCTTGCCGTTACGCCGCCGGTGGTCGGATCCGTCATAAAGCTTATGTAGAGAAGTCCCGCCTCGGAATGACGTTTTAAGGCTGCGGAAGTTTTCGCCATCTGCATCAGGGAGATCATGCCCTCCTGCATTCTCGCGCCGCCGGAAGCCGCGTAGATGATAACCGGAAGCCGTTCCTCGGTCGCACGCTCTACCGCACGGGCAATCTTCTCTCCCATGTTGTGACCCATGCTGCTCATCAGGAAACGGGAGTCGCAGACCGCAATCACAGTCTCATAACCGTGAATCTTTCCTTTACCAGTGACAACCGCCTCATTTAACTCAGTTTTCTCTCTGGCTGCCTCAACCTTGCCCTCATAGCCCGGAAATGCAAGCGGATTGACCACAGACATCTCCTTATCCCACTCTTCAAAGGTACCTTCATCGATCAGCATCTCAATCCGGCGGTACGCATGCATCCGGAAATATCCGCCGCAGCGCGGGCACACATACAGGTTGTCCTTGACATCCTGCACCAGAATCGGTTTCTCACATTTATTACACTTACGCCATAAAGAACGCAGACTTTCCGGCGTCATCGCCGTCGGACGGCTCGGAATCTTCTCCGGTTTTTCCTGTGCTGCCTCTGCCGCCCTTTTATCTGCTTTCGCACTCTCCGCACGGCTTACGCCGGCAGAACCGTGGTCGTTTGTATTGATCGAAGTATACGATTTCTTAAACAGATTTTTAAACATCTCTTATTCAACCTCACTTATTAGCCAATCATAAACGTCAGCTCTGCGGAAACAGCCAGCTTGCCATCGACGGTTGCCGTCGCACTTCCGATGCCGACCGGTCCTTTTCTCTTGATGATATGGCACTCCAGCTTTAACTTGTCGCCCGGAACTACCTTTTTCTTGAATTTTGCGTTGTTGATTGCCCCGAAATATGCCGTCCTGCCCTTATTTCCTTCTTCACTTAAAATCGCAACCGCGCCGACCTGCGCCAGCGCCTCCACGATCAGGACGCCCGGCATGACCGGCTCCTGCGGAAAATGACCTGCAAACCACGGCTCGTTGTATGTTACATTTTTATATCCAACCGCGCCCTCGCCCGGTGTCACTTCCTCGATACAGTCGATCAAAAGAAACGGATGACGGTGCGGGATGATCTCCTGGATCTCTTTAATTCCCATCATAATTTCAGTTACCTCTTTCGCTTTCCCAGACATCATTTTTGTATGCTGCAAGTCTCTTCCGCCAGCTCCAGTGCGCTGCTTCCAATCATTCAATCATCCACACAAAAACGTCCTCAAATTATATTTAGTCCTCAAATTTCTTGATTACCAGGCTGGCATTGACACCACCAAATCCCAGGGAGTTGGTCAGGGCATAGTGGATATCCATCGGAACACCCTCGCCCATCGTGTAATCCAGATCGCAGCCCTCGCCTGCCTCTTTTAAACCTGCGGTTGCGTGTACAAATCCATCCTCAATGGATTTCACGCAGGCGATAAACTCAACACCGCCCGCTGCACCTAAAAGATGTCCAATCATCGACTTAGTGGAGTTAATTTTTACCTTGTAAGCGTGATCGCCCAGCGCTTTTTTCACTGCCATCGTCTCGAAGAGATCGTTATGGTGTGTACTGGTTCCATGTGCATTGATGTAATCAATCTTCTCCGGTGCGATACCTGCATCCTTGAGCGCCATCTCCATCGCATACGCTGCGCCGCTTCCATCCTCTGCCGGAGAAGTGATGTGGAATGCATCGTTGCTTCCGCCGTAGCCGACTACCTCTGCCAGAATCTTTGCGCCGCGCTTCTGCGCGTGCTCTAAGGACTCCAGAACTACGATACCAGCGCCCTCGCCCATGACGAAACCATCGCGGTCCTTATCAAACGGACGGGATGCCGTCTCCGGGTCATCATTGGTAGAAAGAGCCGTCAGAGCCGCGAAACCTGCCATACCGAGCGGTGTGATCGCAGACTCGGTACCACCGGCTACCATCACGTCTGCCTCGCCGTATTGGATCGAGCGGAACGCCTCACCGATGGAATTTGTACCGGTCGCGCAGGCAGTTACAACGTTGATGGATTTGCCCTTTAAACCATAATGCAGTGCTACATTGCCGACTGCCATGTTGCTGATCATCATCGGAACGAGCAGCGGATTCACGCGGTTCGGTCCTTTTTCCAGCATTTTTTTATGCTCACGTTCCATCGCCTGTAAGCTTCCGATACCGGAACCGATGCTGGTTCCCACGCGGAACGGATCCTCTTTTTCCATATCCAGACCCGCCTGTGCGATCGCTTCACCGGCTGCCGCTACCGCATACTGAGAAAACGGCTCCATACGTCTCGCCGCCTTCGGATCCATGTATTTCTTCGGATCAAAATCCTTTACCTCGCCTGCCAGCTTTGCCTTATAATCAGTTGTATCAAAATATGTGATCGGCGCAATACCGACTTTTTTATCCTTTAATCCCTGCCAGAAGCTTGCTACGTCATTTCCAATCGGAGTGATCGCTCCCAGACCGGTTACTACTACACGTGTCTTATTTCCCATCTAAAAACCTGCCTTTCTATCGTCACAGTTCACACGTTGTGCAAACTGCGACACGATTTTGCCGATGCTTCGCATTCCAAATCGGCAAAATCTGCTGCCACTACGTTATCGTACGCCACTTTCGGTTCCAAAAGTGCCTATCTGTAAAGCACCTTTTCCCTACATCGCCATTCCGCCGTCCACGCACAGAACCTGTCCTGTGATGTAGGCTGCGCGGTCAGAAGCCAGAAATACGGCTGCCTGCGCTACATCCTCGGTCGTACCGAAACGTTTTAACGGAATCTGCTCGCCCATCGCTTTCTTCACATCGTCCGGAAGAACGGCGGTCATTTCCGTATCAATAAATCCCGGTGCAATCGCGTTGACCGTGATACCACGGCTTCCAATCTCCCTTGCCACGGATTTGGTCAGTCCGATCACGCCCGCCTTGGACGCACAGTAATTTGCCTGTCCCGCATTTCCCATCACGCCGGAAACAGAGGAAATATTGATGATGCGTCCGCCCTTCTGCTTTAACATCTGGCGGGATACGTGCTTAATGCAGTTAAATGCGCCCTTTAAGTTCGTATCGATAACAGCGTCAAACTCTTCCTCACTCATCTTCATCAGAAGATTGTCACGGGTAATGCCCGCGTTGTTGACTAAAATATCAATTCTCTTATAGCGGCTGATAATGTCCTTTAAGAACACCTCCGCCGCGCTGTAATCCGAAACATTGCACTGAACGGCTTCCGCCTGTCCGCCCGCCTCGGTAATTTCCCTTACGACATCCTCTGCTTTTGCCGCAGAGCCATTATAATTGACGATCACCACAGCGCCCTCTTTCGCCATCGAAATAGCGATCTGACGGCCAATGCCGCGGCTGGCACCTGTCACAACTGCTACTTTTCCATTTAACATCCAAACGCCTCCTTTACTTTGTCGATATCTTCCAGTTTCTCTATATTGAACGCCTTCGCGTTTTTGTCGATTTTACGCATGAAACCAGTCAGGGTCTTACCCGGTCCGATCTCAATAAATGTGTCCACACCGTCTGCTAACATCTTCCGGATCGTCTGCTCCCAGCGGACAGAGGAAGAAACCTGCTTCATCAGAAGCGGCTTTACATCGGCTGCATTGGTCACATAATCTGCCGTCACATTCGCAATATACGGAATCTCCGGTGTATGAATCTCAACGGTATCGAGTACCTTTCCAAGCTTCTCGCCAGCTCCCACTAACATCTTGGAATGGAACGGTCCGCTTACCTTTAACGGAAGAACGCGTTTTGCGCCCGCTTCCTTCAATTTCTCTCCTGCCTCGGCAACCGCCTCTGTCTTACCAGAGATAACAATCTGTCCCGGGCAGTTATAGTTGGCAATCTGCACGCCCTCGATCGGCGCGATCACCTCTTCGATCTTCTCTGCATCCATCGCCAGTACGGCAGACATGGCGCCCTGACCAACCGGGACTTCGCCCTGCATCAGGATACCTCTCTGCCGCACGGTACGGATGGCATCTTCGTCAGACATAACGCCTGCAGCCGCCATTGCAGGATATTCTCCCAGGCTCAGGCCCGCAGCCACATCCGGGCAGATTCCGGTACGTTCCATGAATACACGCATCATCGCAAGGCTGGCGGTTACCATCGCCGGCTGCGTATACTCCGTGATATTCAGACGGTCCGTCTGCGCCGGATCAAAGCAAAGATCGGTCATTGAAAACCCAAGGATCTCGCTTGCTTTCTCAAACATCTCGCGTCCCGTTTCCGTTTCCTGATAAAAATCCTGTCCCATGCCAGTGGTCTGTGCGCCCTGACCCGGAAAAATAAATGCAATTTTGCTCATAGCGTTACACTCACTCTCTACTTTCTGCCCAAAAGCGCCTCCGCCTGGGCCATCATTTCTTCAATCATTTCCTTGCAGGTCTGCTCTTTCTTCACCATACCTGCAATCTGTCCAGCCATCACGGTTCCGTTGTCCACGTCACCTTCCATGACTGCCTTCCGAAGCGTTCCAAGGGTTAAATACTCCAGCTCCTCGAACGGGCGTCCCTCTTTTTCCAGCTTCAGATACTCTCTCGTCATCTTATTTCTAAGACAGCGGATCGGATGTCCGTGACTCATACCGGTTACGGTCGAATCAATGTCTTTCGCCTTGATGACTCTGTCCTTGTAAGCCTGGCTTACGATAGATTCCTTCGATACGACGAAGCGGGTTCCCATCTGGACCGCCTCTGCGCCCAGCATAAATGCCGCCGCAATGCCGCGTCCATCTGCGATACCTCCAGCCGCAATCACCGGAATCGAAACCGCATCAACCACCTGCGGAACGAGCGTCATCGTCGTCGCCTCGCCAATGTGTCCGCCGGACTCCATGCCTTCTGCAACGACTGCATCTGCGCCGCTCTTCTCCATCAGACGTGCCTGTGCAACCGAAGCGACAACCGGAATTACCTTAATGCCGGCTTCCTTCCACATGCCCATGTATTTGCCTGGAATACCGGCGCCGGTCGTTACGACCTTGATGCCTTCTTCTACAACTACCTTTGCCACGTCATCCGCATACGGGCTCATCAGCATGACATTGACACCAAACGGCTTCTTTGTCAGCTCTCTCGCCTTGCGGATCTCCTCGCGTACAACCTCACCTGGTGCATTGGCGCCGCCAATTAAGCCCAGACCGCCAGCTTCAGAAACGGCTGCTGCCAGATGATGTTCTGCCACCCATGCCATGCCGCCCTGAATAATCGGGTATTCAATCCCCAACATTTCTGTGATCTTTGTTTTCATTATGCCTCTACACCTTTTTCTTTTAAGTAGTTCATAACATCGCCTACCGTTGCCAGGTTCTGCAGATCCTCAGCCGGGATCTCTACGGAGTACTCGTCCTCCAGAGCCATAACCAGCTCAAACAGATCCAGGGAATCAGCACCCAGATCATCCTTGAAAGAGGAAGCCTCGGTAATGGAATCTGCGTCTACGCTCAGCTGCTCTGCAATAATTTCTTTCATTTTCTCTAACATCGTTTCAATCTCCTTTTTAAATGAATTTTCTTTTTGTGACCGCAAAAATGCAATCACTGTTCTTATATTTTATCAAAAAATGGAATAATGTACATTAGTTTTGCTATATATTTTTTGCTTCTCCAGGCACCTACCAGGTCATCAATGCCGCGCCCCAGGTAAGACCCGCGCCAAAACCTGCCATCACCAGCGTATCGCCGCGTTTTAAGCGTCCGTCCCGGTGCATTTCATCCAGGAGAATCGGAATCGAAGCCGCCGACGTATTGCCGTAGCGCTCGATATTGACCGGAATCTTGTCCATCGGAACCTTCAGACGGCGCGACGCCGCTTCCAGAATCCGGATATTCGCCTGATGCAGCAGATAATGCTGTACCGCCTCGCGGTCCGTTCCGGTCTCCTCCAGAATCGCATTCACAATCTCCGGTACCTTCTTCACCGCAAACTTGAAGACTTCCTGACCGTCCATCTGCATAAAACCAAGCTCGGGTCTGCCGCCCGTCAGGCAGTTTTCAAGACTTCTCGCCTGGCAGTACAGAACGTCGTTCTTCGTTCCGTCGCTGCCGACCAGCGTCTTCACCACACCCGTCTCGTCCGCCCGGACAACCGCCGCGCCCGCTCCATCGCCAAACAGGATGCAGGAACTGCGGTCCGTCCAGTCTAACACCTTGCTCAGTGTCTCCGCACCGATGATCAGCGCCGTCTTATAGATGCCCGCCTGAATAAATCCCTGCACAATATGTAAGGCGTAAATAAATCCGGAACATGCCGCCGTGATGTCAAACGCCACCGCGTGTTTCGCCCCGATGGCTCCCTGTACATCCGCCGCCGCACTCGGGAACGCCCGATCCGGGGAAGACGTCGCCACGATCACGATCTCAATCTCCTCCGGAGAAATGCCCGCGTCCGCGATCGCGCGCTTCGCCGCCTCTGTCGCCAACGCCGAGGTTCCCTCGCTCGTCGAGATATGTCTGGCTCCAATACCCGTCCGTTCCCGGATCCAGGCATCATTTGTATCAAGAAATTTCGTCAAATCCTGATTCGTCACAACCTGCTCCGGCGCATACGCGCCGATTCCAATGATTCTAGCTGTCATTTTCTCGTTTAACTCCGCTTCTTCTATAAAAGATAGTTTTAATTTCAAATGGTTTGATATTCAAATTAATTTAGAGTGTAGCGGAGAATCTGGGGTTTGTCAAGGATAACTTGTAAATGAACGGCAGGATTCTGGTGAGAAGACGCAACCCGGACAGAGAAGAGCCGCTCCCAATCTTCCGGAAAACGCTCTCGCTCTTGCACTCGCTGCAGCGGACACTAAGCTCGAAAAAACCTCGCTAAGTGCCGGCGCGAGTGATGTTTCCTACAGATTGGGAGCGGCTCTTCTCCTGAAATACGCATCACTTGAAATACATAAAAATTAGGATACCGCGGTTTCCTTTTTCGTTGTATAATTATAAGACATAGGTATCTTTATTGTATCTATACAGAAATTTGTATACTATATTATCTATATATTACCCTATTAAAAGGAGGAGTTGCTATGCAGAGTATTCTTGTATGTGACGATGACAAACAGATCGTGGAAGCGATTGACATATACTTAACCGGTGAGGGATTTGAGGTTATCAAGGCATATGACGGCGCGGAGGCACTGGAACTTTTAAAAACGCACACCGTGAATTTGATGATTCTGGACGTTATGATGCCAGGGTTAGATGGCATCCGGACGACGCTGAAGGTGCGTGAAACCAGCAGCATCCCGATCATTATTCTTTCCGCGAAGTCTGAGGATGCGGACAAGATTCTGGGCTTAAATATCGGGGCAGATGATTATATCACGAAGCCCTTTAACCCACTGGAACTGGTCGCCCGCGTGAAATCTCAGCTCCGCCGCTACACGCAGCTGGGAAATATGAACAATCAGATGGGCAACCACGTATTCAAATGCGGCGGCTTGCAGATCAACGATGAAAATAAGGAAGTAACCGTGGACGGCGAACTCATCAAGCTGACACCGATCGAGTACAACATCCTGCTTCTGCTCGTTAAAAACGCCGGAAAAGTCTTCTCCATCGACCAGATCTACGAGGCGATCTGGAATGAGGAGGCGATCGGCGCGGACAATACAGTTGCGGTTCATATCCGCCATATCCGCGAAAAGATCGAAATTAACCCGAGGGAGCCGCGCTATCTGAAGGTTGTCTGGGGTGTTGGATATAAAATTGAGAAGCAGTAAAAATGTGAATCATCCATCTAACAGAAGTTAGGAGTTGCAAAATTTATGACAAAACTCTCACATATTCCGATGCAGATCCAGAAATGGATCGCCAGCCTCGCGCATCTGTTTTTCCTGATTCTGGGACTCATCGGTATCAGCCTCATGTATATCAATGGAAATTTCGGGCTGGGGCTGACCGGCATTGGCTCGGTTCCTTATGAGGACACCGCGGAATTTAACACACAATTTAATAACGATCTGAACGATATCTTCCTATATATGGAATATCAGGACGTCTTCGGTGCCGACAGCTCGATCGACCTCTCGCGCCGGATGCTCAAAATGACCTTTGGACCAAGCGAGACCGAAAATTTCTCCCTGTCCTCCCTGATTTCCTATCTGGAATCCATGGGGTACCAGCTCGACGACGACTTTAACTGCCAGAAGGTTTCTGAACCGGCAGACGGCGTCAAGAGCCGCGAAGGCTACGTCGAATGGTCGGTTCAAGAGCCGCAGCGGATCTACAGCTACCGTTCTGCCAGCCGGAAGCGCAGCACATTGGAGGATGCGGCGGTCGAGATCATGGACACACTGCATCGTTATTACACAGTGTATAACCGTTTCGTCGCCAATCCATCCAACCTGCATTTTAAAATCCAGTACACGGAGCCAGATTCGGATCAGAGCGAAACAACCCAGTTTACAAACACCGATTCCCTGACACCGGAAAATGTCAAGGAATACGGGCGCTACGCGTACCTGCCGGGCAATTCCGTTTTCTACGACACCAACATGAAAGCGATCCCGCTCAGCAGCATTTCCGCACTGGCATCCAATAACCCGTACACCGGCAGCGACTATTATCTGCTGATCGGAATCGATACAAATTATCCAGTCACTGACCTTTACGCGCGCACGCATACCGCATACCTGCACCGGCAGCACCTGTATCTGACCGGATTTGCACTGACAATCTTTGCAACGATCGGACTGCTTTTAAGCTTCCTGTTTCTGTTCCGGGTGTCCGGCTACCAGAGTTACCGCAGCTTCGACGTGACGCTGCACGGCTTCGACAAGAGCGGCACTGAAACCGGCATCGTCTTTTTTGCCGCCATGACCGCGATCGCCCTGGTTGTAAGCGACCTGATTCTCATCCGCATCCTGCATCTGGTCATTCCATCGCAGTATTGGTACTTCTCCGATCACAGCCTGCAGGCGCTGGTCCTGTATCTGGGCGGACTGCTGCTCTTTTTCAGCCTCCTGCGCCGCTACCGCGCCGGTACCCTGTGGACCTCCAGCCTGATCTGCCGGATTCAGAAGAAAATGTTGATCCTCAAAACACGGCAGAACTTCCGCAGCCGCCTAGGCATCGGATTTGTTCTCTATCTTGCAATCAACACAGCGCTTATCAGCCTTGCCTGGTATTTCTGGGACCGCGTGTATGCAAATTTATACGTTGTTTACCTGCTGACAGGTCTGACTGTGCTGGTATTTCTGCTGTTTAACCTGTGGATCTTTTACATACTGTTCCGGCAGGCAAGCGAACAGGAATCCATCCGCGATGCCGTCCGCCAGCTCTCCGCCGGGGAGACCAGCTATCAGCTTGATCTCGATGAATTTGACGGTCCGGAGCTCACGCTGGCAGAGGGACTCAACAACATCAGTTCCGGTCTTGAAACCGCCCTTCAGGAGAAAATGAAGAGCGAACGCCTCAAAACCAACCTGATTACCAACGTTTCACACGACATCAAAACGCCGCTGACCTCGATTATAAATTATGTAAACCTAATGAAACGGGAACATATTGAAGATGCGCGGATCAACGCCTATCTTGATGTGCTCGACCAGAAATCACAGCGTCTCAAAACACTGATTGAAGACCTCGTCGAGGCATCCAAGGCAAGCTCCGGCAATGTGAAGCTTGAATTTACCGACATTGACCTCGTCCAGATGGCATTTCAGACCAACGGCGAATTTGAAGAAAAACTGGATGCCAGACATCTGCAGCTCATCATCAATGCCCCGCGGGAACCGCTGATGATCCGCGCCGATGGACGCCGCCTGTGGCGCGTACTTGAAAACCTGTACAACAACGTCTGCAAATATGCGATGGAGGGCAGCCGCGTCTACGTAGACCTCGCCCGCGTTCCCGGGAATGCAGAAACCGGTATTGCTGGCCAGGCAGTCTTCACCATCAAAAATATATCTGCCAATCCGCTCAACATCCGTGCTGACGAGCTGACCGAACGTTTCGTGCGCGGCGACGTCGCCCGCACCACCGAGGGAAGCGGACTGGGACTATCGATCGCCAAAGATCTGACAGAACTGCAGAAAGGGCAGTTTAGTTTGTATATCGATGGGGATCTGTTTAAGGCACAGGTGGCGTTTGATTTGGTGGAGAAAACGACGGAGAAGGCGGTTGAGGACGCAGGAATAATAGAAGAAACCGATGCTTCCGAAGCGGCTGAAAAGCCGAAAAAGGACGATGAACTGAAAAAAACAAATATACCGGAAGAAGCTACTATTCAAAAAGAGGTAAACGGCGAATCTTCCGAAAATGCTATCAATGAAACCATAAACACTACGGAAAATTCAAGAAATGAATAAAAATTTATGAATTGAGGACTTTATCCTATGAAACGCACTCATATCATGATCGCAGTCTTCTTCGCCTGCATCCTCTCCCCCAACCTGCTGTTTCCTATCCTGAAAACCACAGCCGATGAGGGCACCGGTGAAAACCGCAGTCTGGCGGCATTTCCAACTCTGTCGCTGGAAACCATCGATACCTTTCCATCCGGTGTTGAAGACTGGATCAACGACCACGCGGCGTTCCGCAACCGCTTCTTAAGCCTGAACGCTCGCTTAAACCTCTCCTTATTTCAGTTTGGAGACTCGCAGGACGTCATCACCGGAAAAGATGGCTGGTACTTTTACACGCTCGGAAGCTCTGTCGAGGACTTCCTCGGCACCAACCGTTTTTCCGCCGGGGAACTCCAGATGCTGGCATACAAACTCCAGACCGTCCACGACGCCTGGAAAGAAAAAGGCACCGAATTTATCTTCCTGTGTGCTCCCAATAAAGAAGGCGTATACAGCGAATTCCTCCCGGATGGCTTCACCGCACCGGACGGACCTACCCGCCGCAGTGAACTGCTCGATTATCTGGAAATACACACAAATGTCCCAGTTGTCAATCCATACACGGAGCTCAAAAACCGCCGGGACTATCAGTGGTATTTCAAAACCGACACCCACTGGAACGATGCTGCCGGATTTCTCGTCTCCGGGCAGATCATCGATGCCGCTGGCGGCACCTCCACGCCGATCGAAAACGTCACTGTCACCTATGAGCCGCGCGATCCGGGCGATCTGGCTAACCTGTTCCACATGCCAGAATCCATGTGCGACGATACCAAAGCAGATGTATCCGGTTACCGAAACAATGTAACCATCCACTACGACAGTGCCACCGACGATGGCAGCATCGCCCACATCTCAGCCGACCAGGCGCCCGACCCGCGCCGCATCGCGATCTACCGTGACTCCTTCGGCACCGCCCTGCTGGCAGGACTGCCGAAATACTTTGCGTATACCGATTTTTACCATTGGCAGGTATTTGAGCCGGAATTTTTGAACGAAAATAAGCCGGATGTGCTGGTGTATGAGGTGGTGGAACGGGATTTGGGGAGAATGATGGAGGATTTGGAGAAATTGATGCCCACGCAAAAATAATATGTGCATTTTTATATTTAAACAGTGCAAAAAAACTTTCGAATTTAAAAGAAATGTGATACAATCAATCTATGGATGCCACCATAACACGGTAGGCGGCTTGGTCCTCTTTCAGAGGGCTGCGTACCCTCTGATTACATAGATACCTGCAAGGGAATCTACCTGAGAGGAGGGATGCCATATGGAAATCATTGGAATTGTACTAGCGATTTTGAGTTTCGGCGCAACTTGCTTCAAAGCCGGATATTCACTTGGCAAAGATGTAGAAAAAAGCGCAAAAAAATAGCCGCCCATCCTGACACGATTGCGGCTATTTTCTTGTCTTAATCACTAGGGAACCAAACCGTCTATCGGTGGCATCCTTTATATATAATATAACATTATAGTCCGTAAGATTCAAGCGAAATTACAATTTTTTAGCAATTTAAAAATTTGCAATTTTCATTTCACCATTTTATCTGAATCAGCAGATAGCTTCCCATCCATTTCATGATTCCGAAACCATCCGCCGATCCGGATAAAAATCAAAAATTCTCCTACAGCTCCTTCTTCACCAGCTCCAACGCCGAAGCAATCACCGCATCCATATCATAATACTTATACTCGCCCAGACGGCCGCCAAAGATTACCTTCTCTTCCTTCTTGGCCAGCTCTTTGTACTTCTCATACAGAGCACCATTCTTCGCATCATTGACCGGATAGTACGGCTCATCGCCTAACTTCCACTCCGAACTGTACTCACGGCTGATGACCGTCTTCGGCAGATCATTGCCATCGGCATCCTTACCAAACTCAAACCATTTATGCTCGATAATACGCGTCCACGGAGTCTCCGCATCTGTATAGTTCACTGCCGCATTGCCCTGGAAATTCGGGATATCCAGCACTTCGGTATCAAAGCGCACAGAACGATACTCCAGAACGCCCAGCGAATACTCAAAATACGCATCGATCGCGCCGGTGTAAACTACCTTCTTTGCCATCGCATCCCAATCAGCCTTATTCTCAAAATAATCCTCTTCCAGGCGAACCTCGATGCCGTCCAGCATATTGGCAACCATCTTCGTATAGCCGCCCACCGGAATTCCCTGATACAGGGCGTTAAAATAGTTGTTGTCAAAAGTCAGACGAACCGGAAGACGCTTGATGATGAAGGACGGAAGATCCTTGCACTCTCTTCCCCACTGCTTCTGGGTATAGCCCTTGATCAGCTTCTCATAAATATCCGTACCAACCAGGCTGATCGCCTGCTCCTCCAAGTTCTTCGGCTCCGTGATGCCTGCTGCCTTGCGCTGTTCCTCGATCTTCGCCGCTGCCTCCTGCGGAGTCACGACACCCCACATCTTGTTGAAGGTGTACATATTAAACGGCAGGGAATACAGCTCGCCGTGGTAATTCGCCACCGGAGAGTTCGTAAAACGGTTAAACTCCGTGAACTGATTTACATAATTCCAGACTTCCTTATTATTCGTGTGGAAAATATGCGCGCCATACTTGTGAACCTGGATGCCCTCCATCGGCTCTGTATACACATTTCCTGCAATATTCGGGCGGCGGTCAATCACCAGAACCTTCTTGCCCGCTTTCTTCGCCTCATGGGCGAATACGGCACCGTAGAGACCGGCGCCTACTATTAAATAATCGTACATGTTGGTTTTCTCCTTGTTACGTGTTGTTATACTTGTGATTTATTTATAACATACAACGACAATTTAAACAAGAATATCCCGTCAGCTTCAAGCATTCCCCAAAACAAACTCTCAATTTGGACACAATACCTTATTAATACTCCATTAGGATACATGAGTCCTATGGAGTACAGACGTAGACTTGGATTGGCTGTTTAACCTGTCCAAGAAAATGTCCGCACCCTCCCCTCTCAGGGCGAGTCCAAAATCTTCAAGAACACTTTTACTATGTATTATCCTTCAACCCATAACACTGGTACAACATATCTGTCATTTTCTTCTTATCTGTTCCTCTTATACCCAAGGACTTTAAATCCACTGTTTCATCAGCTATTTCAGATAAGAACTTTTTCATATCCTCTGCTATTTCCGGACTGAGAACTTGCCTTGTATTGGCTGTGATTAACTGTGCTAATCGGAACACATCATTTTTATGTTTCTTTATATTTTTGCTGTCAACCTGCTCTCCATTCAGCTTGCGTTCCTTTAAATCCAGCCACGCTTTCGCCTTAAATGGTATCAGACAAGTCGGACTTAATACCGGAATGCCATCAACCATCAATTGTCCGGTTTTTAGCAATTCATAATACGCTTCATTTAAAAGGATTGCCGACAAGCTGGAGATTTCATCGTCTATCGGAAGCGGTGTGAGAACTGCATCATCTTCCAATATAACAAAATCCGGATTTCTGGAAAATATTTCTATCATATATGGATATTCTTTGCTTTTCGGAGATGTGAAACGATAAAACTGTGTATTTCCGGTACTTTTATTCAAATGCTCATATCCTGCTTCCTTGACATACTCCCAGAACTGCCTACCGAACTCCGCTGTTATGGATTCGACAATCAATACAATATCTACATCTTTTGTAGCACGAAACGGTAATTCTTCATTTTCCATAATCAAATCACAAGCTGTCCCGCCGATGATAACATATTGATTTTCAAAACCCTGAAATCTTTCCTTAAATTTTGTAAATCCGCTGACCATTACTCCTTCAACCTTCTTTCCTGCAATTCATCTACTGCTTCTTCAATTCTCTCATCGTTTGTATCTCCAAAAGATAAAACAATGGAAATATCGTCAGCACTGTTATCCTCTGAAAATTGTTTCGGGTTGTATGCCCATAATTCAAGTCTTACCTGCTTATCCGGGTCTATCAATTCATCGGTCAGCAAAGTTTTATCATAATCCCTCTCACTGATTGCATAGGTAGCAACTCGGCTTGGATTTAGCATTGTTTTTTCAGAAAGTGCCGTCCCCCCTGCAAAGACCATATTTTCTGTAACTTGCGTCTTATCTATATATCCTGCTTTGCGGACAGGTGTTGTCAAATATACTTTTGCTTTTTCAAATAATTCATCTCTGTTATATTTTGACTCAATAAACTTGTTGACACCGTCTTTTGCTACAAGAAACAAATCCGTCGCTTCCAACTGCTTTACTGCTCTGGTCAAGGTCATTGCTGTAAATGGAAGCACTTTTCCGGCTTCTGAAATATACAATCGTTTTTTCTTACTATACAGATAAAACAAAAACAACTGCTGTGTTGAGCAAACAAACTTACCTGTCAGCTTTTGGGGTTCTTTCTCATCAGAAAGCATTGTCCCGATGAAAGGAAGAAAGACCTGCTTATCAGTAATAAACGGTATATTATTTTCTATAAGGCTTTTTCTTCGATAATTAGATACCGACGCAAGTTCAAATACGACTGGTACATTATCAATCTGCTGTATTTTTGTAATCTGTTTTTTCAATGCCGGAAGTGTGGCAAGTTCTTCTGTCGGAGTAAGCATTATACAGCGTCTGTTTCCAATATATGCTGTGTGAAAATTATAACTCCCTGCAATATAAACAGGCAAAGAATCCTGATGATTCCATGCTTCATATTTTATAGAAATCCCGAATACGCTTGTAAGCATATTTCCCATTCCCCCTTAACTCAATTTCTTTCATTTTAACTTAGCTGATGTTAAAAGTAAAGTTTTTGAGTTATTTTAAGTTTATTGCTAATGTGAACTTCCAGAAATTTTACAACTAATTATATGTTTCATTTTTTTCATACGTCCCCGCCTCTACATCCGCCTGCCACACTCCCATACAAGAGTATCATCCAAAACATCGGCTGCCGGTAATTCACAAGGAAAAAACTCTCCGCCAGAAGTCCAATCACAGCGCAGGTCATAGCCGCATCTATGCGTCGCAGCTTGCGTCCAAGCCAGACCAACAAACAACTAGTCGGAATTAAACCATAGCAAAACATCACACTGAACAGGCAGCAATGAATCTCATTCACCTGACTTGCCAATGTAAATCGGTCAAAACCGCCCTCTCCAGCTCCATACAAAAGATACTGAGGGTACAGTACCAGCTTCTCCATTCCACGATCCAGAAAAAGTCCCAACAGGCCACCATGAGCAACCTTCCATATCTTCTCTTGAATCCGTGTCAGCATATTATAATCCACCGTCTTCACATCAAAATCCGCTGCAGGCCATATCCACCATAAAAACAAACCAAATATAAGCACTCCCATACAGATTCCCAAGATCCATACCTTCACTGATACACCCTTTTTGCATCCAATTCGATACAGTTCATACAAAACAGCCAAAATAGTAAATACAAAAAATCCCAATAAGATTCCCGTAGACTTCGATGCTGCGAGCACCGGCAAGGCCAGCACATAGAACACAGGAAAGCTCCGATCCCCAAACCGGCACCGGTACAGATACAAAAGCAATATCATCATAAACAGGAAAAATGCCAGTTGGTTCGGATCATTAAAGGTTCCCTGATAGCGAATCGCTCCCCAGTATTCACGAAATATGCGTCCATGACCCGACAGATATATCAGCAGCTGCACTCCGATATTCACTTTTACCACACGATTAATCCCGGTCAAAAAAGCTTTTCCGCCATACTCCGTCAGATAGCAGAAACTCCAAATAGCACAGGCATTGAAGATCCAAAAGCAGGTATACCTAAAAAATTCACCACGTCCCAGGCGAATTCCATAATATGTATTAATCACCACAACCGATGCCAGAAACCCATAAAACAGGCTTTCGGTCTTCAGCTGCAAGAGCCGCTCCGGTCTTCTTCTCATACAGTCACATAACAGCATAAAAAAAGAGGCGAACAGACATACATCCGCCGCCTCCATCCCCCCTGAAGGGAATAAATAAAATTGTTTCAAAAATATAAAAAGCAAAAAAAATAAGACCGCTGCCGTCTCATTTCCATCCGGTATACTTCTATTCCTTTTCTGTAAAACGTTCATAGATCTCCCTCATCTTCTTTTCCACCACATCTAGGCCAAACTCCCTACTTCGCATGATACAGGCTTCTCCCATCTCTTTCCAGCTGCTCCTCCTAGAAAGCATATCCCGAAGAGCTTCCGCCCAGACATCCGCATCCTGAAAATGATTCAGCATGATTCCGCCCGGGCATAGCTTCATTCTCTGATTTTCTGACTCGGTCCATCTATCTCCCATCAGATCCGTATTGCCCCGGATCTCCGAACAAATCACCGGAAGGCCACTTGCCATGGCCTCCAGCATCGCCCTAGGCAATCCCTCCTGAAAGGATGGAAAAAGGAAGATATCCGAAGCTCCAAAGATCTCCAGCATATCTTCCCTGTATCCTAAAAACGATATATGATCTGCAATTCCAAGCCTGTCCGCCAACCCATGAAGATGCTCGTTCAATTCTCCATGTCCGCACAAAAGCAGGTGCAGCTTTTCATATGCACTACGATGCGGCTCATCCTTCATTCTGGCAAGCATCCGGAACAGAACTTCCTGATTCTTCCTGGGTATCATCTCCCCGGATGTCAGAAGCACCACCTGATCAGGCCGCACCCCCAGCCTTTCTCTCTTCCTCTGCCTTTCTTTATCCCCAGGAAGGCGAAATTGAGAACGATCTATCCCCACTCCCGGCACATAATCTACATACTTCGCATGGAATTTCCGCTTCGCCAGTTCATAATCCTCCCGGTTAATACAGATCTGCTGATCCGTATACCTCGATAAAAACTTTTCCATCGGATAATAAAACAGCCAGTTCTTCCATGACGCCCCTTTAAAAAAATGGAATCCATGGGCCGTATAAATCACCGGGCCTGTCCCCGTCACATGTGCCGCCAGACGCGCCATCACCCCTCCCATCGGCGTGTGGCAGTGCACCAGCGAAAAATCTTCCCTGCGCATCAGCTCAACCATCTGACGATACACCTGAAAATTCCGCTTGTCAAACGGACTCCGCACAAAATCAATCTGATGGCAGATAATCCCCGTTCCATCCAGACGGTGATTATCCGTCCCATAGGACGGCGTATTAAAATTCGAAGCATAATGAACTTCATATCCCATGCTCTGTAAAATCCGGACGTTGTTCATCTCAAACTGCGGAACGAAGCCGCTGACATGGGTAACCAGAAGCACCTTCCCGCGCTGCTTTCCTTCCATTTCCTGTCTCTCCATTCAGGCACCCCCAGACTTAATAGTGAACCTTCTTGTCAAACATGTTCCGGTACTGCAATCTCCAGTACTCCTCCAAAATCGGCTGGCTGGTGTCCAGCACTTCCCAGGTGCCATCCTTATCGCGCCATGCACCACCATCCATCGCAGGGATCTCCTCTCTCACTTCCTTCAAAAACTCCTGATACGGAAGCAATTTTATCCCCGCCTTTTCAAACATCAGTTCCGAGAGAAAATTCGCACTGGTAAATACATTTTCCTCCGCATCGATCTCATAATTCGCCCAGATAAAAAATGGGACAATATAGCGGCTCTGCGCTTCCGCAAGTATCCACTCCGTCAGCGGCTTTCCTGCTAACGTCTCATAGAAACTTTCTTCCACCATCGGCTGATGATCCCCAAAGAATACGATCACCGTTGGATCTTCTATCTTGCTAAAATAATCAATCAACATCGGAATCGCCGCATCTGACTCACGAATCAATGTCAGATACTCTTCTGCATTTGGAAATTCTCCCTCATGCCCCGGAATCCGGACTGCATTCTCTGTAAAACATCCTGCGTCGTATCCGCTGTGATTCTGCATCGTCACATTAAAAATAAACGCCGGCTGTCCACTTTGACGGATTTTTTCAAACTCTTCGATTACCTTTTTATAAGAATCCCGATCCGAAATATAACGATCTCGAATCAGCTCTGCATTTTCAAAATCAGACACATCCAGAAACGTTTCAAAGCCAATTTTGGGATACACCTGAGCGCGATTATATCCTCTCTTATCGTATGGATGAATTGCCGTAGTATGATACCCTCTGGTTTTCAAAATCTGTGCAATCGAATACGTGCCATTCCGTGTGATATACTGCTGATACGGAATCGATCCTTGAAGAAATGCCATCGAATTTCCTGTCA
Organism: Clostridium sp. AM28-20LB; assembly: GCF_003480665.1. NCBI lineage: Bacteria > Bacillati > Bacillota > Clostridia > Eubacteriales > Clostridiaceae > Clostridium > Clostridium sp. AM28-20LB. Next base: position 161,476 of record NZ_QUJN01000002.1, on the reverse strand, counting down.
GAAATTCATACTCTGTATTTGCCGTTCCGCCTCCGATCGGATATACCTGCATATAACCTTTTACTACATTTCCCGATAAAGAATTAAAATTCGACATATACACTTCATTATCCAATTCCGGGAAAATCACACTGAGATCCGAAAAACTCTCATTCATAATCGCGAGCACATTCGGACAATTCTGTTCCTTCTCATCTTCCGTTTCTACAAATTTCGAAATCATCTCTTCCGAATCTTTTGACGAATATCCCGCTGGCTCTTCCAGTTTCATATGGCGGATATCCGAAATGAAGCTAAGAGCAATCCCATACCTCTGAATGTTTATATTTTGGTTCCAAAAATCCATATCCGGGGCAAATAAAGTTCCACCCATCATAAAACTAAGCAGACATACAGACGGAAGCGACCACACTAAAACACACGAAAAAACACGTTTTTCTCTTCCATAAAAATAAAAAGTCAATACAAGAAACGCTATCAGAAGCCACAATGCCAGAAGCATCGGTCCCGTCACACTGTAGTGGTAATTCATAAACACATTTTTAGCCGTTCCCATCGCAAGAAAATCTCCCGGCACGATAGGCGAACCACGAAACAAACGCACAAACGAATTTGCTACGGAAAATATGTACATAACCAGCATGACCGCCGATACCGAATAAAAAATACTTCGAACCAGCATATACACCATCATCAAGAACAGAAGGTAAATCACAATATTTCCGAAAATATATTCTGCCCCAATATTTGCCAGATTCTGTTCCACCAGTTCGACCATGTACAATAAAATAACAGATGACAGAATCAGCCACACGCCATCTGTCACTATCTGATAAATCTTTTTGTCACTGTCTCGCTTCTCATGCCATTCATGCACATTTGCTCCAACCGCCGATATGACTAATAATGTCAAGCTACATCGAATTCCTAAATCCAAGATGTGAAAATAACAGGAAATAACATATAAGACAGCATAAAATCCAATAAAAAATGCTACTACCTTTTTGATTCCGATCGTTTTTCTTAAATTCACAATCAACTGTTCCATCCCTGCCAAACAAAACAGTGTTATCAGGAATACTCCGTCAAACATCACTAGATTATTAAAAATAGAAACTCTGCCGATTGTTTTCCGCAAATAGTAAGACTCCCACCCAGAAGAATACAAATCTGTGCGGCTGATTCTCTTATCATTAGACCAAACTTCTGCCACACCAGAGCCATCATGCATCTGGAAATCCACCTGAAGCTCTTTCACATTTTCTGCTGTATAAGAAAGCGTAGCCGGGCTGTCCGGATTGACCACCATCCAGACACCATCTGCATGCTTCCAATCTCCCTGCTTTTCTATTGAATCAAAGGGGACTTCCTCTCCATCCAGAAGAATTCGGACAATCCTTATATCTGATCCACCTGATTTGATATTTCGCTCGGCTGTTGCTGTAATCGTCAGCCTTGCTTCTTTTACAGGACTAGCAAATATATCATTAAAAATCGTATACGAAAAGAAGAGCGAGATTACCAGTGCTGCCAGTAAACTCACTCCATATTTAAAATATAAATTCTTTTTTTGTTTCATTGCTATAAATTCTCATTCTGAATTTTATCTTATAATCCGACTTAATATATTCATATGTATATACGAAATCAAGAAAATCACAGCTATAGTTATAACAAATGACAATGAAAACGGAATGCTTATATATGAAAAAAACGACAATAAAAATCTTCCAAATGTCATATGCATCAAATACACCGACAAACTGATCTTACAGCAAAAATCTATCATCTGACTCTTTTTGAATTGTTCTTTAAAAATTGCAAATATTATAATTAAAAAAAGAGAGTATATAAATGATACAAAATAACAATATGTATCATGATACTCTCTGGCAAATACCCAAAACCATATCACCATAAGCACATAATTTACAATCAGCAATAAACTCCCATTAAAAATTGAAATTCGCCGTTCTTTTCGAAAGATTTCTCCTAAAATCATTCCCATCAGAGGCATGTAAACGAACACTAACGTTGAGGAAACCGAAAGATGAAACCCCTTTAATAAAAACATTATCAATAATACAAATAATTCTAAAAATAAAAAGTTATACTCTGGTTTTATTTTTTCATAAATCCATGCATATCCTATTCTTACTAGATAAAATAAAAACAAAGGAATTAAAAACCACGTGGTGCCATTAATGACATCTCCATGACCTGTAAAATATCCAACCAAAGTCATACTTTCAATCCATTGTTTTATCGAAAATTGACTCCAATAAGTTGTTTTTATTATCCAAGTCAATCTTTGTAGAATATAAAACAAAAAAAATGCCATTAAACATCCCACATAGGTTTTCATTGTCTTTTTAAAAGTCTTTTTTGCTTCATTTTTATAATTTCCGTTATATGTAAACAAAAAACCACTAAGCAAAAAGAATAATGAAACACCAAAAGCGCCAAAATCTTGAATTATATCTAACGGAACTGCAAAAAAGAAATCTATTATTTTTTTTACAATCCAATTAGGATTATAAAAGCCTCCCAAGTGATCATATAAAATCATAACCAGTGCAATTACACGTAAATAATCAAACGCATATATTTTTGAACCGTTTGACTTATCTGAATATACATCTACTTTTTCCACCATACTACTTCCATAACTCCTTCGGGTATGTACCATCTTCTATCATAAGATGAAACTTCTCCTGCGCCGGTTCTATATCTTCCTTATACGTAATTCCAATCCACCGATCCGATGTATTCAGAACTTTTACAGAAGCCAAATTCTTTTCCAACAATTCAGCTACAATGTTCGGTAGAAGATATTCTTTTTTCTCCGGATTTTCTCCTAATGTATCAAGGAATCTGGTAAATCCTTCGTCTATGTACTTCAAAAAGTCCGGATATCCCGCCCACATATTCATGGATACCATCGTATCCAGTGTGATCCATTTGCTGACTTCCGCATTATCGCACTGGATTTTTCCATCCACTATCTGAATTCCCGTTGTCTCAATCACTTTCTCCAGATATCCATTTTCATCTGCCACACAGACACCTCTAGTTACAGATCCGTTCTCACTCAGCGTGTTCTTCAAAGAAAATCCAGCCATGGCAAGGTTCATCTTCTCTTTATTCTCATTCTCGGAACTCAAGAAATCATGAAGCTTTATAAATGCTTCTTTTCCATAATAATCATCTGCATTAATAATCACAAATGGCTCTTTGACCACACTCTTGCAAGCCAAAATTGCCTGTCCAGTTCCCCATGGTTTCACGCGCCCTGCAGGGACTTCATATCCATCCGGCAAGTTTTCCAATTCCTGATAGACATACTCTACTGGCATAACTTTCGATAAGCGATTTCCAATCACTTCTTTAAATTCCGCTTCGATTGCTTTTCGAATCACAAAAACAACTTTGGTAAATCCAGCTGCTTTCGCATCGTAAATCGAAAAATCCATAATAATCTCCCCATTGGGAGCCATCTTTGCAAGCTGCTTGATACCGGTTCCGAAGCGGGAACCGATGCCAGCAGCCATAATTATAAGCGTCGCATTCATATTTTTCTCCTAGAAGCATATTTTACCTATAGCTACTACTATAACTATCGCAAGTAATTAATCAGCCTGCTTTCCGAGCTCCTCTATCCTACAGTCTCTACAATGTGATTGAGGAATATACCTTCCATCACCCATATCTCTATAGCCAAACCACTCTTCAATCTTATCCTTATTTTTTGCTCTTTTTCCGCACCGCGGGCATTCCGCCCAATCTTTTCCATATGGCATATAATCATTTCTCCTTTTTACGTTTCTAAACATTTTTATAATAAACTACATTTTCTATTAACCACGCAATGCGCTAATCACAATTCCTACAATAATCAATCCTAATGCTATCCATTTTTTTGTATTCATTTTTTCTTTAAATATTGTCACGCCAAAAAATGTTACATATATATAACTCGTGGCTTCCAGTATCGGTCCCATAGAAAGTGGAATCCCCCTATATGCAAAAATTGATAAAATTGTTGTTCCAACAAACATTGAATATGCAATGATAACCAAAGGATTCACATATTCACGAAGTAAAGAAGAATACTGTCTCTGTGACGCCTTTTTTAACAACACTTGCGAAATAGCACTGATGAAAACACCACATAACAATAACCCTGCATAAAAATAAGCCTTACTGTCCATCCTGTACCTCATCTGTCTTTGCGAATATAATTACACCCCCAACAACCATTGCCGCTCCAACAAGTTTTCCAAATGTTATAGATTCTCCAAAGAACAGCCTTCCCCAGACGATCCCCCAAACAACCGTTACCGCCTTGTTTGCAAATGCAGTTGTTAAAGGAATATTCTTTATGACCTGCTGCCACCCAATAGCGTAAACTCCCAAAAGTCCAATAATAATTATATAATAGATACAAAAGCGAATGCTTAAAAACTTCTCACCTGCAGCTAGCTTGCTACATATTCCACTCATTGAATATATCATCAGCATTGCATGGAGTCCTAATAGCATTTTTATCATAGATTTATTCATTAGTAACCTCTTTTTCTTCCGGTAAATATGGAAGCAATTCTTCATAACTTTCTGCTTTCATTAAAAAATAACCAAATCGAGCCGAACTGTCCGTCACAATTCCTGGATGAATCGGCTGTATATCCTCTTCCATCAAATACTCTGGATGATCTTGTTTCAAAGATTCCAAAACATCCAGATCTTTCTTAGAAAAAACAAAGCGAACAGCAGCCGTCTTTCCCTCCTGTTGTTTTTTCAAATCCGGCTTCTGACCTAACGCAATTTGTATCACTGCGCGTACAAAATCAATTCCCGTAGATAACCTAACCAGACTACTTCCAATACAATCCCCGCCCATTCGTCCACCAATTTCAATTAATACAATTCTACCATCTGATGAAATCTTCAATTCTGTATGGGACGCACCATTGCATATCTCCAACGTATCTAACGCATGAAAGACCACTCTTTTCACCCGTTCCAACATCTCCTCAGCAATCGGCGCAGGCTCTATATGTCCCGTCTCAACAAAACCTGGCGCACCTGTAGTAAACTTTTTTGTCATTGCTAAGAAATAATGTCCTCCTCCATAAGAAATGCATTCAACACTATACTCTTGACCTGTGGCAAATTCTTCTACCAATGCATCTTTTTCGAATCCTTGTTCTTTTGCATATTCAATGGCCTCCACCAAACCATCTGAGGATTCTAATTTCGTAATTCCTCGACTTCCCGAACGATCCACCGGTTTCACAATAAGAGGATATTGAAACGAAACTGCTTCTAACTCTTCCACCGAATGAATCAGAAAGCTTTTAGGCGACGGATCACCGTTTTTCTCAAACGCTTCTCTCATTTTATGTTTATTTGTCGACTTTTCTGTGCATACTAGACTATTTCCGACAAGTCCCATTTCCATCGCCACATAATTTACTGTAATGGAAGCCAGATCTGATGCAATGCTACAAATTCCATCAATACCGATTTCCAGACATTTATCTAAGATTTTTTTCTTCTCAACAATACTAATTGGATAAAAATAATCTGCCGTTTTTTCTCCAATATCTCCAGATTTCCATGCAAATACATGCGTTTCAAGTCCCATCTCTTTTGCTTTCACAATTAACGGATTTTGAAGATAAGACGCCCCAATAATTGCTAATTTTTTCATTTCTTCTCTCCAGACTCAACAAGAACATTCCAAAAATCGCTTTCTAATTCTTTTTTATAATCCATCATCATATTCAAATAATCTGTATATTTCGGTTCAAATCCAAAATCACGCTTTGCTTTATCCATGCTATATAAAAATGATGGTGTTGAATTTGATTTTTCTGGTCTGTAAATAAGTGGACTCTTTTTCTCTCCTCCAAACACATTCACAACCGCCTTTACCTGTTCATCCAAATCAATCTGAACATGACCGGTCATATTATACAGGCCACAGGTTAAATTACTCTTTAATGCAGCTACATAAGCATCCGCTACATCCTTTACGTAGATAATATCACGTTTGATATGTGGATCCCCCCAAATCTCAATCGCTTTCCCCTCTCTTGCATTATCAATAAATGTAGCAATTCCTGATTTTTTCGGTGTGCCATTCACATAAATCGTTCCATGTGGTCCCACGCCATAAACAGGTGGAAATCGAAACCATGCACATTGCATACCATGCTGCTGATTATAGTACTCCATTACATCATTCGCCGCATTTCGGCTAATGACATAAATCGCATGATCGCCCATAAATTTAAAATTTCTAGGTTCATCTTCCGTAATTGGATATTTCTTTCCCCATGCCCCAGACACATCACTGTAACTACAGTTTCCTATCACTTTTCGGATTCCATTCCGTCTACAATATTCCAAAACATTTATCGTTCCTATTACGTTTACTTCAAAATAGTCTGCTGCATTCTCATCTACGTCAAGATTAACTGCCGCATTGGCTGGAAGAAGTCCCGCCAAGAGAATGACCCCTTCCACCCCTTCTGTTGGAAGCTTATCAAATTCATCCTTGTTCGTTATATCCAACGTAAGGAACTCTGCCCCCATCTCTTCCAGTTTCCTTCCAAGTATTTTATTTCTTCCAGTCGCAATTACCTGTTTTCCAGCTTTTAAAAACGCCTGAGTTGTATACATACCTATAAAGCCAGTAGCACCTATAATCAATACCATTTATCTACTCCTTCTCATTCAATGCTTCCGCAATTACATACAGCGGACGATTCTTAACTTCTTCAAAGATATTTCCAATATAGATTCCTGCAATACCAATCGCAATTAAAAGAATACCTCCCATTAAATAAATGGAAGCTACTATCGTTGTCCATCCACTTAACACATCGCCAATAATCACTGCCCGAAGCATTAGATATACAATATAAAGGAATGCACAAAATGCGATTACAAAACCTGCATGAACTGAAAAAAATAACGGTTTATTTGATTGAGATGTAATAATTTCGAACGCCATTTTTATCTTTCTTTTCAAATTATAAGAAGAAGTTCCCTCAAATCTGGCATCCGCTCTCAAATCAATCGCTGTTTCTTTAAACCCAAGCCAGCGTATAAACATGGTAAATGCCCGGTTATGTTCTCTCATACTGCAATAACTATTAATTACACTTCGTTTAGAAATGCTAAAATTGCAAATCGAGCTATCAAAAGCTCCATCTGTAAAATAATCATACACCTTATAGAAAGTTTTCGATAAAAACTTTGTTATAACCGAATCCACCCGCTCCTGTCTTCTGGCAAAAACAACATCATAGCCTTCCTGAGCTTTTTTATAAAGCTCTATAATTGCTTCAGGACGATCCTGCAAATCACAATCCATAACAACAATCCAATCTCCCTTTGATTTATCGAGTCCTGCTGTAATTGCACGAATTTGGCCAAAATTTCTAGACAAATGAAATCCCTTTACTCTTTTATCCTTCTGACAAAGCTTCACAATCTCCTCCCAGGAATTTTGTGGGCAATGATCATCCACTAAGATAATCTCATATGCATCCGTAATCTGAGACAATGATTCTGTTAATCTCTTATGCAATTCTGGCAAAGCTGCTTTACATCCATATACAGGAATTACAACCGAAATATCCATCAAATTTCCTCCTGAAAGAATGACTGTGTTCCCTGAATTACCATATCAATCTCTTTTTTATTTAAACCATAATAAAGTGGAAGACGCACTAAACGCTCACTCTCTTTTGTTGTATACTTATCTATACCACTAAAGCGCCCAAACTTTAAACCAGCCGGAGCTGAATGGAGCGGCACATAATGAAATACCGTCTGAACTCCTCGCTCTTTCATATAAGCAATATAGCGAGTTCGCTCTTCCAAGTTCTTTAATTTAATATAAAACATATGAGCATTATGGACACACTCCTCTGGAATTTGAGGAAGTTCAATTTTTCCGTCCTTCGCTATTTTCTCAAATGCCTCCCGATATCTATTCCAACTTTCTAGTCTATTTTCATTAATTTTATCTGCTATCTGAAGCTGCGCCCAAAGATAAGCCGCATTCAATTCACTTGGAAGATAACTGTCACCAAAATCAACCCATGTATACTTATCCACCTGTCCTCGAAAAAACTTTGCTCGATCCGTTCCCTTTTCTCTCAAAATTTCAGCTTTTTCATTATAAATAGGATTATTGATTACAAGAGCCCCCCCTCTCCCATCGAATAATTTTTTGTCTCATGGAAGGAATAACAGCCAAAATCACCTATTGTTCCTAATGCCTTTCCCTTATAAGTACTCATAACTCCCTGTGCAGCATCCTCAACTACTTTTAAATTATGCTTATAAGCAATCTCCATAATTTTATCCATCTCGCAAGCTACTCCTGCGTAGTGAACCGGCACTATCACCTTTGTATGTTTAGTAATCGCTGCCTCTATCTTATCTTCATCAATATTCATCGTATCTGGACGAATGTCCACAAATACAAGTTTTGCTCCCGCCAGAACAGCTGATGTTGCTGTACTTGAAAAGGTATAGCTCGGTAAGATCACCTCATCTCCTGGTTTTAAATCGCACAAGAGCATCGCCATGTCCAACGCTGTGGTCCCACTAGTGGTCAGCAATACTTTCTGTGCATGAAAACGTTCTTCTAACCATGTATTACATTTCTTTGTAAATGGACCATCGCCACAAATTTTCAAATTTTCAACAGCTTGTTTAATATTATCTAATTCTCCTCCCACATATGGAGGTCTATTAAAATTTACCATCACTTACACTCCTTCCTTATCCTTTGTTAATACACAGCAATATACACCGTATCGCCTTCAAAATATATCTGCTCATCTAACTCAATATAATCCCAATTTTTACTTCCAAATAATCTTTCGAATTTATCTTCTTTAAATTTTTTCTCTTTAAAATTTCGCTTCAAATAGTAATTAATCATATTAACAAATGTCCATTCTACGTTAGCTCTACGAAGATTTGTGTCATAAATACAGTATTCAATTGGATCAAATGTCCATTTACAATTCGCATCTTTCTCATATGAAATATATTTAATCTGATTACCTGTAGACTGTTCGTATTCCTTGATTTTTTCCCCTAATTGATGCACATTTTCTTCTTCAATTCCCGCAAGAATTGCATTATTAACAATTATTTTTTGCGCTTGTATAAAATTAACAAATAAAAAAAGCATTAAAAATATTGCAAAGATACTCTTTTCAACATTTTCATGCTTCGAATACGTAAACGTTATTATACAAATCGAAAAAATCAGTGACGATATTCCTAATATTGTTCTTGGTGACAACCACAGCGTTGACACAATAAAATGCGGCAAATATGCTGCTATTACACAGGCTATTATAAAAATCAGCAGTGTTACACATCTTAAAACAAATTTCTTTTCTTTATACCAACTCAGAATTAATATTCCTAATATGATGAGCAAAAAAATCAACGCGCTATGTTTTGGTAAATATCTACAATAATCATCAATCGCTCCACAAAAATCCCGCGCAATCTCAATGCTATTATGTATTATTATATTTTTATCCAGAACAACTGTCCTACTATCTCCTGAAGATATTTTACAAATTTTTAAGAACTTTATAATTAGTATACTCACTATCGATGCCGCTCCACCAATCATAACAATCTTTAAAAAGTCAAAAATTGTTTTTCTTGTTAAAACGCATTGATTTTTTATCAAAACATATGTAGCTGTTATTATCAAAAAAATCTCTATATATACTTGATACATTCCTAATGCAACAACTAAAAGCAAAAAAGTTTTCAAATAGCCTTTCCAATCAATTGATTTGCAAAAAGAAATAATTGCGCCATAAGAAATCATTAATGAAATCGCTGCTCCAAAACAAGTTTCAGGGAATAAAAACCAACCTTCCAAAATGCTTATATTAAAAAAATTCAGCCATATTACAGCATCCAAAACAGCCGCATCTCTTTTATTTTCAACACCAATAAGTTCTGAAAACAAATTCCACAATAGCGTTGTCAACATTGCTATAATAAAAATCAAAAACGCTTGATTAAACAATACATGATGTTCAATTTTTATCCCAAAGCATTCTAGTCCTTTATAAATTATATAATGAAATATCCTTCCTAATCTTAAATGCTGATTTGCTGAAGACTCATAATATGTAGAAAAAAAGTCTGCACTATAATGTTTTGCTGAAAGCGTTATTGAATAGAAAACAATCGAAATAATGCAATTTACTACTAATAATACAAAAGTATTATTATTCAACAAATCTACCTTTTCTTTTTTATTCATCTTTTCAAACCTATTCTCCTTAATTTTTCGTAGATGTCTAAAAAATAGACACTATACTAATTCAAAATATTCTTAACAAATGGGACCTTTTACTTCTTTACCCCCACTTTTCTTAATACTCTCTTTATAATTCCTTTCAATGTTCCATTTTCAAGCCGTTTGATTCTTTCTTCATGCCATTTTTGGATCTCCCATTGATGATTAATTGACTTTTCATGGCGTTCCAAAATTTCTCTGTCTTGATTAATAATATTTTTTATATTATCATTTAAATCTTCTTTATAATAATGGGAACTCTCTGCATGATTCTCTTCGTGCTCCATTAAGACTTCTGTGTATATTTCATCTGCCAACATTCCTAACTTTCTCAAGCATTCAGATTTTTCTTCTCTCTGCTTCAATAATGTTTCATCTTGAATAAGCCTTTGAAATTCATTTTCGAAGTATTGAACCATTTCCTTTATCGTAAATTTCTGTTCAATTCGGTTTCTGCAATTCAAAGATAATTCCTTCCATTTTTCTTCATCGGATAAAATCTCTACAATCGCATCTGTATATGCGTTTATTTCTTTATCAGAAAAATCTCTTGAATCAAAATGCTTATCCTCATCCAGCATAAATGGAATTAATTTTCCTACCGAACTATCTATTAGATCTTTTTGGCCTCCTACGTCTGCACTAACTACTGGGACTCCCATTGCACAGGACTCATATGCTGTTAACGCTAATCCTTCTTTAATACTGCATATAAGCGTAACTTTGGTATCTTTATAATACGGTCGTACTTCATTTTTAGAGCCTAAAAAATAAACCGTATTATCTAACTCCATTGTTTTTGTAGCTGATATTAATTCTTCTTTTTGTGATCCATCACCAATAACTACAAATGCAACATTTTTAATTTTTTTTTGCACCTGTTTCGCTATTTTTAACATTAAAAATGGACGTTTTTGTGGATGAAGGCGACAGATAAATAGTACAATCGGACGTTTTTCAGAAATACCTAATTCCTCATATAATATGCCTGAACGCACCTTACTTGCATCAAATTGCACTTCATCAATTCCAATATGTACTGTTTCTACAGATTCTGGATTTCGGTGAAACTGTTGAATCATAACATCTCTCGTTACACTATTGCAAACATATGTTTTTTCAACAATTTCCCCCATAATCGCGCTACTTCTAGCATGTCCGCCATTTCTCCAATACCATTCCTCCATATGAACATAATCCACAATTGCTAAATGCGGAAAGTTTTTACGAATCCATGGCAGTAAATAATATCCCTCGGTTGAATTACTCGCAAATAATATATCTATTTCTCTACTTTTAATAAAATAATCAATAAATTCCGGATAATCATTAGGAGATAAAAAATTTGGCAAATTAAAGATTTCAGGCGTTACTTCTCTGAATCTCTGCAACCAATCATTATCTCTTTCCAATGTCGTTATAATACTAACCTCAAATTTGCTCTTATCTAATCTAGTTATCAAATCTAAATTAAATTTATCGGCTCCTCCCATCACTAGCCACGGAAGTACAAATAACACATGAATCTTCTTATGTTCTTTATAAATACTTTCTACATCTTTAGATTCATTTATATTAGCAAATTCTTCATATGTAGTAATCGGATAGATGATCGGATCTTTCGGATTAATCACGAATGCGGCTTGTTCAGAAATAATCTTCTTATTTCTTTCCTTCTTTTGATTATCCGTATGAATAGATGCCATTCTTCCACTATTAAGAATTCTGTACCAATGTAAATATTCATTACGCAACTGCACGCATGAATAGCCTTTAGCCATCAATTTTAACCAAAAATGCCAATCCTCATCAAACGCTTCTTCTTTTATCGTATACCCCCCAACACTAAGTGCATCCTGTTTACGAATCAATGCAGAAACACTTAATGTATTCTGTGTTTTCATTCCTTCTGGATCAAATCTTACATCCCATAAATATTCTTTTTCTTGAAAACCCGTAGATGCCGTAAATGACCAACTTTTTTTAGGGTTCTTCATCAATGCCCAATAATTATATTCCAAACTCGTTGGCTCTTCTAAATCATCTGCATCTAATATGTAGACATATTCTGTCGTTGCTGCATTGATACCGTTATTTCGTGCCGCACTTGGTCCCATGTTATTTTGATGCAAAATCTTTATTCTAGGATCTTTTGACGCTAACTTTTCTAATAAGCGCAACGAACTGTCATCCGTAGAACCGTCATCCACAATAATCCACTCAAACCATGGAAATGTCTGATTCATCACACAGTTGTATGTCTGTTCAAAATAAGCTCCGGCATTATAAAAAGCTGTAATAATAGAGATTAACGGTTTTTGATCCATTTTCAATGGTCGTTCCCATAAATTTAATCCTGGCTGTTTTGTATAATCAAATTTCATTTTCATACTCTCTCCTAATCATCATTATTCTATGAGCATATCACTTTATAATTCTTTTAACCCACTCTCTCCTCCGACTCCCAATCGGCAGCACCTTATTGGCAATCTTCCGGATGCCCGCGTTCTGCTCCATCCTTGCGATTCTTGACAGTTCCGCTTCTCTCTCATCCATCAGGCATCGTTTCGTTTTTCTCAGGATCATCGGATAATACGGCGACAGCTTCGCATACTCCCAGAAATATTCCGCAAAATCACAGTCCACCACATCCCAAGGTTTCTGGTATCCAGCGAAATGGATCAGATACGGGCGTTTTCTCGCCTGTGTGTATGCTTCATAGAGCTGTCTCGGCGCCATCTTGAGAATGTCCATACGGCTGCGTCCAATCTCCTGCCAGTCCATCAGCGTGTTCCACTGCTGTGGCAGGTAAGTTACTCTGTTTTTGCACACGATGTTCAGGATATCCTGATCGTGACAGCGATAGGAATGGGTCAGTGCCATCTGAATCATATCTTCTGAACTCATCGTCCTGCGGAGTCCGTCCAGATCAAGAATCAGGACACCTGCCTGGAAATAGTCATACGGGCTATCCAGACCCAATATCTCGGTCGCATAGGTCTGCCAGTTGTTCTGGTTCAGATTCAGCTGTCCTGCCACATCGATGTCTTTTGCTGCCCCGATCACAGCTCCGTTCAGGTCGAAATCATACAGTTCTGCTACGTCATGATCGGCTACCATATCACAGTCCAGGTAGAGAATCTTGTGATAATTCGGCATGATTTCCGGGATGATCAGGCGGTAATATGTCTCTACGGACAAGTGCTGATCGACAAATAATTTGCCCGCATCGAAGTATTCACATACTCGGATGAAACGAATCGATATATTCTGTTTGTCCCTGGCTGCCATGGAAATCAGATGCTGATTTTTCTCAGAAATGTCGTTGTACAGAATAATGATGTCATACTCTCTCTCCGGTGAGGCATTCACAATCACCGAGCGGATCATGATGTCAAGATACGGTGAAAATTTATCGTTGGCAGACAGCACGATCGGCACGCCTGCCGGATAAACCGGCTCCAGAACCGCTTTCGGCGCTGTCTCTTTGAACAGGGTTTTCGGCAATTCTCCCGCCCGGATTCCCGGCTGGGTTTTCAGCCACTCATAGTAGATGCCGCAAAGGCGTTCTGCCAGATATCCCATCACCCGGTATTCTTCCACGCTGTACCAGGTACTGTCGATCCGCTTTTCTGTCTCAAAAAGGATGTCAAAGAGCCATGCACAGTAGTCTTTATAGATCTCTTTTTTCATGATGAACATATTGCACTCATGGGCGTTTTCGGACTGCATATACGAATCTGCTGTCTGTGCAAACGCCGGATATTTTTCTTTCAAAATCTGCAGGGTAATGTCGAGATCTTTCCGGTGCTGGAAAGGAACCATGCCATATTCATGGTATACATCCATCGTTTTTCCTTCTGTCTTAATGCGCGGATACCGGCGTCCGCGGACGCTGATCACGTCATATTTTGTGATCAGATCGCGCATAATCTCCGGCTGAAGTTTCATTTCCTCGATCGCTTCTTCTGAGATGCGGTCATAGGCAATATTCCCCCATCCATCGTCTTTGTTCAGAGACGGATCAAATGCCAGATAGCGGCGGTAATGGAAAAATCCATAGTAATCCGCCTCTTCGTTTTTCCATGCCCAATACTGTGCCGTCAGCTCACAGTATGTCTTATTCCGTTCGGAAATATTGTCTCCCTCATCGTCATGCAGCATCCCCGGAAGTTTTTTTCCGGAGAGTGCCGTTCCTACCTGAATCGGGTATAAATATGGGTTTTCCGGCACATAGGCCGGTTTGTGGCAGACCACATAGATCCGGATATCCGGGATCTGTCCTGCTTGTTTTTCCATGTATATTACATTCCTTTCATCTACAGCATTTTGCGGGATTTTTATGCGTTTTCCGGCAGATTCAGGCTTTCCATATAAGCATCGCAGACGCTCTCTGCCTCGCCCTGCATAACCACATTTCCCTTGTTCAGCCAGATTGCATGGTCGCAGAGCTGCCGCACGGTTGCCATCGTATGGGAGACAAAGAGAAGTGTCGTTCCATTTTCCAGCATATGATGCATGCGTTCCTGGCATTTTTCCTGGAATGCCGCATCTCCGACGGCCAACACCTCATCGACGATCAGTATCTCCGGCTGCACGATCGTGGCGATAGCAAATCCCAGGCGGGCTGCCATACCGGAGGAGTAGTTCTTGATCGGCATATTCATGAAGTCTTTGAGTTCTGCAAATTCGACGATCTCATCGTAGTGTGCATCCATGAATTCTTTGCTGTAACCGAGAACGGCACCATTCAGATAGATGTTTTCCGTCGCAGTCAGTTCGCCGTCGAATCCGGCGCCCAGCTCGATCAAGGGCGCGATACTTCCCTTTACCTCTACCGTGCCCCGGTACGGCTTCAGGATGCCGCAGATCAGTTTTAACA
The DNA here is from genome assembly GCF_003480665.1 of Clostridium sp. AM28-20LB. NCBI lineage: Bacteria > Bacillati > Bacillota > Clostridia > Eubacteriales > Clostridiaceae > Clostridium > Clostridium sp. AM28-20LB. Next base: position 146,231 of record NZ_QUJN01000002.1, on the reverse strand, counting down.
GGGTTGATTTTCCGGAACCATTGGTTCCGATGAGGCCCCATGCTTCCCCGCGTTTTACTTCAAAATTGATATCTTTCAGAGCCATGAATTCCTGAAACATGAGCTCCCGTTTGATTAGTTTTACAAAATATTCTTTTAAGTTATCGATGCGCTCGGAAGCCATATTGAAACGGACCGCCGCATTGGTTACTTTTATGATTGTATCTTTGTCCGATGCCATTTCTGCCTCCTAGATATATAAGATAAATTTATCCTGCGTCTTTAAGAACGCGCCCACTCCGACCAGAAGTGCGATACCTGCTGCCACGAATCCGGCGATGATCAGATACAAATCTGGCATCCGGCATTCCAGAACGATCTGTCTGAACTGCGTGATATAGAAGTACATCGGATTCAGGGTCATAACCAGTTTCCGCAGTGCCTCCGGAAGCAGGGTGATCGGATAAAATAATGGGGTCAGGTACATCCATGCGGTCAGTACTGCATTGTAAATATGCTGGATATCACGGAAGAATACACATCCCTGTGCTAACAGCATTCCCAGTCCCAGGCAGAACAGATATTCCTGCAAAAGAATCACCGGAATGAACAGGAAGAATACATTCGGGACTACCCGGCACACGATAAATACGATAATAAGTGCCCCCAGAGCAAATATCATATTTACAAAGGAACTTGTGATTTTGGAGACGGTAAATACATATTTCGGTACATACGTTTTTTTTAGCAGGGACGCATTTCCAATGATGGAAAAGATCGCCTGTGTGGTTGATTCACTCATAAAGTTATAAAGAGTCTGTCCGATAATCAGGTATACCGGGAAATTGGTAATATCCGACCGGAACATATTGGAGAATACAATTACCATGATAACCATAACCATCAGCGGATTCAGAATACTCCAAAGATACCCCAGAAAGCTCCGGCGGTATTTCAGCTTGATGTCTTTTGTGACAAGCTGCTGCATCAGGAAGCGGTATTTGTAAAATCCGCCCAGTCGTTTTAAGAACAAATTCATATCTTTTCCTCTTTCTTCGATTTTGCTTTTATTTCAAAAAAAAACCGCGCAGCAATACCCGCCGGAAACTTCCTGCCGGAAACAGACGGTTTAACTTACGCATATCTATTTTAATTTTTAAGTTGGTCGGTTTTAAACGAAACTCCCGTATATTCGATACTTCTTCCTCCTTTCCCGGTTCAGTATGATAGAATTTAAGATAAGGAAGCTCGGCACATTGTATGCCTTTCTTCCTCTGGTAAAAGTAAAAGATACCAAACAACCGCTCCGCAAGATAGCCATACAGCCTTGGTTCCTGCGGTTTGTTTATCTCTTTTCTCTCCTGCTCGAATGTATCTAAAAGTGTAAAAAGCCATTCCATATAGGTATGGAACAGCTCTTTTTTCATGATATACATATTCATATAATAGATATCTTTGGAACTCATATATGCCTTTGCCGAATCTGTATATTCCGGGTAAACCCGGTTTACAATCTCCAGCATATGATTCAGTTCTTCTGCTTCATGATACTGGCAGTACTGGCGGTATACCGTCGTATTGATCCGCTCCCGGTAAACGGTCAAAAGATCGTATTTCGCGATCTGTTGTACCATCCACTCGGCTTCCATCCAATATGGTGTCAGATCGTCCCAGACGGAATCCAGCTCTATATACGGATGCTGGCGTTTTCCAAGGATTCGTCCACTCGCCATCACGGGGCAGACCCTGTGAAACGTCAGATAGCGGCGGTAATGAAAGAATCCATAATAGTCGCAGTCTATATTTTTCCAAGCCCAATACTGTGCCGTCAATTCACAGTAATCCGGATTTTTCCCGGATATATTATCGCCCTCATTATCTCGATATGCCATATGTTCCAGACGTTTTTCCGTCAACGCCGTTCCCACCTGTACCGGATAAAAAATTGGATTTTCCGGTACATAGGTCGGCTTATGGCAGGCAATAAAAATGCGTATATCTGGTTGTTTTTCCATGTCTTATTTCCTGTTTATAGCTTTTTATTCCGTTATTGCTGTTCTTCTTTGACTCCTTCCGTACTTTCCTTCATCAGCATAATCTTCGGCGTCATGATAATCAGCTTCAGATCTTCCAGCACTGAATAGTTGCGTATATACGTCAAGTCCAGTTTCAGCTTGTCATAAGGGGTCGTGTTATATTTTCCATACACCTGCGCGTAGCCGGTCAGACCGGCTTTGACTTGCAGGCGGAAGGAAAATTCCGGTATCTCTTTTTCCAGTTCTGCCGCCAGCTCTGGGCGTTCCGGGCGCGGTCCAACGATGGACATATCGCCTTTTAAGATATTGTAGATCTGCGGCAGCTCATCCAGGCGGGTTGCCCGCAGTATCCGGCCAATCGGCAGGATTCTCGGATCGTCCTCGCTTGCCAGCCGTGCCTTTCCGTCCGCTTCCGCGTTCTGCACCATGGTACGAAATTTATATATCTGGAATTTCTTTCCGTTTTTTGTAAGGCGCGTCTGCTGGTAAATCACCGGACCGCCGTCGGTCATCTTAATACAGATTCCTACAATCAAAAAAATCGGAATCGTGATAACGATTCCGATGAGTGATCCGACGATGTCGATGATCCGTTTCATAATTTCCTGCTCAATCTGCAGTCCCTGATTATTCCGCGACAGAAGCAGCGGCGAATCAAACAGATTCAGTTCCACCGAGCTGCGAAGCAGAATGTCCGATATTTTCGGGACGCTGTATGTCCGGATATTCTGGCCGAAACAATATTTGATGATATAGTTTCGCTCATGAGCCGGTATATCTCCGACAATCACACTGTCGTATTTGGCGATCTCCGCTTTGATGCGTTCCGGTCCTTCGTGGTAGCTGACAATCTGACTGATTATGTATTTATCTTCCCGCGCATTCATTTTTTCAATCAAATGATAATCCGAGTGATCGCCGGAGATCAGCAGCAGCTCTCTCGGCGGGAACATGCCCCGGTACAGCCAGAGAAATGTCATCGTCCACGCGAGGATGATGACAACCGCCCCTATCAGATTGACCACCAGTGGCGCCGGTGCCGTGAATTTCTTATCCTGCACGCTGATCTGGAAATACGTAATAATATTGGTGACTACCACCGCCAGTATCTGCGAGTAGATCAGATTGCCCCGCTTCAGGAGCGCTATCTTAAATCCGCCGTACAGCTGCATAAAGAAAATAAGCAGGAGTCCATAGATGAATATCATCATCCAGTTACCCCTGCGGAAGAACGGCGCCCAGATGATCTTATTGTACCAGTTAATCCAGATGACGCCATAGAGTCCTGTCAGAAGCGCGACCAATATCAGGGCAAATCCCAGCTTGATCAGGCGCTTGTATTGCTCAAATTGATTCATGCTTTTGTGTTTTGGTTCCTTTCTTTTACTTATCTTCCGGCAGACGGATTCCCAATTCTATCCTGCGCTTTTCTCCCAGAAGCTCGACCTCAACCGTCACGATCCGCTTGCGGATGCGCTTGCGTACAATCTTGTCCAGGAAGAAGGATAATGGTCCCTGGGCAGTTAGGATGTTGCCGTCTTCGTCGAGGGTGACAAAGGAGCGGCGGACAAGACATTCATCCAACTCCATCATCTGGCAGAGCAGTTTCTTCTCTTCTTCCCGAATCGACCAGAATTCACAGTCCGTCCGCAGGAGTTTGGAAAGCTTCGGGACCCGCTTTAACGCCAGAAAGAATTCCTCCGGCGTATCGGTGTCCGCGATGACATAGGATGGAAAGAGCGGTTTCTGGTAAGCCAGAAACTCTCCGGCATTGCGCCAGACGCATTCCTGCTCGATCACAAAACAGGCGCGGTATCCATTTCCTTTCAAAACGCGTTCGATGCATTCTGTCAGCTCCTGTTCCCTGCCTGTCTGTGTCTGGATCACATACCACATATCGCACTCTCCTTTGCACTTTCTCTGCTTTCAGGTGCACAATGGGTATGCTTCGCCATCCCGGAGCCGCCTTCTGGCTGCCCGGATACGATCTCGATCCATCCTATGTTCCATCTTTCGTCTGACCATGACATTGATCACAGGCAGCTTACTCCACGTGCTTTTGATTCTTATTCTGCGTCTCTTAACGCGCTTTCATGCGTCCGCATCCGGCACGCCCTGATTTTAGAGGATTTGTGCCTATGCGAAGTCTAGTTTATTATACTACGGTTTGTGGGGGGATTCAATAGAAGTTTGTGGGAAGGAATGTTTAGGAAATTCTTAAATTAATTTAATAAGATAAAAGCGGAGTTTTCACCCCGCTTTATCTACAGTCTTTGCACCAGGACTGGTTTCTAATTTGACCATTTCCCATTTTACGGAAACCAAATTCGCTGATTGGTTTTGGCTTATTACAATTCGGACAAATATGTACAGGCTCACTTCCATTGTATCCACTTGATTGAATTATTGGTCTATCAACATTAATATTATTTTTCTTATTAGCCGCCATTACAATACTCCTTTTTAACACATAAACTTCTTTTTATTTGCAAGAGATTACTATTCGATTATATATTTGATTTCCCCCCAAATTCATTTATCTTTTCATACTTAACATTTTCTAGCGAAATAGAACAATTTCCAGTAAAGTATTCATTAAACATTGTCATTTCTATCCCTTCTTTATGCTAGTAGAATTTTTAAAGTCTATAATCTTGTTTGGGTATTTTTGTGCATTATTAATATTGCTTTCTTTTATCTCATTTTCACAAGTTCTTTTATATCTTTATTTATATCATTTGCTCTGCCATCCGATAAATAAACAGCAATTGCTTTTTCTACCGCTTTATTTAAAGAATCGCCATCTTCTAACGCTTTAAAAGCCAGTTTTTTATGTAATTCTGGCTTAATCCTGACATTAAAAGTGCCTTTATATTCCTTTTCAGGTTCCTTTCCAACTTCACTGCAAAATATAAGGTAATCGTCAACTGCACAATGAAATTCTTTTTCTACATCCGCAATATTACTTGTTTGAAAATCCACATAATCATTGATTCCTTCAATAACTCCATCAAATCTCCGCTTTTCCCATTTCCCTCCCCTTCCCCCCTATGCTACAATACCCTTATCACACCACCCAAAGGAGGCTCTCACCCATGATCCCACAAACATCCGTCAACTGGACCGCATTTAACTACAAATACTCCACCAATCCCCAACACGCCTTCGAATCCCTCACCTACTACCTATTCTGCCATGAATTCCAGCAGCCCTATGGTATTTTCCGCTATTTCAACCAGCCCCATATTGAGACAAATCCCATTCATGTGGGCGATCGCTATATTGGCTTCCAGTCGAAATACTATGCGGACAGTGTTACCATGTCTTCCAAAGAACAGGAACTGATCGGTGCTGTCAAGGGAGCCGTACAGAGATATCCAGGTATTACAACGCTTTATTTTTATATCAGCCGTGAGTTTTCTCCCAGTTCTAAAAAGGACGATATCATGCCCTCCTATCAGAAAAAAGTGGAAGCAGTCGCTGAAGAGCTTGGCATTGAGCTTGTCTGGCGGGTTCCCAGCAATCTGGAAGCGCAGCTGATGCTGGATAAGCAGCTTACCATTTGCCGCAATGTGTTTTTTCAGGTGGACTCTGCCGTACAGACCTGCTGTGAAAATCTTGAAAAACACAAAAAAGAAATATTTGATCATATTCACACCAGTGTAAGATACAAAGAAAACGATATTACGCTGGAACATACACAGCTGAACCTTAGATCGTTTCTAAATTCAGCTATGTCTGTTTTGCTCATTGACGGAGCTGCCGGTTCCGGAAAATCGGCTCTGGTAAAACAACTTACGGATGGACTTACAAATGACTGCGCATTCCTCGCTTTTAAAAGTACCGATCTGGATGTGAATGATATCCTAAATTTTTTAACCCCTTATGGCGAATTAAATTTGGATGAAGTGATCGATGTATACAAAATGGCTGACACACGTGTGCTCTATATCGATGCAGCCGAAAAGTTTTTTGTTTGTGAATATCAGGAAACGTTTGAGGATATCCTGAACCGCTTTATGGCAGCTGGATGGAAAATCATTCTGACACTCCGAACCGCGTACCGGGATTCTTTTCAAAACTCCCTATTACACGGTAGCAAGGTTCAGACCTATCATGTCGAACCGGTTGACTCTGATAAACTGTCCACTTTATCCCATACCTATGGTTTTCAGCTGCCACAGGACAAGCGGCTGCTGGATCTGCTCTGTGCGCCTTTCTATCTGGGCTTATATCTGGCTCTGGGAAACCTCGAGGATGAATCGATGCGTTCTTTGAACCGTGAGGCATTCGAGGAAAAGATCTGGAATGATATCATCCGTAACAACCGGAAGCGGAAGGACAATCTGCCAACCAGAAGGGAAACGGCTCTTATTTCTTTGACCACGAAAATGCTTCAAAATGAGATTTATTATTATGAGATTCTCGCAGCGGATGATTCCGAGGCACTTTCTGAGCTGGAGAAAAGTGGTGTGCTGTTCCAGAGCAACGATGCCAGAAGATATTTGCACAGCCATGATGTATTTGAAGAGTTGGTTGTCAGCCATATTTTTACTGAACGCTACCGGCATGATACCCTGAATGAGCAGTTTTTTGCCGATTTCCACCCTTCTCTCCGCATCCGAAAGCTATTTCGCGGATGGCTGGCTGATTTTGCCGCTGTTCCAACCCATCAGGAGCTTATTTTCCACCTTCTCGACTGCGAACAGGTAGAGCGGATATGGAAAGATGAGATTCTCTTAACGGTTATCAGCACGGAATCTTTAAAAGAAGTTTATCAAAAGCTGACACAAAAGATGGCTGCAAACAACTATGAGCTGTTACGAAAACTTGCCATTTTAATCAACACCTGCTGCCGCGCCGCAGAGAACTGGGAACAATACTGGAGTACTGGAAATCTGATTCCGTTTCGCCTTTCCAAGCCGTCCGGCTATGCCTGGCAGGCTTTGTTTGCTTTTTTGTTAGAGCAGAAAGAAACAATCCTCTGGGATGAACGTCTGATTTCCACCATCATTGAGGTACTGGATTCCTGGACCAAACACCTCGCTCATGCCAAATCAGAAAATACCCGCATGGCGGGAGAAATCGGAGTATTTTTGTTTCAAAAAATAGCCAATGACAAGGATCTGCGGTATACCTTTGAAAAAGGGCAGGCAGAAAAGCTGCAGGATGTATTGGTAAATTCTGCATGGATGATTCAAGGACCCTTAAAATCCCTTTTTCAAATGGTAATAGACGAAAAAAAAGGCGATGAAAATCATCCTCCTCTTCCCCGTATGTATACGGACCTGGCAAAATGCGCTGTATCGGATATTTATCATTATGGAATGGTTCCAGCTGCAATGCCTGAAATCGCGCTTCATCTGATGGCAAAATTGTGGGTTCGCTCCAATATGACTCTTCGTACCCATTACGCACATCCTGACGTTGAAGAAGATTTCGGTTTAAATCCTCATCTGGACTTTTGGTACCAAACCGCAAGTGCTTATGCAACACCAATTATCCCATTGCTGCAAGCCGAACAAAATCTTGCAACTGATTGGTTAATTGATTTTTGCAATCAAGCTGGTAATTCCTACGCACATTCATCTTTAAATGAGGATTATGGGGAATGTACAAACATTACTATTTATGTAAACGATATACCTGTAGAACAAATTGCATCTGACCGACTCTGGAAAATGTACCGCGGAACTTCGGTTGGTCCAAATCTTCTGATTAGTCTCTTGATGGGGTTTGAAAAATGGCTTCTTATGGTTATCGAGCATTCAGAAACTCTTATTGTTGTTAATTATTGCCGCTATATCCTGCAGAAGTCCCGCAATATTATGTTAACTTCCGTGATCGTCAGCGCCGCAGAAGCTTATCCAGATAAATTATTTGAGATTGCCTGTGAGCTTCTGCGTACAAAAGAACTGTTTCATCTGGATTCATACCGCTTTACCGCCGAATCCTCAGCTTCCTTTTTGTTGACCGGAAAAGATCTTCTTGAAAAAGAACGGCTAGAAAGTAACCGGCTTCCTTTCAGGAAAAAACGTCTGGAAGAAGTTATTTTATCGTATCAAACAAATTCCAGCGGTCTTTCAACAGAAGCCTTCAATTTCCGAAAACAAACACTTTATCAAGCGATTGACCGAGCGGCTGCCGATATCGATACCTGGTCATCCAATGACAAATTTGCCTATTACCGGATGGATTTACGACATTATCAGGAAATTGTTGATGTTCGGGAAAATGAGCACGGGCAGACACTCTGTACGGTTCTCCCTGATTTTACAGAAGACATGAAAGCATTAAGCCAGAAGAGCGCTGCCGCCTATGAACCTCATCTGAAATATATGGATTTACAGTTATGGAGCGATTATAAATTCCACCATGACGTTAAATTCCGGGAATATAAAAAGTATGAGAATGTCCGCACCATTTGCTCAGAGCTGAACGAAATCTGGGCATATATGAACGCTGAAGTTCGCAATGAGGAACTCACTTCCGACGATATATCTGTGATCGTGCACCGCTTTACCGCGATCGCATCTTACACCAGTGCTGTTTTACTTCGGGATTTTAAGGAAACATTGTCACATGAAGATCGGACATTATGCGAATGTATCATTTTCTCTATTGCTGATTTATTTGCACACGCTTCTCACTTTGAAATCGTTCAGGCTGGAAATGGAATCGATGCGATTGCCGTTGGACTGGTTCTTTTAAGCAATGAAGATAATATAAACGCCATAAATGACGAAAATCCTCTGTGCCTGCTTCTTAAATTGGCACTGAATGACTGGAGTTACAACAGCCGTATCGTGAACGGAATCGCGTCAACCATCTGGGCGCACAGCCAGAATGCTGCGTGGCATTTCCTATATCTGTTTTCACTCCTCGCCGATTCATATGAAGACGCGCTTTTGAAAAATGAGTCATTTTCCAGCGATGACTTTTTCAAACAGAATGAGGATGTAGTTGCCTGTGCGCTTGCGAAAGACTCAGTTGATATAACCGACTTTGATTTTTCCAAGCTCCAGAATATGACGATTTTCACGCTTCTTTCCTTGGTCTCTCCCCAAGCAGCAGAGGCATTTAAATTCGCGGACGCAACAAAAGATCTTGTCATGGAACTTGTTTTTACAGATAACAGGGATTTACGCGCCGAACGCAGGGAGCTTTCTGGCTATACAATAAACTATGTTTCCTGGCTGGCAGATGTTCTGCTCCATTGTGAACAGACAAAGCAGACTAACCTGATCGATGCATTTTTCCAATATGCAGATTTGACTCGAAATGATAACTCAGGATATCTGCTCACCGAGCTCATCCGGATACAGGATATCAACGGGAAAACAGATGCTTTCTGGAATGTATGGGAATTACTGAAACCTCACTTTCTTGCATTAAGCAGCAAACCACAGGTTTCTTTTGATAACCGCCATCCTTATGGACTGGACAAGGTGATTATCAGCTATTTATTTGGCAATTCTCCCTGGAGATCCGATGTTCACCGATGCGCCTTCCTTCCAGAAGGAAACGCGGCTTTCTTTGACGATTTTATCGACAAATCAGGAAGTCTCAAAGCCCTGTTCTACGCGATTTCCCGGCTGCTCTATACCGTTGGGCGGGAACCTTATCTTGAAAACGGGATCGACTGGATGTATAAACTGGTCACGCGCGATCCTGACTGCCAGTTACCGCTTTATCAGCAAACCTTGTATTATATGGAAGAGTACGTCGGCCTTTTTGTATCACGCCATCGCATGGATTTCAGGAACGATGTGGAACTGGCTTTGAAGACTCAGACGGTGCTGGAGTATATGGTAAATCGAGGATCGCAGATTGCTTTTTTCTTGCGGGAGTTGATTTAAAATAAAGGGTACAAAGGCAAAATTCTATATTTACTTAGAAATACATATCGGACTGATAGCGAACTCAGTTGGCATCGCAGAACATAAGTTCTATAATTGGCTTGTTAGCATTTACAAATTACAGATTTATAAATATTACCTCGGAGGCCAATGCCATGAAAAAAATAGGTTTAACCATATATGCTTTAAATGTTTTTCATACTGGAAAGTATCACATTGAAAAGAAACATGGACAGTTAACTTTTATAGATATGCTTTCAGCTTTCTCTAAGCTCTAGAACAGGGCAGTTTTCCCGCCCCCGTTTTGGTCTTCCATGAAACGAAGGATGCGGAAGTTGGTTTTAGAAAAGCGAAAATAGAAAGCCATGCGGCTTTATTACACAACCGCACGGCTTTTCTCTTCCATCACCTATTTTTATTTGCAAACCCGGTTCTCCAACTGCCCACTCTGCACATAATGTGTATAGTAAGCCTTCAAATCGTCTCCAAACACTGCCGCCAAATCCGGGTTATTTGCCTTATATACACTGACATCGAAATTCTCCGATGCCCTGCGTCCTTCTGCCATACCGCACGTATAAAAATGCTCAAATAACTTTTGCGAATCCAAGCCAACGACCGACTGCAAATCTGGATTATTCATATAATAATAATTTGCATCAAACACCGGCTGATACATGTTCATCTGTTCCGCTACCTGATTCTGATTACCTGCGGACTGTGCCTGTGTCTGAGTCTGCGTCTGACCGGACGTATTTCCATTCGAAACCGCCCCATTCTTATACGGGCAAACTCCATTTGGATGAAGATGTGCCTCATGGCCGCCACAATGATAATGATAACTTCCCAGACCGCTCTTATTCTTGTAGTCATGATGTCCGCCCTGTGCATCCGTCCGTCCCGGATGCGCCTCAGCTGTAATCATCGTCATGTTTGAGACAGTCGCGAACGATGTCGTCAGCATCATGCAGGATAAAAGCGCAGTTCCAAACTTTTTAAAACGTTTCATAATAACTCCCCCTTGTAACTGTAAAATGAAATGCTCTCCAATTTAATTGTAACATTTCCATACAGAAAACACAAGAAAATTGCCATAATACCGCACTAATTCTGCCTTATAAAACCATGCGGTTGCCATTACACAGCTGACACATACTCTTCTTACTCACCTTCTTTCAAGGAAAACTCCTTAAGAAATGGAATTCCTCCATATACCCCCGCCAGATAATCCTTTTCAAATGATGCATCGGAACGCACCTTAAAGTCCGAAAGCGCACATAATTCCGAATGTCCCAGCTCGTCTTTCTGTACAAACCAAATCTGGTCCCTTCGGAAGAATTTTTTATCCATTAATGTCGTATCATGTGTAGTATAAATCAGCTGAGCCATTGAATTGTTATCATAAAATAAATCAATAAAAAATTTTAACAACAATGGATGTAATTTTACATTTAGCTCATCCATCACCAGTACATAATCATTGATAATTGCCATATGTGCATGGATAAAAAGCATGATACTCTTGATTGTACCTTCTGACTCATCGTATAAATTCAAAGGATATAATTCCCCATCCGCCCCTTTATGAAATGTAAAAAACAGCGTTTCTTTTTCTTTATAAGTAATATCCTTTATTCCAATATCTATTGCGGTAAGAAACTCTAATAACTTTTCCTTTTTTCCATCAATCACCTTAGGTAAAAGAGCATCTAAAAACCTTGTATCTTCATAGTCATCCGACATAAAAACCAGTACATCTGTAATTCCTGAATAAACCGTTTTAAAAATACCTGTTTTTAACTTGAGCTTATTAAAGAAAGATAACAATAATGTCTCTGGTGGAATTTGATCTTTATAAGCTTCACATTCTTTTCTAACGGACACCCCTAAATTTACTTTTTGCATCGTCCTCTCAAAAATCGTCACTTTACGGTTTATCTTTAAACTCTTTCTGTACAGCCATTCCATCACGATCTTCTCAGAATTGTACTCAAACCCATACTGATACTCCTCGTCCCGCAGAATCTGTACAATCTCAAATTCTGAATTACCTTTGTTCTCTTCAAAAGAAAATGGTTTACTGCATTTTTTGAGTACGGACTCAGCTCCGTCATCAACATTGTTCAAAGATTGGGAAACAATCCACCGAAAAAGCTGTAGTGCCCACACGAAATTGGACTTTCCGCTGGCATTGGCGCCATAAATAGCTGCTACCCGCAGGAATTTTTCCTTGGTATCTATATCAATCAGGTTCGACGGTGCTCTTTATAAGCGCTGATTGCTGTCATATCAAAAATCGTTTCTTCTTTAAAGGAAAGAACGTTTTTCATTTTAAATTGCACCAACATGTTTTGTACCTTCTTTTTATATAATATACAAATTTCTGATTTTTATATCAACATTTTTGTGATTTTTCCGTTATTTTATTGATTTTATGTTTCATAATTACTCTATCCGTCTCTCTCAATTACAAAAAAAATCAAGATTCTATGCCGGAATAGAATCTTGATCATCAATTAGCCGCGATACTTTTCGCGAGGGATTCGCAGGCAGAACACCTTGAGGCCATATTGTGAAGCCCAGATGCGCACGCCCTTACGAGTAATATATGGAGTATATACTAAGACATATTCCTTATCCATAAGGCGGTCACCTCCTTTTTTGAAGGTTCCTCTTGAAATCCCCGACAAAGTATGATACATTTAAAAATGTAAATACGTATCCCGGCATACTCGTCGGCAGAATTTGTGCTGCAACACAGATTCAAGAGGCAGAACACCTATGGGTGGTCTGCTTTTATTTTTCCAACTCTTCTTTTAAGTTGGAAATAAAAGTGGGTAACATGTTTTCAATGTAAAGTGTGATGAAATCTAAATCTTTTTCGGTCACATTCTGGGGAATGATAACCTTTGCCACAGAACCAGAAAGTGTTGGTATTGTAAAACAATACGCCGACGGCTCCATCGACGTCAGAACTTCCTCTTTGGATTCAGCGGTACTATTTTCACTAACCTCTTTAGAATCTTTAGAAGAACTTTCATCCTCAAAGGAGTCAATATCATTCTCATCTGATTCCAAAAGAATAATGCCGTTTTTCAGTATTCCTACCTGCTCTGCATTTTCAATGAATTTCGCAGCGGCAATATCCTTAGCGCTTTTCGTTAGATTGTATTCTAAAAGAAGTATATTACTAAGCTTATCTTGACTAGGAAGGGCCTGGTTTTCATATCTTTCCACGATCTTACGATATAGCGGAGCCGATAAAAAGCTTTCTACGATAGCGCGTCTGGTATCTAATTCATTAACCGGATAGACAATCCGCTTGGCAAGTTCTGTCAGTTCAACCGCTCCATTTGAACCTCGAATCAATCCAAACTGCTTTGCAGTACTAATCTTTGCCCGAAAGGAATTTGTCTTCACGCTAAATCCAAGAACACTTGCAATAGTATTGATAGATACACGCTTTCCACCGATTTTTACAATTTCATTAATGAAATCCACAATTTCTTTAATAGAAAACATGGGATACAGTGAACTTCTTTCCTTTATATTTTTTTCAGCCGACTGTGCCATCTGAGAATCTCCCTCCTTAAATCCACGTCTAGTATAGCATCTACCATCCACTTCGTCAAGACTTAAACTTAATTTGATTCTCAATGTGCTCAAAATTTGATTCTTATTTACGTCCATTCTCGTAAAAACTATGTTTTTTACATTGTAAATTTAAAATTGAGTGCACATATCATTAAAAAAGACCATATCATTTTTCTTATATTTTGCGAAACAGCATCTGTTGTCATTTGCTGTTTCACAAATTTCATTTTTTCCTTCTGCACTCCTATTTTTAACCTGATTCTCCAGGCATTCCATACACTTAATATATATAATTTTCGTATAAAAATAGGCTATTGCAAACACCTGCATCCGCAATAGCCCATTCTTACCTTCTACTATATTCGTCACTCTCCAAAAACTTAAAAGAGCTTTCTACCGCATATACTCCTGCTTCACCTTATGATCCACCACATGCCGCTTCGCCAGCTCTTTCGTCACATCCTCTACACTGATGCCCGCGTCTGCCATCAGAACCATGGCATGGTAACACAGATCTGCCAGCTCGTAGATCGTTTCGTCCTTGTCTTTCTTCGCTGCCGCGATGATAACCTCGGTACACTCCTCGCCGACTTTCTTCAGAATCTTGTCCAGACCTTTATCAAACAGGTAAGTCGTATAGCTTCCTTCCTTCGGATTCGTCTTACGTCCCATAATGAGGTCGTAAAGTCCCTCATAGGAAAACGGCGTGATCTCCTCGTTCTGGTAAACCGGATCAAAGAAGCAACTCTCCGCGCCCGTATGGCATGCCGGACCTTCCTTGACTACCTCGACAATCAAGGTGTCCTTATCGCAGTCCGCATAAATACTGGAAATATGCTGCACATTCCCGCTCGTCTCACCCTTTCTCCAGAGTTCCTGACGGCTGCGGCTGTAAAAACAGGTTTTCTTCTCACGAAGGCTGATCTCCAGACTCTCCTTATTCATCCAGGCCATCATCAGAACCTTTTTGCTATAATGATCCTGCACAATCGCCGGAATCAGACCTTTCTCATTAAACTTTAACTCATCAATCTTAAACGACGGCTCTACGCCTGCAATCTCGTTGATATTCTCACTCATATTTTTATCCTGCCTTATCACATAAAATTTTAATTACATCGTAACTGTTCAGTACCTTCACAGTCACGCGCAAAATTCCATTAAAAATTGCCTGCTGGCTCATGTTTTCGTACGATCAGCGCAGCGCCGACGCTCTCCTTCGTGCTCCACAGGAGAACAGGCATCCAAAAACTGTAGAAAACATCGCATACGCCGGTGCTTAGTGAGGTCTTTTCGAACTTAGCACCGCTGCGTAGGCGCAAGAGCGAAAGCGTTTTTCGGAAGTTTCTGGATGCCTGTTTTCCGTCCCTCTCACGAAAAAGCGCCGCCCTCAAACTTTTGGGAAATCTATGCGATTTAGATCAACCGCATCTCCACCCCATTCTCCGCCAAATACTGCTTGAGTTCCTTAATATTTACTTCCTTCCGGTGGAAAATACTCGCCGCCAGTCCCGCGTCGATCTGCGGATACTGGAAGAGGTCTAAAAAGTCTTCTTTCTTTCCCGCGCCTCCCGATGCAATAATCGGCACATCGACACGCTTCGCGATCTCCAAAAGCATCGGAATGTCAAATCCCTGCTTCACACCGTCCGTATCAATACTGTTGACCACCAGCTCGCCTGCGCCGCGTCTGACGCCGGATTTTGCCCATTCCAGCGCATCAATGCCTGTATCGACACGCCCGCCCTGCTTAAATACGTGGTATTCGTCTCCAACACGTTTAACATCCATCGAAAGCACCACACACTGATCGCCGTAGCGGTGTGCCGCCTCGGTAATAAGCTCCGGATTTTTGATCGCGCCGCTGTTGACGCTGACCTTGTCCGCGCCGCATTTTAAAACGCGGTCGAAATCATCCAGCGTACTGATGCCGCCGCCGACCGTCAGCGGGATGAAAACCCGTTTTGCCGCCTCAGTCAGGATGTCGGTAAAGATTTTTCTTCCTTCTACACTTGCCGTAATATCATAAAATACCAGCTCGTCCGCGCCACTCTGGTTGTAAAATTCTGCCATCTCGACCGGATCCGCCACATCCTGGATTCCCTCGAAGTTGACGCCTTTCACGACACGCCCGTTCTTTACATCCAGACACGGAATAATACGTTTTGAAATCATGCCGTTCCCTCCTGATTTCTTTTTCTGATTATTCATTCGAACGATTCGAATGATTCGAATGATTTTTTTGCCGCTTTTTATACGGCGCTTCTCCTAAACGGAATATTTCAGTGCTTCCTTCAAATCAATCGCACCCAGATACAGCGCTTTTCCTAAAATCGCACCATACACCTCATTTTTCAAGATCTCAATCTCCTTGAGGCTGCTGATTCCACCGGACGCCACGATATCCAGCCCTTCAATCTGCGATAATTCTTTATAAAGCTCCAGGTTCGTTCCCTGCATCTTTCCATCGCGGGAAATATCGGTGTAAATGACCGTTTTCACTCCCGTATCGCGCAGGCGGCGGCAGAAGTCAACGCCTCTTACCTCGCTCGTCTCAAGCCACCCGTGAGTCGCCACAAAACCGTCCTTCGCGTCCACACCGACTGCAATTTTATCGCCGTATTTGCGGACCATTTCTTCGACAAATGGATAATTTGTGACCGCCACCGTGCCGAGAATCACGCGTCCGGCTCCGAGCGACAGGTATTTGTCGATGGATGCCTCGTTGCGGATGCCGCCGCCGACTTCTACAAATAATCCCGTTGTCTTAATCAGCTTCTCTATCGTGTCAAAATTTGCCAGCGCCGCGTCTTTCGCGCCGTCCAGATCGACCACATGCAGGTTTTTCGCGCCCTGCTCCTTGAATCCCAGCGCCACCTCTTCCGGCCGGTCGCTGAATACTGTCATCTGGTTATAATCGCCCTGCACCAGGCGCACCGCCTTGCCGTCCCGTAAATCAATCGCCGGAAATAGCTCCATGTCCGTTTCCTCTCCATAACTGTTTAAATCCAATCTACAAGCCTGAAAAAACAGTTACCTTTCTTGTTTTTCTATTAATTATATCTCCGAAAACGCCTTCAGAATCCGCAGTCCCACTTCCCCGCTCTTCTCCGGATGGAACTGGCAGCCCATGACATTTTCATTTGCCGCGGACGCCGTGACCGGAATGCCGTACTCCGAGGTTGCCAGCAGACTCTCATCACAATCTTTTCCATAGAAGCTGTGGACAAAGTAGACGTAATCGCCCTCTTTGCTGTATTTAAACAGTGGATGCTTCTTTCCTTTTTCCGTCAGATGCAGGCTGTTCCAGCCCATGTGCGGCACTTTTAGGTTTGCCGGAATGTCTTCTTTTAAGTCTGCCATCACGCCCGGAATCAGTCCCAGACCCTGATGCTCGCCGTATTCATAGCTTTTATCAAAGAGAAGCTGCATTCCGAGGCAGATTCCCATGATCGGTTTGCCTGCTTTTGCTTCATCCAGCAGCGGCTCTGCCATTCCGGATCCGCGCAGTTTCGCAATCGCATCGCCATACGCGCCGACGCCCGGTAAAATGATGTGATCCGCTTTTCTTAAATCTTCCGGATCGCGGCTGACTTTATTTTCCAGTCCCAGGTAACTGAGGGAGGAACTGAGGGAAAACAGGTTTCCCACGCCGTAGTCAATAATTGTTATCATTTGCAGCCTCCTATATCAATTCATGTATGTTCCCGCAGTCAACGCAGGAACCCGCTGAATCATTATAAACCCATTAAATAGATTTGTTATACTTACCTTTTATCTTAGATCATAATACCCCTTTTGTCGATGGAATCTCGTCCCGGTATCTCTCGTCAATCGACACCGCCTCGCCGAGCGCGCGTCCCAGTCCCTTGAACATCGCCTCGATGATATGGTGGCTGTTTTCGCCGTGGAACATTTTAAAATGCAGCGTCATCCGGCTGTTGGAGGACAGTGCAATCATAAATTCCTTTACAAGCTCGGTATCAAAATCGCCCACTTTTTCGGTCGGAATCTCCACATCCATGACCAGATAGGAACGTCCGCTTAAATCGAGCGCCGTCATTACCAGTGTTTCATCCATCGGAAGCAGGAAACTGCCATAACGGCGGATGCCCTTTTTATCACCCAGCGCCTCTAAAATTGCCTGTCCCATGGCGATTCCGATGTCCTCTGTCGTATGATGGTAATCGACCTGCGTATCTCCGTCACATTTCAATGTGAGGTCAAACCGTCCATGTCTGGCAAAGAGCTCCAGCATATGGTTTAAAAATCCGCAGCCCGTATCGACCTGATATTTTCCCGTTCCATCTAAATCAATCGACAGGCGGATTTTCGTCTCTGCCGTGTTTCGTTCTAATGAAATCTTGCGTTCTCTTGACATTTCTGCCAGCCTTCCTTTCTTATTCACAGCTGCCCCATCTACAAAAACCATGCTGCCAGCATTTTCATACGGTTCCCACAGTAAATGCGTGAACCTATTGAATTCCAGCCTATCTTACAACTGCACTTCTCGCCGCTTCCACCAGCTTCTTCGTCTCCTCAACAAACGTTTCCATCTCTTCCTCGGATCCGATGGAAATGCGGACGTAATCTTTGATCCGCTCGCTGTCCCAGCGTCTTACCAGGATTCCTGCCTCGCGCAGTCCGTCAAAATAGACTTTTCCCGGCATATCGCCGCTCTTGGCAAAAATGAAGTTGGTCTTCGAATCCAGCACAGTAAATCCAAGTGCCCGGAGCGCCTCGGTCGTTTTTTCACGCGTTTTGCAGATGCGCCCGGTACATTCTTTCGTGTAGTCCCAGTCGCGCATCGCCGCCGCGCCAGCCAGAATCGACAGGCGGTTGACGTTGTACGGGTTAAAACTGTATTTGATCCGGTTCATATCCGCGATAAGTTCCGGGTTTGCAATCGCAAATCCGACGCGCGCGCCGGCTAAGCTGCGGGATTTGGAAAAGGTCTGGATAATCACCAGATTTTCGTATTTCGGAAGCAGTGATACACACGATTCGCCGCCGAAATCCACATACGCCTCATCCACCATCACAACGCGGTCCGGGTTGGACGCCGCTACTTCCTCAATCGCAGAAAGCGGCAGGTTCATGCCTGTCGGGGCATTTGGATTGGCGATGATCACATTATTTCCGCAATTTTTATACGGTTCGATATTTAAGGTAAAATCTTCCTCCAGCGGAACTACCTTGAACGGGATTCCATAGAACCCGCAGAGTGCCGGATAAAAGCCATACGTCAGATCTGCGAACTGCAGCGGCGCGTTCTGGTCGCAGAATGCCCGGAATGCAAAACCTAAAATCTCGTCGGAACCATTGCCCGCGATGACCTGGTTTGTTCCCACGCCGTAGTGGTCGGCGATCGCCTCGATGAGGACGCGCTCTTCCGGATCCGAATAAAGGCGTAAATTTGCAAGTTCCAGCGGCATAATTTTAGAAGATTTTTCCTCATACCCCGCCAGAATCGCTTCCGCAACCTTCGGGCTCGGCGGATACGGGCATTCGTTTGTGTTCAGCTTGATAAATTTCCGTCCCTGCGGCTGCTCACCCGGTGTATACGGAAGAAGTGATTCGCTTGCTTTGCTCAAAAAACGGCTCATATCTGCCTACGCCTCCTTTTTATCTTCTGCTGCGGTTTCTTTCTCCGCTTTCTCTTTCGCTTCTTTTTCTTTCTTTTCCTGTTCCTTTTTCTTCTGGTGTGCTTCCACCGCACCCTTCAGCTTCTCCGCCATCTCGGTGATCTGCTTGTTTTTAAACTCAAAGCTGCTCTTGTTGGCGATGAAACGGGCGCTGATCGGCAGGAACTCTTCCAGCACTTTCAGGTGATTTTCACGGATCGTGCTGCCCGACTCGACAATATCCACGATGACGTCCGAAAGTCCCAGAATCGGCGCCAGCTCAATGCTTCCGTTTAATTTAATAATGTCAATATCGCGTCCCAGCTTCGCGTAATGCTCTTTCGCAATATTCGTAAATTTCGTTGCCACGCGCACCGGTCGGTCTTTGTCCTCGACGTAATCCTCTTTTCCAGCCACGCACATCCGGCATTTTCCAAGTCCCAGATCGAGAAGCTCGTATACATCCGGGTTGCTCTCCATCAGAATGTCTTTTCCGACGATTCCGACGTCTGCCGCATGGTGCTCGACGTAGATTGCCACATCACTCGGCTTTACGAGCAGGTAGCGGACACCCGTCTGTGGGTTCTCAAACACCAGTTTTCTATTTTCGTCGTAAATACTCTTGCAGTCATATCCGACCGACGCCAGAAGCTCATACACCTGATCGCCCAGTCTTCCCTTTGGCAGTGCTATGTTTAACATCTCGCGCCCTCCTTTCCATTCTCCTGAAAGGCATTTTCCCGGTCCTCTTCCAGGGAAAGACGTCCGTCATACCGGTACAGATAGCAGTAACGCAGATCCTCCGGCACAGCTTTCTCCACCCGCACGCGCAGTCCCTGACGGCGCAGGCTTTCAACCGCCTGGCACAGGCGCACTACATCGACATCCGGCTCATAGAGTACCAGCGCATCGACATCGTAGCGGATGCTCTTTTCCGGCAGGCGCTCCAGCTCTTTCAAATAGATGGCAAATCCGATCGCATCGGCTTTCTTTCCTAATTTTGCCATCATACCGTCGTACTGGCCGCCGGAAAGAACCTGGCGTGCCAGACCATCTAAGAATCCCTGGAAAATAATACCGTTATAATATTCAATGTCATTGATCATCGAGAAATCCAGCCGCACCTTGTCAAGCTGTCCGCCCAGTCCCATCGCCTCCAGAACCTCATACAGGCGGGATAACAGGGCAACCGCCTCCTTCATTTTCGGCGTATCCGCGATCGCACCTGCCTCTGCCAGCACCCGCCCAAACTCTCCGTACAGCCCGGAAACCTTCATCAATTTCTCTGTATCGCCCTCCGGCAGTGCCAGATCCGCGCACAATTTTTCCAATCCGCTGCGGTTTTTCGTCCGAATCAGCCCTAAAATGATATCTTTCTGTTCGGCATTGACCGGAAGCTCTTCCATCAGTCCCACCACGAAATCCATGTTAGAAATCTTGAGCACATAGTCCGTCTCAAAATCCGCCAGACTCTTGAGCGCCAGCGCCAGCACCTCCGCGATCACGCAGTCATCCACGCCGCCCATGCACTCCAGTCCCATCTGGCTGATCTCTTTGTAAGTGTGACTTTCCTTGCTCTCACGATACACACTCTCCAGATAATAGACCTTCTCGCACGTATTTTTATCTGCCTTGGTGTTCTTCGCGATGCTCAGCGTCACGTCCGGCTTGAGAGCCATCAAGCGTCCGTCCAGATCCGTAAATGTCGGCACATTTTCCCCCAGCAGGAAACTTTTATTCGCTGCATACAAACTATATTCCTCAAACCGCCCCATCCGGTACTTGCGGTATCCATAGCTCTCATAAAGACCTCTCAGGCGAAGCGTCGCCGCCTCCGCCCTCCGAAGGCTCTGAATCTCTAAATTCATGCTCTATCTCCTCTCAACTGCCGCCGCAACCGCCCCGGCTCAACAAAATCCGCCGGACAATCACCCGCTCGTCTATATCCTGCCGTTATAGCTCCCATCACTTTTGTTTATCTTGCTATCATGGTAGCGTACTAAAGTGTTTTCTATATACTATCATTCCTTCTTAAAAAAAGCAACTACTTTTTTAGAATACTCACACTTTAATTAAAAGAAAAACTCGGGGCGTGAGAAATGTGCGCCCCGAGTTTTTCCACCTCGACTCTATTCTTTTATAACCTTCTCCAAAATCGGCCCCAGAATCTCCGTCCAAGGCGTATACGCATCCTTTTCCTCCAGATGCGTCAGCGCCATCCAGTTCAGTCCTCCCGGTGTCATTTCTCTGGCAAGGTCTTCCAGATCCCCGTCCCACGTCGCTGCCTTGCGGGACAGCGCCCCAGTAAATTCGGTGATGTATGCCCGTGCGGATGGCTCATCCAGCCCGTTTCTCTCACACCACTGGATAATGACGGTCAGAAGCATATAGTAAGCGCTCATCAGGCCCGTCGTGCTCCTAAGGATCGCGATCTGCTTCGGCGTATCGACCGGAACCGGCTTGCCGACGTGACTCATCAGATCGACTACCTCCGGGATATCCGGGTAAATCACCACCGGTCCGAAGCGGTTCGCCGCGAAGGTCAGAGGCACAACATCCGCCAGAATCTCTCTCTGTCCAAACATTTCCTCAATGCGCTTTAAGCTCAGCGTTGCAACCAGATTGATAAACTTCTTCTCCGGTCCGATATGAAGCGGTTTTAAGATATCTTCCGCCGCCTTCGGAAGGAGCGCCGCAAAGACCCAGTCCGACCGGTCCACAACTTCCTGGTTATCCGCCGCGACCGACACGATCTCCGGGTATTTCTCATGCAGCATCTGCGCCCGTTCTTTATTTCTCGGCGATACAACGATCTGCAGATTCTCCATTCCGCTCTCGCAGAATCCAGTCACGACGGACGTCGTAATGATTCCCGTTCCAATAAATCCCAGTTTCATAAACTTCTACCTTCTCTTTCTCCTCTCCGTTTACCCGAAATTTTTCCAGACGATTCCGAGCGAACTTTTCTGATAGTTACTCCCCCGATTTTATTCACATACACAGTATACAACCAAAAACACATATTTTCCAGCATCCTACTCATATCTCGGCGCACTTTTCCGGGTTTTCATCGTAATTCCTCCCTCAACCTTCGCACCCCCCTTTGATCCGGCGCCTTATTTTATCGTTCATATCCTCCTTGCCATTTTTTTGAAATTGTCCACTTCCGCAAATAAAGCGATTGAAATAAGCCATCTCCTCATCTTTATTCAATCTTAATACATCGTTAAATCTCCCTTATCCGCTCTTAAAATCTCCAGCTGTATAATATGACCATCACAGAAATAAGGAGTTGCCTTTATGCCGGAAGAGATTATTCGTCGAAAGCGCCGCCTTTCGTCTTTTCAAATTATCACATTAGGGTTTGCCGGGGTCATTCTACTCGGAGCGCTACTGCTGATGCTGCCGATCTCCACGACTGGAGAGAATATTACTCCATTCAATGAAACGCTGTTTACTGCGACCTCTGCCGTCTGCGTGACAGGGCTTGTAGTACAGGATACAGGCTGCTACTGGTCAACCTTTGGGCAGGCGGTTATTCTGGCACTGATCCAAATTGGTGGTCTTGGTGTCGTAACCGTAGCAGCATCGTTTGCGCTGTTGTCCGGGCGAAAAATTTCTCTGATGCAGCGCAGCACCATGCAGGATGCAATTTCAGCACCAAAGGTCGGCGGAATCGTCCGTCTGACACGCTTCATCCTGCGAGGGACGTTTCTGATTGAGCTGCTGGGAGCGCTTGCCGTGCTGCCGGTATTCTGCCGGGACTATGGATGGCGCGGCATCTGGATGGCGGTATTTCATTCCATATCCGCTTTTTGCAACGCCGGGTTTGACATTCTTGGGACAGAAAGCAACCACTATCCATCTCTTACCGGCTACGCGGACAGCCCGGTAATCAATATCACGATTATGCTGCTGATCGTGATCGGCGGTATTGGATTTCTGACGTGGGATGACATCTTTGAAAACAAGTGGCGGTTTCATCGCTACCGAATGCAGAGCAAGGTGATTCTGGTCACGACAGGTTTTTTAATTTTTCTGCCTGCTATGTTTTTCTTCTTTTCAGACTTTTCCGCGCTTCCCGCCGGAAACCGGCTGCTGGCATCCTTTTTTCAGTCTGTCACGCCGAGGACAGCGGGCTTCAACACGGTAAATCTTTCCACGATGTCCGGTGCATCACAGGGCGTAATAATCCTTTTGATGCTGATCGGCGGTTCTCCAGGTTCTACAGCAGGCGGTATGAAAACAACGACACTGGCGGTTCTGCTTGCCAATGCCACTGCAACCTTCCGCCAGCGCGATAGTGCCCGATTTTTCGGACGCAGAGTCGATTGCAGCGCCGTCAAGACCGCCGCGACCATTCTGACGATGTACTTGATGCTGTTCTTTGGCGGTGCTGTCTTTATCAGCGCATATGAGAATCTTCCGCTGTCTGTCTGCCTGTATGAAACGGCATCAGCGGTCGGGACGGTGGGATTGACACTTGGTATTACACCGCAGCTGCACATTCCATCGCAAATGGTGTTGATCACGCTCATGTATCTGGGCAGAGTCGGCGGTCTTACCCTTATTTATGCGACATTTTCCAGCAAAAAGGTGGGGAATGCAAAGCTGCCGCAGGAAAAAATCACGATTGGATAAGGAGTCTTTTCACATGAAAAACATTCTATTGATTGGCACAGGCCGCTTCGGACGGCATATTGCAATACAGCTTTCTCAGCTGGGGCATCAGGTCATGGCGGTCGATACAAACGAGGAACGAATCAATGATGTGCTGCCATATGTCACCAATGCACAAATTGGCGACAGTACAAACGCGGAGTTTCTTCGCTCTCTTGGCATCGGAAATTTTGATGTCTGCATCGTAACCATCAGCGGTAACTTTCAGAACTCGCTGGAAACCACCTCGCTGCTGAAAGAGCTGGGGGCGAAGTGCGTGGTGTCGCGTGCCGAGCGTGATGTGCAGGCAAAGTTTCTGCTTCGCAACGGTGCCGACCAGGTAGTCTACCCGGAAAAACAGGTGGCAAAATGGGCAGCGATCCGATACACTGCCGACCATATTTTCGACTACATAGAGATCGACGAGCAGCACGCCATTTTTGAAGTAGAAGTTCCGGCCGGGTGGATCGGCAAA
Source organism: Clostridium sp. AM28-20LB (assembly GCF_003480665.1). Classification (NCBI taxonomy): domain Bacteria; kingdom Bacillati; phylum Bacillota; class Clostridia; order Eubacteriales; family Clostridiaceae; genus Clostridium; species Clostridium sp. AM28-20LB. The sequence goes on along the minus strand of NZ_QUJN01000002.1, from coordinate 122,005 downwards.
AGCGTTGGTGAACTGGATATTCGCAGAAAGTATGGCATTAACATTCTCGGCATCAAACATTCAGGAAAAATCGACGCTTCCATTACGCCGGATACGGTGCTGTCCGGGGAAATAACGATTTTAGCGTTGGGCGAATACAAAGCGCTGCAAAAGTGCTTCCGAATCTGAATGGACGGTGAGGGTATATGGAAGATAGCGTTTTGATCGCTGGGACGGCGCTAATGTTCCTGTTCGGCTGGTTTTTGATGAAACGGCTGGATTGCTTTCTGGACGAAAATCAGAAGCACATCAAAGAATCATCCGAACAACAGCAGGCTGAACCGTGCGTGCATCTGGTCGGAAATATTTCTCCTGACGAACTTGAGGAAACGTTTTCCCGATTTCGCAATAGTCATGCCCATGTAGAAATCGTGATCTATGATTCAGAGCAAATTTCTTTTCCGGACAACGAATCCGATTGGGCGCAGTAGAAACCTCCACATTTTGGTGCTATAATATTGTTTAAGAGGGGGTGAAAATGTGCAGAATAAAGGAAACGAAATGCCAAAAGAGCATATTCTTGTGTGCCTGTCCTCGTCTCCATCCAATGAACGCATTGTACGAATGGCAGGGAAAATGGCACAGGCATTTTGCGCCAGTCTTACCGCACTTTACGTGCAGACCCCCGGAGACGCTGATATGAACGCGGAAGATACCGTCCGTTTGCAGGCGAATATGCGTCTGGGGCAGCAGCTTGGCGCAGAAATTGTCACAACGCATGGTGAAGATGTGGCGACACAGATCGCGGAATATGTGCGGCTCTCTGATGTGACCAAAATTGTGATTGGGCGAAGCGGCGTACAGCGGCGGCATTTCTGGAGCGAATCGACGCTGACAGAACAGCTCATTACGCTTGCACCGGAGGTAGATATTTATATTATTCCGGATGTGGAAGCCTATAAGAACTGCCGCAGAAATCAGCCGCTTACTATCCGCCCGGCGTTTCCGACCGCCCGGGAACTACTTCTGACCATCGGAATTCTGGCAGTTACGACGGTCATCGGATGGATCTTTCTGCGGCTCAGCTTTGCAAATGACAATATCATCATGGTTTACCTGCTGGGTGTGCTTCTGACTTCCACTTTTACCAGCGGATATACCTGCGGTGTGCTGTCCGCTTTTTTGAGTGTCCTCCTGTTCAATTATTTTCTGACGGAGCCCCGGCTGTCTTTGGCAGCCTATGGCAGCAAATACCCGATAACCTTTGCCGTCATGTTCGCGGCTGCACTTTTGACAAGTACACTTGCGGCCAAGCTCAAAGCCCACGCACAGCTATCCGCACGGGACGCTTATCGCACGAAGCTCCTTTTTGATATGAACAGACAGCTCCAAAAAGCGGAAACGCCGGAGGAGGTCTATCGGATGACCGCGACGCAGATACAAAAGCTCATGCAGCGAGACGTTCTGATTTACCCGGCACAGGGCAACGCTCTGCTGGATGGGAACATTTATCCGGCTGACGGAAGTAGTCCATACAGCATCCCAGATACCGACCGGGAACAGAACGTGGTTCAATGGGTCTGGCAAAACCGCAAGCGCGCCGGAGCAACGACGCAAAACTTTCCAAAAGCAAAACGGCTGTATCTTGCCATCCGTACCGGGCAGCAGATTTACGGTGTTGTCGGGATTCCGATGGAAAAGCAAACGCAGCCTGACGCATTTACATCCAGCGTTCTGTTCTCCATCCTCGGCGAGTGCTCTCTGGCGCTGGATAACCTGCGAAATGCCAGAGAAAAGGAAGAAGCTGCCGTTCTTGCAAAGAACGAACAGCTTCGCGCCAATCTTTTGCGTTCGATTTCTCATGATCTCAGGACACCACTGACCTCGATTTCCGGCAACGCAGATACGCTGCTGCACAGCTATGACGTGTTGGATGAGCAGACACGGAAACAGATTTTTACGGACATTTATGACGATGCACAATGGCTGACGGGACTGGTTGAGAACTTGCTTTCCATTACGAAAATTGTAGACGGCAGCGTAAAGCTGCACCTTTCTGATCAGGTCGTGGATGACATCATATCGGAAGCACTCAGGCATATTGACCGAAGAGCGGCAGAACATCACATCGCAGTAGATTGCGGAGACGTACTGTTGCTGGCACGGATGGACGCAGGACTCATCATGCAGGTGCTCATCAATCTGGTGAATAACGCAGTCAAATATACTCCAGTTGGCTCGAACATCCGGATCACGGCAATCCCGCGAGAAAATATGGCTGAAATATGTGTCAGCGATAACGGTCCCGGTATTCCGAATGAACTGAAGGAACGTGTTTTTGAAATGTTCTTTACTGGGGGCAATCCAATTGGCGACAGCCGCCGAAGTCTTGGACTTGGACTTACGCTCTGTCAAACTATTGTCCATGCACATCATGGTGAAATGACGTTGAAAGACAATTCGCCGCATGGCTGCATCTTTTCCTTTACAATACCACTTAGTGAGGTGAACTTAAATGAATAAGCCGCTCATCCTCGTTGTAGAAGATGATACCCCGGTGCGAAATTTAATAACGATGACACTAAAAACTCACGAATATAGGTATCTTTCGGCGCAAAACGGCGCAAGTGCCGTGATGGAAGCGCTGTCTCACAACCCGGACATTGTACTGCTTGATCTGGGGCTGCCGGATATGGACGGCGTAGAAGTCATCCAAAAAATCCGGTCGTGGTCGAATATGCCGATCATTGTGATCAGCGCCAGAACAGAGGATTCCGATAAAATCGGGGCACTGGATGCTGGGGCGGATGATTATCTAACGAAGCCTTTTTCCGTGGACGAACTGTTGGCACGACTGCGGGTGACGCAGCGGAGACTGTCGATGATGAAAACAGACTCCGTGCAGGATTCTCCGATTTTTACGAATGGTGCGCTGAAAATCGACTATGCGGCAGGCTGCGCATATCTTGACGGCACAGAGCTGCACCTGACACCCATCGAATACAAGCTGCTGTGCCTGCTCTCCAAAAATGTTGGTAAGGTTCTGACACACACCTATATCACGCAGCAGATTTGGGGCAGCAGTTGGGAAAACGATATCGCTTCTCTGCGGGTGTTCATGGCAACCCTGCGCAAAAAGCTGGAACGCGGAAAAGACGGGCAGCAATACATACAAACACACATCGGAATCGGCTATCGGATGCTCCGCATCGAGTAAGTAATTCCTGAACTGAACATTCATGACTGAATGGAGTAGATTTCTTGTGGTCATTCCATTCTGCCCCAAATAAGCTGACCATCGTTGAAATAGCGAGGACTTGAAAGTCCTCGCTATTAGCATACATCGTCTTATATATTATATCTGTTTTTCCATCTTCGTTTTTGCTGCTTTCCCTACTTTCTAGCACACTCCCCATCAAGCCCCAAAAGGATTTTTAATCCATGATCCAGCTGCGGCAGAATGTACTCCAGACACTCCCGCACCGCCTTCGGACTGCCCGGCAGGTTGACGATCAGCGTGCGTTTACGGATCCCACTTGCCGCTCGGCTTAACATCGTCCGCTTTGTAAATTGTAAGCTGTATGCCCGCATCGCCTCCGGGATACCCGGAACCATCCGTTCCGCGACCGCCAGCGTCGCCTCCGGCATCACGTCGCGCGGAGAAAATCCCGTTCCGCCCGTTGTTAAGAGCAGATCGGCCTTTCCCTCATCGCAGATCTCCTTCATCGCCTCTTCCAACATCGCCTGGTCGTCCGGCAGCACCTTCTGCCAGACCACCTCATAACCAGCCTCTCTCACCATTTCTGCGATTACCGGACCACTCACGTCCTCCCGTTTTCCCGCGTACCCGGAGTCACTGGATGTAATAATTGCTGCTCTCATTGGTTTCCCACCTCTCTTTGATCTCTTTCCTACGCTTCTTCCAGAATCTCCAGATTATCTCCCTCTTTGATCACGCCGCCGTGCAGCACCTTTGTAAATACGCCCTCGCGCGGCATGATGCAGTCGCCCATCGCCTGGAAGATCGCACACCCATGGTGGCATTCTTTTCCGATCTGTGTCAATTCCAGCACGACATCGTTGCATTTAAATTTTGTCCCGATCGGGAGCGTCTTGAAATCGATTCCTTCCACGACCAGATTTTCGCCGAATGCGCCGTCCTCGACCTTTGCACCGCGCGCGCGGAATTCCTGAATCCGGTCATATGAAAGAAGGCTGACCTGACGGTGCCATTTGCCCGCATGGGCGTCACCCTCGATTCCATAGTCCTCGATAAGACAGACCTGATGGACATTTTTCTTCTGAACACCTTTGATTTCACTGGTACACGTTGCGATTACTTTTCCCATGATTGTTTCCCCTTTTCTTTATCCATAAATTTTCCGATTTCATATTTCATATACGATATTTCACTTGTAACATTCCGCCGGCTCACACTTTCACCGCAGAAACCATAATCATAATCCTCACAAACACCCTGCTTATCCGCCTATCTGGGACATTCCCCGGTGTTCCCGATCCGTAAATTCCGTCTTTTTCTCAAAATTATGTCCCTTCGGCTTTTCCGCAAGCGCCTGTCCGATCGCCCGGCGCAGGTCTTCATCGGTACCGCCGCCGCGCAGAATGGTCTTTAATTCCACCCCATTGTCATACTGGAGACAGGTCTTTAAGAATCCTTCCGATGTCAGCCGGATCCGATTACATTCGGAACAGAATTTATGGCTGACCGCGCTGATAAAACCGATCCGTCCCTGAAAGCCAGGGACTGCGAAATAATGGCACGGGCCATTTCCTGCCACGTCCCCGCACGGGGTAAAGGTTCCAAATGCCTCTTCCAGCGCATGCTTCAACGCATCTTCTTTCACAAAGGCAAACTGCGTCCCCATGCCGATCGGCATCATTTCGATGAAACGCACGTGCACGTTATGGTTTTTCGCCAGTTCCGCCACCTCTAAAAGCTTTTGCTCCTCGATCCCAAGCACCGGCACACAATTTATCTTGATCTGCATCCTGCCTTTCTGGATCGCCGTCCGAAGGCCGCGTCTGACCGCTTCGATCTCATCCCGGCGTGTGAGCTGCCGGTACACCGACGCATCCAGCGTATCCAGGCTGATCGTGACTGAATCAACCCCCGCATCCGCCAGCGCATCGTACATTTCTTCTAATAAAACACCGTTCGTCGTGATCGTCAGGCTCTTGATTCCCGGAATCTGTTTTAACGCTGCTGCTAACTCCGGCAGTCTCCGGCGCACCAGCGGTTCGCCGCCGGTCAGCTTGATTTTCTGAATGCCGTTCTCTGCCAGAATCTGGCAGACCCGCTCGATCTCACCAAACCGCAGGATCTCTTCATGGGAAATGCTGCTGACGCCTTCCTCCGGCATACAGTACACACAGCGCAGGTTGCATCGGTCGGTCACGGAGATCCGGACGTAGTCGATCGTTCTGCCGTATCCGTCTATCATCGCACAAATTCCCCGCTCTTTCCTCCCGATTTTGCATCGAGATGTATCTCTCCGATCTCCATCCGCTTGTCGATCGCCTTGCACATATCATAAATGGTCAGAAGCGCCACGCTGACGCCGGTCAGCGCCTCCATCTCGACGCCGGTCTTTCCTTCCAGCTTCGCAGTACAAAATGCCTTGATCGTCAGCTCTTTTTCATCTACCTCAAAATCCACGCTGCATTTCGTGATGAGAAGTGTGTGGCACATCGGGATCAGGTGTGCGGTCTGCTTCACCGCCATGATTCCCGCCACACGCGCCACCCCCAGCACATCGCCCTTGGCAACCGTTCCCTCCAGAACCGCCTTCATGACAGCTTCATTGACGTGAATCTTGCCGGATGCCGTCGCCGTCCGGCTGGTAATCTTCTTTTCCGTTACATCTACCATGATCGCATTTCCCTTTTCATCAAAATGCGTTAATTTCTCTTCCATTTGTATCCTCCTTTTCCTCTTCTTCCGGCTCCAGAAAGATTTTCTCAAACGCTGCTTCTGCTGCCGCCTGCACTGCTGCTTCCATCCGGCGGAATTTTTCTAAAAATACCTTTCCCTCCGGCGTCAGCACAGAAAATCCGCCCTTGCTTCCGCCCGTCTGGCGCTCTAAAAACTGGATTCCCAGCTGCGCCTCCGCGATCTTGAGCATTTTCCAGCCCTTGCTGTAAGAAATATCCCGGATCTGACAGGCACCGAGCATTGAACCACTCTCAGCAACTGCCTCCAGAAAATCCGCCGTCAGCGCGCTGAAGCATTCTTCCTCGCGGCTCAGCGAAATCGACGCCCGAAATGCCAGCTCCCCGCGCTTCTGCCTGTCTTTTTCGTAGGCAAGCAGCGATTCGTAGTCCATTTTCGTGTTGGTGTCCAGTAAAACACCCGGATCTTCAACCTCGATCTCCCGGACACCTTCGCCCCACGCATCCATTGCGCCGCGGAGTCCTTTTCCACCCCGGTACGTTAAGATATGTCCAAACACTTCCTTCGACAGCATGACCGGGTGTCCTTTTTTTCCCTGACAGACCGGTACTGCCATGCTTCCGGGCGCCTGCGCCATCTTCTCGATTGTGTCCGCCGTGATCATCGGCACGTCGGCAGGGAACAACAGCACCCGATCGGCTTTTTTCTGGATATGGCGCAGTCCCATGCAGATTGAGCCGTACATCTGCGATGTCTCATACCGCTTGTTTCGGATACAGACCGCACCACGGTGTGAAATATGACGTTCCAGCACATCTGCCTGATACCCGGTCACGACGACGATCGGCGAGATCCCCGCCTGCCGGATCGTGTCGATCTCCCTCTGTATCATCGTGGTCTGCCCCATCCGGAGCATCGGCTTTAATTCTTCCATGTGCGCCGACCGCCCTGCCGCCAGGATGATCGCGCCTGTTTTCCCATCTGCCATACATATCCCCTTTTCTATCATTCTAACCTTCTTTTAAAAGCATGATATCTCCCGGTGCAATTCCCAGCCGGACGCAGTCTCCGCGCTGATACTGGTTTAGTGAATCACTCTGCTTATAGTCTACCTTCCACCAGATCACCTCGCGTTCCAGTGCATTTTCTTTGTCACCCGCTGCCCCTGCATTTTCCACCGGACGCAGCAAAACATCCCACTCAAATGGCTGGCAGAGTGTGTCCCCCCACTCGCACGTAAATTCATTCGCACTGCCGCGCGCTGGGTAAAACTGGTGCGCCCGGATGCCGATATAGGCATGCTCCGCGGCAACCGCTTCTTCGGTCTGAAACGTGAGTCCCCAGTCGAGCGCCTCCACCTCATATTCGCCGATCCGCCGGATCCGGCTGAAGTTTTTACAGCCTGTCAGGCGTGCCGCAGTGACATTTTCCGGTTTCTGGAAAATCGCCCGCGTCTCTCCCTTCATCGCCACCTGTCCGCGGTTTAAGATGATGCTCTTCTCGCAGAACCGATAGACCTCGTCCCGGCTGTGGCTGACCATCAGCACATCGCCCGTGTACCCGCGGAGTACCTCGCGCACCTGGAACTGCAGTTGTTCCTTCAGATAATAATCAAGTGCCGAAAATGGTTCATCCAGCATGATCACATCCGGCTCATAGACGAGAATGCGCGCCAGCGCCACACGCTGCTGCTGTCCGCCGGAAAGCTGGGACGGATACCTTTTTTCAAGCCCTTCTAATTTAAAGAGACGGATCATGCGGGCAGCCGCTTCCTGTTTTTCCTCCTTGCTGCCCGAAAGCCCCGCTGCAATGTTGGTTTCTACGGTCATATTCGGAAACAATGCATAATTTTGGAATAAATAACCGACTTTCCGCTTCTGCGGCGGCAGGTTGATGCGCTTTTCCGAATCAAAGAGCACCCTGCCATTTAACACGATCCGCCCTTCGTCCGGCGTCTCAATTCCGGCGATACACTTGAGCGTCATGCTCTTGCCGCTTCCGGAGGCGCCGAGAATGCCCATGACGCCGCCATCGGTGTTAAGCGATACGTCCAGCGAAAAGCCGGAAAATCTCTTTTTGATTGCCGCCTGCAGGCTCATCCCGCGCCTCCCTTCTGTGCATCCGCTTCCCTGTCCGCAAACAGTTCCACCGAAACCTTTGCATCCTGACCGCCCGCTTCCACACTGTTATCTTTCTTTTTATGATTGCTGCTTCCGCGCATATCCCGCCGCGACAGCACATTCATCAGCACGACGACCAGGAAGGAAATCACCACGATGATCCACACATACTGGTATGCCATCGACATTTTTCCAGCCGCCACCTGTGAATAGATGGCAAGCGGCAGTGTCTGCGTCTTTCCGGCGATATTGCCCGCCAGCATCGCGGTCGCACCGAACTCGCCCAGTCCTCTTGCAAAGGCAAGGATCGCGCCGCTGAGGACGCCCGGCATCGCCGACGGCAGAATTACCTTCCAGAAAATGCGGCTCTCGGAAAATCCCAGCGTCCGAGCCGCATAGATAAGCGTCACATCGACCTGTTCAAACGCGCCGCGCGCTGCCCGGTACATAAGCGGAAATGAGATCGCCACCGCCGCGATCACCGTTGCCACCCATGAAAATACAATCTTGACGCCAAACAATTCCAGAAACAGCTGTCCGAGCGGTCGTTTTACACCAAAAATCATCAGCAGGAAGAAGCCTGCTACCGTCGGCGGCAGGACCATCGGAAGCGTCAGGATGCCGTCCAGCACCATTTTCACTTTCTCAGAGCGTGCCGATACCACCAGCCGCGCCATCCAGACTCCCAGAAAAAACGTAATAATGATCGACAGCGTTACTGTTTTCATCGATATCCATATCGGAGACCAGTCCATCTTTCTTCCCCTCCTTTCCTATGAATCAAGTCGAACGTCCGTGAGACCCAACTCCCACTGAGACAAATTTGCTATTATTCGCCACCTAAAGAGGTGGGAGTCTTCTCGACTGAGATAAAAACTGCCGCAGAACACCTGGTTTTCAACGGACCCTGCATTCTGCGGCGGATTTTATTCCATACATGGTTCACTGTCTGTCCTTCGCTGTCCTGCTTTCTATTCACACAGTCGGCTGCATATCCCAGACAGTCATCGCTCCCGGCTTATTTATTTGCTGTGAAGCCATACTCCGCAAAGAAGGAGAGCGCATCATCGGTTCCCAGATAATCTACAAACTTCTGTGCTGCATCTTTCTTTGTGCTTGCGCTTACAACACCAACCGGATAGATAACCTTCGATACGCTTCCTTCCGGTGCATATCCGATAACCTTTACCTGGTCAAACTGATCGCTGGTGGTTGCATCGGTCAGGTATACGATACCTGCATCTGCGCTTCCGGCTGCTACCCAGCTTAAAACCTCGGTTACGTTGGTACCAAAGCTTGTCTTAGCCTCTACATCATCCCACATACCCAGGTTCTCAAAGGCTTCCTTGGCGTACTGTCCAACCGGAACACTCTCCGGATCGCCGAGTGCAATCTTCTCTGCCTTTGTGATATCCTCAAAACCGGTAATTCCCAGTGTGGAATCCTTCGGAACGATCAGGGCGATCTTATTTTCCAGAAGCTCTACGACAGAATCTGCATCAACCAGTCCCTCGTCCTCCAGCGCGTTCATCTGCTTCATCGCTGCGGAGAAGAATACGTCTGCATCTGCGCCCTCTTCGATCTGGGTCTGCAGCTTTCCTGAACTGTCAAAGGTAAAGCTCAGCTTGATGTCCGGATTCTCTTTCTCAAATGCCGGCTGAATCTTGTCTTCCATAACGTACTGAAGGCTGGCTGCTGCCGCTACCAGAATCTCCTGCTGGTCGCCGGTTGCCTCTGCTTCTGCTTCGGTCTCCTCTGTCTCAGCTGCCTCTGCCTCCGTTTCCGGTGCTACTGTCTCAGCCGGTTTGCTGGATGAACATGCGGTCAGGGATGCTGCCGCCATCGCTGCTGCCATTACAAGTGCCCACGTTTTTCTCATATCTTGGTTTCTCCCTCATTTCACGCACACGTTTCCGGCATCCTCCTCGTTTCGATTCCTCACGCCATAGCAATGTGGTTTTTACCCTTCCGTTATTTTCGGAAAATTATAATGATATTTGCTAATCAAATAGTAGCACGTGGCACTTTTTTTGTCAATCTTTACAATGATTCTTATTGAATGCACATGGTCATTATGTGCACCAAAAAATAACGTGGCTTTTTTCTGCATTTTCCCTTTATTCTTATGAATTTTCCAGTTGTTCTTTCCAAACCCTTCCGTCTATTTTCGTGAAATTATTATGATGATTTTTCATATATTTTATTTTTATCTTTTTATTTTTCATTTATTTGAAATTTTGTATCCAAATACGCCGCCGTTTCGGTTTCCTTACCGGTCACACGGTTCCCGATCCGTGGCAAAGTCTTCCACCAGCACATCCATAATGCCGCCGCAGACCATTCCTTCATCTTCCGCTGCCTCGCCGGTCAGATCTACATGAACTACTTTGTACCTGCCGCTTCCGATCAGAGAACGTGCCTCGCCCAGCACGGCCGCCTCGCTGCAGCCGCCGCCGATGCTGCCGAGAATCCGTCCGTCCCGGTAGACAATCATCTTCGCGCCTGCCCCGCGCGGGGAGGATCCCTTTGATTCAATCACCGTGACCACTGCTTTCGACTCATCCGGCTCCTCTGCCAGGCGTTTCAGCACATCAAAATCCAGATCGGAACGGTTTTTCACACGTTTGTCTTCCCGATCCATGCGCTTTACCTGTATGATCTCCGCCAGAATCGAGATCGCGATCTCCTCCGGTGTCACACCGCCGATCTTTAAACCGATCGGGCTCTTTAAACGGCTCATTCGCTCTGGATCGTAACCCTCTTCCAGAAGCTCCTGTTTCACGATACCGACGCGGCGTCTCGAACCAATCATGCCGAGATACGCCGGTTCTTTTCCTTTTCCAATCATACGCAGGCAGTCCGCATCGTGGCGGTGTCCGCGCGTAACGATACAGATATAGTCGCTCTCCTGAATCTTGAGTTCTTTGATCGCATGCCCAAAGTCATCACAGATCACCTTCTCTGCCATCGGGAAACGTCCCGGATTCGCGAAGGAAAGGCGGTCGTCCACCACAGTTACCTGGAATCCGACGCGCGCGCCAAATTCTGCCACCGGAAGAGCCACATGGCCGCCTCCGAGAATAATCAGGCGCTCTTTCGGGAAAAATGGTTCCGCCACATTCCAACTGCTTCCGGCGCGCCCACAGACCGGCTGCCCCTGTGTCAGGGCTTCTTTTCCAATCTCCGACGCCTCTGCACCTTCTTTCAGTTCACAGCGCATATCTGCTAGATTTCCCTCTTCTCCCACAAAGCTTCTCTCGAGCGCCAGACACGGCGTCCCTTCCAGTTTTTTCAGAATCTCCCCATACAGATTCATATCACGCACTTCCTCTCTTTTATACTGCATGAGCCATCCATTTCTCATTTCGCAGTTGTGCCATCGCGGTTGCTGCCTCATCGCCTCTCTCTGGCTCGATTATTTACCAAAACCGCAGTTCGGGAAAATACAAGTTGGACAATTTAAGCACAGACCACCTGCGCCCATCTTCGCCAGATCTGCTTTTGTCACCGGCACATCTGCCATCACACGCGGCAGCACCAGATCAAAGATGGTCCTCTTCGCATACATCACGCAGCCCGGAAGTCCCATGATCGGTCTTCCGTCCTTCATATATGCCAGCAAGAACATCGCACCCGGAAGTACCGGCGCGCCGTAGGAGACAACCTCCGCCCCGGTCTGCTTGATCGCGCTCGGTGTCGTATCATCCGGATCGACGCTCATGCCACCGGTACAGACAACAAAATCGGCGCCCTGATCCAGCCATTCCTGGATTGCCTCCGTGATTTTATCCGGATTGTCCCCTATAATCTTCTGTCCCAGAACTTCCACACCAAATTCCTGAAGCTTTTCCCGGATGACCGGGCCAAATTTATCCTCAATCCGTCCATAGAACACTTCATTTCCGGTCGTCACAATGCCCGCTTTCTTATTTTTATACGGAAGCAGCTTTAACAGCGGCTCTGAACCCGCTGCCTTCTTCGCCTCTTCCATTTTTTCTTTTTCAATTACCAGCGGGATCACACGGGTTCCGGCTAACTTATCACCTTTTTTTACCGGGAAATTCGTCCGGCGGGTCGCGATCATCATCTCCGGCAGGCTGTTGACCTTTAAGAGGCGTTCTTCATCAACCTGAAACAGACCGTCCGACTCCGCAATCAGCTCAATCTTGCCTTCCTTCGGATCGGTTGCACGCATATACTCATTCTGGCAGATGCCGCGCAGAATGTCCGCCGCCTCGTCCTCATGATATTTTGTATCGTCCTTTTCCCAGACATAAATATGATCTTTTCCAATCGAAAGCAGTACCGGGATGTCCTCCTCGCGCACGATATGTCCCTTACGGAATACGGCATCCTTCGTCACATCCGGAATAATCTGTGTCATATCATGGCAGAGTACCTGTCCGACTGCCTCGGTTGTTTTCATTAATTTCATATGATTTTCCTCTTTTCCTTTTTACAGTAATGCCTCCGCACGCTTTGCCAGCTGATACCGCCGTTCCACGCCCTCCAGCGCCTCCGGGTTATCCTTAAATTTCTCCCGTTTTGCCGCAAACCGTTCTTCGATCGTTACACGCCGTTCTCCCTGTACCTGCTTGTCCGCCAGGTACACAATCAGGCTTTCATTCAAATATCCCAGCTTTTCTTCCGGCAGATCCATATGATCCGCAACGATATCCGCGATCCCGGTATGTCCCAGAAGCCGCAGCCATCTCGCCCCTGTTTCCGGATGTTCGGGATATGCTTTGGCGATGTCGTGAAGAAGCGCCGCCGCGTAGATTTTATATTTATCAATTGGGGGGCTTTTGTATGTCATCTCCACACATGTTTCCGCCCTATGCTTTAGAACTCTATCTGCCAATTTCACGGCCAGCTCCGCAACCACCCGGCTATGGCGCACCGTCGCCTCCGGCGTGCGGAACCATGCAAGCAGACGTTCACACTCCTCTTTGTCCGGGACAGGTCGTTTTCTCTCCCAGTCACGCAATTTCTGAAACTCTTCCTGGGTATCCGCATCAAACGCGCAGCCCGGATCCGGCACATCCAGGGAAATCCGGCGGATTCCCGGCTGTTCACAAGCGCCTTTAAGCCCCATCGTCCCGTCATGCTGCAGCAGTTTTGCGATCACATCTGCACGGATCAGAAGCGGATGCCCCGGTGTTTTCTCATACTCCGGGAGATAGACATCCCCATCGCCTTCCGCAAACCGGTATTTTTCATATTCCAGCGTAAATGGCGTAAACAGCGGCACATCCACCGGGAAAAAGAAAATGCCATCCAGCGTCTCTTTTCCTGCCGTTTTCCGCTTTTTCTCATAATAGGAAAGCCCCAGGCAGACGGAATCAAACATTTTCGTCTCCGCATACGCGGGATTATGGATGAAATGGATTCCCGGTCCCGCAGCCGCCGCGCGTATATCTTCCGCCCGTCGTCCGGTAATGATCGTGATTTCATGTACGCCGCACGCCCGCAGCGTCTGTATCTCACGTTCCAGAACCGTCTGGGCGCCGAGCTTCATGAGCGGTTTGAAATCCCCCATCCGCGAGGATCGCCCCGCCGCCGAGATCAAGGCGTCAAATACATAATCCTTTCTTTCATACACCTGTCCGTAGCCAAAGGGAATCTGCAAAAGTTCTGCCTTTTTCCGCTTCTCCCAGCCGCTGATCAGTGTCCGGAACCAACCCGCGTGCCCGATTACCAGAATATCGCCCCGGCTCTTCATCCGGAGTTCATTCCAGGTTGTCCTGGCGCGCCCTGCACAATCTGCAAAACTCTCTCCCTGCGGCGGTCGGAAATCGTACATATCTGCCCCTCGTGCCACATACTCCGCTGGAAACTGTTCCCGGATTTCATCGAAGGAATGACCATCCCATTCCCCCATGTCAATCTCCGCCAGACCATCTACGACCTCAATCGGAATACTTCTGTCAATCACTTCCTGCAGGATCGCGGCTGACTCCTGGCAGCGCTTTAACGGGCTGGTATAAATCTTTTCAATTCTGCGTCCCGCAAATGTCTCCCCCAGCGCCCGAATCTGTGTCCGCCCTTCCTCTGAAAGCGGCAGATCCGTCCGCCCGATGCAATATTTCCGTTCATCTGGAAATTCCGGCTTCCCATGCCGGATCAAATAAATCGTCCGCATTCTGTCCTTTCCTAGTGCTCGTGTTCCTCTTCTTCCCCACACTCGCAGCTGAAATCATGGCTGTGTCCAAATGGTCCCGGTCCGCCGATGTAGTCGCGGATCAGCTCCAGTTTATAACGGTTCATATAGCTATATGCCTTCTGAACCGTATGCCCGCTTCCCAGATAACGGGTCACGCCCGCCTTTACCAGTATCTCAAACGGTTCTTTCTCGATCGGTCCGCAGATGACTGCCTCACAGTCATGTTCTACCACCTTCTTCGCAAATACCAGATTGTCCGGATCCTGTTTTCCATAGACATGGAAAATCTGGTTCTTGTCCGCGTCAATAATCATCAAAAACGGACTCTCCTTAAAAGTCGCCGGCACCAGTCCGTCGATCTCCTCTGTCTCTGATGCAATCGCTATGTTCATTTTTTTCTCCTTGTTCTTGTCAAATTTTACTGATTTTTTTCAAAATTTCTCGATTATTTTTAATTTTATGATACTGCAATTAAAACTTATCGTCAAGTTTTTCATGATATTGAATTTTACCACTCATTTTTCATTTTTCCTCGATGATCAGCCGCCTTTTTCCCGAACCGATATAGGGGGAAATTTCTTTTTCTATCACTGAGACGGTCAGGCAGTTCCCAAAGTATTCCGTTAATGCTGCTTTGACATTTTTCACTCTGCTTCCTACCGCATCTGCATAACCCGCTTTCTTCATAACAGCCACCGTCAGATGCTTCTGCGCCGCATTGTAAGATGCCTGAAAATCTTCCACCTCATCCAGGGCAAATAAAAGCTCATCTAATATGTGCATGGAAAGTACTTTTCCGCCGGACAGCCGGACGCTGTCATCCAGCCGTCCCTCAACCTTATCAAGTCTGGGCTTTAAACATCCGCAGGCACACGGTTCTGCAATCATCCGCCCCAGATCGCCGGTCCGATAGCGCACAAGCGGCATTCCCCGCCGCCGAAGCGTTGTCAGAACCAGCTCGCCGTATTGCCCTTCCGGAACCGGCTGTCCCGTATCCGGATCCAGAATCTCAATCAAAAGGTCCCGGTCCCGCAGATGGTAACCCACACGCGCCCCACACTGTACGCCGCCGCCGTAACCAGTTTCCGTCATCCCCCAGTGTGTAAAGACCCGGCAGTTCCATGTTTTTTCCAAAAAACGCTGCACGCTGACCGGCACATAATCAGCACTTAAAAGCACTGTTTTCGGGCCAAGTCCCGGCGCATGGGCTGCCAGCGCATACATCTGGCTTGGGACACCGATCAGGCAGTCTGCCCCCTCGCCGTCCCGCGCTGCCGCTTCCATATCGTGAATCAGTCCATGAACCTTCGTCTCCACCTGAATGCGCCCCAATCCTTCTTTTAAAAGTCCTCCAATCGAAAAAAATCCCGGTCCTTCCATATAAACCGTGACCCGATCGCCTGGCTTTACCATGTACTGCATCCCTGTTTCAAAGAAATCCGCCGTCTGCATCAGATCGTCTTCGGTAAAAAACAGGCGCTTCGGTGCCCCTGTACTGCCGGAGGTTTTCAGCGTGATGATCCGCGCGATCTCCTTGGCTGGAACACATAAAAATGTTTCCGGCTCCGCTTTCAGTTCCTCCGGGGTTGTGAGGGGAAGTGTCCGGAAATCCGCCCATGAAAACGAATCCGGTGCGAGCCGTACATCGGAACCTGCCATTTCCCCAAGCTGTCCCCAGACGGATGTAAATTTCTTCTGATAAAATGGACTTTTCTCCTTTACATACGAAAGTGTCCGCCATAACCCGGACGGCTGCGCCGCCGCAATAAAATAACCGCAGGCCGCTTCTTTTAAAATCTTCCGGTCCGCCCCCAGCGCTGCGCAGACGGATTCCAGATTCCCATCGAAGATCTGTTGCCCGATCCACTCCGCCAATGTTCCCGACACGTCCTGCATCTTTGCAAGCACAAATCCCGCCTCCGCCAGCCGGTCACGGATTGTTTTAGCAGACTCCAGCCGTCCCAGCATCCCGTCTAAGAAAAGCTCTTTCTTCCGGGCATACATATCGCTCATCAAAAGCCATCCTTCCAGTTTTAACACCCGGTACGCCTCCCGGAGCGCCGCCGCCGGTTCCGCAGCCTTGGAACAACTGCATTCCATCAGAATGATATCCGCCGTCTGAGCTGGATATGGCAGTTTCTCCGCACATCCAGTCTCTATCCAGCCAGGTTCATGCACATCCGGATTCTTATCCAATCCGGAAATCTGCCAGCCCGGGAAATGCTCAGAAAGCCATCGCATCGTGCCGCCGGTTCCGCAGCCGATGTCGATGACGCGAAGCGACACTGCAGGGTCTGTAGACTCCGTCTCTGCCGCTCCCGCCTCCGGTATCTCAATTCCCGCAAACTGGAACATCTGCCTCGTCAGCGCAAATCCGCCCGGTCGGCAGAGACTGCACTCATTTGTATTCATTTTTTGCACCTCTCCTTTCTGCGCTTCTATTATCTGCCTCTTTCCATCGGAGACAAGTAGTATGCACAGAACGGAATCTTCTTCCCGTCTTTATACACATGCAGGCTGCACTGGCGCAGGCGCTCGATATCGAGATTGCCGGCATCCTGAAACGCCATGGATGTGATCGTGAAGCCATGGCTTTTGGCACGCTTTAAGAAGTCCTCCATATTTGTTATGTCAAGCGACTCTTCTTCACAGCAGCAGGATTCTGGTTCGGGCTGAGTTCCGCCACAACCGCAGTTTCCTGGTTCTGGTTGAGTTCCGCCACAGCAGCAGCTTTCTGGTTCGGGCTGAGTTCCGCCACAGCAGCAGCTTTCTGGTTCTGGCTGGGTTCCGCCACAGCAGCAGCTTTCTTTTTCCGGCTGGCTTTCTCCACAACAGCACGCCTCTTCCACATCGCGCCGTTCCCAGCGGCGTCCGACAAATTCACGGTTCTTCTCCGCCGGATCCGGACCGCAGCAGCAGCCTTCGCCCTCCGGTTCTGTCTCGGTTTTTCCACTATAATTTGTCAACGGCATCAATTTATCCCCAGGCATCACGATAAAATCCCCGTGGAACCCACACATCGGGTGATCGCAGCAGGATGGCGCGATCTGTTCCTCTTTGATAAGCCCCCCGCTCTGGCTGACAACCGCCTCCAAAAGTTCATCCAGCGTATAGCGGTCATCATCCGCCGGCAGCTCCGGGATACGTCCAAAATAGCTGACCGGCTGGAAATGCACGCCGCGCACATACGGCGACCGCTGAATGGCAAACCGGATGATGTCCCCGATCTGCTCCGTATTGACGCCCGGAACAAGGACCGGAACAAGCGTCACGCCGATTCCATACCGGCCGCACTGCTCGATCGCCCGTTTTTTCACTTCCAGCATCGGGCGGCGGCGCAGTTTTTCATATACGGCATCGTCCACGCCGTCAAACTGCATAAATACAAACGAAAGTCCCGCATCTGCCAGACGCTTTACAAACGCCTCGTCCTCCGCCAGGCGCAGACCGTTGCTGTTTAACTGCACATATTTACAGCCAACCTGCTTCGCATACGCCACGATCTCCGGCAGATCGTCCCGCACTGTCGGTTCCCCGCCGGAAAGCTGCAAAAGTGTTTTTCCCGGATCCGTCAGATCGTCGATCCAGCGTTTTATCGTGTCTAAGGACGGATCCTTGGCCCCGTCCGGCTCCGCAAAACAGAAGGTACAGTTCATATTGCACCGCGCTGTGATCTCCAGCAAGGTACAGCAGGTGGCGCGTCTGTGCTCCGCACATAGACCGCAGCCCGCCGGGCAATTTAGATTTTCATTTTCTCCCACCGCCGGACGTTCCCCGCGCCAGTCGGCAAACTTACGCTTATTTCTCCAGATTACACTGGAAAATGTCCCGTGATCCGGACAGGTTTTTACCAGATATATCTGCCCGTCCCGCTCTTCCCGCTTTGCCGGAATGCGTTTTAAACAGACCGGACAGACACTGTATGTATGGCGCATTTCTTCCGGCAGGACGCCTCTATCCTGTGAATCCATTATCATCTTCCTTCATCCCCTTATCCCAATCTATATATCTCCTATTTATCTTCCAGCTCTCTCTCCACATCCGCCATACGTCCTTTTACCAGCGCTTCCGGCAGATATACCTCGCCGCACTTCGGGCAGCACAGGATCTCGGTGTGGAAATTGTGCCCCAGATAGTCAAAAAATGTGGATTTCGGCACCATCTCCACCTGACACCGGCGGCAGATGACTTTTTTCTCCAACGCCTCTTTGATCCGCTGATCTCTTCCGCCTCCATCGATCGTCGGCATACTCATCACTCTCCTTCCAGATTCATGCGGTGGCTGTAGCCATTCCAGAGCCTATAACCGCCGTCCGGCAGCACCTCGTACTCTGCCCAGTAGGTCATATGCTGGATCTTCAGATGCCCGATCCGATGTCCTGTCTCCGGGTCGATAATACCGCGGTCTTCCCGCTCACAGTGTTCAATGACCTGCTCCATATCTTCGATCAAAATCTGACCCGCTGACAATTTGCGTTCCAGTTCCTTCTCAACTTCTAATTTCATGTGTGTTTCCTCTTCGATCGTCTCATTCCAATATGTCTTAAGCAGTTCCCGTTTTGCCGCCAGTCGGTTGTGCCAGCGCTCTGTTACCGTCGCTGCCGGACGTCCCGCGCCATTTAACCCAAACAGCAAATCGAGGATATGTACCGCCTCCTTGCCCTGTCCTGCAAAGGACTCCCGGCAGTTGACGCAGTAGGTCACATACGGCAGTTCCTCCTCTTTTGCACGGGAAGTTGTCATATAGCTTGTGTGGCTCGGAGAAGCAATCCCGATATGCCCGCCGTATCCGCAGCAGCGCGCCTTTTTCCCGTCATACGGCAGATTTTCCCACGTAATCCCCGCCGCATCCGCCAGATGGCGTACACTCTCCTGCAATTCCGGGTAATAGCGGCTGGCGCAGGGATCAAACAAGGCATACGACTGCGCTTGCTGGGTACTTCCTGCTTCCATTTCACCCTTTTCAGCATTGTCCGGTTCCAAAGCAGCATCTTTCTCCATGCCCCACTCTTCCATCACTTCCGCCAGAAAGACAACCGGAAGCTCCGGCAGGTATTCTTCAAACATCTTCCGGCAGTTCGGGCATGCTAAAACCACTGTCGGTTCGCCAAGCTCTCTCCACTGCCGCCGCATTTCCTCCAGATGTGCCGCGTGGATGTCCACTTCGCCTGCCCACTCGGCAGGCGCACCGCAGCAGGTCATCCAGATCGCCGCATCCGGCTTTTTGGAACGCAGCCACTCATACGTCCGCGTCACATAGCGCGGATCCGAACCGGCGAGCTGGCATCCCGGAAAGAATGCATAGGAACTCTTCTTAACATTCTCCGGTTTCCGCGTAAGCCCCGCTTTTCCGGAGGCATACGCCATGTCGCGCAGCCAGAAATCGTGGAATGGCCACGGCATCGCGCCTTTTTTTTGCATTGCCCGCATACTGTCAAGCAGAAACTGGCTGAAATCGATATGCTGCGGACAGACTTCCTTGCAAAGCCCGCAGTGGTCGCAGGTGCTGATCAGTCTGGTCGCCCACGTACCATCGCGCGATAACGTACCGGGATGGATTGTTATGTAAACCTCTTCATACAAACGGCGCGGTGTTTTCTCATGCAGGCGCATCAGATCACAGGCACGCATACAGGCATCACACGAACACTTCTGGCAGCGCGCGATCTCCTGCATCGCCTCTTCCTCCGTATACGATTCCCCGTTTGCCGGAACCACCCGCTCGGCACGCTCGATCCCTTCCGTTTGAAGCTTTAAAAGTGTCCCTTCCTTTCGAAATGGCTCATTCATGCCGCCCGTTTTCAGATACCGTTCGATCGCAAGCGAAACCGCCAGCCCATCTGCCAGCGCCTTCATGCTGTCGCCGCCTGTCAGGGAACCTCCAATGAAAACGCCCGGTGTCCGGGTTGCAAATGCGCCGTCCGGGTCCATTTCCAGACCAAAGTCCGCGCCATCTGCCTCAGTTGCCACATACACGGCATCATAGTCCGCCCGGAGTGCCTCCAGATCCGTTACCGTTTCACCGAGATGGCGTGAAAATTCCTCAAACTGGAACTGTGCCTCGATCTCCGCATCAAATTCCGCCGGATCCATCTGGTTTCTCGCCTGACCGCCCAGAACCATTTCCCGCTCATAAATCGTTACCTCGTACTTTTTATTGCAGAGACGCAGTGCACAGCCAAGCCCCGAAAGACCGCCTCCGACGATCGCGATCTTTTTTCCTTTCGACGGCAGGTTATACGCATTCGGTGCCTTCCGCTTCGCGTACTCGACAGTCGCCCGCTCTAAAAGCCCCATCGCGATCCCCCCGTCCAGCTTCGCACGCAGACATGCCTTCTCGCACGGATGGCTGCACAGCTTCGACACAATATCCGGAAATCCCACCGTATTCTGATAGGTCCGGTACGCCGCGTTGAAACGTCCCTTTTTCCACTTTTCTTCCAGCCCCTTGATATCCAGCCGGAACGGACAGGCTGCCTGGCAGAACGGCGGCTCGTTCTGATGGCATTTCTCCGCCAGCGTCTTCTCAAAATCTTCCAAATAGCTCACAGGGCGGACCTCCCTTCTTTTCTCCTGCATTTATCGTTACTGTTCACGCATACATGCCCAGTAACGGAATTTGCCGTGGCTTCGCATTTAAATACGGCAAATTCCTGCTGCCACCACGTTTTCTTACGGCACTTTCGGTTCCAAAAGTGCCTACCCGTGAACAGTAACCATTTATCCTCTCCCAGAATCATTTATCCCGTCCTCCATCGATAAGTAAAAATTCTAAGAGCCAACTTTTAATACTTTTTATTATATACCATAATTACAAAAAAGCCGCTGCAAAACCTACCTCTCTAAACATAGATTCTGCAGGTTCGCAGCAGCTTTTATTTAATTCTTATTTACAATCACGCGATACGCCTTGCCGCAGCTGCCCGCTTCATGTGCAGCCACGCATTCCTCTTCCGAATCGGATTAGAACGGACGCTCAGCTGTCGGATCATCCAGGGATACGTAGAAGCTCTGGGTTCCTACCTGTACCGGATTCTCTTTGATGTTCTCCAGTTCCTCATACATATCGGAACCAAGGAAGTATTTCTTCGGCTCGTACGGTTTCTCGCCCTTTGCGATTGCATCCAGACCAGCTTTTACCTTCTCCGGAAGTGCCGGGATCTCATGGATACGTACGCCGCAGGCATTGTAGATACCATTCAGAACTGCACAGTGGCCAGATGCCTGGAATGCCTCAGAAGCACCTGAAGAACCGAACGGACCATCAGAGATAGCGCCATCGATATGAATCAGGTTGATATCATCCGGAACATCCTTGATGTAGGAAGTACCAGCGCCAAACATGTTCGCATGTTTCTTAACGTCTGCGTAGTCCTCTTTCAGGGCGAAGCCGATACCATGCATGATACCGCTGTATGCCTGACCGTTAACAGCATCGATATTACCGATACGTCCAACGAAGTCAACACAGGTGAATTTCAGAACGGTAGTCTTACCGGTCTTAGTATCAACCTCAACCTCTGCCAGGTTCAGGCAGTATGTGAATGCCGGAGTCGGGTCGCCGATACCGGTATTCGGATCCAGACGGCACAGACCCGGAGTTGTGTTGGTCTCGTAACGGCCGAGATACTTGGTCTCGATGCCTTCTGCCTTCATCTCATCATAGGTACGAAGTGTACCATCTTCTTTTCTCATAGCTGCCAAAAGCTTGTTAGCTGCGATGATGGTTGCATTACCATCCATGTACAGGGAACGGCTGGCACCAGCCATACCGGTATCCGGACAGGTCTTGGTATCATTCTGAATCAGCTGGATATCTTCTGGTGTCAGATGCATTTCTTTCAGAGCTTCCAGTGTTACTACCAGAGAACCGGTTGTAGCACCCTGGCCCATTGCATGCCATGTGTCGTATTTGCGGATCTTGTTGCCCGGCATAAGCTCAAGAGCAACCTCAGCGCTGTCGCCGCCGCCCTCAGTAACGTTGAAGCCGCCCCATGCGATACCAACGCCTCTTCTCTTCTCCGGTGTGTCAGCCGCTTTCGCATCAGCCACCGCCTTCTCATAGATTGGACGCATGGTATCCATGATCTTCTCCATCGGATACTGCGGATATACATAGCTGTTGATATTCTTATCGCCTTCACGGCAGATATTCTTATAACGGAACTCGAACGGATCCATGCCCAGTTCTTCTGCCATCATATCCATCAGCGGCTCGCTGAGTGTATATGCCTGCGGAGAACCGTAGCTTCTGTAAGCAGTACCAAATGCATGGTTAACGTTGGCTACACGAACCAGACCTGCTACGTTCGGTACATTGTACGGGAAGAAGGTGAAACGTGCCGGTTTGGTCATAACGTCGTCACCGCCCCAGGAGTAAGCGCCGTGGTCCATACCGATATCAAATTCAGCAGCCAGGATCTTACCTTCATTATCACATGCCAGACGGCCATTGGAGTATGCCGGGCAGCGTTTGCCGCTGAAGTGCTGATGCTCTTCATAGGACATGGACAGGGATACCGGCTCGCCGGTAACTACGGTACAAGCTGCACACAGTGCGATATCGCCTGCGTTGGTAGACCATCCAAAGCTTGCGCCGGTCGGGTTCATGATGATACGGTATTTATCCTTCGGTACACCAAGGCAGTTACCCAGACGTCCGATCGAGGAGTATACACACTGGGATTTACACTGAATGGTCAGCAGGCCATCATCGCCCCAGTAAGACTGAAGTACACAACCCTCGATGGAAAGATGCGGCTCACGTGAGGAGGAGAAGCTTCCTTCTACTACATGCGGTGCTTTGTCGATTAAGTCTCTTACCTCTTCTGCATCTTCCAGACCTGCTCCCTTTAATACCGGCTGCTCGCAGAAGATGTTCGGAGTATCCTCATGGATACGGATAGCATCCGGCATAACTGCATCCAGATATGTCAGATACTCTGGCAGCTGCTCGTATTCCATCGTAACCTTAGCGGCTGCTGCACGAGCCTGACGATGTGTATGAGCTACTACCATAGCGATAACATCACCGTAACGATAGATCTTCTCATCCTGAAGAACTTTACGGGATGGTGTCATAACAGTACTTCTCTCATGGAACTGACCCTCAGCCATGATGTTAGTTCCGCCTGCTGCGATGAGGTCTTTTGCTGTGATAACCTTAACAACGCCCGGCATCTTCTCAGCTTCCTCAGTATGGATAGCCAGAATCTTTGCATGATGGGTAACCTTCGGCTGAACGATAGCTGCATATAAAACGCCCTGCGGCATCTTAAGAGCCTGATCATCGCCGTAGTCGGTCAGACCACAAACCTTACCAAGTGCATCCTGACGAACAACCGGTTTTCCGTAGTAGTTGCCATCTTCCGGATTGTGGAACTTGATATCCTCGATGCTGCACTCGCCACGCATAACCTTAGCTGCAGCCATAACTGCATCTACAATCTGTTTGTATCCGGTACAACGGCATACGTTTCTTGTCTTCTGGAACCAGTCACGAACCTCTTCACGGGTCGGATCCGGGTTCTGCTCTAACAGAGCATATGCGGAAACGATGAAGCCTGGTACACAGAAACCACACTGTACAGCACCGCAGTTCATCCATGCAACCTGTAACGGATGCAGATGCTGCGGAGTACCGATACCCTCGATGGTGGTAATCTTGGAATACTCTTCTACCTGGCTGATTTTCTTGGTACAGGAACGGATTACCTGTCCGTTCAGAATGATGGAACATGAACCGCAGACACCGGTTCCACATCCAACCTTAACACCGGTCAGACCGATCCGGCGCAGAACATCTGACAGTTTATCGTTTTCCGGATCGCACATAAACATACGATCCACACCGTTGATGTTCAACATCATTTTTCTTAATTTCATGCTGCTTCGTCCTCCTTCTTTAAAATAAATAGAGCCCTGATGCTTCCGACTATCCTTCCGCATCATACCCAATACTTACGATTCCTTAGTCATCCGCGTTTTCCAGCATCTCTGCCAGATCCGCCAGATCCACGCCATAGTCCTCCAGAAGTTCTCTGGCCTTGCGGTAGGTATTCTCTACCACCTGGGGACACCGAAGTGCCTTGTTGGCCATGTTATCTCCTAAAATCGAATGACAATCACTTCCTCCATAGATTTCACCATAGTTTTCCTGAAACCAGTCTGCCAGTTCCGGTATCATCTCGCTGTATGCCGCTTCCGGCTCAAAGAGCGCCATCATCATCGCCGCACCGGTCAAAGCTCCGCAGGTCAGCCCGCTTCTGACTCCCAGACAGAGTGCTGCAGATGCCTTCAGAAGGCTCGGGTTCTCCTCGCCCTTAAGGGTAAGTCCCAGCGAAACAAGTGCCTGACTGCAGCAGCTTCCCGATAAAAGCAGCTGGTTCAGTTTTTTAATATCCGGCTCCATCCGCACCTCCTGTTCTTAGAAACACAAAAAGAAAAGCGGCACCGCCTCTGAAAAGACAGTACCGCTTAACGTATCCGAGTTTGTATATACATCTGCACCTATAGATATGGATACACCTATATCTATACCTATCTGTCAGCACATATATACCCTATCTATACAAGAAGCCTGACAGCTTCCCGTATCCATCGATGTAAAGCGAATCTCTCTTTCTTTTCAAATGCGGAAGGCACTTCCATTTCCAGATGTACCCATTGGCCTGACTGCATACGGTTTCCCGCTTAGCAATTTCGGCTCGAAAAACAGATTGTTTCTATTTTGGTTTTGATACCTCTATGGTACTCTGCTTTTCATCGAAAGTCAATCTCATTTTTCATAATTTTGAAATTTTTTACATCGACAGGACACTTGTTCGCCCCTTATTTTACCTCAATACGGGATTTTCAACATGCTATTTTACCCTTGTAATATCTGTTTACTTACAGAATTTCAGCATAACTTCCGTTCAAATGTTGTATTATTTGAAGATTTGTATTCTTCCTTTCTACTATTTGATCGAGTATTTTTTAAAAAAATAACGGTTCACACGCTTTCATAATTTTTCATTTTCATTTGTTTAAACGTGAATTTTGTTCACTTTGATTTCACTTGTATGAAATTTATATCTTTTCGATTCATAATCAAACATGAATATCTGTTATTTATCCGCTATAAATCCTCACATTTTTAAGTATCCTTTTTTCATTTTCTTTTTCTGTTTTAAATTTTATTCTGCAAACCATTATTTTTTATTTCAGATAACGCAAGCATATTTAAGAACAGAATTCTTGCACATACAAATTCCGCATCGAAGATGTGATTTGCATAAATTTTTTCTTATTTATAATCCGTACAAATCCTACTTTCTCCCCGCAAAATACGCCTGCAGGTTCTCCCCTACATGCTCCAGATGCCGCTCCATCTCCCGGCGCGCCAGTGCCCCGTCTCCGGCTTCAATCGCTGCCAGAAGGCTTTCGTGTTCATTTTCCCGGACTTCGTCAGAGCGGACTGCCGCCTGGTTGAAGCGCGCATAAGCGTCCTGGTCGGTCAGGATGAGCTTTAACATCCGCAGGATAGATGGGCTGCCTGAGAGATGCGCGATCTTCAGATGGAACGCCAGATCTTCCTCGCTTCCCGCCCTTCCATGGCGGATTGCATAGAGATAGTCTGCCTGCAGATCTTTTAATTTCTGAAGTTCCTTCGGCTCAATCCGCTCTGCACATGCCTCCGCCGCATATCCCTCCAGGAGTTTCCGCACCAAAAGAATATCCTCCAGCCCGCTTTCTGTCTCCATCGACGCCGCCTCGATAAGCTCATTCGCCGCCTTCATCTTCTCCCGGTATGACCGTTCTTCTTCCAGAAAGCGTTCGCCCTGCGGCGTCAGGATCCGCCCCTTGTTCTGCACCTTGACAAGCAGCCCTGCTTTCTCCAGCTCCAGAAGCTCCCGCCCGATGCTGGCGGACGGAAGATGCAGGATCTGCGCCAGCTGGAGTGCTCCCGCCGGGGTGTTTAAGTCCTGCATGGCTGTCAGTATTTCAAAGCTGCTGTTTCGTTTTTTCCCTGCCATCTTTCCACCTCAATACTCTGTACTATTTCTATGATTGTATCATCATTTCCGATTCGTGTAAATCATCCCTTACTGTATCGTACGGAATTTTCAGTTCAGAAAATTCCCACCTGTGAACCGTTACAAGCAGGCTGCAGTTTGACAGCGAAAATGCCATAAAATAACAAAAAAGCGAACCGCAGGGTACATTTTCTCACTCTGCGGTCCGCTTTGAATCTAAAATCATTTCAGATTTTGATCCATCTGTTTTTATTTATTACTTTTTATCTACATTGATGAACAGATAAGGAAGTCCTACGGAGTAATACTGGATACCGCTTACATCCGGATTGGTCATAACAGCTACAGACTGTCCGTAAATCGGGAACAGAACACACTGATCTGCCAGTGTCTTCTCACAGCCAACTAAAGCCTCCCAACGAGCATCCTGGTCGAGTGCCAGATCGCCCTTCTTTGCGGACTGGATGGTTGCATCGTAGTCTGCATCGGAGAACTGGGAGTAGTTGGTAGAGCTGCCGGTTACCCACATATCCAGATCGGTCATCGGATCTGCGTAGTCCGGACCCCAGCGGGTAAGACCAATATCATATTCACCCTTCTGCATGTATTCCAGACGGGCTTTCTTCGGAAGCACCTGAAGTTCGATGGTCAGACCCGGCAGATTGTTCTGCCACTCGCTCTGCAAGAACTGTGCAACAGCCTGTGCAGAATCGGTATCTTCACACATTAAGGTAAAAGATAAGGAATCTTTTCCAAGCTCGCCAAGACCTGTCTTCCACAGCTCTTTTGCTGCCTCTACATCGTAGGTCCAGCTGTCGTATGCGCTGCCTGCTGCCTCGCGGAAATCTTCGCCTTTTTCATTGGTAGCAAGACCCTGCGGTACGAAGTAATCCATCGGTGTGGAACCATCTTTCAGAACACGGGTTGTGATCGCTTCTTTGTCATACGATTTTGCCAGTGCCTTACGGATATTTACATTGTCAAGCCCCTCTTTCTTCATGTTCGGGGTCAGATACCAGTTGTAACCG
Source organism: Clostridium sp. AM28-20LB (assembly GCF_003480665.1). NCBI lineage: Bacteria > Bacillati > Bacillota > Clostridia > Eubacteriales > Clostridiaceae > Clostridium > Clostridium sp. AM28-20LB. The sequence goes on along the minus strand of NZ_QUJN01000002.1, from coordinate 94,787 downwards.
TCACTTCTGGTGGAGAATCTCGGATCATCCTCGTACTGCTCTACCAGGTTGCCGCTTAATGTTACAATGTCCAGATCGCCATTCTCAAAAGAAAGGGCTGCTGTCTGGCTGTCGGTAATGATCGAGAACTCAACACCGTCCAGTTTGACATCGGATGCACCGAAGAACTGATCATTCTTTACTAATTCTACTTTCATGGCAGACGGCTCATAGGAAGATACCTTGAACGGACCATCTGCTAGCAGGGTATCTGCGGAAGTTGCAAAGTTGCCGCCGCAGCTCTCTACAAATTTCTGATTTAAAGGCAGGAAGCATGCGCCGGATGCCATCAGGTAATCAAAGATAGCACACGGGGAGCTTAAAGTTACGACTAATGTCTTATCGTCCGCTGCCTCTACCCCCAGTTCCTCAACCGGTTTTTCACCTGTTGTTACCTCTTCCGCATTTGCGATGCAGGCGGTTGTGATAAAGAACTGGTAATCACTTGCAGTTGCCGGATCGGCTACTCGTCTCCATGCGTAAACGAAATCGTTTGCCGTTACCGGATCGCCGTTGGACCAATTTGCGTCGTCACGGATCTTGAAGGTCAGGGTCAGACCATCCTCGGACTTCTCCTCACTCTCCGCCACGCCGTAAACCGGAGCACCTGACTCATCCTTGGTCATCAGACCCATCATAAACTGGGAGATAACACCACTGGATGTGTAGTCGTTGGAAAGTGCCGGATCCAGGGAGTCTACCAGAGTGCTTGCCTGATAGCGAAGCACCTTGCCGCCCTCAGCCGAGCTGCCGCCCTCTTCGCTTCCAGATTCAGCCGCTGCTGTCTCTGTTGTCTGGGTCGATCCGCCGCAGCCTGCCAAAAGTCCAGCAAACATGGCAGAAGCCAGCGTCCACGCCATTACTTTTCTTAGCTTCATAATACTTCCTCCTTTTTTGTTTTTTTAATAAAACCAAACCATTCCCGTTTCATGCTGCATTTCCTGGTCCCGGCTGTCTATCCTCAGTTGTCTGCTGGTTCGGCTCATCTATAAAATCACCCGCTAAACAGGTCATTTTATCACATTTATTATGGTTGATTTTGTGCCGGAATGCATCGGCTTTCTTTTAAATCTACACCCATTTTTCCAAATCTGCATCGGTTCCGCGCACAAAATGTGTGCCCTCAATCTGATGCATCGTACCTGCGCCGTAATCCAGGCCGCTCGTCTTATAATCATAGTGCAGTGCAATCCGGCGGCGATCTACCACCGGGTTCGGGTTCGGGATCGCCGAAATCAGGCTTCGGGTGTACGGATGTACCGGATGGGAGAAAATCTCCTCCGTCGTGCCCGTCTCCAAAAGGTAGCCCAGATGAAGAACACCGATGCGGTCGGAAATATATTTAACCATCGAGAGGTCGTGGGCGATGAAGAGGTATGCAAGCCCCGTCTCGTCCTGGATGTCCTTCATCAGGTTGACAACCTGCGCCTGAATGGACATATCGAGCGCCGAGATACACTCATCGGCAATGATCAGCTTCGGGTTCATGACAAGCGCCCGGGCGATGCCGACACGCTGCCGCTGACCACCGGAAAACTGATGCGGGTACCGGTTTGCATGTTCCGGCGCCAGACCTACCTTGTGGAGGATGTCTGCCACCATCTCGGTCCGCTCTTTCTGGGAATGGTACCGGTGATGGATATCCAGCCCCTGTGCAATGATATCCGCTACTTTCTGGCGCGGATTTAAACATGCCATCGGATCCTGGAAAATCATCTGCATATCACTTCTGAGTCTCGCCTCTGTCTGGCGGCTCATTTTTCCGGAAATATCCATCCCGTCAAAGGTAATTTGTCCTGCGGTCGGATCGTAGAGGCGGATCAGCGCCCGCCCGATCGTCGTCTTTCCCGATCCGGATTCCCCCACAAGACCATAGGTCTCGCCCGGATTGATATAAAAACTGACATCCTCAACCGCTTTTACGGTAAATTTCCGGCTGACCGGAAAGTATTGCTTGAGTCCTTTTACTTCCAGAAGGGGCTTTTTGTTTGTCTCTGTCACTGTACTCATGCGATTCCCCCCTCTTTCTTCATTCTCTCAATTCGATCCCGAAGCTCCGGCGGCATATCGACCTTCGGCGCCTTCGGATGCAGCAGCCATGTCGCGGCGCTGTGTGTCTCCGATATCTTGAACATCGGCGGCTCCAGACGACTGTCAATGTTTAACGCATATTTATTCCGCGGTGCAAACGCATCACCCGTTACCTTGTGAAGCAGGTTTGGCGGGCTGCCCGGGATTGTGTAAAGACGTTCGTCGTCCGTTCCCAGATCTGGCATCGCGGAGAGAAGTCCCCATGTGTACGGGTGGCGCGGATCGTAGAATACATCCTCGACCGTGCCGCTCTCGACGATCTTGCCTGCATACATGACGTTGACATAATCGGCAACCTTCGCAACGACGCCCAGATCGTGCGTGATATAGATAACCGACAGCTGCCGTTTTTTCTGAATCTCCTGAATCAGCTCCAGAATCTTCGACTGAATCGTAACGTCCAGCGCCGTCGTCGGCTCGTCGCAGATTAAAAGTTCCGGATCGCACGCCAGTGCGATCGCAATGACGATTCTCTGGCGCATACCACCGGAGAGCTGGTGCGGATAGTTTTTGATTCGCTTCTCCGCGTCGGTGATGCCGACCAGCTTCATCAGCTCCAGCGCCTTCTCATATGCCTCTTCCTTCGGTGTATGGTAATGCCAGATCATGCCTTCCATGATCTGTTTCCCAACCGGCATCAGCGGGTTTAAGGAGGTCATCGGATCCTGGAAGACCATCGCGATCCGTTTTCCGTTGATATGGCGGCGGATTTCCTCTTTTTTCATCTGCAGAATTTCTCTGGTGACCCGTTCCTCCGGGTTACGGTAATATGAAAATGTGATCTGTCCGCGGTCGATCGTTCCGTTCTTTGCCAGGATTCCCATGATCGCCTTCGCAGAAACCGATTTACCGGAACCGGATTCCCCAACGATTGCAACCGTCTCGCCCCGGTTTACCGTCAGGTTGACGCCCCGGACGGCATTGACCACTCCGGCTGTCGTCTCGAAGGAAATGTCCAGATTCCGCACTCGTAAAATTTCTTCTTTTTTCTCCATGCCATTTCCTCCTACATATCCTTCATCTTCGGATCCAATGCATCACGCAGACCATCCGCCAGCATGTTAAAGCACAGCATCAGAAGTCCCATGACAATTAACGGGAACACGATCATGTACGGATGGCTTGTAAAGTTCTGATATCCACTCGAAATCAGGGAACCCAGCGAAGCCATCGGCTCCGGCACCCCCAGGCCAATAAAGGCTAAGAATGCCTCGGTAAAGATCGCATGCGGGATCGAGAACATCGTCTGTGTGATCAAAGGACCAAAAATATTTGGTAAAATCTCTTTGAAAATAATGCGGAAACTCTTTGCTCCCAGCGTCCGGGAAGCAAGCACATATTCCTGCTCTTTCAGCTTTAAGACCTCCGCGCGGGCGATTCGGCTCATGCCCAGCCACCCGGAAAACATCAGGGCGAACGTGATAGACATAAGCCCCGGTTTCATAACTAACAAAAGCAGGGTAACCGTGATCAGGTACGGAATACTGTTTAGTATCTCGACGATACGCTGCATGATCATATCGACTTTTCCGCCGAAATATCCGGATACAAGTCCATACGTCAGACCAAACGCAAGGTCGATGAATACCGCCAGAACCGCTACATAGAGGCTGATCCGCGTTCCGCTCCAGGTCCTGGTCCAGAGGTCGCGTCCCAGCGAATCGGAACCAAACCAGTAGTAGGTATCGGTCAGATCGTTGCTCTCATAATAGTTGATTTCTTTGCTTCCGGTGGATGTACGGATCGTCTCAGAACCATCTAAGATACCCATATTTTCCAGTCCCGGCACTCTCGGCGCCATGTTCTGGTTGGTAATAATCTGCTGATCGTAGGTAAACTGGTTCATGTGAGGTCCGACAAGCGCCATCACAATCAGAAACAGAATACAGACAAAGCTGAACATTGCGCCCTTATTTTTCTTAAACCGTGCAATTGCCTCTTTCCAGTAGCTCTGGCTTGCAAAGTTTGTATCGACATGTTCAAAGCCGTCTTTGTGCTGGAATTCAAAATCATCGTCCAGAAATTCGATCTGGCTTAAATATTCTTCGGGTGATAACACATGCTCCCGAACGGAAGCCACATCCCCGACTGTCATTTTCTCATCTGTCTTTTCGTCACTCCGTTTTTTCATGCCATCACCTCTCAATCCGATTTCTTCGCCAGACGGATTCTCGGGTCGATAATTCCGTACAGGACGTCAACCACCAGCATCAGGACAATGTACATGACACTGTAGATAAATGCCAGCGAAATCGTCACGTTGTAATCGTTGGACTGAATCGCTGCAATCATTAAACTTCCGATGCCCGGAATCGAGAAGATCTTCTCGATAACCAGGGAACCAATCATCAGATCGACAACCAGCGGCGCCAGTACCGTAATGATCGGGATCAGCGCGTTTCGAAGTGCATGGCGCACCAGAAGCGGGCGTCCCGTGATTCCCTTGCTCTCCGCAAGCAGCATGTAGTCGCTGTCCAGCACCTCCAGAAGGGAGGTTCTCGTAAATCGAGCCACCGTCGCTACCGTAAACATCGACAGCGCCAGCATCGGCATGATCGACGATGCGAAGAACTTCTTGCCGTCAAACAGAAGCGGCAGCCACTGTGCCTTGTAGCCGATGAAATATGCCATAACCAATGCAAAAACATAGGACGGAAGGCTGACGCCCAGAACTGAAATCACAGTACAGATGGTATCAAGCCAGCTATTTTTCTTGAGCGCTGCCAGAATACCTAAAATCAGTCCGACTACCGCACCGAAGGAAACTGCCTCCAGTCCGATTCCAAAGCTGACCGGCACACGGTTCTTTAACAGAACCGAGATGGAGGTATCCTTGGAGATAACATACGATACACCAAAATCGCCCTGCAGCAGGTTCTTCACATACGTGAAAAACTGTACGATCAACGGTTTGTCCAGTCCATATTTCTTCGACATCATCGCAATCTGATCCGCGGTCAGCTTTTCATCGTTGAACGGAGATCCCGGCATCAGCTGCAGCAGCATAAAAAGTACCAGGATGATGATCAGAAGCGTGACAAGAGAAATCATGATACGTTTTCCGATATATTTCTTCATGTCCGTACTCCCTTCTTTCTTAGTATAATACGTCTCTCTCCTTCTCTTATAGCCCGGATATTCTTTCAACTCCGAAGTATAAAATAAGACAAACGGTTTTATCTCTCTATTCCTGCATCCACACGCGCATATGCGTCATGCCGCGGTTGCACCATGCATAGTACGGAATTGCCTGCAGGGTTACCATCTTTTCCGGTGCCGCATCTTCTGCATAAAGCGCCGGATTAACCGCCGCTTTCTTCCGGCAGCCCGTCACGCGCAGCGCCACGATACCTTCCAGCAGATCCGCCTGATACGAAAGCGCTTCAATCTTCGCCTCCCGCGGAATCCGCAGTGTCTGAAGATCCTCTCCGTTGTCCACGCCCTCAAAGGTGTAGATGATTGGTCCGCGTCTGAGTGCCACGCATCCGGCATCCGCCCGCACCATCGGGTGTGCATAGACCCGCTCCGGCTCCATCTCCATCTCGCAGGAAACAGTATCACCAGGCTGCCAGCTTCAGTCGGTCATTTTTTGCGGACAGTTCAATACATGCCTGTCTGTTTCGCTCCCTGCTCCTGCGTTTGCTCTCGTTTGATTTCTCCCTCTGTATCTTCTTGGCACAAGCAGGACAATACTTCGATATGCCAGAGCGGGGAACATATTCAACACCGCACACCGTACAATTCTTAGGCTTTAACGCAGTCCACCGCTTTGTCGGTGTGATATGTAATTCACCGACAAAGCCGATGAATTTATAATAAATCTTGATTTCCTGCCGCACCATTCCGTCTGTAAGTTTCTCACGTTCCGAAACAAGTATCTTGTCTATAAGTGCGTTTATGATGGTTGCGTCCAGTTCCTTAATGCCTTGATAGTTGCGGATTAGGGAGAGGAAATCACGGACACCCTGCGTCTTCTCATAGCTGTCGCTGAGCGTTTCCGTTACCTCTTTCAGCCTTGCTTCAATTTCAAGCTGTTCTTTCTGGTATTTTCCCGACATCATCTCAAAATTCCGCTCGGTAATACGCTCCATCACCTTATCTTCATAGAGTGAGGAAAACAGCCTGTCCAGTTCTGCAAGGCGTTTGTTCAGTTTTCTTTGCTCCTTTTCCAGTGCCTTTGCCTTGCTCTGGTCTGTTTCCGTGAGCCGCTTTTCAATCGCCCTCACTGCCTTTTCATCATTGACTGCCATATCCGCAAATCGGTTGATGTCGGTGAGGACAGCGTTGAACAAGTCCCTCGCTTCAATGCTGTGTGCGGTACACATGATATTACCGTATCTGCCATAATTATTGCAGGAATATTGTACGCAGTCGATGATGTCGGGGCGTTTCCTCCTGTTGGCACTCATAGCCCGCATCGCATAGCCGCAGTCCGCACACTTAATAACGCCTGCAAAGATGTTCTCAAAGCCGCCCTTGTTTTCTGGTAATCTGCGGCTTGTAATAAGCTGCTGTACGGTATCAAATTCCTCCTGCGTGACTATCCCCTCATGGGTGTCTGGTATCACTTCCCATTCTTCGGGCAGCTTAGAGGGGCGTTTCTTGCTTTTCATGTTGGCGGCAATCCGCTTGTAGCCTGCAAGGTTTCCCGCATATATCGGGCTTCTTAAAATGCCCCTTACGCTGTTCTCGCTCCAAATATAACGGTTCTCCTCATTCTCCTCAAAATACCTCTCATAGCCTGTTGCCCCCTGCTCCGCCGCATAAGCGGCGGGGCGTAAGATATGCTGTTTGTTGATGTGCTTGCGGATTTTGGCGATTCCGTTGCCCGCTAACGCAAGGTCAAATATTTCCCTTACCACATGGGCAACTTTGTCATCTATCAGCAGATGGTTGTGGTCGGCGGGGTCTTTGACGTAACCGTATGGTGCTGTCGTCCCCATGAATTTCCCCTGCTGAAACCTCGCTCGGTACGCCGATTTTATCTTGACCGACACATCGGCGGAATACATTTCGTTTAGGATGTTGCGGAAAGGCGTGATGTCCATAGCGGATTTATTGAGCGTGTCCACGCCGTCATTGACCGCTATATACCTCACATTATGCTCTGGGAAAAACACTTCCAGATACAGTCCGCAATCAAGATAGTTCCTCCCCAGACGAGATAAATCTTTCGTGATAACGCAGTTTATCAGACCGCTTTCAATGTCCTTAATCATGTTCTGGAAACTTGGTCTTTGGAAATTTGTACCAGAGTAACCGTCGTCCACATACGTTTTTGCTAAGTGCCATCCCTGCTTTTTCACATAATCCGTGAGGATGGATTTCTGTGTCGCAATGCTCGCACTCTCGTTATCCGTGCCATCGTCTTTTGACAAGCGGCAGTACATGCCGACTTCATAAATCTTGTTCTCCATTCTTATTCCTGCCATACTGTAAAACCTCCATATCTGTCCTATCTGTTTTCATGTTCCATTGCGTACATTCTAAGCGGACAGCCCCTCATTGTCGAAGGTGTCGCCCTCGGCAATCTTCTTCCGAATATCCTCGGAAATAATCGGGATAAACGCTTCTGTGACTGTCTGCGTGCCGACATATTCACGGCTGATTATCATCTGAACTGGTGCTTTCGGCACGATACGCTTTCTCTTTTTATCTGCTTTCTTATCCTCGCCCATACTTAAATCTTCCTTTCCAGACAGGGCAGGAGAACGTCTGGAAACGCCCCGCCCTGTCAATCAGATACCATCAATCCCCGCTGTTTACTTCTTTCTGTAATGCTTCAAGGAGTGCTGCTGCTTCATCAGCGTTCAACGTGATACCCTTTCCGCACTTCTCACGGTTCGGGGAAAAGCTGCGGATGTCATATTTCGGCTCTCTTCCGTTCCATGAGATAAGATTGATTTCTTTTGTGTAGCCGCTGTCGCCCTTAGACAATACGGCGATTTCCTTTACAATCTCATACTGGATTTCTTTCATTCTTCATACCTCAATTTTCTGCATTTACCTCCCGAAAAGAGAAGATTAGCGGCTGTCCCTGCCCCGTTTCCTCTGCAATTCACGCTCCAAAAGTTTAATGATGGTTTCCTCCATCTGCTTCGGCGTTGTGTTCTTCGGAAAATACTTTTTCAGCTTGCTTGTGTTGATTTTCAAGGTTTCTTTCTGGTTTCCCTTTTCCTCCGTCATAATTGCAAATATCGTATCCATGTCAAGCCGCCCGCTCTGGCTTAGGCTTTTCATCCGCTGTGCCTGTGAGAGTGAGGGCGTTGCTTCTTCGCTCTCCATCGTGGCAAAGAGGTTTTCCTGCTCGTCTTTCTTCAAAAAGGACAGTTCCACCGCAGGCGTGAGGGCGATTTTCCCCTCGTCCACCATCCGCAAAATCGGCGGTATCAGTTCCGTCAAACGGATAAATCTTTGTACGGTCATCCTGCCTACGCCGAAGCCCTGTGCCACCTTGTCGTCCGTCCGCAACTTCGTCACAACTTGTGACGAGGTTAAGTCTGTGCGGAAACCCTGCCGCTTCATGGCTTCGGATTTCATCTTGTAGGCAAACGCCCGCTCTGATGGCAGGATATTCTCACGCTGTAAATTACTGTCTACAAGGGTGATGATGGCTCGGTCACGGTCTAAGGGCAGGACAAACGCAGGCACGGTATTTATCCCTGCAAGTTCAGACGCACGGACACGCCGCTGCCCTGCAATCACTTCATAGCCGTTCCCGTCCTCTTTCGGGCGTGTGATTATCGGCGTGACAATGCCAAATTCCTTGATGCTTTCCGCTAATTCTGACAGCGTTTCATCCTCTGCCACATGAAACGGATTGTCGGGAAACGGGTACAAGTCTTTGGTCTTTAACACCTTAAAATCCTGTTTCTTCATTCACATATCTACCTTTCTTTCGCTCTGCTTTTATGGTTTTTCTGCAATTCTTCCAACACTTCGGGCGGTATCTTTGAGAGCAGCCGCCCCATCTGCTCGTTGGTTCTCTGCAACTCAAATATCTTCTGGTTCGCTTTCTGCACCTTTAGTTCCTGCTCATACTTTTCATCACGCATACGCCCCGCATAGTCTGATTCCTGCCCGATTTGCTCCTTTAGGCTATTGATATAGGCACTCTGCTTACTGATTTCCTTTGAGAATTTCTCCACGTCTGGGAGCCATGCCGCAATCAGTTCCAGAGCCTTGTCACGCTTCTTCCCTGCATTAAAGGCGTTGATGTCGGACAGTGCAGACACAATTTCCTCATACTGTTTATCAAGCCTGCCGCCCAACTTATAGAGCCATGTGGGGACATGTTTCCGCTTCGTTTCCATTGAGGACTGACCTCTTTCAAGCTGATTCCACCGTGAGGACATCCGCTCATGGTAGGCGGTCTGCCATTCGGACAGGCTCTTTTGATTGCCTAAAATTGTTTTGGCAGACAGCTTATTGTCTGGTGTAATCGGCACAAAACAGAGGTGCATATGCGGCGTTCTCTCGTCCATGTGGACGACTGCGGAGAGGATATTTTTCTCCCCGACACGCTCTGAAATGAAATCCAGAGCCATCGTAAAATACGCTTTCTGTTCTTTGGGCGGCAGGCTGTTCATAAATTCTGGCGAAGCCGTGATAAGCGTTTCCACCATCATCACGCTATCTTTCCTCGTCCTGCACCCTGCTTCGGCTACCATGCGGTTAATCTCTTTCTTGTAGGTGTACCTCGGCGGATTCACAAGATGGTAGTTATCTTTCGAGCGTTCCATATCTATATCTGGATTGCTTTTATAGGCTTCTTTTTTACGCTCGTTGTGGCGTTCGCAAGCCGCAACGCCGCCCGCTTTGCGTTTCTGGAAACGCAGGATTGCATAGGGCATAATTCATCATCTTCCTTTCTTCGGCGGGTAAACTGCCCTTTGGGTGACAGCGGTGACGGCGGTGACAGCAGTTTTGGGATACCCCCTACCGACTGCCTCAACTGTCACCCTTATTCCCTGCATGACGGTCATGTCGATGATGACGGTGTTTTTGGAATACCCCCTCGCAAGAGCCGTCACCGTCATGCTGCCATTCTTTTATCCGAAGCGTGGAGCGTAGGATAAGCAGGGCGTAAGACCTGCCATAAGGGAGTCCAGAGGGAACGTCTGGCACACGACTTTGCAGGGCAAAGTGTAGTGTGTTACACCCTGTAAACGCAGTCGGAAAAATCGGAAGGATTTTTCTGACCGCAGGGGTGGTTTTACACGCCGAAAAGGGCGGGTAAATCCTACGCCTGCACTTTGCGTTTACGGGGTGTTCTCCCGCAGGGATGACAGCGGCAGGGTATCCTAAAATCACTGTCACCGCCGTCACCGCTGTCACCCGCAGGGCAGAGTCGCCAGCTTTACACGGCTTTAAGCGTCAATGACAGTAACAGGGGGTATCCCAATATCGCTGTCACCACCGTCACCGCTGTCACCCGCCCGCTTTGCAAGCGAAATCTGCCTGCCGTGTTTTTTGCGGCTGTACTGATAAACGATATGGTTCTCATTTAAAAATGTGGTGCGGTATTCATTGAGCCATTTCGTAATCACCGTGGGTATGGTTTCCGTTTCCCGCATAGCGGCTAACAGCTCCGTTGCCGTGCCTGCCCATTCTTCCTTATCCCTCATAAAATCCACCAACCGAAAAAGGACGTCTGGTATCGTTTCTTTCGCAAGCTGCTCCTGCGTTTTTCTCTCCACAAGTTCCCAACTGCAATCACGGAAACGCAGCGTGTATTCCTGATAGGGCGTGTCCCTGCCCGTCACATACAGCTTGGCGGTGTCGGATGCCCGTTTCTCCTTTTCCAGAACAAAGGTAGCGTCCGCACTCCCCGTTAAGCCTGTCGTCCCAGACACCTTGTTGAACACATCGCTGTCATTCTGCTTTCGGATGTGGTGTACGACAATGACCGCCAATGAATGCCTGTCGGCAAAGTCTTTGATTAGTGAGATGTCCCCATAGTCGCTTGCGTAGGCATTGTCTTTTGAAGCTGTACGGACTTTCTGCAAAGTGTCAATGACAATAAGCCTGCTGTTTGGGTAATCTTTCAGATAATCTTCAAGCTGCACGATAAGACCGTCTGACAGCTTGCAGCTTGCCACGGCAAAGTGAAGCCGCCTGCTCGCTTCGTTCGTCAATCGGAACAGCCTGTCCTGTATACGGCAGAACGTGTCCTCAAGGCAGAGGTAAAGCACGTCGCCCTCCATTGTCGGCATATCCCACAAGGGAAGTCCCTGCGACACGCATAAACATAGCTTCAGCATGAGCCAGCTCTTTCCTATCTTCTGTGAGCCGCAGAACAGCGACAAGCCTGTGGGGATAAGGCTGTCCACCACAAAGGACGGCTTCTCAAGCGGTTCATAAAGGAGCGTTTCGGCGTTGACTGTCTGTAACTTCTGCATGGCTTTCCTCCTTTCGGGCGGTGTTTTTGTTTTCGTTGCACATAGGCGTTGACCTCCTTAAAAATAGATTTACTCCCACGAAGAAAAAGTGAGAGTATGTAATGCCGCCAATCCCACACAAATAAAAAACAGATTTCTTTTTCGGGCGGTGTCGGTCACGGTTGGAGATACTTCCTCATTTCCGCCTTTACTTTCTCCTTTGCAATCGCAACAGATTTCTGTATTGCCGAAGCGGTGCAATGCTCCATAGCGGCGATTTGGTAAAAATTGAACTCATACTCGTAGTAGAGCAGGAAACGCCGCCTTTGTATCTCTGGCAGTCCGTCAACCGCCTTACAGAGCAGTTCTGCCCGTTCTGCCTCAATCATTTGTTCCTCTATGCTCTTAGGCAGCTTCAACGCCCGCCTGTTCAGCGTTTCGTCCCATACTTCCGAAAACTCCCTGTGCCGCTCGTCCCATTGGAGGAGATTCCTGTTCCTGCGTTCCATCTGCCGAAACTCCATAAAGAACTGTTCCGACACTTCCAACTCGTGGGATTTGCCCTGCCCGTCCTTAAAGCTGATAAAATACCTTGTGCCGCTTTCCGTGGATTCCTCCCGAAGCGTGTACGCCTTAACTCTGTATGCCATCCCGCTTGCCTCCTGCAAAAAATAAGTGAGGGGATTTCCATCCCTCACCCAGTAGCCCGCAGGACGGCAGGCTGTTTTAGACGCTATAAAATTTTCGTAGCTTCTTCCGCAGATGGTCTAACCTCGCATAGATGGCACCAGTCGTCAAATGCACGAGCGGGGCAATCTCCTTTGTGGAATACCCCTGCATTTTCAGCAGGACGATTTTCAAGGTACGCCCGTCCACCGCGACTAATACTTGATAGAGATTTTCGCTCTCAATCTCGTCCAGTAACTCCGCAACCGTACCCACTTCCGTCTGCCGCTCCCTGTCTGCCATGTCCTCAAGGTATTCCGCAATGTCATTCGTCCATCGGTAAAACCGCCTGTTGGAATTGAAGTCTGCCCTGTCCGCAATGCGTATCTGCTCAATGGTCGCTTCATCAACGCCGCACTCACGCAGCAGCTTTTCCTCCGCTTCTTTCCAGATACGCCATTTCCTGTCCTCCCGTCCGTGGTTATATGCCATGCTTCTTTTCCTCCAATCAGAATTGATTGAGAGGGCAGAGAAAAACCCCCTCATTTTCCCAAAGGAAAAAACAAGGGGGCTGAACGCCTTAAATTTTAATTTTCTATTATCTTTCTTAGTTTTCTTAGGATTCTGGCTTTGCGTTTGTTCACAACGCTCTGGGTTATGCCGAACCTCGCCCCGACTTCACGCTCAGAAAGTCCGTCAAAAAAGATTGCCTGTATCAATTCCTGTTCACTATCCGACAGCAAAGGCAGGGCGGCTTTCAGCCTGTCCACCATAACCGCATTGACAACGGTTTCCGCAATGTCTGCCGCTTCATCAGCGATAAAGTCTAAAGGCTTCCCCTCGCTGTCCGTAAATCCATCCAGAGAAAGCAGGCTGTTCTTCGTATCTAATTTTTTCAGATAACGCCACCGTTCCTTATCTCGGTAGAAGTCCGTGTATTGCTCCCTCACGACTTCAAGCAGACAGCCTTGAATGGGGATAAACAGCTTGTCCATATAGGTCTGGTCGGATTCCCTGCGGCGGCAGAAATCCGTATAGGACAGTTCCACATATCTGCCGCTTTCCTTGATATATACCTTTCTCGGTGCGTATTTCACTGTAAGTACCTCCCATCTGAATTTTTGAAATGTTCAAAATCCAGATGGAGAGGTGGCGAACGACACCTAACACCACTAATAGCCCTATGGCACTTTCCAACAAAAATCGACAAAAGAAAAACCGCAAAGGCTCTATGACCTTTACGGTTATGGGAAATATTAATTCTGTTGTATGGAGATTGTACTTCTACATTCAAGGCAGGAAGTGCCGTTGCATAGGCAGAAATTTTTTTAACTGGTTTCCTGCCGTTCTCTGATATGCTATGTATTGATAAATTTTGCTTCGTATGAGCAGATAGATAACTGCCCGAAAAAAGGACATAAAAAAATCCCTCCAAATTTAAAAACAAATTCAGAGGGTAATTTAGGGTATAACAAAATAACCCACCCGAATATCGTTTTTTTTATTTGGTGAGTTTGTTCTTTCAAATACGAAACAAAAAGAGCCGATGATTCGTGAATTGTTCCACAATTTCATCGGCTCTGCGTCTTAAGCGTCTGGCTCTTTGATGACAGTTATCTTCAAGTTGTCAACTTTAATCAATCTTTCTTGTCTGCATTTTGGACAATAAAGGGGATAATTCTCCAAAACAGTGTCCTTCCTAATTTTATTACGGGTTTTGTTCCCACAAACAGGACACAATATCCATTCGCATTTCATCATAATTAGTCTCTAATCCTTTCAAATCTCATTTTATATGACTTTTGCAAGCTGTTAAGCTAACTTGTGGAACATATGCCGAACCTTATCTATACGGCTATTCGGGCGGCGGGGTTGGCAAATAAATTTACCAATAGCTGGCTGGTATCCTTTTAACTCTGTCAAGCAGACTCCCTGCCCATTTGTGAAATAAGTTAAATCGTTCCTGTATTCTTGAATACATCTAGCAGGGATTTCTCCTTTCAGAATGACCTCGTCATTCTTTATCTGAGTACTTACAATATCTGCACAATACCTTGGAGCATCATGATACGCCCGTGAGAGATATTCCTGCGGTGCATAAATTTCAAAGTGGAGATATGGCTCTAATAGTTCTGTCCCTGCTTTTTTTAAAGCCTGCTCCAATACGATAGGGGAAAGCAGCCGAAAGTCTGCGGGGGTACTTACAGGACTATAATACAATCCATATTCAAAACAGATTTTACAGTCTGTCACTTTCCATCCATACAGCCCCTGCTCGCAGCCATAAAGAACCCCCTCCATAACCGCATTTTGGAACGATTGATTTAAATATCCAAGTGAAACTCTGCTTTCATACTGCACTCCGCTTCCAATAGGGAGCGGCTCTATGGACAACCCGACAGAAGCCCAGAAAGGATTTGGCGGGACTTCTATGTGGATGGTATATTCTGCTTTTCTAAGCGGTCTTTCCATATATATAACAGTAGGCTCTTTTATTTCTGCCTCCACATGATATTTTTCCTCAAGGATGGCACAAATGACTTCCATCTGCACTTTCCCCAAAAAAGAAAGTATAATCTCATGCGTTGTAGTATCCACATAATATTTTAAAAGAGGGTCGCCATCTGAAATTTCTGTAAGTGCCCCAAGCAATATTTCCCGCTGTTCAGATTTCTTTACTGCAATCGTTGTTTGGAGCATAGGGAGAGGATTTTCAATAAATTTTCTCTGCGGCAACAGTATTCCGTTCCCCAAAATACTGTTTAGCTGCAAAACATCATTTGGTAAAATTACAATATCACCAGAGCAGGCTGTATCGGATGAATATAATTCACCGTTTGTCGGAACACACATCTCTGTGATTTTTATTTTCTCTTTTTCAGATATTCTAATAACATCCCTCAAATGCAATGTTCCGCTATATATACGCACATAAACAAAACGCCGCCTTTTCTCTGAATATTCAATCTTAAAAACCTGCCCGCATAGTTCAGATTGACCTTCAGGCGTTGATGAATAAAATTTACTGGCAATCACTTCTATAAGCTGCCGAATCCCCAGATTGTTTTTAGCGCTTCCGTGATAAACGGGAAATAACGTTCCGTTTTGGAATCTCCTGTTTTCTTCCTGTTCCAGTTCTGACATTTTAAACGGTTTCCCTGACATATATTTCTCTAATAGTTCATCGTTTCCCATAATTACCGCATCCCACTGTTCCATATCGTCATTGTCCGTTACATTTATATGGGGATGCTGCCCAACCTTTTGCTTCACTATAATTTCCGAAGAAAGCTTTGCTTTCATTTCTCGATATACCATTGGCAAATCAATCCCCTCTTGGTCAATTTTATTGATGAAAAAAATTGTCGGAATCTTCATTGTCTGTAGTGCATGAAACAGTATACGGGTCTGTGCCTGTATGCCATCCTTTGCAGAAACTAATAATACTGCTCCGTCTAATACGGATAAAGAACGGTATACTTCCGCCAAAAAATCCATATGGCCTGGCGTATCTATAATGTTGACTTTTACATCCTCCCACTGAAAAGATGTCACTGCTGTCTGGATAGTGATTCCCCTTTGACGCTCCAAATTCATTGTATCTGTCCTTGTTGTGCCTTCATCTACGCTCCCTAGTTCTGCAATTGCACCACTGGTATACAATAAACTTTCCGTTAATGTTGTCTTTCCTGCGTCAACGTGAGCCAGAATGCCTAAGTTAATTATTTTCATGTGATTTTCCTCCTATCAACACCCAAAAAAGGGCATAAAAATACCCAGTGATAAATACTCCTATCACTGGGTAAATAACTCCAATAGCCCCAAAACACTTATATGTTTTCGGGCATATAAAATTACATGATAAAAGTATTCTTAAACTGGGTACAAAAAACTAAGCCCCATATTAAAAGTGAAACGAGACTGCTACTTTTTGTTCCCACTATCAAATTGACAGTTTATTTAAGAATACCTTGCCGCATATTTATTAACTCCTTGTATAATACTGAATCTAATTATATTCCTTAACCCTTTATTTGTCAAGCTGACAAACTAAAGCAGAAAAAGCGGCAGGATTTCCCCCTGCCACTAATCATCTGTTTATGCAAAAATAATTTCCTTTTCCACAATCTCCCTCGCACAAGCCCTTATGTTATTGAGGCATCCTGTCCATTCTAAGGCGTTTTCTGCCTTTAGCTGTTCCGTTATGCCCTGTGCCTGTTTCATACCCTCTATGAGCCTTTCAAAGCGTTCCTGTGCCTGTCTGTTGATGTCGGCAAGGTAGGCGTTTAGCCTGCCGCTTGTAAGAAGATTGGTGTATGTAACTTTACGGTACTGTTTTAGATAATCTAAATGCCGTTGCCCCCAGATGCCTATTGCCTGTTCTTCTTCGGCGGGTACAGTTAAGCACGGTATCAAATAATCCCCTTGCCTTTCGTATTTGCCGCCCAGTTCCTCAAATAATGATTTTGCCATTGTCTGTTACCTCCACATTCTTTTTTATTTTGAATGTCCGCAAAATCCGTCCTACATCTCTGGATCATCCAGTAGCCCTTGTCTGTCTTGACTGCCCCGGAAACCGGTATGCCATTGACCTTCACCTGCATCTGATGGCACCAGCCCGGATAACGGACTGCCAAAGTAAATTCTGCTCCCGCCTGCTCCGGTTCTACCGTGTAGGTAACGGAGCCGTTCCACGGATATTTCGATGTAAGCGCTATCTTCACGCCGCCCGCTGTTTCAAAGGTAGCCGTTCCCCCGACAAACAGGTGGGAATAGATCGTATCTTCACTTGAAGACCATACATAGGAACCAAGTGAGGTCATCAGACGCGCCAGGTTCGGAGGACAGCATGCACAGTCATACCAGCCGATCCGCTCCGGTGTGTATTCTTCTTCGCCATATGCGTTGGTCGGCATGCCCGGATTGGCTTCAAGCTGATTGATATAAAAGAATTTCGTTCCGTCTAACTGCATGCCGCTGATAGTTCCGTTGTAAATCTCCCGCTCCAGAATATCTGCATACCGCGCGTCCGGATCCGCCTCCAGCATCTGTTTCGCGAAGAAGCAGACCCCCACCGCCGCACACGTTTCCGCGTAAGCGGTGTCATTCGGCAAATCATAATCCACGGTAAATGCCTCGCCGTAATAGGTGGAACCGATTCCACCCGTTATGTACATCCGCCGGTCTACCATGTTGTCCCACATCTTCCGGCAGGCTGCCATCAGCGCCTCATCATGATTCTGCGCTGCCAGGTTTGCCGCCGCCGTCAGAAGATACATACAGCGGACCGCGTGTCCTTCCACCGTATCCTGCTCACGCACCGGCTTGTGATTCTGCATGTAGGACGGCGGCTGCTTGTCCATGTAATCGGTGCGGCTCCAGCTTCTAGCCGCCGCTTCTTTATGGAAGAACTCCGGATCCCGTCCGCGCTCATCGATAAAATATGCCGCCAGCTTCCGGTATCTCTCTTCCCCGGTTGCCTGATAAAGCCGCATCAGCGCCAGCTCGATCTCCTCATGTCCCGGAATGCCGGTTACTTTGCCTGCTTCCCGTCCGAACCGCCGATCGATATGATCGCACAGCTTGCAGCAGATATCTAAAAGCTTCGTCTTTCCCGTCGCCTGATAGTACGCGACGCCTGCCTCCGTCATATGTCCGGCACAGTACATCTCATGGCAGTCCGTCAGGTTCTGCCACTTATGTTCCGGCTCCGCCGCAATGAAATAGGTATCCAGGTAGCCGTCCGGCTGCTGCGCCCGCCCGATCAGGTCGATGATCGCATCGGCACGCGCCTCCAGCTCTGGATTTGCCTCGACGGTCAGTGAGTACGCCACCGCCTCCAGCCATTTCGCCAGATCGCTGTCCTGAAATACACGCCCGTAATACGTTCCTTTCTCATCTCCCGCTGCAATGCGGAAGTTTTTAATCACATGGCTCTTTCGGATTCCGGACACCTCATCGTGAAGCACCCGTTCCTGATACGGAAGCATCGTGTGAATTACCACATTCTGTACCCGCGAAAAGAACGGGTCGTCTATCTTTACCTGTTTCAAATCAATGAAACTTGTCTCCTTTTTTATCATTCACAGAAAACCTCCTGATTTATTATTCACTTATCCGTAAGCGCCTATTAATAATCTGAAAAAGACTTCTTTTTTTGTATGTTTTCTTATAAGTATACCATTCAAATAGTAGAAAAGCGATCTAACACATTTTGCATATTATAGAAAAGAATACGCGTATTTTTATAGAACAAAATCAGCCTGATTTCATTCTTTCTTTTTCTCTGATTTTTCTTTATTTTTCATTCATCCCCTCTTATTTTCCCAAGTAGAGTGTTTTATTTCTGCAAATACAAGGGATTTTCCAAACAGATTCTTGCTGTTTTTCTCTCTATTTGATATAATAAAATTGATATTTTAAATTTGTTTAACAACCTGACAAAGTTGTCCTGTTTTTCGTTTGCTTCTCTGCGGTTCAGACAGGATTCCTGTTACGTGGCTGTTTTTATTTAAACGGGAGTACATACATCATGAATTTTATTAATTTAAACTGTCCGCCCCTTCCTTATTTTATCGTCGGAGGCGGATGTGTTTACCGCCCCGGCGATATCCATGAGCGCCGGACGATCCGAAATGTCTTTGATCTTATCTATGTTCACAGCGGAACTTTATATCTCGAACAGGATCCGTTCCGCGTTGAACTGAATGCCGGGCAGTTTTTTATCATTACCCCCGATACCCCGCACCGCGGCAGCCGCGTCTGCCAGGAAAAGACCACGACGAGCTGGGTGCATTTCTATACCAACGGCAAATACAGCCTGTCCGATGAATTTTACCCGGACAACGTAACCCGGCGCGCCGCGCCGAAATTTTACTATTCGCCGCAGAATTTCATTCTCTCCCTGCCGCGCACCGGCACCGTGCCGGAAGCCAACCGGGAGAAGCTGGAAAAGTACCTGCAGCGGATGAACCTGGTTTCTTTCAGCAAATACACACAGAAAAAGAGCTTTCCGTCCTCCGTGCGGACGCCGTTTGAGCTCCAGAATGATTTCATTGAATTTCTCCAGGTTCTCTATGCGCCGTACTGCTACAGCCGCGAGAAGGAAAGCATCGCCCGGACGCTGCGCGACTATCTGGATGCCCACTACACGGAGGAGATCTCCTTAAACGATCTGGCGCGCCAGTATTCCTACAGCCCGTCCCACTTAATCCGCAGCTTCCACCAGGCATACGGTGCCAGCCCGATGCAGTACCTGAAAAAACTACGCATCGAACACGCCTCCCAGCTTCTCCTCCACTCCGACGCCACGATCCAGTCGGTCGGTGAGATGGTAGGACTGCGGATCCCATCCTATTTTATCCGCGTATTTAAGCAGGAGATCGGCATCACCCCGGCGCAGTACCGGATGTTTTACGCAGAAGAGAATGGGGGGAGTGAGGCGCCTTAGAGGCGATTCACAGCTGATGTTTTTTACTATCTATTTGTTTTCGTAAGAACTGTCATGAGCGTGGCAGTTCTTTTTTTTACACAAACCAGTGAACAGTTTTTTAATGTATCTATCAGTTTCTTTACATCAGCTATTGTTTAAGCCAGTTATCCGCACATTGAAAATCCTTTATATTTAATGTGACACTGTGTGTATACAAAGGAGGAAATTCCGAATTGAAAACTGTCACGATTAAACTTCGCATTCATAAACTTTTGGCTGAAAAGCGTCTGACGAAATACCGTTTTATCGCCATGACCGGGCTTGGCTATAAAAATGCCAGCCGAATTCTGGACAATGAAACTGAATCCATCCGCTTCAGCACCATCGCCCGCATCTGCTCCGCACTGGACTGTACGCCCGGCGATCTATTTGAAGTTCATGAGGAAGAAGATCCTTACGATGGAATGTATTAAACATTCGGAAACAAGTGATTTCATGTGCGGATCGCACGCCAAAAAAGAGCTGTCAACCGACGGTTTGCACCGGCTTTTGTGACAGCTCTTTTTGGTGATCCTATTTTTAAAAACAGAAGCGGTACCGCCTCTGAAAAGACAGTACCGCTTAACCTATCCGAATATTATATATAAGGCGTCCACCAGCAAGATACCTTACCAGTCATCCCGTCCATACTCTTCCCGCTCATCCAGGGCATCATCTACACCATCGGCATATTCTGAATCCCGGCGGTAGCGATCCCAGTCATAATCATCACCTTCCATAACATCATCATATCCTGCATCATACGCTGCATAGGGATTCTGGAGATTCTTTTGCACCGGTGGTATTCCCCTCTGCGCAGGTGTGTTTTTACGACTCCGTTGTTTCAGTTCCCACAAGGGATCCTCTTCTATCCGTTTAAGATATTCCTCATGGCTTCTGGATTCCTCTTCTTCTTTTTTCTTCTGTAATTCTATCAGCTCAGCCCGTTCTCTTTTTTTACGTTCCTCTTCTTCCCGTTTACTTTCTTCTATCTTCTCTGCCCTGTGCTGTTCACAGTATATGCCATCAAAGGCCAGATTGTAACATCCTTCCTCCCAGCACTTATACGGATATAGCAGAACCACGAGAAGTCCACAGCCCATCGCACAGATAAGCAGCGTACAGAGAGTCTGGCGATGCTTTCCAAACCAGTTTTTCATTCCTGCTGCCAGACGGTTTTCTTTTTTCTCTGTTTCCTTCTCAGATTCAGGACTCTCTTCTTTCTTTTTCTTCCGGGACTCCATCCAAAAGGTCAGTTCGGCATCCAGCAAAAACAACGGTATCAGACATGTAAAGGTGCCAACAAACAGCATCAAAGCATTGCCCGAATCTCCATGCACGCTTCTCGCATACTGGTAATGGCACTCTTCGTCATACCAACTATACAGACTCCAGGCATATGCCCCCAGAATGCCGATCAGAACTATCCATTTTATCTGCTTTTCTTTCCGCAGGATTCTCATGACGAGAAGTGCTCCTGCCATCGCAAACAGGAAACCTATCTTTAGATACACCGGTGCCGCCACCAGAGAAATCCAGGCTGTATATACCGGATAAAAGACACCAATAACCACTATCACAATCATCAGAATTCCAGACTCCATAGCTATACCCCCTATTAAGTCCATCTTACCACAAATGCGGATGCTTAGGTGGGTTATTTATGCCCCTTGAAGAAAATATCCACTTATGATAGCCTGCCCCGGATTACAAAGGCACGTATATGCTTGCTGTACCTCCCTTGTAATGCAAAAAGCTGCCGCAGATCAGAAAGTTTTTTCCGATCTGCAGCAGCTTTTTATCTCATTCTTATTATTTTCTTCCTATTCTCTTAAGCTCCAGAATCCTCTGGTTCCGGCTTCCGCGAAACTGCAGGGTCAGATCCTTCTCCGCTTCCACGAACTCTCCGTCCACCAGCACATCCACATAGGACAGCATCTCGTCTGTCACCTCTGTATGGACCACGCCGCCGGCTGCCAGATCCCGATCCCACAGATAGCCGCTGTAGCACCAGATATCCTTCTCCGGATACGTCTCGCGCACCTTCCGGAGTAAATGTACCAGTTCCATCTGGTTTTCTGGCTCAAACGGTTCTCCGCCGAGCAGCGTAAAGCCCTGTATATATCCCGGCTCCAATGCCGCTAAAATCTCTTTCTCCGTCTCTTCTGTATATAACTGTCCATATCGGAAATCCCACGTCTCCGCATTGAAACAGCCCTTGCAGTGATGGCGGCAGCCCGACACAAACAAGCTGACGCGCACGCCAGGACCGTTGGCAATATCATGCTTTTTGATGGTTCCGTAATACATATCTTCCTCCCCTAGACCAATGTACTCTCGGAGGCTTTCACCACATCCTACAGATGCAGCACCCGATCGCGGATCTCCTGGGTACGTCCCTGGTTCCAGAACTGGGTTCCGATGTAGCCGCAGGTACGGCGTGCGACAAAGAGCTTGTTCTGGTCGCGGTTGCCGCAGTTCGGGCACTCCCACACCAGCTTGCCAGCCTCATCCTCAACAATCTTGATCTCGCCGTCATAGCCACACTTCTCACAGAAATCACTCTTGGTGTTCAGCTCCGCATACATAATATTATTGTAGATAAACTGCATCACAGAGAGAACTGCCGGAATATTAGTCTGCATATTCGGCACCTCGATGTAGCTGATCGCACCGCCCGGGGAGAGCTTCTGAAACTCTGCCTCAAATTTCAGCTTACTGAACGCGTCAATCTTCTCGGATACGTGTACATGGTAGCTGTTCGTGATATAGTTCTTATCCGTAACGCCCGGAATGATACCGAAGCGCTTCTGCAGGCATTTTGCAAATTTATAAGTCGTAGACTCCATCGGCGTGCCGTATACAGAATAGCTGATGTTCTCCGCCTCTCTCCACTCTTTGCATTTATCATTCAGACGCTGCATAACTTTCAGTGCAAATGGCTTCGCCTCCGGATCGGTGTGGGATTTTCCTAACATCCGCATACACATCTCATACAGACCTGCATATCCCAGAGAAATCGTAGAATAGCCGTTGTACAGGAGTTTGTCGATCGTCTCACCCTTTTTCAGGCGGGCAAGCGCACCATTCTGCCACAGAATCGGCGCCACATCGGAGATCGTGCCGAGCAGCCTCTCATGACGGCAGCGGAGCGCACGATGGCACAGTTCCAGTCTCTCATCGAGAATCTGCCAGAAACGGTCCATATCTCCCTCCGAAGAACAAGCCACATCGACCAGGTTAATCGTGACAACACCCTGGTTGAAACGTCCATAGAATTTATGCTTGCCGTTCGGCAGCATCTGGGAATCCTCTACCGTCAGGAAAGAACGGCAGCCCATGCACGGGTAAACCTCGCCCTTCTTTAATTCTTTCATAATCTTAGCAGAAATGTAGTCCGGAACCATCCGTTTCGCGGTACATTTCGCTGCCAGCTCAGTCAGGTGCCAATATTTCGAACCTTCCGTAATATTGTCCTCATCCAGCACATAGATAAGCTTCGGGAACGCCGGTGTGATCCAGACGCCCTTTTCATTCTTGACGCCCTGCATTCTCTGCAGCATCACTTCCTCGATGATCATCGCAAGGTCATCTCTGGTCCGTCCCTCCGGAACCTCGTCCAGATACATAAATACCGTGACAAACGGAGCCTGTCCGTTACAGGTCATCAGGGTGATAAGCTGGTACTGGATCGTCTGGATGCCGCTCTTAACCTCCTCGCGCAGACGGCGTTCGGTCACGCGGTTGATGATATCCTCATCCAGTGCCTCGCCGCACTCGGTGCGCTCTGCAATCACGTTCTTGCGCAGCTTCTGACGGCTGATGTCCACAAACGGTGCCAGATGCGCCAGAGTAAAGGACTGTCCGCCATACTGGTTGCTGGCTACCTGCGCCACGATCTGGGTAGTCACGTTGCAGGCCGTAAAGAAACTGTGCGGCTTCTCGATCATCGTCTCACTGATCACAGTGCCATTCTGCAGCATATCCTCCAGATTGATCAGGTCGCAGTTGTGCTCCTTCTGTGCAAAATAGTCGGTATCATGGAAATGGATGATGCCTTCCTCATGCGCGCGGACGATCTCCTCCGGCAGCAGCACACGCTTGGATAAGTCCTTGCTGACCTCGCCCGCCATGTAGTCACGCTGGGTCGAGTTGATGACCGGGTTCTTGTTGGAGTTTTCCTGATTCACTTCTTCATTAATATGGTCCAAAAGTGCCAGGATGCCGTTATCGGTCGTGTTGGACTTGCGTTTTAACTCCCTGCGGTAGCGGTAGCGCACATATTTCTGTGCAACCTCATAACCACGCATCTCCATAATGCTGGTCTCTACCATATCCTGGATATCTTCCACATTCACCGCGTGCGGCATCTCCTGCACCTGCTCGGCGATCGTATCTGCAATCGCTTCAATCTGGTACGGGTTCATCTGGTGAATACGCTCCACATTGCCGTTTGCTTTCGTGATCGCATTTACGATCTTCGCCCGGTCAAAATGTACTTCTTCTCCATTTCGTTTGATTACATTGGTTGTTACTGTGTCTTCCATCCCTGTTCCCTCTCCTTACCCTTAAGCCCGTTTTATGACTTGTCTTCTATAATCTATAAATTGACTCGCCGGTTCCCGTTTCTGTGATTTCTCTTTCTACTTTTATGGCATACATCGAACATCCATCTGTATCCATTTCCCGTCCCCCAGCTTACTCTCATTTCCTCATTCATGAGAGCAACGCCTTCTTCTGACAGGCTATTTTTCATGTCCGGATGCCTTCACTGACAGGATTCTTTTCCGTTCCGACTTGTCTTACGATTGGCTTTATTTTTGATTTGTATTTAGGTAATTTTTAGAATTACACACAAAATATTGAACTCGTTTTCTTTCATAACACAATATATAGTGTGTTCGTCGTGACGTATTTAAGCATACACCAATTAGATTAAAAATGGAAGAGGATTCCCCTATATTTTTTCGAATCAGAATTTTGCACAAAAATCATTTTCTCCCTTTACAAACACCCAAATCTGTGATCCCCTTTCCACGACGTTCTTTCCAGACTTATCCACCGTCCCATGTGCAAAACCCACCTCGTCATTTCTCCCATGGCTGCATCCCATATACCCTCTGAGTCTCCTTCGCCCATACCCTTATCTGTTTTAAAAATACCGAAAATAATGCTTTTTAAAATATTTTTAAAAATATTTAAAAAACTGTTGACATTTTATTCTGGATGGAGTAGAATAACACATGTCTTACGGATGAGGCATCCGCAAGAAAACAAAATAAGCGCCTTTAGCTCAGTTGGTAGAGCAGTAGACTCTTAATCTATTTGTCCAGGGTTCGAGTCCCTGAAGGCGCACTATCAAGTGCTTGTTTCGCAGACCGAGAGCTGTGGGGCAGGCACTTTGTGCGTTAGCAATGAGGCGTGCAAAGAAAAAAAGAGATGGCGGATGACGCGTTGTGCTTGCACATAAGCAGCATCCGTTATCTCTTTTTTTCTTTATAGGGCGAATGCCCGACAGCGAGGAAAAGCGCCAGCTTTTTCGAGCTGCCGCACGCCGGATTTCAAAGATGCGACTCTTTTCAAACTGCCCCACGCCATACTCCAAAGACGCAGCTTTTACAGCGCCCGCCCAATCGCCTTCTCCACTTCCTTCTTTGAACTAGCGCCGACTTCCTTGCTGAACACTTCCCCATTCCGGAAAATAATCATCGTCGGGATCGACATAACCTTATACTGGACTGCAATATCCGGGTTCTCATCGACATTCAGCTTTCCGATCTTCACTTTTCCCTCATACTCGCCCGCCAGCTGCCCGATCACCGGCGCCATCATCTGGCACGGACCGCACCAGTCTGCATAAAAATCAACCAGTACCGGAATCTCCGATTTCAGTACCTCCTCCTCAAAATTCGCGGTCGTAAACTTCATTTCCATCACTCATTTCCTCCTTTCGTTCTATCCATACAGGCAGTCAACAGAAGTGCCCTGTTTCTCTTTACGACGGCTTCTTTTTACCGCCTCCCAGTGCCTTTGCTGCCTCTTCCATCGATTTTTTCCATTTTAATGCCTGTTTATTCAATTCCACTTTATCGCTGGTCGCCTGAATGAGTTTCCGTGTAAGCTGCTTTTTAATATCCATTCCTGACTTCTGGCAAACGCTCTGCGCACCTCGTTACCATTCATGTGAGTCCAGGTTTCTCACAAAAAGCACCGCCGCGCATCCAGCCATCCTTCTTTATATTATAGTAAATATATGCAGCTTTTATTTTCTTTATTCCGGCTCTGCCAGCTCAGATAACCGTTAAATACGGCAAATTCCTGCTACCACCACGTTTTCTTACGGCACTTTCGGTTCCAAAAGTGCCTACCCGTGCCCAGTAACGATTTTCCTACCGCACTGCCACCAGCTTGCAGATCGGCTTGCCCTGCGCCGAGAACTTTGCCTCGTACTCGGTCATGACGTTGCCCTCTGCCATCTCGCTGTGGTGCAGGTCACGGGTATATTCTGTGATGCGCCAGCCCGCCTCCGGGATGGCTTCCAGGGAATAGGAAAATAAATCCTGGTTGTCCGTCTTGAACTCGACTCTTCCATCCTTCTGGAGAACCTGATCGTACACTGCCATAAATGGCGGCGAGGTCAGTCTCCGTCTCGCATGGCGGTCCTTCGGCCACGGATCCGAAAAATTCAAATAAATCCGCTCTACTTCCCCCGGTCCAAAAATCTCTGCCAGTTCTCTGGCATCCTCACATAAGAAATAGATATTGGACAGTTCCATCTGTTCTCTCTTGCGGATCGCCTTTAAAAGAACCGTCGAATATTTCTCAATACCCACAAAATTCACATCCGGGTTGCGGGACGCCTGCTCCAAAATAAACTGACCTTTACCCATACCCACCTCGATGCGGATCGGATGGTCATTTCCAAAAATCTGCTGCCAGGTTCCCTTCTTCTCCTTCGCCCCATGAACCACATGCGGGTTTTCTTCTATCATCTGCTCTGCGCCCGGTATATGGCGTAATCTCATCTTCGTTCCTCCTGCTGTCTACAATCTGCGCCGTCCCGGATGGACTTTCTTCCGTACCGTATCATTCCGTTGAGACGCCCCGGCTTACCCGCCGGATCTATCCTTATCTTACCATTGAAGCCCCCATTTCGCAAGCAAAGGTGCTCTATTTTCACACCATTTTACGATCCCCGTGTTACTGTTCACGCATACGTGCCCAGTAACGGAATTTGCCGTGGCTTCGCATTTAAATACGGCAAATTCCTGCTGCCCCCACGTTTTCTTGCGGCACTTTCGGTTCCAAAAATGCCTGCCCATAAACAGCCTCCACTCTCCTCCATGCCGTCCTTTCTAATCCGTCCGACTTTGTGTCCTTTTCTTACAAATTTCATAACTTTTCCAATTTTCATCATTTTATAGATGAATAATTCAACCGATTATATTATAATAATTTTAGAACAAAACCAAACATACGGTCACGAAATGGCTGCCGTCTTTTCACCCGTTTGCCGGACATTCAAAAGTCAGGATCCGTCCGGGAACAGCCGTCGGCACGCCGGTTTCGGACCTGCATCATATACACAGGAGGATATGCCTATGGGAACAACAGCTAACACAGGTCAGAGCACCTGGGAACAAATCCACGGCGGGGTTCGCGAGACCGAGCGCCTGATCGGACAGAAGAATTATAACCTGGCGATGGTGAAAGCCCGCCAGACCCTTGAATACATGGTCAAATGCCTCTGCGAGCGGTATGGCATTCTGGAGACCGGCCTTCTGGAAATGATCGATGCCCTCTACAGCGCCGGAAAAATCAGCAAGACCACCTGCGAACATTACCACAAGATCCGCACGATCGGCAACAAGGCGATCCATGAGGGAGACAACAGCGCCTACAACGCCAATCAGGCGCATCACCTTCTGTCGCAGGAGGTCTACACCTTCGCAAATGACTACAATGACACAAAAAAATCCACCCGGGCTTCCCGAAGTGCAGCTCCAACCTCCGCTTCTTCCCGCCTTCGCGGGAACAGCCGCCATCCCTCTGCCGGCTCTGGAAACGGAAAACCTGCCGGCACACGTTCCGGCAACTCCGGGGGACGCCGTCCGCGCGCCTATGCAGGCGGTCCGTCTTTTGAATTTCGAAGCATTATTAAACCAGTGCTTCTGATTATTATTATCATCCTGCTGCTTTTGATCATCAAGATGATACGCCCTGCGACGGATGCCAAACCGGATTCTACTGCAGCCGTCAGCACCGAATCGCTGGCTCCAGAAACCGAGGCAGAGACCGTTGCCGCAGAATCGACCGTTTACCGGACCACCGACACAGTCAATGTCCGTCCGGAACCATCCACCGACACCGACAGGATTGGCGTTCTGGCACCAGATACCGATGTGGAATATCTCCGTGATTACGACGAAAAATGGGCGGTAATCAGCTACAACGGACAGGAAGCCTACGTTTCCAGAGACTTTATCCGGCAGGTTTCGCAGTAATCAGCCAAAAAAGGAACCATACATGCAGTGATTCTTCTCCCTGACATACATGGTTCCTTTTCATTTTCTTTGTACAATGGTTCATCACTTTCGCAATTATACTTTCCGCAATGAATCCCTGAATTTACTCAACTCAAATTTTACTTCAAATCCCGAATTTTCTCCGCCAGCGGCACAATCTCCTCCAGCGAATTTAACTCATAGTCCGCCAGACTCCGGTCAAAGGAAAAACGGTTATCGATGAGCGCCGCCACTGTCATTCCCGCGCAGTGCCCCGCCGTGATGCCGACCGTCGAATCCTCAATCACAAGGCACTCCTCCGGCTGCAGGCCCATCTGCTCCGCCGTATAGAGGTAAACCGCCGGATCCGGCTTGCTGCGCTTGAACGTACTCGCACTGATCATCCGCTCCAGACGGGACGCCACGCCATTTTCCTTTAAAATGCGCTCCACCTGCTCAATATTCGTCGCGGATGCGACCGCCAGCCGGAAGCCCTCTGCTTTCAGGCGATCCATCACATCCAGAATCTCCGGGCGGAAGATCGAGAGATAATCAATCGAATTAAAAATGTCCGTCCAGCGCCCCAGATACTCGTCATGCAGCTCCTGCCAGGTCTGACCATTGTGGATCGCCTTCTCCACAACCATCCAGCAGTCCTGCTTCGTCGTCCCCACCGTCCCGTGCAGACTCTCCAGAGTCACCTCCGGATTTTTCGTTTTTGCATATTCATACAGATAATTCAGATAAATTCCTTCACTGTCAATGATGACCCCATCCATATCAAAGATGACTGCCTTTATCATATTCGTATCCTCTCTCTTTCTGCTCTAGATTATAACATCTTCCCCCAGTATACAGGAATCCCCCGCCAGCTGGCAAGCCCCTATTCCACCCTCCCGCCATTCTTTCGAAAAATTTATTACTGTTCACGCATCGTGCCCAGTAACGAAATTTGCCGTGGCTTCGCATTCAAATACGGCAAACTCCTGCTGCCACCATGTTTTCTTACGGCACTTTCGCTTCCAAAAGTGCCTACCCGTAAACAGTAACAAAAATTTCACATATTTTTCCATTTCGCGCCTTTTCATGCTTCCCCGAAACTGTTATACTGGATAACGAAACGGAAACTTTAACATACAGAGCCGTTTCAAGGAAAATAGAACAAACGACCTCTTTACAAATTTATCACATAAAATGAAAGGCTGCAGCTGTACCACAACCTGACAGCCGCGAAAGGTTTTATATGACACAGAAAAAAACATATTTAAGCTGGCTTCTGGGGCTTATCTGTGCTTTCAGTCTGATGATCGTGTTTCTGATTACCTCGGTGGAAGCCGTCGCCTACTGGACGCCGCATTATTATGAAAATGAATATACCCGCTACCAGGTTGCCGATGATGTCCATATGGAGATGGACGACCTGCTTTACGTGACGGACGAGATGATGGCATATCTGCGCGGCAGCCGCGACGATCTGAACATTGACACCGTCGTAGACGGGACGCCGCGCGAATTTTTCAACGCCAGGGAGAAGGCGCACATGGCGGATGTCCGCAACCTCTTTCTCGGAGGACTGGCGCTGCGCCGCCTCTGCCTGTTTCTGGCAGCGGCATCGGTTGCACTGCTGGCACTTTTCAAGGTTCCGTTAAAACACCTGCTGCCACGGATGCTCTGCGCCGGGACGGTTTTATTTCTGGGCGTGACCGCCCTGCTTGCCGGGATCATTTCCACTGATTTTACGAAATATTTTATTATTTTCCACAAAATCTTCTTTACCAATGATCTCTGGCAGCTCGATCCGCGGACCGATCTTCTGATCAACATCGTGCCGGAACCATTTTTCATGGACACCGCCGCCCGGATCGGCATCACCTTCTGCCTGATGACCGGCGCCCTGTTTCTTCTCTGCCTTGCATGTATCCTGCGGGAACACCGCAGGGGCAAATCAGGAGCAGAAAATTCCGGAAATTCCGGAGGCGGCAGCTCTCCAGGTAATTCCAGCCACCCGGCTGCCCCGGATTTGAAGACGAAAATAGCTGGCAGCACAGGCAGCAAGTTGTCCTTGTTTTTAATTGGTACACTTTTGCTGTCCCTGCTCGCCGCCCCGATGCAGGCGCTTGCCTCCACCGACTGGCCAGCGGACATTTCCATTGACTCCGATGCCGGGATCGTCATGGACGCCAACACCGGAGTCGTTTTATATGGAAAAAATATCCATGAAACCTACTCTCCTGCCAGTATCACGAAGGTTCTGACCTCCCTCATCGTTCTGGAGCACTGTTCCCTCGATGAGACAGTCACCTTTTCCGAGAGCGCGGTCTACAACGTGGAATCCAACAGCAGCAGCGCCGGATACGATACAGGCGATACTGCCAGCGTCAAGGACTGCCTCTACGCCCTGCTTTTAAAATCAGCCAATGAGGCTGCCAACGCACTCGCCGAGCACGTAGCTGGCTCCGCTGATGCATTTGCTGTTTTGATGAATGAAAAAGCCGCCGAGCTTGGGTGCCAGGATTCGCATTTTGCAAATCCGAGCGGTTTGAATAACGAGGAACACTATGTCAGCGCCTACGACATGGCGCTCATCACGCGGGCGGCATTTGAAAATCCTACGTTTGCCAAGATCGTCGAGACAACCTACTATAAACTGCCGCCGAACCAGAAAAATCCCGAGGGACAGGGCATCTCCCCGGGCAATAAGCTGGTCAAAAAGAACTGGCCGCAGTACTACCGTCCGGACGTCCTCGGCGGCAAAACCGGTTATACCTCC
The DNA here is from genome assembly GCF_003480665.1 of Clostridium sp. AM28-20LB. NCBI lineage: Bacteria > Bacillati > Bacillota > Clostridia > Eubacteriales > Clostridiaceae > Clostridium > Clostridium sp. AM28-20LB. The sequence goes on along the minus strand of NZ_QUJN01000002.1, from coordinate 63,866 downwards.
ATCGCCCTCAACACACTGGTCAATGGTGCCAGACAGGGCGATACGACACTGATTACCGTCATCCTGCACAGCAACAACACGCAGTATGAGGATACCAGCCGGCTGCTCGACTTTGGATTTAACAATTTCCAGTCGGTCAAAATTGCAGATTATGATCAAACTTTTTCAAATATCGGAAAAGATTTGAAAATTGCAGATGTATCTACCGCCGGGGGCGAATCCCTGTCCATCGACCCAGATAGCCGCGTGGTACTTCCAAAAACAGCGGATTTCTCGGAGACAACGACCTCCTTCGACTATGAGATCCCGGCTGGCGCACCGGACGGCACGATCGCCTGTGTCACTTATTCGCTCGGCGATCACAAGGTTGGCCAGGCATATCTGACCCTCACCGACAGCAGCCAGACAGCGGCAGATATTCCCGAAAAGCTTGTATCCCAGGCGGCAACAGCTACCGCGCAGGACAGCTCCGACACTGCCCTTTCAAACGGCTCCTCGGAGGCCTTGCCGCTCTCCAATCCGCCCGAATCGGCTGCTAATCAGGAAAATAGTTCCACCGGTAAATCCTTTGGACAGCTGTTTCATATTTCCGTCCGCGTTCCACCGGCATTCATCGCTGCACTGACCGCCATTCTTGTCGTGATCGGCGCGGTCACCGCCGGCATCCGTTTTCTCCAGATGCAGCGCCGCCAGGAGGAGGACGCCCTCGCAGAACGCCGCAGACGGCGCGCGGAACGTCTGCGCGACAGCGGAATGTCCGAAGCAGATTTCGACCTGATGATGCAGGACCGCCGAACGGCGCTGGCGAAAAAAAGAAAGAAACGATCGCATAAAATCCCATAACTGACACAAAAAGAGTTACCAGATGTGGAAATTCTCTTCTTTTACCTTACTCTAAACAGGCAGGAGAAACATTTCCATATCCAGTAACTCTTTTCTATGAATTTTTTCTTTTCTCTAATTCCTATTTCATACGCTCCATCCGCCCGGCTGCCTTCACCCTACTCGGCTGTTTCTGCCGCCTTTCCAGACTTCTTCGCCTTGTTGCGTTCCGCGCGCTTCTTCTTCGTTTCCTCCTTCTTCTGCTCCACGTAGGCCGCTCCCTCTTCACCGACCAGCTTCGTCGTCTTAACAGCAAAGAACGAGCCGTCCTCCGACTTCTTCATCCGGATCTTTCCCTTCATATAACCGTGCTCCGGGCAGACCGCCAGACAGAAGTAAAATTTCTGGTTTGAGGAAAACCAGCGGATCTTTTTCCGCAAGGTCCGGCGGCATTTGTAACAAACCATCTCCGCCACACGCCGTTCCTCCAAAATCTCTTCCTTCGTCTCATGCTCACGCGACACAAATTTCGCATATTCTGGAAATTCCAGGTAGATCTCTTCCTCCTCCGTCAGCGGCGGCTGGTAATAATCCACTGAAACATACTCCATCATGCTGTAAAAGTCCATCTCACTCATGACACGCCCCGTGTAGTACGCATCATCCAGCGCCCGGTGGAACGGGCGATCTTCCGTGAGGTGCAATTCCTCTACCACGGTATCTAACGACTCCTTTTGTTTGGTGCCGTGGATCAGGGCATAGATTTTCTGCAAATCATAATAGAGAAGCGGCGATGGAAACTGCAGCTCCATCCCGTGATATACCATATTCCGCTGCAATTCGGTCAGATCCATCGAGCCCCACGTACAGAACCGGTAATCATCCCCGCACCATTCTAAAAATTCGGTCATCGCACGCACAAAATCCTCGCCTTCTGTGTCAAGCTGCTCGATCGACATATGCGTCACTTCTGATATCTTATAATGCATCTGCCGGTACACCCGCGGGCGGATCAGACGGCGAAATTCCGAAATGATTTGAAGATTTTTATTTAATTTTACCGCGCCTATCTCAATAATCTCAAATGGAAGCCGGTTCATCGAGCCTTCCTTGCCCGCCGGACTCTGGTTCCATTCCAGATCCAATACTATAAACTGTCCCATAATTCTCGTCTCTTTGTAACGGTTCCGTTTTCTCTGCGTTACCTCTTACTTTTCTTTCTTCACGTTGTCACTGTCCATAACTTTACCACAAATCTGTGTATAAGTCCATATTAGGTTACCGGGCACACATGTGGGGACAGTAATATTTTTGTTACTATACACGGGTAGGCACTTTTGGAACCGAAAGTGCCGTAAGAAAACGTGGTGGCAGCAGGAATTTGCCGTATTTAAATGCGAAGCCACGGCAAATTCCGTTACTGGACACGTATGCGTGTACAGTAACATATTTTTTACATAGAACCACTGGCAGAGTGCTTCCATCTTTGCTATACTTCATGATAGAAAGAAGAAGCATTTCTTTTATCAGAATGCTTTCTTCTAAGCTTTATTATGCACCTTGGGAGGGGCTGCTTATGGATTTAATACAACAATTTATCGATACATACAAGATGAAATGGACGTTCTACGACGCAGCCGGCCGGCTCGCGGCAGAGAAACTCCAGCTTGCCCTGCAAAATGCCGGTATCCGGGCGATCGTGACCTCTCGCGCCAAGAATCCCGCCAGACTCCGCACAAAAGTGCAGCGGCGCAATTCCAGACGTGAAGAACCATACCAGACACTCGAGGAAATCTACAACGACATTGCCGATCTGTCCGGCGTGCGCGTCTCCCTGTATTTCCCCGGTGATCGCGGCAAGGTAGATGCGATCATCTCGGAGCTTTTCAATATCCTGGAATTTAAACAGTTCCCAGAACAGTCGAAACCCCCGACTTACCACAAACGGTTTTCCGGCTATTGGGCGAACCATTACCGCGCGCGGATGCGCGATGAAATTTTAAATGAATCACAAAGAAAATACGGAGCGGCGCGCATCGAGATCCAGGTGGCATCCCTGATCATGCACGCGTGGTCTGAGGTTGAACACGACCTGATTTACAAGCCGATGCAGGGAACTTTATCTGAGGAAGAGCTGTCGATCTTAGATGAGTTAAATGGTCTGGTCCTTGCCGGTGAGATCGCGCTGGAGCGCCTACAGGCAGCCGGAAATGAGCGGCTCCGCAGCCGCAATGCCGCGTTTGGAAGCCAGTACGAGCTGGCGTCCTATCTCTATAACTTCCTGAGCAGCCATCTCAAAACCGAGGACATCGAGCTTCGAATGGGAAATATTGCCCTGCTCTACCGGCTTTTGCAGCGCTTACAGCTCACCGGTCTCAAAGATATTACCCCGATTCTGCGGTCTGTCAAATTTGAAAAGGATCGGCGCACCATTTCCCAGCAGATCATCGATCAGATTATCTCCGGCAATGAAAAGCGCTACCAGTGCTACCAGGAGCTGCGGACGGAACCGGAGACCGCCTCACCGGAAACCCTGCAGGCAGTCAACCAGTTCCTCGAGGAGTGGGTACCATTAGAGCGCCTGCTCAACAAGACTGCGCGGCGCACCTCGACGCGTTCCCGCGGTGCCTTCAATATCAATACACTCAAGCGGATGGATCTCTTTGACAAAGAAATGATCAACCAGATTGTCCAGCTCCGCAAGCTGCGGAATGTCCTGATCCACGACATCGAGCTGCCGGACCAGGCACAGATTCTCCGCTGTACGGAGGAAGCGAAAGCACTTCTGGCACAGCTGACCGGACAGCATGACGCAATGGCAGACGGAGAAAACGTTGAGAAAAACAGCCACGCAGAAAACGCATAGGACACAAACGCGCCAATCACCAAAAATGCAAAACACCAGATAACAAAAAAACACAACGATAAAAGCCATCCAGTTTTTAGCCGGATGGCTTTTTATTTTACATATTTGATTCTTTTCAGAACCGCTTCCAACATCGAAACACGATGTTTTACATTCTAATTTTGCATTCTAAATTCAGAAGCTTCTTAAATTAGAAATCAACCTCTGTATCATAGAAGCAGCAGGTCAGAAGTTTCGCCATCTGCTCCGGATTGATCGAACGCGGGTTGGAACCGGTACATGCATCGCCAACTGCCAGCTCTGCTACGGTTGCCAGTTTATCATTGAATTCTTTCTCGTCAATGATTCCGCCCTCATAGAGCTTAATGCTCGGAGCGATATTTAACTGCTTGTTCATCTCTTTGATCTCAGCGATCAGAGCGTCAACCAGAGCCTCGTCGCTGTCTCCCTGTAAACCGATGAACTTCGCGATATCTGCATAACGGGAAGCTGCCTCCGGTTCCTTGGAGTTAAATTTAATAACCTTCGGAAGATACATCGCATTCGCTGCACCGTGAACGATATGTCCGCCGGAGTAAGCTGCACCTGTCTTGTGTGCCATGGAATGGACGATACCAAGCAGTGCATTGGAGAATGCCATACCTGCCAGGCATTGTGCGTTGTGCATACGTGCTCTCGCTTCTTTGTCGCCATTGTAAGATTTAACCAGATAGGTATGAATCATCTTGATTGCGTGAAGTGCCAGCGGGTCGGTGTAATCACAATGAAGTGTGGATACATACGCCTCGATCGCATGGGTCATCGCATCCATACCGGTGTTTGCGGTCAGCTTCTGCGGCATGGTCTCAGCCAGCTCCGGATCCACGATCGCTACATCTGGTGTGATATTGAAATCTGCTAACGGATATTTGATACCCTTATGATAATCGGTAATAACGCTGAATGCCGTAACCTCAGTTGCTGTACCAGAAGTAGACGGAATCGCGCAGAATTTTGCTTTTGTACGCAGTGTCGGGAAATTGAACGGAGTGATCAGATCCTCAAACTTGGTATCTGGATACTCGTAGAATGCCCACATCGCTTTCGCTGCATCAATTGGAGAACCACCGCCGATCGCTACGATCCAGTCCGGACCAAATTCCTGCATAAGCTTTGCGCCCTTCATAACGGTCTCAACGCTCGGATCTGGCTCTACTCCCTCAAACAGAGCCACTTCCATGCCAGCTTCTTTCAGATAATCTTCTACTTTCTGAAGGAAACCGAAGCGTTTCATGGAACCACCGCCAACGACAACGACTGCCTTTTTGCCTTTCAGATTTTTCAGTTCCGCTAAAGATCCTTCTCCATGATAGAGATCCCTCGGTAATGTAAATCTAGCCATATTGATACTACCTCCTGTTAATTTTTTAACCACCCTATACCCAGATTATAGCACGCATTCTGGTGGATTTCAACTGTTTTAACTATTCACTTTTGATATATTTGTGTATTTTTCAAAAATTTTACATTTTATTACTTTGATTTCCATAGAAACTGCGTTCCTCGCTTGTCAATCATCCAACAAACTGCTTCTTTTCTCCATTTTGAACCGTTCCTTTTCTGTCTGCATAATACCCCTGTGCCTTTGCCTCTATCACAAAGAATTCCTGCTGCCACCATGTTTTCTTACGGCACCTTCGGTTCCAAAAGTGCCTACCCGTAAACAGTAACGGAATTTCTCCACTCCTATTTCCATGCAAAATCTTATCTTGACATCCCTGTTTTTCCGTACTATAACAAGGGCAAGCATAAGCCGCCTGTGCGCTTATGCCCGTTTCATAGCACCTTACAGATTATATCTGTACAAGACTGACACGGAGGACATTATAATATGAAACAGAACTCACGAATCCAACTGGAAAACACCTTGATCGGCGCACTTGGCGTTCTTTCCCTTGTACTTTTTATTCTCAGCTTCCTGCCAGGGCTGGGACTGGCAAACCGCGTCGGTATCCTTCTGGAAATGGGTCACATGGTACAGCGTGCTTTTTCTGTCGTGCTCTTCATCCTGACCTTCCAGCTTTGGAAACGGAAGCGCGCCGCCTGGAACATTGCTGTTATCCTGCTGTTTTTAAGCTTTTTACGCGGGCTGACAGCACTTTCTTCGCCTTTGTATCTTCCGTTCCACCTGGCAGAAGCCGTATTATTTCTGCTTCTCCTGTGTTTTCGGAAGGACTTCTGCTGCCCGTCTGACCGGCGCAGCCTCGGACGCTCTCTCCTGTTTCTGCTGCTGGCACTGGCAGGCATCATCGTCAATGCCGGTATCAGCTATCATTTTTCGGTAAAACCGCTGGGAGAAACCTCTCTTGACTCGCTGATGGATAGTCTCATTCAGGGAACTGCCATGATTTTCGGCATGGGAAATCCGAGCAATGTTTCACGTGAAACACATGTAGTCGAACTGGTTACATTCTGGTTCAGCTGGGGCTGCATCCTCGCCTCCATTCTGTATGCGGTCCGCCCATGGCTGCTGCATCCAGTCAGCCATGCTTCGGATTTGATGCATGCCCGCACCCTCGTCAACCTGTACAGCCAGAATCCCAGCGCCTACCTGACGCTGGAGGATGACAAGCTCCTATATTTCGGTCAGAAGGTAGACGGCGTCATCCCCTACGGAGTCGTCGGCAGCACCATCGTCATCAACGGCGATCCCATCTGCGCGGATAGCGATTTTCCGGTTCTCCTGGCAGAATTTAAAGAATTTTGCCAGCGCAGCGCTCACAACTTGTTTTTTATCAGCGTCACTGACCATTTTCTGGAAGAATATAAAAAGCAGGGCTTTGGATGGGTCAAAAACGGGGAGGAAGCCCGTTTCCACCTTGCGGACTATGAAATCTCTGGCAAGAAAGGCGCCAAGATGCGTATGAACATCAACCACGCCCGGAAAGCCGGGGTCGTCGTCCATGAATACTGCCCGCTGAAACAGCGGGATGCACAGATTGAGGCAGATCTGAACCGCATCACGAACGAATGGCTGCAACAGAAAAAGAGTTCGATGCTGACTTTCGTTATGGGAACTGTCGGGCTGGAAAATCCGATGGACAAGCGTTATTTCTACGCCACCGACGCCGACGGAAAAATCGTGGCATTCATCGTGTTTGTCCCATTTCTCGGCAAAAGAGGCTACATGGCGGACGTCACCCGCCACGGAACCGGCGCACCGAGCGGCGTGATGGAGACGATTCTTTACGACGCATTTCAGGTTTTCAAAGACGAGGGCATTGAGTATGGCAGCCTCGGTGTTGCCCCGCTCGCTGGCTTGGAAAATGACAGCTCTAATCCGGTCGAAAAGCTGCTCTGCTTCGCTTACAACCACCTGAATGACTGTTATGGATTCCGCGATCTCTACCGTGCCAAGGAAAAATACAGCCCGACCGAATGGGTTCCTTCTTATTATATTTACCTGCCGAAGATTCCAACACCAGACATGTTTTATGCCCTTGTGACGATTCAGAATCCGCATCAGATCCGCGAGGCAGCGGAGGATCTGGTAAAAGGATGGGCGCAGCGACTGAGAAACAAGAGGACTTCCCCGACACATCAAAGTAAACCATCTCGCCAGGTAAGTTGGACTGCTTCTTCCAGCACGAAGCAGCCCGACACAAGAAAGCAGACAGATGCAGATAAAAAGGCAGACTAAACTTAGCTTTTATCATGCTGGATGCAGCCTGATAAATTTCATTTTTTTACCAGAAAAGAGGCGCTCTTATGATGAAACATTCCGGTTATCTTACCACCTCCGGCGCAGAAATCTACTATGAACAGTACGGCAGCGGCACACCGCTCCTTATCCTGCATGGAAACAGCCAGTCCCTTGCCGTCTTTTACCCATTTCTGCGCACGTTTCTGCCCGATTTTCAGGTGATTCTGATGGACAGCCGGGGACATGGGCGTTCCCGGCTGTCTGTCCACACAGCGCTCCACGGGTTCTCTACAGAGGATATGGCAGACGACGTTATCGCCCTGCTTAACCACTTACATCTTTCCTCCGTCCATCTGCTGGGATTCAGCGATGGTGCCAATATCGGGCTGGAGATCGCATGCAAATACCCGGAGCGGCTGAAAACGCTCATCTGTATCAGCGCCAACGCCTCACCGGACGGGCTGCTCACGCCGCTGCACCTTGCCGCCCAAATGCTGCACAGCATTTTAAATCTCCTGGGGAATCTCCTGCTGCCTGTTTTAAAATGCAGCTTCTCTTCTGCCTCTGCGTCCTCCGGGTCCTCTGTGGTCTCTGCACTGTCCACCCCGAAAGTTTCCCTGCCATTTCAGAAGAATTTCTCTGTTTCCGCCACATCCGCAGTTTGTGCCGACAAAGAAAGGCAAGGTCATTTCGGCTCAATTTTCCCCCGGATTCCGGCAGAACAAAAAAAGAAGCCTGACTTTCTTACCCGGCTGACGCACCGCGTCCTCCGCCGTCGAAATCTGACTTCTCTTTTACTTCACTCGCCCCGTTTAAGTGCCCGGAAATTGCAAACCATCTCCGTTCCTGTGCTGCTGATCGCCGGAACCCGGGATCTCATTAAGCCCTCACACTCCCGCTGGTTAGCAAGGCAGATTCCAACCAGTCGGCTTCTTTTAATGACCGGGGGACGGCATACTTCCATATTCCGGACACCGACGCCTTATCTGCGCGCAATTCTGGCATTTCTGCGCCGCAGCTAAAGTATCCTCACTCTTCCTGCTGCTCCGCTTTCCTTGCTCCATTCACTTTTAGGTTCTATACTTTTCCTCTTCAAGCATCTCTACCGGACAGCATCCGCAGCTGCCGTGTTTCGAGCACTCAACTCAAAGCACCTCTCAGCACAACTTCCGCCCATTATCCACTTCTTCCTTCTGGCAGATCTCATCCAGCACCCAGTTTCCATCTTCCAGAACAAACCTCCAATATTCGAAGAAATCTTCCATTTTCCGGGAGCCCTTCAAAAGTTCTCCTGTTTCTTCGTGATACACATAGTCGATCATCTTTCCATGGATCAAATACCAGATATAGTCGCGGTCGTCGCCGTCCTCATTCTCCGCTTCCACCAAAATCGCATCCAGAAGCTGGATCCCTTCCATGACAAACACCTCATGGCGCATCCTGCTCCACTCAAATTTCGTCTGAAACTCCTGCTGCATCTTCTGGCTCAGGTAAGGGTGCCCTTTTTCCAGATCACGATCCCGCCAGCATTCCTGAATCCGGTAATATGATTCCCGCACCCGCTCCTGTATCTCACTCCGATCCCAATGATCTTCTCCAATGGAAAATTCTTTCAATTTTTCACGGGCTGCTGCCTGTTTCTTTTTTGCCCGGTGCAGGTATGTAATGGTTCCGGCACTTCCCAGAATCACAAAGGTTCCCGTAAGCAAAAGCGCCTGAAACGCACCCGCTCGTCCGCCTTGTCCCCGGCTGCTGCTTGTATGATGATGGGAAGAACCACCTCCGCCGCCTCCGCCGCCAGAAGCACCTCCCGCTCTGGCAAAGGCGGTAAAAGATCCAAGAACCATCATGGCTGCTGTCAGGCAAAGCAGACGGACGAACGTTTTCCGGCACAGGCGACCTTTCTTTCCCAATCTGGAACCCACCCTGATTCCGCCGTTTTCATTTTCTCCCCTGCTTCTCCCCGTTGCTTTCACATCTCTCATATGAATTCTCCTAAAATCTCCCACACCTACTCGTGCTGCTGATCCTCCGGCTCCCTGCAGACATCCACCCAGCCTTTCGCTCCGGACACTTCTTCCAACTCCGGGATCGTGAGACGTACCGCGCTGTGGTCGTCTCCCGCTGCTGGATAAACCATCTCAAAACGCTTCAGGCTCTCATCCAGATACACTTCAATTCCATCCTTGATACCAAACGGGCAGACCCCACCCGGCGCATGACCGGTAACCTCCTCCACCTGCTCAAACGGGATCATCTTTGCTTTCACGTGAAACGTATCTTTATATTTCCGGTTATCCACTTTCGCAGTACCTTCTGTCAAAATCAATACCGGCTGTTCTCCCTGCAAAAAGGACATCGTTTTCGCAATCATCCCCGGCTCCACGCCTAATGCCTCCGCTGCCAGCGCAACCGTCGCTGTGGACTCTTTTAACTCAATAACATGATCCAAAAATCCGGCTTCCTTTAAGTAACTTTCTGCTTTTTCCAGTGACATGGCTGTTTTCCTCCCGTATCCTCTATCGATTGATCTGCCGTATCAATTTCTTTTATATTTTAGAACTCATTCATCTTTCCCATCATATCACACTTTCATTTTCCATATCAATATTTCTATAAATAAAAAAGAATGCGCATCATTGGCACGTTAGTGCCTTTTTGTGTAATAGGGAATTCCAAGGAATTTCCTATTACACAAAAAGGCAGTTCCCTGCATTTGCCAGAGAACCGCCCCCTATTTCACTAACTGCCGTTTTCAAGATCGTTCCGACCGCTTTTGTAAAACCAGCACAGGCTTTTTGCAAATCCATCTCCGCTTTAGCCCCAGATTCCGGCTTTGTTCGATTCCCTCTTATCCAGTTCCGTCCTGTATTTATCACTTCTCCCCGAAAAATAATTCCACATCGCTCTCCACGCTGTCAATTCCCGTGATTCCAAACTTTTCCACCAATACATTTACCACGTTCGGACTTAAAAATGCCGGAAGCGTCGGTCCAAGATGGATATTCTTGATACCGAGTGAGAGAAGCGCCAGAAGAACAATGACCGCCTTCTGCTCATACCAGGCAATGTTGTAAATAATCGGCAGGTCGTTGATGTCATCCAGCCCAAAAATCTCCTGCAGCTTCATCGCAATGACCGCCAGGGAATATGAATCATTGCACTGCCCCGCATCCAGGACACGCGGAATTCCTTCAATATCGCCCAGATTCAGCTTATTGTAGCGGTATTTCGCACAGCCAGCCGTCAGAATTACCGTGTCCTCCGGCAGCGCCTTTGCAAAATCGGTGTAGTAAGTGCGGCTCTTAGCCCGCCCATCACACCCCGCCATGACGACAAACTTTCGGATTTTTCCCGATTTAACCGCATCCACTACCTTATCTGCCAGCGCCAGCACCTGTGCATGGGCGAAGCCGCCGACAATCTGCCCTTGCTCAATCCCGGTCGGCGGCTCACAGCGCTTCGCATGCTGGATGATCACTGAAAAATCCTTCTTTCCTCCGATTCCACCGTTGATATACGTGCAGCCCGGATATCCCGCCGCACCGGTTGTGTAGAGACGATCCTTGTAGCTATCCTTCGGCGGCACGATGCAGTTCGTCGTCATCAGGATCGGTCCATTGAACATCTCAAATTCCTCCTTCTGACGCCACCATGCATTGCCGTAATTACCCTTAAAATTCGGATATTTCTTAAATGCCGGATAATACTGCGCCGGAAGCATCTCCGAGTGCGTATATACATCGACGCCGGTTCCCTGCGTCTGCTCCAGAAGCATTTCCATATCGCGCAGATCATGTCCCGAAACAAGAATGCCCGGATTACTTCCGACACCGATATCAACCGTAGTAATCTCCGGATTTCCATAAGTCTCGGTGTTTGCCCGATCCAAAAGCGCCATTCCCCGGACACCATATTCGCCAGTTTCCAGCGTCAGGTGAATCAAATCATCCACACTCAGACCGTCATCCAGCGTCGCCGCAAGCGCCCGCTGTAAAAATGCATCCACCTCCCGGTCCTCCTGCAGCAGGACATTCGCATGCCGGGTATAGGCAGACAAACCTTTCAAGCCATACGTAATCAAGCTGCGAAGGGAAATAATATCCTCGTTCTGCCCGATCAGAACGCCCGCTTCCGACGCTTTTTTTATAAATTCAGACGGCTCACCTGTCCAGCCAGCCGCCTCCGGCAGATTGTCCCGACGTTCCAGCTGCTCCCACAGTGCCGTCTTCATTTCCAGCGTCTTTTCAATTCTTTTTTCAATCGCCGCCTTATCAAAATTGGCATTCGTGATCGTCGTAAACAGATTTTCGGTAACCAGATGGTTGACCTCATCTGCCACCGCACGTCCCTCCTCGCGAAGCCGTGTCGTCACCGCGCTGATACCCTTCGTCACCCACACAAGCAAATCCTGCATTGCCGCCACATCCGGCTGCTTACCGCAGACACCGACCACCGTACAGCCCTTGCATCCGGTCGTTTCCTGACATTGATAACAAAACATTTTCTGGTCCATTGTTCACTCCTCCTATCGCATCTATCGTGTCTTATATAATCTGCATTTCTCGTGATTTATATTCTTGATAGGGATAGATAACGAAGCTGCCTTCCATATTATCAGCGCCATGATTAGCGCCATCAGCGTCAAGAATAGCGTCATCCGTGGTGCTATTTGTCATCTGATTTAAAAGTTCCGGAAGGATTTTTGCAGCCTGATACAATTTTCTGTAATCTCCGCCATAATAAAAATATCTCCATCATTTCAAAAGAGAATGACGGAGATATTTCGCCCTGCTTATTCTTGTAGCAACCAATCGGCTATATCATGGATTTCGATTCCTTCATAACTATATTTTGGATGTTTGGTTCTGGCAATAATCATTTTCGGATAAGCATCTCGGATCTGAAGCAGAGGAGAGCATTCTCTCTCAAATGTTTCCTGCCCGGAAATGTTGTCACTGACCTGAATATAAATCTTCTCGCTGCCTCTCTGAGCAACAAAGTCGATCTCCTTTTGATAGAGCTTGCCGACATAGACATCGTATCCACGGCGAAGAAGTTCGATGCAAACGATGTTTTCATATACTCTGCCGTAATCCATATTTCTGCTTCCCAGTATTGCATATCGAATACCGCTGTCACACAAATAGAACTTTTCAGAGCTTTCAAGGTATTTCTTGCCTCGGATGTCGTATCTCTTAATATCATAAAATACAAAAGCATTGCACAAATACTTAATGTACTTGCCGACGGTTACATGATTGGTCGGAGTCTCATTTGCTGTCAGCAGCTGACTGACCTTATTAGGAGAAGTCAGGTTGCTGATATTATCCATAAGGAACTCGCTCAAACGCTGTAAAACCAAAGTGTCCGGGAGCGCATATTTCTGCACCAAATCCCTTGTAACAATCGTTTCGTAGACCTCTTTGATATAGTTTGTTCTGTCTTTTTCGGTTCTGTAAGCGTAAGAACCTGCTAAACCGCCCTTGATAGCGTAATCATCAAAGAGGTTATCTTTATCACTAACATCATCATAATATTGGCAATATTCCTGGAAGCTGAAAGGAAACACATGAATTTCAATATAGCGTCCGGTAAACAGAGTTGCCAGATCTGCACTCAACAGGAAAGCATTAGAGCCTGTTACATAGATGTCGTATTTTCCCTTAGAGTACAGGCTATTGATTGCCAACTCAAACTTGGGGCACATCTGCACCTCGTCTACAAACAGGTAGTTCGTTTTACCTTCCTGATAATGTTCTTCCACATAGGCGTGTAAGGCATGGTATTCCTTGATTTCCTCATACGCCAAATCCATGAAGTCAATGAAGATAATATTGATGTTTTCAAAATGGCTTTTCAGATACTCAATATACGCCTGCATCAGCTTGGACTTACCGGAGCGACGAATGCCCGTGATGATCTTGATGTCAGGAGTGTCATTCAGTTCAATGATTCTATTGAGATATTTTGCTCTCGTGATTGTTTTCATATCGTCACCCGCTTTCAAAAATTGAAATTTTTTCATTTCTCGAAACCGCTTCACTGTACTTATTATACTGTCTGCTAATAGTATATGCAAGATGTCGCTTTCAAAAACATAAAATTTTTTATTTTTTGAAAGTGGAAATTATGTAAAGGCTGCCCCAGGCATCAAGCCTATCCTGTTTACACAGGTTCATTATCATCTTCATCGACGGAGCTATCTGCATCATCGTTCTCAAACTCCGGATCGTACCCATAGTCCTCGTCATCGTCCACATAATCAGCATCTGGGTCAGGCTTTGCCGCTTCCTGTTCCTTCTTCTTTTCCTGGACTTTCTTAAATACGAAGATTACCTTTGTGTTAAAATGAAGGAAGATAGGCAGGTATAAAAAAAGATCTGTCACCCTTAGGATTCTTCCCAAAGCCAACAGATCTTAAATTTTCCCTTACATCTTCATACTCTTCGCCAGACTCGTCAGCAAAGCTGCCATTTCCGGATTAACCCTTTTTCTTTCCATCCCACGTTATTCTGCATCTACGGTTACCACTGTTTCCTTTTTTCGACATAAGCCAATAAAACATAGAACAAAATATTAATGCAAATACAACGCCAAAAACATTCTGAATCACTCTAAGACCAACTGCTCCTTTTAGTCCATAACTCTCTGTAGCAATGGCCAAAGCACCAAATGTGTTAAATACTGCCTGCCAGCCATATTTTGCAGAAAGTCCTACACCAATTCCGCCAAGGATTCCTATGTATGCATAGATGGATGACGGAAGCAGAAAATATAGTACTATAAAGCATATTACACCTGCAATATTTCCGACAATCCTTTTGCGGACTCTGTATTGCATGTCCTCCATAAATGGTAAGATTGCTGACATTGCCGCAATTCCAGCCCACATTGCCCGTGGCATATTGCAGAGTTCCGCAATGCAGAGTACTGCCGGTACGCATATGATCTGACATAACTGCCACTTTGTTCTGGAAGAAGATATATCAAATTCCTGTACCAAATCATTCAAATTTCTTTTATACGTTCTGTTTTTATGATTTCGATAAAATACGAAGCAGGTAAGTGCTGCACCTAAAGCCATTCCGACTAATCGCACCTGATAGCTTTTTCCCGTAACATCATAACCATATAGCAGCAGATACCCAAGAACCAATGTAGATTGATTAAACATGAATGGATTATGGCATCCGAACAGAATCAACACTGCCAGTGCAGCAATGTTTAACAGCATTCCAAGTACCGGTGAAAGCTGGTTTGCTAAATGCGGACATACGGTCATAATTACAAAGAACAAAGCCAAAAGCATCGTAGATTGTCCGGTGTGGATCCCCAGATCCGCATTCCGAAATACCATAAGGCATAATAAAACTACTACACCCACAATACTATTCTCATTTCCAAATAAGATACTGAAAATAGTAACAAATAAAAAACAAAATGCCATTGTAACAGCTATCTTCACCAGATATACCCACATATGATATAATTTTTCTTTTAGTGTTTCACTCTTTTTCAACAGATTTTTAGAACCTGCCTGATTTAACTGCAACTCCTGATAAAATGTCATGTAATTCCTCCTCTATCTGTTTTTTTTAAACTTATATGGCCTCATCTTTCTGTATTGGAAGCTCTACAACAAATCTGCATCCACCATATTCCCGGTTTTCTGCCTTGATCGTCCCGCCAGCACTATCTACGATCCGTTTCACAAGTGCAAGGCCGAGACCATTTCCTTCTGCTTTGTGAGAACCGTCTGCCTGATAGAACTTGTCAAATATTCTGGTTTTCACATCATCTTCTATTCCCGGTCCTTCATCTTCCAGAATAAACATTACAGAATCCTTTTCCTGCTTCAGAAACATCATAATTGTCCCCTTTGCAGGACTGAACTTAATCGCATTATCTAAAAGATTCATCCATATATGCATAAAAAGTCCTTCATTCCCAGTATATTTAACTTCCTCCAGCTCTACCTGGAAACCAATTTCTTTTTCTGTCCATTTTGTCTCCAGGGAAAGAAATGCCTGACGGATCTGTTCATCCAAACGATATTCTGTTTTTTTCATTGGTATGTTCTGATTCTCTAACTTGGATAACAGCAAAATATTACCAACCAATCCAGAAAGTCTTTGGGTGTTAAATAAGATTTTTTCTACATATTCCTCTTGATCCGGAGACAGTTCTTCTCCCTGAAGCAGCATTGTATATCCTTCAATGGCATTGATCGGGGTCTTAAACTCATGAGAAACATTGGAGACAAAATCCATCTGCAGTACTTCTGTTGCACGAAGCTCTTTTGTCATCACATTAAAACTCTGGTAAGATTCTCCAACTTCTGCGATACGGCTGTTCGTTTCCAAGTGCTGTTCAAAATCTCCCTGCGAAACTTCCTTCATTGCTTTACTAAGTCTGGTAATTGGTTCCAGTAACTTTGCATTGATAAAGGAAGTGATCAGCCCTGCAATCAATGTATTGAAAATCAAAAGCCAGCCAAGCACAGGTATGCTACCAGGCAGATTAAAAAAATGATTCAAAAAAGCAAATAATAACGCAGATATGACTGTTGAAAATACAAGTGCCAGCCAGATTGCACCAGTCAGACAGGATCGGATCCGCAATCCTTTTTCTTTCTTTTGTTCCATTATTTTTTCACCACCTTGTATCCAATTCCACGCATTGTTACGATTTCAAAATCCGGGTTATCTTTCAAACGCTCCCTGATTCTTCCTATATGTACCTCTATCGTATGTGGGTCTGCCTCCGTCTCGTATCCCCATACTTCATCCATCAACTGTTGTTTTGTAAATGTTCTGCCTGGCGAAGCTGCAAGCTTATATAAAAGCAGGAATTCTTTTTTAGGCAAAACAAGACTTTCCTTATCAGTTGTAACCGTCATTGCATCATAATCAAACTCTGTTGAACCGATCACAATTTTGTGTTCATTCAATATCTGTGCACGGCGAAGCAGTGCTCCGACTCTTAAAACCATTTCATTCACATTTACCGGTTTTACCATATAATCGTCACTTCCCGAAAGAAATCCCTGGCGCATATCATCAAAGGAACCTTTCGCAGTGATCATAAGTACCGGTATCTGATATCCTGCTGAACGGAGTTTCGACACCAGTTCATAACCATCCATAACCGGCATCATAATATCGGAAATGATCAGATCAATATACTCTTTATCCAATATTTCTAATGCCAGTGCTCCATCCGATGCACTTTTGACCTGATATCCATTCTTCTCAAGCACTTTTTGGAATAGCTGGCTTAATTCTTTATCATCTTCTACAATTAATATTTGAAACACGATCTTCTTCCTCCTTTATCAGAACAGATATCTTGCCCATCCAAGCAGATGCTGTACCAAAAGTACGTTTCTCTGACGCTTCTTTGTCAATTCAATTGGCTCTACATGATACGGATCACGATAGGTTCCATCTTCCAATACCTGTCGGGACACTCTTTCATATTCCATCATGCCTTCTTCCAACTGTTTATTAATCTCTTTGCTACGTATTACAAGCATCAGTTCCGTATCCAGATACGTGCTTCTCATATCCATGTTAAAGGAACCGATTACGGATAGATCATCATCGATCAGGATGCTTTTTCCGTGGTAAGAATAGCCGCCTTCATACTCCCAGATATCAATTCCTGTATTTAAAATTCTGTTTCTGTTTCTCGCATAATCAGCAGAACCAAACGGATTTCCATTGTTGGCAACCGAATTGGTCATGATAGAAAAATCCGGAACTCTCTCCGCAATCTCTTTCCATGTATTATACATCATATCATTGCAGATAATATATGGTGTATGAATTTTCACGCGCTCTTTTGCATTTTTCATTAGTTCTCCCAGTTGATACCAGACTACTGGTTCCTTGGGACCTGTGTGGATAGGATTTGAAACTAATGCAATCTTTTCTGTCTCAAAAGTTTCGTCCGTGTAATCGGTATCGCAGATTCTTTCCTTATTCTCTTCAAAATATTTCTGATAGCCGTTCTGCAGCTCTAAAACTGCGTTCTTTACAGATTTTCTATTTACCAGTTTTTTATTGTTATGAAAATAACCACTGTCTTCCTGATTCCATATGGTTTCAAAATACTCTGACAACTGGTTAACTGAATTTTCTTTCTCAGGTTCATCGCAAACCACTAACACGTCTCTGTCATAGTTCTTATGTCCCGGAAAATCACCCAGGAAATAATTGTATGTATTTCTTCCCCCAAGAATATATCTCTTTCCATCTGCAATCAAATATTTATCATGCATTCTACCCATCATTTTCCACGGTTTCAACGGATTGGCCTTATTATACAGTTTAATTTCAACATTCTCATGGGAAGATAATCCATAGAAATACGGATTTCCTTCCATATCAATCCAGCTCTCCATTCCATCTACTAACAGACGAATATGTACACCTCTGTCTGCCGCATCATGCAGTGCTCCTAAAATCAATTTTCCACTTTCATCGGATTGAAATGCAAAAGTAGAAAGAATAATTTCCTTTTTTGCATTCTTGATCAAACGCACTCTTTGTAAAAGCGCTTCTGGATTCTTTTCTATGATTACTGCCCGTTCTGTATTTTCACTGCATTCGTTCCATGACCCATTTTTTGTTTCTTTTTTGGTTGTATTGGACACCTCCGGCTGCTCTTTATATGCAACGCAGATTCCGAGCAATTCATAAAAAGCCACACATAAAAAAATTGCCAGTATAACAAGAAGGATTTTACATATTTTATGCTTTTTCATTGTACAGCACCTGATTCCTTTTTATTTCATACTTATACAATACAAAGTCAATCTCAATTTAACCTCAACAAAATTTATTTTTCATAAAAAATATGACCGGCTTCTTTTTAAAGAAAGCCAGATAATTGAGTTCATCCAGACTTTCGTATTCTCCCAGCATTTCATACAGCCCATCGACATAACAGTCATAATCACTTATGAACCATTCTTCATAAGGATTACCAAAGTCATCTTTTGAACCGATTCCAATTCGTTCAAATACTTTTTTCAGATCTTCTGATGTGGTAGGAAACTTTACCCATTCGCCTACCAACTCCCCTTCGTTATATTTTCCGAGATTCGTGATGTAAGCTTCAAATGGGCAATCGTGGCCATATTCATATGCCATGCTATTTCCTCCTGTTTCATTTTTCAGGTCATCACCCGGTTTTCGGCATCAAAAAAAGCGCCATACTCATCACCATTCCGACAATGAGCAGACGCTTTATATTTTGTCCGTATTCTTTTGCAAAAGAGAAACAAATGAAATGTAAGTTTGTAGCTCATGTCTCATTTGTCTATGATAATATTAGCACAGGTCAATTCTGAAAAAAAGAGGTAGAATGGTAGCAAAAGGATAGCAATTGGTAACAACATGGGAGTAATACGGAAACATGCTGCACATTCCCCTATCCTCTATCCGCAGACTCTACACATATAACCATAATCTGTTCATCTTGATCTTCTATCTCATCATTATGATGTTCTATAAATTCATCAAGTTTGTGTATAAATTTCAGATGTTGAACTTTCTGTGTAAATAACTTCTTATAATTAATAGATTCCATATACTGCTCTTCATCAGTAAAGTGTTTTACTGTATAATCACGAAGATTTTCCAATATTATGTCAATTCTATCATATTTATTCCATTATAATATTCTGGTTTCATTTCATACATCCATTAGTCCTGCTTTCATTTTTATTCAGCCTTTGAAAACTGGTCTTTGCCTACAAAACATAACGGACATTCAAAATCTTCCGGAATATCCTCCCACTTTGTACCAGGTGCAATACCACCTTCTGGATATCCCTTCTCCTCATCGTATTCCCATCCGCAAACATCACATACATATTTCATTTGTTGTTCCTCCTTGTAAATACATTAATACACAGCCTATATTACGGTTATATTTGTGTTGTTCTTAAATCTTAATATGTATAAATGCTTTTAGCATTTCCATAATCCATGCAGGTTACAATATGCATATACTTCTTCTACCTGTTCACCATCGCAAAGACAAAAATCTGCTATCGGCTCCTGCCCTGGATTTAACTGTTTTCTGTATATTCCCTGATTGGTATTTAATGTAATCCACTCAATGAAATGTTCTTCAAGCATTGGATGTTTTGTCTCTCCGACCACGACATGAACATAATTGCCTTCCACTGTATATACAGGCACGTGCTTCTCAACAGCCGCATCTGTCACACCGGCTTTTAATTCCTGCATAGGTTCTCCGCAACAAATTACAGGAACACCTTTATCCTTTACCTTTTCAACAATGTTTCCACAATGCTTACATATATAATACTTTACTTCCATGCTTTTATCTCCTTCCATGTGTATAATTTATAGTTCAATCGTCTCTATAATCTTTTTCAAAGAATCTGCAGATTTCTTAAGCTTTAATGCTTCCTCACCACTTAAATTAATAGGTATATTAGACTCAATACCATCAACACCTACAATAACTGGCATACTTAACGATACTCCGTCAATATCATATACGCCATGAATTATGTGCGATACCGGAAGTATTGATTTTTCATTTCTCATAATTACTTCACAGATTCTTTTTACAGACATTGCCATTCCATAATATGTAGCGTGCTTTTTATTTATTATTTCATAAGCACTGTTCTTGACTGCTAATAATCTTATCTCCTTAATAATTCTCTTCATGTACTTCAAAATAGCTTTGTGGATGGTTACATACCGGACATACCTCAGGAGCCTTTGTTCCTACCACAATATGTCCGCAGTTACGGCATTCCCATACCTTAACTTCGCTCTTTTCAAATACCTGTGCAGTTTCAATATTCTTAAGAAGTGCACGATATCTTTCCTCATGGTGCTTCTCAATCTCACCTACTGCCCTGAATTTTGCTGCAAGCTCAGGGAATCCTTCTTCCTCAGCTGTTTTAGCAAAGCCGTCATACATATCTGTCCACTCATAATTTTCGCCTTCTGCCGCTGCCGCCAGGTTTTCCTTTGTATCACCAATTCCTGCTAATTCCTTGAACCACATCTTTGCATGTTCTTTCTCATTATCTGCAGTCTTTAAAAACAATGCTGACATCTGCTCGTAACCTTCCTTTTTCGCTACAGAAGCAAAATAGGTATACTTATTTCTTGCCTGTGATTCCCCCGCAAATGCCTCCTGTAAATTCTTCTCTGTCTGTGTTCCTACATATTTGTTTTCTGCCATCTCTTTTACCTCCGTTTTCTTTACTACTTTTTCAAAATCTGATGCCGGGTGCTTGCACAAAGGACATATAAAGTCATCCGGTAATTCCTCGCCTACATATTCATATCCGCAAATTCTGCAACGCCATATTGTCTGACTGTCCTCTGTTTTTCCAACCTCCTGTGGCTTAGGCTTAATGTTATTCTGATAATAATCATATGTTACTGAAGGAACATTGCTTAAAACTTCCATATCGGTTATCTCACCGATAAACATCGTATGTGAACCTAAGTCCTCTGTTTTAGTAACTGTCACAGAAATGTATGCATTTGTACCTTCTGTAATATAATAAATACCATTCGTGCCCCTGGCACACTGCTCAAATGCTTCAAACTTATTGGTATCTCTTCCTGATTGGAAGCCAAAATGTTTGAACAATTCAAATTGTGCCTTCTGACTTAAGACTGATACAGTAAATTTTCCGGTTCTTTGAATCATATCATGCGTATAATTTGCCTTATTTACACAGATACTTAACTGGTTTGGTTCCGAAGCTGCCTGAATGGCTGTATTAATGATGCATCCGTTATCTTTTTCTGCTTCTTTAGCGGTCAATATAAACAGTCCATAACTCAACTTATACATTGCTTTCCTATCCATGCTGTTCCTCCTTTACCTTCTCCCTGCATTTCGGGCAAATGCCTTTAAATGAAATATCGTAATCCACAAATTCAATTCCATGAGTGTTATGAATTCTTTCCAGCAAATCCGGTATTTGATCCATATCCACATCAAAAATTTCACCGCACTTTATACATCTTACATGGTAATGATTTTTCAATGTAAAATCAAATCGGTTCGGTCCATTCGGAACTTCAACCTTTCTTAATGCACCTTCCTCTACCAATATATCAAGATTTCTATATACAGTTCCTTTTCCAATTGATGGATATGCTTCTTTTATAAATTCATACACTTCAATTGCCGTAACGTGTCTTCTCATTTCGTATACGGTATTTCTTACGAGATCTTTTTGAATGGTATTTCTCCTACTTGTCATCCGTCCTCCTTATTAGGATTAGTTCTTAATAAGGATTATATACCACCATCATCCTGTTGTCAATAAAAATAGTAATAATTCTCATTATTATAAAAGGTGCTAAACTGAGCATCTTTTACCTGAATAACTATTTTATTTTGCGTTCAAATACATATTCTGAATCTGAAGATAAATCAGACCTAAACGAATATCCGAGTCTGTCAAATTTCTGAATCTCCACCGGATTTTCAATATTATTTTCCGCTATGAATCTGACCATTTCACCACGAGCCATCTTGGCATAGGTACCTTTTGTTACCAATTTATCTCCGGATAACTCACAAAATACAATCGTAATATATCTGTCCTGTGGTGTCAGATACTTTTCTATACATTTCGAGTATTCTTTTGATGCAAGATTAATGATAATCCTGCTGTCATCAATTACTGAATGATATAACCGGTCCCCCCAGTAATCATATAGATTTGTTGTTTCTTCAATCTCAGCTTTTGCCTGCATTTCAAGGCGATAAGGAGTCACACCATCCAGTGGTTTTAAAATGCCATAAAACGCAGACAGGATTCTTAAATGATTTTGCAGATACTCAAACTGCTGGATTTCAAACACAGCTGGTGCCATATATTGAAATGCAATTCCTTCATATGCTAAAACAGCCGGAGTAAGTCTGTTATAAAGATCCATATTTTCCAATCTGTGAAAGTTCTGCTCTGCAATCTTGTCATTACATTTCCAGATAGCTTTCAGTTCCTCTTTTGATTTGCTTTTCATCCAGCTCAATATCTCTGCTGTCTTATCAATAAAGGCAGGCAGTTCAACCGGTGCTATGTTATCTGTATCTACAATCATCTTTTTTGCAGGTGACAATATAATCTTCATCAATTTAATTCCTTAAGCATATTTTCAGGATCATCTGCCGCCTTGACTTTATCATTTGCCTTTCTAATGATTCCCTGCTCGTCAATAAGATATGTGGTTCTTACCACACCCATAGAAACCTTGCCATATTTTTTCTTTTCTTTCCAGACATCATATGCTTCGATCACCTTACGCTCCGGATCTGCCAAAAGTGTAAATGCCAATCCATATTTTTCCTCAAATTTCTTGTGAGAGGCTACAGAATCCTTACTGACTCCAAGGATCACCGCACCTTTCTCGGTGAATTGTGGATAACGCTCAGAAAAGCCACATGCCTGCTTCGTACATCCTGGTGTATTATCCTTTGGATAAAAATATAAAATTATTTTTTTACCTAAATAATCACTTAATTTATGCACTTCTCCGTTCTGATCCGGCAATTCAAAATCCGGTGCTTTTGTTCCTATCTCTAACATTTACTATTCCTCCGCTTTTGTATTTTCCACCTGTTTTCTTGTTCTTTTATTACCTGAAATCATTTTATGACCAGAATAGACTGCCATAATCATGCATATCAGAGAGCCAAATGCAAAGTATTTGTGTGCTGCTTTTAACCCTTTATATCCTGTATAAAAAGTTCCAACCATTGTAACTATTGCTCCGATTGACCAATATTTATGTGCTTTCATTTTATACCTCCAAATTGATTAAGCTGTTTCCAAAATAAATATCTCTGGATCATTAACAATATTATACCTTCCATTCATCACTTTCTACAAGTAAGAAAAGAAAAATACTCAATCCATGTAGAGATCGATGTAGCATTCACAGTTTTTAACCGCCTTATTGAAAATGTAATCTGCCATCTTATCAAATAATACAAAAGGATGTATCACGATAATTCTCCCATTACCTTGACGCATCCTTTCGTATTGTATTTTTTGCTATTCTTCTTAATGACAGCTATGGTTTCCACATCCATGTTTACCACATGTATGTCCCTCTCCGTGGCTGTGCTCATGGTGAGAACACTTAACATCTGGATTATAATCAAGTGTATCATTGATAAAAGCTTCTACTGCTTTATCTGCATCTCCTGAAACTCCGCCAAAAAGCTTAATGCCTGCTGCCGCTAACGCAGTCTGGGCACCTCCTCCTATTCCGCCGCAGATCAAAACATCGGCATTTAATGCATTAAGAACTCCTGCCAATGCACCATGTCCGCTTCCATTCGTATCTACTACTTCTGAATACAATCTATAATGATAAAATCATAAAATTCCCTTAATCTCTCAATAAGTGACCTCATAATCAGTTCCCTGCTCATTGCGTTTACCAAAGATACCTCAATCGCTGATAATTCTATATTGACCGGTATCAGATCCACACCTTCCTTATGATGAAGGATTGTTTTTTCCATGTTCAGTTTTTCATCATTCACAATATTTAGCATCAGCGTTGCAAGAGAATACTCCATTTCATCCGGTTCCTCATACCCTAAACTAATTGTGAGACTGCCCTGCGGATCTGCATCTATCAGAAGAACCTTTTTCCCTTCCTGTGCCAATCCGATTCCTAAATTCACGCACGATACCGTCTTTCCAACTCCACCTTTTTGATTTGATACTGCTATGCACCTGCTTCGCACTGTCACCACAAAGTTCTCCGATTACGTCAATACTCCTCTTTCCTGTATTGTGGTCAACTTGACTACAATTCTTTCTGCCTGCCTTTTTTTTGATGGCATCATATTTCATCTTATAGGCATAGGCCTTTTCACTTGGTGTAATTTGCTCTCTCTGCAAATTGGAATCGACCATGATCACTACTGCTTCATCATCCTGCAACATACAAATGATTACCGGAATTTTCTTATATCCCAGCTTCTCAGCCGCATATTTTCTTCTGTGGCCAGAAATAATTTCGTAGTAGCCTTCAATCTTTGGACGAACAATCAATGGATTCAGTACACCATACTTTTTTATGCTGTCCTGCAGCTCAATCATCTGACTGTCTCCGATCACTTTAAATGGATGATTTGAAAATGCTCTTAACCGTTCCATTTCAATCTCAACAACTTTTTCATCCGGATCTCTTACATCCGTTTTTTTATCCATAAGCTATCCTCCTCTAAAATATCTGTAATGAAAAAATCCGCCCAGAATAGATTCTTAATCTAATCTGAGCGGATAGATCCGTCAGGCCTGTTTTGTTCAGGCAAGAAAACCATATTTACATTCATTGACACCCCAATCCTTATCCTACGCTGTAGTTATCTCCGTTCGGTACCAGGACTGAATTATTGCATTGGTGCCCGTTAAGAAATTTCGGTGCTCAATATCTGCGTTTAAGTGTTCTCTCGGTGCTCACGAGCACCGGAAAAAAGAAAAAGCAGCAATGAACTTTTACGATCATTGCTGCAAAAAATGCACGTTCCCAGGGGGAATCGAACCCTCAACTAGTGCTTAGGAGTAGACCCGATACGACATCGGGAAGTGGCATCTAATGCTTAAAAATGCTTGGAAATACAAGGTTTTTCAGCATTTCAAATCCCATCTGATACTACGCTGTGATAGCTAATTCAGAGGGATTTTACACCGTCCGATTGGCTCGAAATTAGCAAGTCTTTCGATTTTTGGTGGACGTTGCAAGTGCAAGTAAATGTCACTATGTAACTTCTCGTGATGCGAAATGATAGGAAATCCTATTCATTCTCGTGTGAGGGTGCGGGTGTCCTTAGACACAGATTTCAGTCTGTTTTATATATCATTTCAAAATGAATTTTTCAACCAGAATTATTAAGAATTTCAAAGGTTTTTCAGACTCAATGATTCTATGTAATTTAGACCCGCCGAAGCAGGTCTTTTTTTATTTCAGCATAATCTCTCTATCCTCAGCGCCGAGCATATAAGCACCCTTGGCAAAAGCATCCCTTGCAAGAAGCTCTGCTACATCAACCCTATCGAACAGCATCCATATTTCTTTCTCTTTCGGAGTCAGTTCATGGCTATGGTCAAACAAATGCTCAAGTCCCAATCCTTCAAGCAATGCCGACTTTGCTGCTTTGTATTCCTCAGCTCTGCCAACATATTCGTCGTTCCTTTCCTTGGAAAATGCCTCGATATTGTCAGCTCTCAGATGCTCGTAATACTCGTCCATAAAGATTCTATCCATACTCGTTGACCTCCATAACAAAAAAATAAGGGCAGACCCTTTTACAGCTATTGTAGCTATGTAAAAGGATCTGCCCTTGCAGTTACTATAATGTTTTTGCCAGCGACTTCAGGAGTGCTGCCATTTCCGGATTTTGCAGAAGCTTCAGAAGAAGTTCTTTATCATCAGCGGAGCTTTCCGTTGCGGCTGGTTGAACCGGCTCAGGCGTTGCCTGTCTGCCTGAGTAGAACGCAGCTTCCATTCTTTCAGCGTTCAGTCTGCGGTCATCGTCGATGATATGGGAGTAAACATCCGCTACCATCTTGACCTGTGCATGACCGGAATCGCCTTGAACGGATTTCATATCGCCGCCGTTCAGCTTCAGCTTGTAAGTGATACTGGAATGTCGGAGACTATGGAAAACCACTTTCGGCAGTCCCTTCTCCTCAATCAGCTTATTGAAAGCACGGTTGATAACCTGCCCCTCAATCGGCTTGCCATTGGAAGAACAGAAAACCAGATTGAAGTCTACGAACTCGTCACCGAAAAGGTCTTTCAGTTCTTCGATGTCAGCCTTTCGCTGTACCAACATTTCCGCTACGGTTTTCGGTAAGAACACCTTGCGGACACTTGTTTTGGTCTTAGGAGTTTTGAGAACCAATGCGGTATGCGTACTGGCGAAGGTCGGTGGGAACTTGAACATGATGTCCTTACCGTCCAGATCTGCCATCGCTTCACGATTTACTCTCTGCAACTCCTTTTCAACGAAGATGCTTGCCTGACCAAGTTCAATACTGGTGGGGGAAATGTCAATACAGTCCCAGGTAAGCCCCAGAAGCTCGCCCATTCGCAGGGAACAGGAGAAGGCAAGGTTAATAGCCAGACGAAGAATATCATCGTCACAGGCTTCCAGAGCCTTCTGGAGCACTTCTGCTGTCCAGATATCCCTGGTCTTGTGTTCTTCTTTCGGCAGCGTAGCGTGCTCCACAGGGTTTCTGGTCATCAATTCCCACTTGACCGCTTGATTGAAAGCATTTCGCAATGTCTTGTGAACCTCTCGGACAGTATGCGGAGTCAGATATTCTGTACGGGCTTTTACATACTTAGAAGAAACCGCTTTGACAGAAAGCAAATCTCGGTAATACTTGTCCATGATTCTCGGCGTGACATCCTCCAGCTTCATATCACCGATGAGGGGACGAATATAGTTTGCAATCAGGCTCTTTCTGCTTTCATAGGTAGACATCGCCCAGGTGTTCACACCATAGATTGACATATACTCATCCAAAAGATCATTGACGGTTTTAGCAGAAGGGGGAATAAAGGTTCCGGACTCCTGCTCATATTCAACCTGCAACTTCCTTTTCTTTGCTTCGGCATTCGTTTCAAAGGTTTCCCACTTCTGACGCTTGTTGCCGTTCTCATCGGTGTATGTATAAACCACAGAATACTTCTTTTTTCTCTTAACGATAGATGCCATGTAATCAGCTCCTTTCCTGTCTATCTTCCGCTAACTGGTAGCGGGTCTGATTGTGATACCATTTTTCAAAGCTCTCTTTGGTAGCTCGCTTATACCTGCCAACCTTGATAAGCTCAAAATCTTCATTGGCAACGATATAGTAAATGGTCTGACGATGTACCCCAAGCATTCTTGCCATTTCCGGCAGACCGTAGGTGGATGCCATAATATCTGCATCCAGTTCCTGATCCTCTACCGTGCGGTAATCGGTTTGAGAAGCATACCATCTTTCAAAGCTCTCCTTTGTCACTCTGCGCTTGCCCAGGACATCGACCACATCAAAATGCCCTTTGGCAACCAGTTCGTAAGCAGTCGCTTCTTTCAGCCCAAGGCGCTGTCCAAGCTCCTCCATTGAATATGTAGTTTTCTTCAATTCCTCGCCGGGAGGGGTTCCATCGACCTTCTGGTATTTGAACTGATTGGCATACCATTCTTCAAAGCTGTCGATCATCACCCTCATGGTGTTGCCGACAAGAATGGTTTTGAAGTAATTCTTCTTAATGAGCCAGTATGACTCCGTTTTACCAAGACCGAGCATCCTGCCCATTTCCAGAACAGACATACTCGTGCGTTTTCTCATTTCCGCCATCGTACAACCTCCTATGTAAAAAATGTAGCCATGTGTTTCTTGTCATGGCTACATTTTATCGAACTCTCAATATGTTTTGAAGTTTGTCGCCGGGTTGTACGACGCCCTTGACAAATCTTACATTTGATGATCCAACCACTCATCAAAACTCTTTTTGGAGATTCTGATACTGCCACCGATGCGGACGCTATGGAAAACTTTCTTTTTCACAAGGTTGTATGCGCTGGTTCTGCTGATGCCCAGAATATCCTGAATCTCATCAACCGTATAGGTTCTCTTATCAAACTGAACTGCGTTAGCAGCCATCGCTTCTTCGGTGCGCTGATTCATGGCAGCGATTCTTTCTTCAAACATTTATGTTCACTCCTTCGCTCTCTTTGCTTTATGTTTTGGGGAACGCTTTTTCAGCTGTTCCATTGCCAGGCTGACAGATAAGGCTTTCTCAATCGCTACCATTTCACGGGGCGTTACCTTACCTAAGTAATTATCAATCCTGCTTTTATCAATGGTACGAATCTGTTCCAGCTGAACAACGGACGCTTCTTTGAATGCAGGATTGTCGTAAATAACAAAGTGCGTCGGCATATTCGCTTTCTT
The DNA here is from genome assembly GCF_003480665.1 of Clostridium sp. AM28-20LB. Lineage (NCBI taxonomy): Bacteria > Bacillati > Bacillota > Clostridia > Eubacteriales > Clostridiaceae > Clostridium > Clostridium sp. AM28-20LB. The sequence goes on along the minus strand of NZ_QUJN01000002.1, from coordinate 35,501 downwards.
ATGGATTCTGGTGGTGACCGTTGCCACAATCAATGTGGGAGCGTGTTTATTACCGGTATCGTTCTGAATGACGATAACCGGACGGATGCCGCCTTGTTCCGACCCAACTACCGGGTCCAGCTTGGCGCAATAAATATCACCACGGCAATATACCCAATTTTCTTTCATCATGTGCCATGACCTCCTTTCGTTGGCTATGTAATAACTGACTGCCAGAAAGGAATCAGGCAGTCAGTCCAAAAGTCTATGTGTCCCATATTTGCCACGCACCCCTGGGAAAGAGGGCTTACGCCCTCAGGGAATCACCGAACGACTGATTGCGAATCAGTTCCATAGGAATCTAACCTCTGCCGGGTTCTCCGCCAGCTCCGTAGAGAAGTATCTTTAATCCTGTTGCTTTCATGGCCGTATTGGGAGCAACCCAATATTTACAAGCCAGTATTGATCGCTGGCATCGGGAGAGAGACAAGCGCTTAATTTATAGAAGAAAGTCGTTCTGTTTCTCTATCCGATACGTCTCGGCGTACCGCTGATGTGGCTGATGCTCTCGCACCGGCAACAGGAACGTATTCGATGACTGTGTATTCAGTTTTCAAGGATCAAGCAGCCGATTTTCTTTGGCTGTATCTAAATTGTACCTGTTCCTCATGCAAGTTTTTATTGCCTCGTAGGTATAGTTTTGAGGTTATTCACGACCTAAAAATATGTAATCAAGGGTTGTCTCAAAGCGCACAACCAGTTCGATTGCCAAATCAATAGAGATACCTCTGTTGCCGGTTTCAATTCGTGCAATGGTGTTTGCGGCAACACCTAACTGCTCCGCAAGCTGTTCCTGTGTAAGCCCATGTTCCTTTCTCAAGGCTTTAATTCTTTTTCCGCTTTCAACCAAGTCGTAATACATTTTCGTTCCTCCGTGTTTTTGAATTTGTGAAGTTGCAAAATCAAAAACAGCGGGAGGAGATCGTGCCCGATTCTCAATACCCTTTGCCATCTGCCTGTCCTCCTTGCAGGCATAAAAAAAGAGCCGGAGTAAATTACTCCAAGCTCTCGTTCATGCCTTTGTGTTAATTATGGGGGAAAATAGGCAGGTATAAAAAAAGCCCCGTACCCATTACAGGCACGAGGCGTAACTCTCTCTATTCAATTTTATGCCGCTATCTCCCAGCATAGCCATTTTAACACTGGACAAGTCGGACTTTCAGTAGGGGAACCGTCGTATTTTCATCGGATTTTAGTCGGACTAAAATCCTGTCTTAGCATTCACAATAACACAATGCTTCTTCCTCCCGGGCACTTTCCAGGAAATCTTTCAATTTAGGAATGGCTGTTCCCCAAAGTGACAGACCAAATAACAGTATCGCTTCTTTCTTTCGGTCATAGTAGGTGCTGCGTTCCATATTCAAAACCTCCAGCATTTCTGATTCCCTGTACTTGAAGCGGTTGAGATATGCCTTTGAGATAATCTCACAGTACAGAGCGCCTTTATCTGGATATTCTCTGATTTTCAACATAGCCATATCTACCAGTTCAATGATCCACTTTGTCTCAAATAAGCTGCGAATGCGTTCTTCAAATCGTTCTCTCGCTTCATCCGGAGCAAAGTTCTCCAGATAAATCAATGCACCATCTAAGCTGTCACCGTAAGTACAAATAAGGGTATCACATACATCATTCGCACGATCAATGGTAGACCAGCACACCTCTCGATATATGGATAAAATCAGCTTTGCTCTTTCATACAGAACCTTCTCGTCAATGTTCTGCATCCGGCAAAGCATTCGAATACTGCTTAATACCTGTGTATTATATCTGCTCATTCAGAATCTCCTTTCAGCCTAATCCATAAAATAAGAATTCCTTTCTAACTCCTGTCACTTGGCTAAAGGGAAACAAATACCATGGGACAAGAATGACTATAACTTCCGATATTTGATTAAAATAACAGAAGTGAAATCGGAAGTTCTTGACTTTATAAAAGTTCCGATATATAATTAAGTGGAATTAAAACTTCTGTTATGATTCTTATTATAGCATTTTCCAGAAGTTTGTCAACAAATAATCGGAAGTTACGAATAAATATTTTTTGAAAGGAAGGATACTACCATGACATTTGGAGAAAAAATTAAAGAAGCTCGTTTGGCTATGAACCTATCTCAAACGGAGCTTGCCCAGATGACCGGCATTTCCGAAAGATCCCTTTACACCTATGAGCAGCTCGGAACACTCCCCAGAAAAAGCAACATCAGAAAACTTGCTGAAGCACTGCATATCTCTGTGTCCTATCTTTTGGACGAATCTGAAACGGATAGCCAGAGCCATATAGATCAGGATATGTTTATTTTAGAGGCAAAGGAAAACTTCGGTTCAAAAGGAGCAAAAGAAGCTCAGGAAGTGTTGGGTCGTGTAAATTCTCTGTTTGCCGGTGGAGAATTGGACGAGGACGCAAAAGATGTATTCTTCCAGGCGATTATGTCAGTTTATATGGACTCTAAGAAAACAGCACGGGAAAAGTACACTCCGAAGAAATACAGAAAGCATAAAGATAAAGAGTAAAATCCTCAAGCACAGAATATGTTTTCTGTGTGCGATTCGGAGGTGAAGCAAATGAAAACGGCAGAGCATATCATTGAAACTGTCGATAAGCTTGTGCGAAAATATCACACCAGAGACCCTTACGAGCTATGTCAGCTGTTAGGTATCAAAATCCACTATTACGATTTACAGAAGAAATTGAAGGGCTTCTTCTATTACCAGTCCAGACAAAAGAATATCGTGATAGATCACAATGTGAACGGTATCCTGGAGCGTATATTAGTCGCACATGAATTAGGACACGCTGTCCTGCATACAAAAATCGCTATGATGCACGGCTTTCAAGAAATGGAAGTTTTTGATGATAGATCAATCGAAGAAAATGAAGCAAACTTCTTTGCGGCGGAGCTTCTGTTAGAAGATGGGAAAGTCCTGGAATGCCTTTCGGAACACACATTTTTTGAAACGGCTAAAATGCTCTATGTACCGGCAGCATTATTAGACTACAAATTCAGCCTGCTCCACGAAAAAGGAGAGCTGGTAAATTCGATGTATATTCGTAAAGCAGATTTCCTGAAAGAAGATCTTCATGCCTACGATAACGACATTGGTTATGGCGATATATGAATATCTATTTTTATATCTTTACAGAAAAAGTCCACCAGTACGATGCGTAGTGCATCATGACTGGTGGACTTTTTGCTTCTTAAAGAATCAGTATATTGTGCTGCAAAAAAGAACCCCATAGCAGTTCACTCTGTACCGTCAATGGGCTTCTTTTTCATTATATCAATCAAGCTCCGCTTTTTTTATCATCTCTTGCTGGTCAATCAAGACATCAATCAACTTTCCTACGGTTATCAATGTTGTTACATTACACTTTTTCAGTTTTGCAGCAATCTCATTATCAATGATGCTGTCGCATTTTGCATATGGGGTATCCAGTAAAAAATAGTCAAAGTTCTTTTCCAAGACGAATGCCAGTTTTAGAAGCATTGCCAAAGAAACTTTCGTCTGTCCAACTTCAACATGGCTCATATGATTGTTCGAGCAACCAACCAACGCACCCAAATCAGCCTGACTATAACCCTTTTCCAGTCGGGCAGCTCTAATGCGCTGACCAATCTTAACGTAATCAATTTCCGGTTGCGTTTCAATCACCTCCATGCTGTGTATGATTCTGCTATACATTATAAAATGTACCAAAAATCTCAACAACCAACATCGGGTGCAAGTTGCATTTATAAATGCAATATGATAAAATTTTATAGGCAGATTGCATTAAATGATAGAATGAAAAGAACCCCAAGACGACAATATGAGCTATCTTGAGGTTCTTTAAAATAAAAAATTCGTAGAGTACATTACTCCACGAATCGCATTCTTCTCTGTTTTTTTTAGTTTATATCTTTATTTTACAAATTGTCGCACTGTTTGTCAATATGTTAGGGACATAAAACACGAGGTTTTGCACAAAAATCCATCTTAGAAAGTTCCAAAGTCACAATTTGCCGTCAGAATTATAGTCATATTGAAGGAGGTGTACCTTATGGCACGAAAAGGAGAAAATATTTACAAAAGGAAAGACGGCAGATGGGAAGGAAGATACATTAAGTCCCGATCTTCTACAGGCAAAGCCAATTACGGTTATGTTTATGCAAAGTCATATCGAGAAGTCAAGGCAAAACTTATCAGTCAAAGTTCGTGCACGAGTAATTCTGTCACTGTCGATCCAGAAATTAGCTCAGATCAATTTGAACAGGTTGCTATGGAATGGTTTCAAGCTATATGTCCTAAAGTGAAGGAATCTACAAGCAACAAATATAGGAATCTTCTCAGCTCGTATATACTTCCTGTGTTCGGAAGCAAACAATTGCGTGATATAACACACGAGTTTATTGAAACGCAGTGTAATTTTTTCCTTGTTTCTGGTGGATTAAAGGAGAATGGACTTTCCTCTAAAACTGTTTCAGATATTTTATCTCTAATTCGAAATGTCTTACAATTTGCCACCCGAAACGGGAAAGCCATTTCTTGTGACGCACGATCTATACAGATAAAACGTCAAACGAAGGAAATGAGAGTTTTGAGTCGTGCTGAACAGGAAAAATTATGCCAATACTTGTATTCTAATCTTGATTCCTGCAATATTGGTATATTAGTATGTTTATTCACTGGTCTCAGAGTAGGTGAAATTTGTGCGTTACGATGGGAAGATGTTTCATTCTCAGATTACACAATCCACGTGCATCAAACGCTCCAGAGAATCCAAGATAGAACCAACAGTGAATACAAGACAAGGATTGTTGTTACCACACCAAAAAGTGCTTGCTCCATCCGTACTATTCCAGTACCCCATGGCTTAATGACTATTCTTACAGCACACAAAGCTTCTTCTACTGGCTACATCCTAACCAATAGCGATCAGAATCCATTAGAACCAAGAACCATGCAAAATCATTTTAAGAAGGTATTGAAAAACAGCGGAATCACCTCCGCAAATTATCACTCGTTACGTCATACATTTGCTACAAGGTGCATAGAGCTTGGATTCGATGTAAAAAGTCTCAGCGAAATATTGGGTCATGCCAGCGTGAATATTACAATGAATCGCTATGTACACCCATCCATGGATTTAAAAAGAGAAAATATGCAACGGCTTTCTGATTTATTAGCCGTCAAATAAATTGTCAACACCGTCAAATAATGCTGAGTTTTCAGTGTTTGGCGGTGTTTTTTCGTGGAGTAATGTACTCTACGAAAGAGTATACCCAGGAGGAGATTTATTGATTCAATTTGTAGGGCGAGATGCTTATAAGCAGTTTTGGAATTTTAGTAAAGATGAGAAAGAGAACTTGGCCACTCAATTGGCGATTGAGTTACCCGCACTCAGAGGAAAAGTTGGTGCATCACAAGAAGAAATTGCTTCGGCTGTTGGTATTTCACGACAAACTTATAGTGCCTACGAAAATCGGACACGCCCAATTCCATGGAGTTTATATCTAGCACTATTGTTTTATTTTGATTACATTCCAAGTACACATTATATGATTCGCCAGCTTGAATTATTCCCAAATGAATTAGACGAATGTTGGTTAGCTGGTAGAGTTTTTATTGAGGAAGAAAAATGAGCGAATATTCACAGCAAATAAAAAGGGGTATTACATGAACAAAAATATAAAATATTCTCAAAACTTTTTAACGAGTGAAAAAGTACTCAACCAAATAATAAAACAATTGAATTTAAAAGAAACCGATACCGTTTACGAAATTGGAACAGGTAAAGGGCATTTAACGACGAAACTGGCTAAAATAAGTAAACAGGTAACGTCTATTGAATTAGACAGTCATCTATTCAACTTATCGTCAGAAAAATTAAAACTGAATACTCGTGTCACTTTAATTCACCAAGATATTCTACAGTTTCAATTCCCTAACAAACAGAGGTATAAAATTGTTGGGAGTATTCCTTACCATTTAAGCACACAAATTATTAAAAAAGTGGTTTTTGAAAGCCATGCGTCTGACATCTATCTGATTGTTGAAGAAGGATTCTACAAGCGTACCTTGGATATTCACCGAACACTAGGGTTGCTCTTGCACACTCAAGTCTCGATTCAGCAATTGCTTAAGCTGCCAGCGGAATGCTTTCATCCTAAACCAAAAGTAAACAGTGTCTTAATAAAACTTACCCGCCATACCACAGATGTTCCAGATAAATATTGGAAGCTATATACGTACTTTGTTTCAAAATGGGTCAATCGAGAATATCGTCAACTGTTTACTAAAAATCAGTTTCATCAAGCAATGAAACACGCCAAAGTAAACAATTTAAGTACCGTTACTTATGAGCAAGTATTGTCTATTTTTAATAGTTATCTATTATTTAACGGGAGGGAATAATTAAACTATGTTTTGAACCATGAATTAAATAAAAATGACTCTCAATTATTGGAAGTCAATTTATTAAACCAATTAAAGCTTGCAAAACGTGTAAATCTTTTTGATTATTCTTTAGAAGAATTACAAGCCGTTCATGAGTATTGGCGGTCAATGAATCGTTACTCAAAACAAGTTTTGAATAAAGAGAAAGTGGCTTAATATGGCAAATATAGTCAATTTTACTGACAAACAGTTTGAGAATCGCTTAAATGATAATTTAGAAGAATTGGTTCAAGTAAAAAAGCGGTTGAATCGCCAACCGCTTTTTTACTTGGTGGGCAATCAGGGTCAGGGAAAACCAGTTTGCGAAGAAGATGATTGAGCAGGCAGGAACAAAGTGATAAATTCAAATTGTGAGGGAAAATACAGATGAATCAAGGAAGAATTATTGTGATTACAGGCTCACCGGGGACAGGAAAAACAACAACTGCGTCAATTGTCGCAAAGGAATCAGATATGGATAAATCAGTGCATATGCACACCGATGACTTTTTTCATTACTTAAGCAAAGGCGCAATACCACCACATTTGCCAGAATCCAACAAGCAAAATCTGGTTGTCATTGAAGCCTTTTTAGAAGCTGCAAAGCGATATGCTCGTGGCGGATATGATGTAATTGTAGATGGGATTGTCGGGCCATGGTTTTTGGAGCCATGGAAAGCTCTTGCCCAAGAAGATTACGAGGTACACTATATTGTATTAAGAGCGAGTAAAAAAGAAACTATGAAGCGAGCTGTGGAACGCTCAAAATTAGATAGAAAAACAAATATTGAATTAGTGGAAACAATGTGGGAGCAATTTTCCGGTTTGGGGATATATGAATCAAATGTCATAGACACAACTACATTCACAATTAAAGATACGGTTTCCGCAATAAAAGAAAGAGTTGCATGTGGGACGTCTTTACTATCTTAGACATTCCCATTTGTCAGGAAGATAGCAAAGCCAGCCGAGCCAGTCAACGGTCAAGATGAACGGCGCATTTCATGCGCCGCCGTTGACAGTCACGCCCGTCTTTGCTAAAAAGTAATCAAGGCGGGAAAGCCCTAAAATGGCTTCCCGCCCATTTCAATTTTTAGAAAAGAAACGCTCCAAAATCAGAAAGAGAGCGTCCAAGCACTTTGAGGGATTGGCCGCCTTGTCCACCCATTCAGCGGGACAGCGGGCGGAGGTCAAGGCCGGGTGTAAACCCGTTCATTTCAGCTTAGAAACCCTTCATAAAACGGGCTTATTTAGCGATATAAGGCTTTATAATAGAGAAGGAGTGAAACTTCTATTCAAGTTTAGAAACGCCTTCCATTAGTCCGAAAGAGACCTTAGAAAGAGAATTAAATCGTAAAGTATCAGGGAAAGAAATTCAACCGACTTTGGAGAGAATAGAGCAAAAAATGGTTCAAAATCAACACCAAGAAACCCCTGAATTTAAAGCAATTCAACAAAAATTGGAAAGCTTGCAGCTACCTACACCACCAATACCCAAAACACCTAAACTTCCAGGACTTTAAACCTTAAAAAAGGAAAAGAGTAGTTACCAAAAAACGGTAACTACTCTTTTTTTATAAAAACCTTTCCTCATGTTTGAAAAGCTGATCGAGAAATAAAGCACACAACGGTATTCTTTCTTTTTTCAGTTGGTACATTTTGCAGTCTGTAACGTGTCATTTACTGTTTGTTACCTTAACATATCCAGTCGAAAACACAAGGGTATATAAACGAGCAAGCTCGCCCTTGTGTTTTCTTTGTGTCTATGTTGCGTTCTCGTCACAGCAAACGACACGAACACACTGGCGAAAATGAACCAACAAAACGAAAAAAGAAAGGAGCGTATACTTCACAGACGGTGTTAAGGATACTTACCAGATGAAACCGTACATTGCACCGACCGCTGCTGAGTTGGAACAATTTCTTTCCTCTCTAAATTAAATCTTGCCGAAGCAGTGATGTGTCAGACTTTCCTGACACATCGCCGCTTTGCACTTCACAAAATCCGCTGCCAGGAGGTGATGAAATGAGTATGGTAAATGCTGACTCCGTTCAGCTATTCGCAATGCTGAAAAAAATGCAGGATTCCATTTCCTCCATCGAAACTACCAAAAAATCTGTAAAGATGAAATATGAACAGTTAGGTGCTGGATGGCAAGATAAAAAATACAACGAGTTGGGCGTGGTTGTAAGAGACTGCAACAAGGCTCTCAATGACATATTGGTAATTATGCTTCAAGCAGAAAAATATGTGGCTTTACTCGCCAAGAGCCTTAGTGAATACGAAAGTGTTCAACTAGGATCTACAAATGGAATATCTGCAAGCACACCTCAGACCAGTAGTTTTGCTGTTACACCATCAAGTGCAGATACAACCACCTTTGAGTCAAATACCTTTGGTTCTAATCTTGCATTTGTTCAAGACAGACTATCAGCTGAACGATATTTTTCCCGTGGAAATCACTATGAAGAATATCGAGATTATTGGGAGAACGGGAACTATACCTTTTCTCGAAATGAAAATCCAGAACTCGTATACGTTAGAGCAAGGGATATTGAAGGAGTTTATCTCAGTGACCGAGAACTTGGGAACCCGGAAGGATTTTGGACACGGAATGGTCGAGAGGGATGGTCGAGAGAAAACATTCTAAGGCGAGCTTCGCACATCCAAGATGTTCGTCAAAATACTGAGTCAGGAATGTCTTTGGATGAGCTTTCACAAAACCCAGTGTTAGATGATACCATTCGTAGCTATTACAATAATCCTGTCCAGGTTGCGCAGGTAGGTTCTTATTATGTATTTCAGAGTGATGGGCGACATCGAACACTTGCAGCTCAATCGCTTGATACATATATCCCGGTTTTAGTAACAGGTAGCTACACTCGAAATGATTAACAAATGAGGAGGTGAGTGTTTGAGCAACGTAAATGCTGATGCAACTCAATTACTGACAATACTGAAAAATATGCGGACCTCCATTTCTTCTATCGAAACTACAAGAAGTTCTGTGAAGATGAAATATCAGCAATTGGGAATTGGATGGAATGACAAGAAGTACGATGAGCTGGGAACTATCGTAAAAGATTGCAACAAAGCCCTGAATGATATTTTACAGATTATGCTTCAGGCCGAAAAATACGTTGCTTCACTTGCCAAAAGTGTACAAGAATATGATAATGTTAATTTGGACACTCCTTCTGCACGAAATTCTTTCCTCCAGGGTCTGCAAACACCTAATGTTGGTAATTCGTCTTATCAGTATTGCCTTGGCGTGCTAACCCAAGGTAGCACACCAGACGGATATATCGCTGTTATATCACAACGCCATGAAAATGCAGAGCAGAATGTCAGAGAAGTGTTTGACCATTTCGCTGGTAAACTGATGATACAAGATTCTGAATATCCACCGGATCAGACAGCACATTACTCACCGGGAAATTATATAGGGCATTCACGAGGAGTCTACTACAATGCAGCTTCTGATATGACAAATCCAAGAGGTGCAGGAACAACTTATTTCCACGAGCTTGCTCACATGATCGACCATGCTTCGTGCAACTATCGGAGCAATCTATCCAATACTCCAGAATTTGCTGAGGCACTGGTTGAGGACGGACAAAGAATCCTGAGCTTATATAACAATCTTCCAGTGGAAAAGCAAACTGCTTTTCTGACCCGTATTAGGCAGGATTCAGCTCACTCCTTCTCGGACTTAATTGATGCGACAACAAATGGTCAATTGCACGGAAATTATGGTCACTCAAGGAACTATTGGACGAGACCGGGCAATCTACAAGCAGAAGCCTTTGCCCACTTTTTTGAAGCGTCTATGGGAGACCAAGGCAAATTAGAGCTATTAGCAAATTTCTTTCCTACAGCGTTTGGTATTTTTTCTTCAATGATTGATTCTATTAGACCAGATAATCATGTTAGGGTCTTGAGCAGAGAAAGGTAGGTGCATACAATGGACAAAAACAAGAGCGTTGCAGATTTTATGAATAGCTTCCTTAATACACCTGAACCGAAAATTGATAATGAGTATTATGAAATCGAAGAACAGTATTTTCGGCAATTCGGTCATGGTGTCCCAAGGGAAATGTTGCCTGATAGCATTTCAACGGAACAAATTAAACAAGCCATGAAAAAATGCATTCTTTCCAAAAAGGATAATCTCTTTGAACTATTAGGCATCATTATCAACGATAATTATTTATATTAAGAAAAGGAACGACGACATGGATGAAGACAACATTATAACTTTGAATGATGAGAATGGGAACGAAGTTGAATTTGAATTTCTTGACTTAATACCGTATCGCCAGAACGAATATGTTGTCCTGCTTCCTATTGGAGATTCGGATGGGCAAGTTGTTATTTTGCAGCTGAAAGAAATTGACGATGAAACAGAAGAATATGTTGGTGTTGAAAACGAATTTGTGTTAGAGACTGTCTTTGCTCTGTTCAAAGAGCGAAACAAAGATTTCTTTACATTTGAGTAATTAAACAATGCAAGCTCAAACCAACAACACGATAAAAGGGGGGTGCATTATGGATATTTGGCATCGTGTAGGCAGAATTGTTCGCTTCTCAAACTTAGGAACTCTTCTGTTCTTTACTCTTAATATTCTGCTGATTGTTGCTGTGTTCAGTTCGTCAGGAAGCATTGTTGAACTGATTTGTATTTACTTTTTCACAGTAGCTATCAGCTTATCCCCATTAGGCGAAATGTGCCTGGCTGCCTTCGCAGGAGCAAGCGATATAAAAAGAGTAGATATAAAACTTCGAGTTGTCCCGCTGGTTCAATATGTTTTAGATAAAGCAAAAGAGAACACATCATACTGTCCTAAAAAAGTGAAAGTGAAGATTATCCATGATCCTGCTCCAAATGCATTTGCTCTAGGTAGGCAAACACTATGCATAACTGACGGATTGCTTTTACTCTCCGATGATATGATACTTGGAATTCTCGCCCATGAGATCGGACATCTCTCATACGGACATACTGTTATCCAATTATTGATTGGCGGGGGCAATATATTTATATCCGGGTGCCTCCTGTTAATCAAAATATCCTACTGGATTTTTTCTGCAATCATGGGGCTGTTCGCAATATGCTCTCGTAGTGGTGTAATGGGTATAATTACCGCAGTTTTCGCAGGAATATCAACAGCACTTTCTTGGTTATGGGTAAAGTTCTGTATGCTTTTTCTGATGTGGTCTATGAGACAAAATGAGTATCTGGCTGATGAATTTGCTTATAAAATTGGTTTTGGTCTTGAATTAGCGACGGTATTAGACCAACATATCTCAGATGTTCCGCATGATGGTTTTCTCAGTGCAATATACTCAACTCATCCATGCAACGATGATAGGGTTGCAGCATTGCAAAATTTAGGTGTACCCTATTCTCGATACTAAATTCATAATCTCACAAATTGGCAAGCAGTGTAAACCTGTACAGGTTCACTCATTTTCTCGATTTTCCCTTCGGTGCAATCTTCGCAAATTTGCTTGTTGGGGAAGCATCCCCAATCCCCTTTGAACATCATCTGCCGATGATGGCTACACGATTTTCAATCGTTTCTCAAAGAACAGTAGAATAAAAATTTGCCCATGGTTGAAAGCACCGAAATCGAAAAGCAAAAAAGCAGCCACGATCCGCACCCTTTGGGGAGTGCAGACCGTGGCTTTTTGCTTTAACGGAAGTTCTTCTTTTCCTCTTTCTCTTTCTCTTTTTCCTGCTCTTTCTGCCTGTCGATATTCAAAATCGTTTCAACCGTCCGTTTGGCAATCAGCAGTTCTTCTTTCTCTTTTCTGATCTGACGGTACTCAGCGTAGTCCTGCTTTTTCTGGACTGCCAGCTGATGAAACTCCTCATACAATGATTGCATGGACGGGAGCTTTGTAATCTGCAATTCATCAAAGGCTTGCTTCGCCGCTTTATGAATTGTGATTTCCTGACGGTGTTCTTCAAAGAATTTTTTGCTATATCCAGACTTGCGGTACTCGATATAAATTTGCCTTGTGTTGCGATAATTTTTGATGTGCTGCTGCAACGCCTGAACCTCAACCATACGTTTCTCTGCGACCTTGATAGAATCAGAAAGCGCATCGAACCGGGCAGACAGATTTTCAATATGAGCAGTCAGATCGTCGTAGTTGCCCAAGCCTTTTTCTTTCAGTAGGATTACCGTTCGGGCAGCTTCTTTTCGGTTGAACTTCTTCGCCCACTTTTCATAACCGACCGTCTTGCCCTCGGCCATCTTTGCCTGAATATCAATCAGCATCTGGAACTGCTTCGGGGCAGGAGCCTTGGCAGAGCCGCCTTTTGATTTGTGCAGGTTCTTGCCGGAGATAACCGCTTGAATTTCCTCTTTGCTATATCCTTCGCCCAGGGAACGCAGCCGAATGAAACGCTTCTGATTCTCGCCCTTGAACGCAGGCTGCTTTCCATCCTTGAACTCAAATCCCATGTCAGCCAGAGCCTGAACAAAGCCATCAAAGCTCTTTGGTTTCTGCTTCAGCACCGCATCAATCGCATCACATAATTCGTCACGCTGGGTACGCTTCTTGGGATAAACAGTTCTTTTCTGGCGCTCCCGATACGGCTTCGGTGTAATAATGGACAGCCCGTGTTCCAGGCAAACCATATCACTGAGTCTTTGCACCGCCAGACCGGAAAGAAAGAAGTTTTTGAATTTCCGTGTGGCATCCAGCGAGGTCGAATTATAAATGATATGATTGTGAATGTGGGATTTGTCGATGTGGGTCGCAACGATGAAAGCGTGTTTTCCCTTTGTCCATCGCATCGCTGTTTCATAGCCGACTTGGTTCGCTTCTTCCGGGGTGATTTCTCCCGGCTTAAAGGACTGGCGTATCTGGTATGCGATGATATTGTTCTTCTGCTGTCTGCCGGTAATATGCTGATACTGCCGTTTGGAAAGCAGAAATTCCTCATCTGCTGTCTTTGGATCACACTCATAGGAACTGATAAATTCGCCATCATTGGTTTTTGCGGCATTTTGTGAGTAGTCGGTTCTGTCTGCCAAACATTGAGCGACCGTCTTTCCCTTATTCACATGGAGTGCAATCAATCTTGTCGCTGCCATTCCCATCACTTCCTTCCCAAAAAGAAAAAGCCACCGGTCGGTGACTTTTCTCTGATATTATCTTATGACCTGATAAATGCTCCCAGACTTTCTCCAATATTCTCGACTTTCATAACAGCCCAGACGAGCAAGAACACCGCTGCTATTGTCGCAATTCCAAGAACCACAAGAATAAGCAGGGACTGCCACAAAGCCTTTACAATGCAGTAAATCGCAGATCCGCCAATGACCAAGAGCAATAAACCAATTACATAGGACACAACATTTGTAAGCAGATTTCCAAGAATGCAAATCACTTTTACAACGAACAGCACCGGCAGTGCCAATATCTTCAATACCAGCTTCATAGGCTCAACCCCTTTCTTTTAATTATATTGTACAAGGGTATCTTCCATAACGCAATGATGTCAACCCTTATGTAAAAGCCGCAGCCGAAACTGCGACTTCCCAACAAGTTGTCGGATTACTGGATTGAGGACAGGCGAACAAGAACTTCTCTCATGTCCGTCCAGATCTCCTCCAGCCGTTTTTGCAAATCCTCAATGTCAGCACGATAGATGCTGCCTGTTTCGTTCGCTCGCTTTGCGTACTGGTTCAGGTTGTTGGAGCAGATTCGCAGGAGCGAAACCAGGGCTTTCACATCCTGCAAATCCAGTCTGATACAGTAACCATCCAGAGCCATTTTCCGCAGATAGGCTCCCATGCTGCGGATGCCAAGCTCGTCCATCTTCTCATGGATTCGCTCGACCTCCTCCTTGGATGCAAGGAAATGAACATCCTGATCTCGCTTTGCCATTACAACACCTCCTCACGGGTTTCAGAGTATTTTGCAGGCGGGATATGCTCCGCTTTGGATTTCAGATCAGCCAACACAGAAGGACGCTCTGACTCGCTTCTTTCGTCACGATTTTCCACAGAGTCCTCCATATTCAGGGCTGCATCCAGTTCTGCCAGTCGCTGACTTTTGGCTGTCAGCTCTGCTTCCTGCGGGAACGGTTTTCCAACCTCCGCCTTGGCTGCTTCCTGCTGATTGTAGAGATTATTCAACTGCTCATTGGCTCGTTCTAAGCGCTCAAGGATGCCTGCAAGGGCATTGTCCAGTCGGGTGATATTTCCTCGTGCGTCCGTTCCAAGGGCTACTCTGTGGCTCACAGCGCCCTTCAGGGTCACATCGAACTCGTTCCGGAAACTGTCAAACGAAAGCTCCATCTGAAAGCCACGGTAACTGCCAAGAGGAACCGGATCGGCACTTTTCGTGTCCTTACAAGCCGCAAGGAGGATTTCACCGGCATCTGCCTTTTCGGTGTAGGCTTTGCCCATGATTTCCATGCCGCAAAAGCCATCGGCAATCTGCGGGTGTGCTTCCACGGTTTTAATATCAGCTTCAAAGCCATGAATATAGCCTGTCTGCTTTTCAATCTCAGCCGGGAAGTATTTCAGAAGCTTATCTTCCATACGGTACTGCTGGCTCTGGTGGTCAGCTTTCAGCACCTTCAGCCTTGCCACATCAATGTCCAAGTCCATCTTTTCCTTGATAAGCGGATTGCCGGCACACAGCGCCTTGATCTCCGCATAGGACAGCGCCTGCTCATCCACATCGTCACAGGAGCGAACCGGTGATTTGGAGGTCATAATCTGAGAAATAAACTTCTGCTTGTTTTCCAAGGTCTGATACAGGTAGGCATCGAAGGTTCCCTCGGTCACATACTGATACACCTGAACCTCTTTGTTCCGGTTGCCCTGACGGATGATACGACCGTTTCTCTGGGTCATATCAGACGGACGCCAACCCACATCCAAGTGGTGAACTGCCACCAATTTGTCCTGGACGTTGGTTCCTGCACCCATCTTTTGCGTACTGCCAAGAAGCACTCGCACCTGCCCGGTACGAACCTTGGCAAAGAGGTCTTTTTTCTTTGCCTCGGTATCTGCATCATGGATAAAGGCAACTTCTTCCGCAGGCACACCGTTTGCAATCAGCTTGGTTTTGACATCATCATAGACATTGAAGGTTCCATCATTTTTCGGTGTGCTAAGGTCGCAGAACACCAACTGGGTCAATTTGTCAGCCTGACCGTCCTGCCAGATACGCAGGATATTTCCCACGCAGGCATTGAGCTTGCTGTCAGGGTCATCGGGTAACAGGGTGTTCATTAGCCGCTGATCCAGTCCCAATTTTCGTCCGTCGCTGGTAATCTTGAGCATATTATCGACGGACGGGTCTACAATACCGGCATGAACATCTGCTGCTCTCTCTGAAAGGGAAGCCACCATATCCTTCTGGTACTCAGAGGGCTGAACCACAACCGTTTCAAACTTTGCTTCGGGAACAGGGAGATGCAACTGGTCAGAGGTCTTGATGTCGGCAACCTCCTTGAACATATTCATCAGTTCAGGCAGGTTGAAGAACTTCGCAAATCGGGTTCTGGCACGATAGCCGGTTCCCTCCGGTGCAAGCTCAATCGCAGTTGTTGTTTCTCCGAAGGTCGATGCCCAGGAATCAAAATGGGTCAGGTTCTTTTGCTGGAGCGTACTGTACTGGAGATAGCGCATGACCGTATAAAGCTCGGTCATCGAGTTACTTACTGGAGTACCGGTTGCAAAGATCACACCACGCCCGCCGGTCAGCTCATCCATATAGCGGCACTTCATAAACATATCCGAAGATTTCTGGGCTTCGGAGGTGGACAGACCTGCCACATTTCGCATTTTTGTGTAGAGGAACAAATTCTTGAACGCATGGCTTTCGTCCACAAACAGCCGGTCTACACCCAACTGCTCAAAGGTAATGACATCATCTTTCTTGTCAGCGGCAAGGAGCTTGTCCAGTCTGGCTTCCAATGATTTTCGTGTTTTCTCCATCTGCTTGATCGTGAAGTTTTCGCCACGCTGCCATTTCAGCTCCGCAATCGCACCCTCGATCTCATCAATCTGCTCCCGCAGCTGCCGTTCCTGTCGTTCGGCAGAAAGCGGGATTTTTTCAAACTGGCTGTGACCGATGATGACTGCATCATAGTCACCCGTTGCGATACGAGCGCAGAACTTCTTACGGTTTGCTGTTTCAAAATCCTTCTTGGTGGCAACAAGGAGCTTGGCACTCGGATAGAGGTGCAGGAACTCGTTTGCCCACTGTAAGGTCAAGTGATTCGGCACAACGAACAGGGATTTCTGGCTCAATCCAAGCCGTTTACTCTCCATAGCCGATGCAGCCATCTCGAAGGTCTTGCCCGCACCAACTTCGTGTGCAAGCAGCGTATTTCCACCATATAGCACATGAGCGATAGCATTTCTCTGGTGTTCACGGAGGGTAATATCCGGGTTCATGCCGCCGAAACGGATATGAGAGCCATCATACTCACGAGGTCTGGTGGAGTTAAAAAGTTCGTTGTACTTGGTGGAAAGGGTTTCTCGTCTGTGCGGATCTCTCCAAATCCAATCTCGGAACGCATCCTTGATTGCCTGCTGTTTCTGCTGTGCCAGGGTAGTTTCTTTTTTATTGAGGACACGCTTCTGCTTACCATCTGCATCTTCAATCGTATCATAGATACGAATATCCTTCAGATTCAGCGTTTCCTCCAGAATCCGATATGCGTTGGCTCGCTCTGTACCGTAGGTGACATACGCCGCCACATCGTTGTAGTTGGGAGAACTCTTACCGTTGATGCGCCACTCTGCGGTCAGCTCGGAGAACTTGACCTCAATGGAACGGCGCAAGTAATACGGCGTTTCAAAGGTTTCCTCCATGAACTGCTGAATATAATCGGCATCAATCCATGTTGCACCCAAACGCACATCAATCTCGGACGCATCCAAGTCCTTCGGCTGTGCTTTCTGCAAGGCTTCCACATTGATGTGGAAGGAAGAATCCCTGTCTGCCGCCATCTGTGCGACACGCAGCTTGCTTCTTACATCACCGGAAAGGTAATCATCGGCAGTCTGCCATCCAACTTCCACAGCATCGGGAGCCATCGGGTCTTTGAAGATCACCCCTCGAAGCTCTGCCTGAATCGCATCGTATTCTCCAGGTGTTCCAAGCAGCTGTGCCATAAACGGCAAATCCACCTTGCCACGCTCACCGATAGAGATTGCCAGAGCTTCGGACGGCGTATCCACGCTCGTCACTCTGCGTTCCGGCTTGATGGTTCGCTTGGTGAACATATCCGCCTTGCTTTTCAGATTGCCGTCCTCATCCACATTTTCCAGAGAACACAGGAGATAGTAGGAGGAATCGTCAGCAAATGCCTGACCATTGGCTCGATTATTGATAAGCCCGTTCTTTGCGGCAAACGCATCGTAGGCATCATTCAGTTCTGCCTGTTTCTGAGTAATCATTTCATCCGGGTAATCCTCAAGCTGATATTCGATCAGCTCGTTGACGATACCACGAAGTTCCACCATGCCCATCACACGGTCTTTTGCTTTCTCATTCAGGTCTACACGGCGCATCAGGGAGTTTTCACGGAAGTACACATTGCCATCCACCACGGTATAAGAGAAATTCTTTACATCCGGGGTTGCAGGAATGGTTTCGATTTCCTTACCCTTGTCAGCTTCGGGAAGCTCCACAGCCTGATAGGTTCCTTGGATGTGGGAAACTGCTTCTTTCAGAAGTTCGGACAGTTCCATGCCCTCAATGGGACGCACTGTAATGTCCATGCCGTAGGCGGTACTTTCTTCCACCGTATCGCCCAGAACCATTTCAGGATGAGCGACAAAGTAGCTGTTCATGGTGTGTCCTTCTTCGGTGCGGTCAAGGTTTACCCATTCCGGTACAATGTCAATCGGATGGTCACGCTTTTGCAGGAACAGGATGTCGGACACGACTTCCGTGCCTGCGTTTTTCTTAAAGGCATCGTTTGGCAGACGGATTGCACCAAGCAGTTCCGCCCTCTGCGCCATATATCGCCTTGCGTCAGAGTTCTTGGAATCCATGGTGTAACGGCTTGTCACAAAAGCGACCACACCACCGGGACGAACCTGATCCAAAGCCTTGGCAAAGAAATAGTTGTGAATGGAGAATCCCAGCTTGTCATACGGCTTGTCGGACACTTTGTAGTTGCCGAAAGGGACATTACCCACAGCCAGATCGTAAAAGTCTCGGCGGTCTGTCGTTTCAAAACCGGCTACTTTGATTTCTGCGTTGGGATAGAGCTTCTGAGCAATTCTGCCGGTGATGGAATCCAGTTCCACACCATACAAACGGCTGCTCTGCATTTCAGGAGGGAGCATACCAAAGAAGTTGCCGATACCCATAGCAGGCTCCAGAATATTTCCTGTTTCAAAGCCCATCTGTCCGACCGCATCGTAGATGGAGCGAATGACCGTAGGGCTGGTGTAATGTGCGTTCAGGGTGGAAGCTCTTGCCGCAGCATATTCATCTTCGGAAAGCAGGTTTTTCAGTGTCTGATACTCCTTCGCCCAATTTCCCTTGTCCGGGTCAAAGGCATCTGCCAGACCGCCCCAACCGACATAATTCGACAAAATCTCCTGTTCTTCGGTAGTGGCGTTCCTGTTCTCGCTTTCCAGTTTGAACAGAGTTTCAATGGCTGCGATGTTTCTTGCGAATTTCTGCTTCGGTCCACCTTCACCGATGTTGTCATCCGTGATGTGGAAGTTCACCGCAGGAACAGGTGGGATTTCTCTGGTGGTGATGGACTGCTCAAGCTGAGCGATAATGTCCATGACTTCGGCATTCTGCCATCCGTCCACCTGGGCATAATCCTGAATGATGGTGTCCTTTCCATCTACGCACTGTACGAAGTCCAGACTACCCGGCAGATCTCTGGTATTCATTGCACCCAGGGCTTTTCTCTGCGTGTCAGGAAGTGCATAGTAGGCTCGCAGGGCATCATCAAAGGAACTGTATTCCTTGATGTCCAGCGCACCCCGCTTCTGAATGTCCTCGGCAACATAAAAATGATCGATGAAGTGTTCCGGTTCCTGCTGTTCGGGTTCCGCACTGGCTCTGACCTGTGCGTGTGCCTTTTCGTCAGGGTAGTCCCCATAGATACGGATGCACTTATGCTCCTGCTGATCGTAAACGGCAGCACCATCGTACTTGAATCCGTCATCCTCCATGGTTCCGTCCACATAGCCCTGGGCAGCTTTTTCCGCTTCTTCCAGAGTGTAGTAGTCCAGTTTATCATCGAAGCCGTTTTCAAAGTGATGGTAGGCGGCAACCAGATAGCGGGGAGCCATGCGCTCCTCGTAGCTGTTAATCATCTCAGGTGTCAGCCATTCTGGTTTGTCGGGAATCATTTCATACAGCTCACGCATCTTGGCAATCTGTGCATGGCGGTTGCCTGCCCACAGATGCTTTTCGCTGTGCTGTCCTGCACCAAGGAAGTATTCGCAGTCCATACGCAGACGGTCTAACAGCTGATACTCAGGGGTGTAGTCCCTCGGTTCGGTTTTGCCCAGAAAATCCTCTGTAACGGGCTTTTCTTCGGTTTGGGCATCAACCCTTACCGCATGGTTTCTTTCGTCCTGAGAGAGCATACGCTCGAAATTCTCACGATTCTCGGCACGGAAGATGGGATAAGCAAGCGTAGGGTCACGCAGCTGAACTTCTCTGTCCGTGATCTGCTCCACACGGAAAGCTGTATCGTCCAGATATACCGTGTCACCGACCTGATAATTCCATTTCGGTTCCTCGGAAGCAGATGCTTCCACAACTTCGGCAGGCTCTGCCACAGGCGCTTCTGGCTGAACCGACTCCATCGCAGCTACGGACTGACGAACTTCCTCCAAATAGTCATTGGCAAGCCATTCGTCCGTGAAGTATTCCGTAACGCCTTCCGGGTCTACATAGTAGTCATCGGTCTGATTATCCCAGATCGCATACTCGCCATCCTCGGTATCAATCACTGCGAAACGGTCATAAACATCTTCCAACGGATCAGTTTTAGCTTCTTCGATAGCCTGTCGTTCCGCTTCTTCCTCCGGGCTGAGGTAGCGTCCCTTTCGTATCAGACCGTCGATTCTCTGCACCACCTGCGCCCAGGACATCTGCAATTTATCGCAACCGCTCTTGGTGTAAGCAACACCCTTGGCATCGTGATCCTGACCGCTGTGCGTTGCACCAGAGCAGGCATGGGAATGACCACCGGTTCCGTATTCATGCTTCAGGAAGTCCATCTTTTCCTTGGCAGAATGATTCTCCTGCCAGTAGTTATAAATACGGGCTTTACCACCGGAAAAGCCGCTTCCACGGGTCAAGTCTGCATTGACTTCATCATCCGTAATGAACTGGCGGACAAGGGGCATCTGCATCATATCGGTCTGATACTCACGCAAAGGCATATTCAACTCATACAGCTGTTTCTGAATGAGATTCAGCTTGTGATAGTGAAAACGAAGCAGATCGGGATTTTCCGCAAGGGTTTTTCTAAATTCCGAATACTGCTGTACCAAGGTTGCGTGGAAACGAGGGTCATCCAACTTTTCAGCCAAGTCTGCGGTTTCGTCAGGGAAACCACGAAACGGTTCCTGATGAAGAATTGCCAGATAGTTGCTGGAACGGGCTTCTTCACTCAAATCGTGATAAAGATGCCACAGGGATTCTGCCAACTTCTGACGCTCATATCCGGATGCTTCTACCAGTTCCACATTAGTTGCGAACCGACCATTTTCAAGCAGTTCTCCAATGCGCTCGGCAACCGTTTCCCAAGAAACGATCTGCGCTCTGGGGCTGTCAATGGCAGAGGAACCTTTGGCAAGGTGGATACCGTCCTCGGCATACCACGCACAGATATTCCCGCTATCTTCTTTCAGACCATAGCCGCCGTGATAGACCTGCTTTAAGGTCTGAACGATTTCTTCCAACGGCTTCTGCTTCATATATTCCAGCGCTACGACTTTTCGGGCTTCATCGGTATTGCTACCAAGCAGAAGGAAGTGGTCGATTTCTTCCTGGGCAAAAGAAAAAGCAGAGGGCGTAAAGCTCTCTGCTCGGTCGATAAAACTGATTTGTTCATTTTCGGAGAGGAAAAGGTTCAGACTCAGCTGTTGATAAGCTCCGTCATCACGACTTCCTCCGCCTGTGCTTTCAGGCTGTTCATGTGCTGCACCCACGCCATCTGCTGCGTTTCCTTGTCCGGTGCGGGGCTGTCCTTCAGGTACTGCTCCATCAGAAACTCCACTCTGGCTTTCGCTGTTTCCTCGATCTCCCACAGGTGCGGGAACAGGCTCTCCGTCAGAATCATGTCGTTCAGGAGCATCGGATTGTTCTGTTCCAAAAATGCTCGACGCATCCTGCCGTACTTGCCCAGAGGTTTCTCTCCCTCGTTCTCCAACTGAAGGTTCGGAATCTGATAATCTCCGGCCTGTCTGTAAGTCATCTCGCTCATAATCTGTACTCCTTTCGGTAGCTTTAATCTGCTCATGTTCTCCAATCGCTTTTTCGATTTCCTGAAACATCCTTGTGCTGATGGCATTCACCGCAGTACCAAGGGCATTTACCGTCTGTCTGGTGTTAAAATCAAACACCTTCTGGAAATCCTCATGCTCGAAGTAGTTGTCGGGACTTTCCACGAACCGGCAATACATCGTATAGGATACGCTGTTTGCCACCGCATTTTTGAAAGCTACTTCGATGTTGAGTTCATCATACTCCTCAAGGAAGCTGTTGGCAACGATGTCGAGGAACTGCTTTTTGTAATCGTCCCAATACTCAGCCGCCAGTGCGGATGCAATATCTTCAAGCTGTGCTTCCAGTACCCCGTCAGCGGCAACACCGAAGGTACGCTCCATCGCTTCCATGACATAGGAGCGGTTTTCAGGCGTCACCTCCCACGGTTTCAGTTCCGGGGAAGAACGGCGAACGCCGGTATCCGCCACATCAAACACATAGCGCAGATACGGTTTATCCCTGTTCATCACAAACAGAGCAATGCCGGTAGAGCCACGCTTTACATATCTGCGGTAATTTTCAGCGTTCCAGTCCTCATAGGGCTTGCAAAAGGTCGCATTGGGGCGCTGAGCATAAATCATCACCTGTTCCGGATAGGTGAACTCATAGTTGCGGGACATCGTTCTCAAAAACGAAGTCCAGTTATCTGTGTTCGAGGTGATTTTCCCAATCGTTTCTTTTGCTAATCCGGAATAAAATCGCTCTTTTGCGTTCATTGTATCCCTCCAATCCTATCAATCCGGATAAAGGTTCAGCTTCTCAAAGGCGGCATCGTCCATGGCTGAAACTTTACGGAGAACCGAGTCTGCCAAAGCAAAAAGCTCTGACTCGTCCTCCGAAAGCTGTTCCTTCATCAGTGTCAGTGCTTCACACAGCCCTGACCTTGTGCCAGGGCTGTAAAGCATCATCATGTTCCGCTCATCCTGTGTGAAATCCATCATTCAATCTCCCTTTCCGGGTGGCTCTTGGGCGGCTTATGGGAAACATCCGGCACGGGCTTTTCCTTTAACTGCTCCAACACCGAAGGACGTTCCTCTAATCCGGACGCTTTTCCGTTATTGATGATACCGTCAATCATCCCATAATCATCTTCCATTGCCATCTCTGCGTTTTTCAGGTAGTTTTCGGACTTCATAAAGTTTTCCAGCTTCTGAAACCCAACAGAATCTACATAGTGAAAGGATACCTCACCGACTACCTTTAAGGCTACGATGTCGCTGACCGACATACTGTGACCACGGAAATCATCCGGGTGGTCAATATTGAACTTTACATACAAATCTTCCAGCTGCCGATTCACATCCTCGGACATAGAAATGGAGCCATGATAGACCACCTCGTAACGGTCAATCTCAGGCTCCATTTCTTTCTTCTGAAGGTAGCTGTAATTTGCAAACATGAGCGGGATATTATCGTCTACATCTTCCCGCAGCTGAAGAATCGCATAGGAATCCGTGGGGCTTTCCAGAAAAGCAACCATTCTGTCATCCGGGGTGGTATTTCCGTGAACATCATCCCATTTTTCGTTTTTCATATCCGTGTCCTCCTTATCGTTCAGGCTCTTTGCGTTTGGGAGAGGGACTGGCAGGCGCAGCTTTTTCTGCGGCCTGTGCCAGTTTTTCCATGACCGACTCACGCTTCGGAGAGTCGAGCTTATCCAGCTGACTTTTCAGCACTTTGGCAACCTCAACCGCAGTTTCCTCACGGGCTTCTTCAATGGCTGTATTCAGGAACTCACGATACGGAGCCGTATTACCAGCGGCAAGATCTGCCTTGATTTCTTGGATATGCGCCTGCACATCATCGACCTGATCCATATATTCATAGGGGTCGAAGTTCTCTGCAAAACGGTCGAGCTTAAAAGCAAGCTCAGCGATAGGGTCATTGACCACCACCGCCTGTCTGCCGACTTCAAAAGCCTGCTCCATGACATCCTCATAGAACATTGCCCGCAGTTCCCGGCGCTCCAGCCCGAAGGATTCCAGAATATCCCGGCGGACTTCGAGCATGGACAGTTCAGGGTTATCAACCTGACCGCCATCAATCTCGTTGTAGTTTTCATCCAACAGGGTGTAGTCGTAACCATCTTCGCAGGTCTGCACCGCAAGGATTCTATCCTTTCCGACCTTCCATGCGGCTTCATCGCCCATAATCTCAGGCTCCGGCATATAGCTTGCGCCGTTGCGCTCCATAATTTCTGCAAACTGGCAGATATGAAACACATTGTATCCGATCTGCGTATGATACTCGTCAATGAAGGTGCAGGGCTTCACAACCATTTCATCCGGGTAGTGAATCTGCACACAGCTGCCATCGGGGATATGAAACAAATCCTTATAATGGCTGTCGATAAATCGGATTTCCTTACCATCCGGGTTGTACTCATTTGTCATTTGCGCTTTCCTCCATTTTCAAATTCCATACTGAACTTCGTTTTGCCATCATCTGATACCTCCATAAAGACGGTGGCATCAAAGGTGTTGCCCGTTCTTTCGGACTTGCAATTCTTGAGCTTTACCTTGCCGGAACCAAGCAATTTCTGCGCCGTGGCAGAAGTCATGCTCTTGCCGATGCTCGCAAAGTAGCGATTGTTTTTCCAGAGGGCAAATTTGCAAGCTCTGTTGGAACAGAAAAATGCCTTGGCTTTGTCCTCTACAGCACTGCCGCAGAGCGGGCATTTGCCGATAGAATTGGCTTCTTTCGACATCATAACCTCGGAATCACGGATTACTTCATAGTTCTGAATCAGACCGGCAATCACATCTTTGATCTCGTCCATAAAGTCCTCGCTGGCATATTCGCCTTTCTCAATGAGCAACAATTTTTCTTCCCAATCCGCCGTCATGGATGGGGACTGAATCTGTTCCGGCATGACTGTTACCAGAGCCGTACCCTTGTGGGTCGGAATCAGGTGTTTGGTTTTCTTATCACCCTTACGCTCCAGAAAACCGATGCGAACCAGCTTCTCAATGATACCGGCACGGGTCGCAGGCGTTCCCAAACCTTTGCGCTCCACCTCATCAGGCATTTCGTCCGCACCGGCAGTTTCCATAGCAGAAAGCAGAGTATCCTCTGAAAGCTTTTGTCAAGGGGGTGCGTGGATATTTTTTATATTACTTACGCAGATTCTCTCTCTGCTTCTGCCTGAATAATGCGTTTCAATCTGTCCTCAGCAGTCAAACCGCTACTATGGTCAAAAAACACTTTGACTTTATAATTTGTTTTGCCTTGCTTAATCACAAAAACTCCATCCGGTTTGTTTTTCTCCGAATGGTTATTTGGGGTGGGTAGTGTACTGTTCACAATATTTGTCATACGATATTCCTCCTTGAATGAAAAAAGCCCGACAAGGAAAGGTCTGACAACGAAGTTCCGACAACGGACATCAGAAAACCTTTTTTCTTTATCGGGCGATACTATCTTTTTACTATTTCCTTTTTCTTTATAATATTGGTTGTCATGGTTGTCAGAGAGGGAAAAGTGCCGCAATATCAAGGCTTTCGGGATTTTTGCCCGACAACCAGACCGACAACCGGCTCGACAACCGAAGCGACAACGAGCTTTTATTTTTGCTTCAACCATTCTTCCGGAAGCCCTAACTGTTCCATTTCCTCTGTCGGGATTTCTTGAAAACCATCCATGCTGTTGTCAGGCTCGTTGTCGTTCCTGATACGCTCCCAGCCTTTTTGTCTGCGGTAAGGCTCTGGAAAATACCTAGGATTGCTGAACGCCCTCCAGCCTGTGACAGCGTTATTCATAATGTCGTTGATCTCTCGCAGTTCCCATTGTTTCGGTTCGTCATAATCATGCCCCAGTGCTTCCTTATAAAGCTGTTTGGAACAGACCATGCTGCCGGAATAGCGTTCCAAATAGTCTAAAATCTGTCCTGCCTTTGTGTCCTCCGGCATAAAGTCCTTTTGGTGGGCTTTCAGATAAGCGTTCATAGCCGGACTGAATCTCAGACGGAAATTTCCGCTTCTGTAAATCTCCATAGCTTCTGCCCACATCTGATTGATATACTCTCTTGAAGCCTGTTCATCTGCCAAAATATGAACCTCAGCCCTTTCAGGATAGACCATAACCGGAACGAAGCGGCGGTTGCCTGTTCGGTCGAGGGGAAGAAAGTCAAGGGTATTGGAAGAACCTCCAAACACACATTGTCGTTTTCTGTCTGCCGGATGTGTTTCATAGGGTATCTTATAGGTTTCCTTTTGGCGGCTCAGAAAGGACTTGATTTCTTCAATGCTCTTAGCGTTGGCGGTTGCAATCATTTCCGACATTTCAATAATCCAATGCCCCTGCATTTTGCGGTACACATTTTCATCATCCAGCTTCTTCAAGTCATCAGAGAACCAATCATCATTGACCGCAAGCAAACGGAAGAAAGAGGACTTTCCGGCTCCCTGACCGCCTACAAGACAGAGCATTACCTCAAATTTGCACCCCGGCTTAAAGGCTCGTGAGATAGCACCCAACAGAAACAACTTCAATGCTTCATAGGTGTAATCATCTGTATCAGAACCGAGAAAGCGGTGCAGACAGAAGCGTATGCGTTCCGTTCCGTCCCAGTGTAGGGCATTGAGAAAATCGCAGACAGGGTGGTAACGGTTTTCGTTGGCAATAACCGCAACTGCGTCTATGATTTTCTTTTCTACGGTCAATCCATAGTTTTCTTCAAAATATAGGAGCAGATATTTCACATCCACATCCGTCAATGTCGGGCTGTCACGATACCAACCGAGGGGCTTCACAATGTCGATTCTTTCGGTCAGAAGATTTTTTCGGATAGCTCCTTTCAAAAGTGGGTCATATTGCAGAACACGCTTATAATTTGCGGCAGTATTATAAACCTTACCTTTCTCGCTCTGCTCTAAGCTGTTTCGGATTTCTTCTACTGTGCATGGTTCTGTCTGCTGACAGTTCTGCAATTCGTTGTTCAAGTTTCAACACCTCCTTTCTCTGTTCTGCCACAAGTGCTTTTCGTTCCTCCAATGAACCATACAGAAGAATATCAAGTAGATATTCGATATAGTTCTTCTTATACAGTGCTTCTGCAAACAGGGGATTCCATTCCTCATCCGGCTGTTTAGGAGCGTATTTCTTTTCCCATTCTCTAAGAAGATGAAAATAATCCGTCAGCACCTTGTAGCAATGATTTTCTTCTTTTTGATATTTCTGCTCCGGTGTCGGCTCACGAATACGAGGGCGGACACTGGGCTTTTGTCGGCTGTCATAGTTAAGACCAAAATCTTCAGCAAGTTTGACAGCAGCTTCCCTCAGCCCGATACCGAATAGCTTCGCTGTGAGATCAACAGCGTCTCCGGTTGCTCCGCAGCCAAAACAGTAATAGCGTTCATCCAGCTTCATACTGGGGGACTTATCCGAGTGAAACGGACAGCACGCCATACCAGTGCGACCCACTTTCAAGCCATAGGCTTCTGCGGCTTGTCGGGCAGTAACATTTTCTTTTACAATTTCAAATACATTCATGTGACTCCTTTCCTGAAACGAAAAAAGCACCTGTCATTTTCAAAACGAAAATAGCAAGTGCCTTAAAGTTCCATATTTAATTTTAGGTGCAAAAAAGCAGGAGACCTTTTCAGATTTCCTGCTTAGCAAAGCTGTGAAGATTTAATTGTGGTTGGGTTGCCAGTTATACAAACTGGGATTTTTCTTTTTAGAATGAATTATTTATTTTCTACAATAGCACCATATTTCGTATGCGGAAGATATTGTACCTTTAAATAAGTATTTTTATCAACATACCTTGAAAATACTGTGATTTCGATTTCATCATCTTTAACTTTATCATATAGAAAAATACTTCTTCTTTCAGAAGATATATCTGCACCACCATGAGATTGTTCAGTTACATATCCTTCTGCATAACTATACTGTTTGTTTATGATGTAAGGCATATCTAAAACAAAATCTTTCAAATATAAGATTAAAAGAATAGCTACTATAACAAGAATGGTATTAGCCAATCGAAGAAATATTATATCATTTTTTCCAGTATATTCTTTTTTTATCGCTTCTTTATCAAAAAATATCGAATAGATAAGTTTTCTTTTTTTAATTAGATAGATAATGCAAGCAATTAAAGCTATAACAAATAATGAAACTCTTATAAACAATCTAAATATAGCAAAATCCATAATATCATTCCCTTAAACTTCAAGTTTGTTGCTTACATTATACTTCATCAACCTAAAGAATGGAAGATATTTTCTTGCTCCCTAAAGCAAAAGCACCTGTCATTTTCAAAACGAAAACAGCAAGTGCCTTAGAGTTCCATATTCAGTTTTTGGGAAAAAAAGCAGGAGACCTTTTCTGATATGCTCCCTTTATGAGAGACAGTGAAAAAACAAACTGTCATCATGAAGGGAGCATATCATTCGGATCTCTTGCTTAGTAAAGCTGTGAAGATTTAATTGTAGTCAGTTTTTCTTATACCATCCGAAATTTATACTTTAATGTTCTCTCATAACAAAAATCAATTTTGTCCTCCAACAAAAATACCGTTTGGGGGATTATCCCATATAAAATTATCCTCAGCCACTTCGCTCTCTAATGCAATTTCAATTTTATATATCCCCACATTTTGGGCATTTTCATCATCCTCACTATACATATAAAAATTCATACAATACCGTTCCTTCTCTGTCAATATGAGATACATACCATCCAATTCCGTTTTCCTTTTACCATAGTTGCTTTCACTTGATGATGCACAATCGCCCTCAAAACTTTGGATACTGCCCTCAATATAATCGAAAAAAGCAGAGATTTCAGTGTCTAAATTCTCAATGTTCTTTTTGCTTTCTTCGGAAAATAGAGATTTGAGTTTCTCTGAATCCTGTTGCTTACATGCCTCGATAATTTGTTGACACATCTTATCCGTTTCATTTTGTTCAGAGCTAAACCAGTCATTGAAATATTTGTTAGAGCAGCCTGTTAAACCGAGTATAATAATCACACTGAAAAGCAACAGTACTTTCTTCATATAATTACATCCTTTACTTGATAATTGCAAAATCACTTATTGGATTAAGGTCATTACAAAAAATTTCTTACTATCATTATACTTCATCAACCTAAAGAATGGAAGATATTTTCTTGCTTCCTAAAGCAAAAGCACCTGTCATTTTCAAAGTGAAAACAGCAAGTGCTTTAGAGTTCCATATCCTGTTTTTTGCTTTTCGCCGGAAGTGTCCGGCTGACTTCACGCTCTGCCATTTCTTTCTTTTTTCGGCTCAACTGCTCTATAATGGAACTTTTGGCTTTCTTCTTGATTTGCTCCGTTCCGGCTTTTTTGACCTCCGGTTTCATCAGCGTGGTTTGAATTTTCTGAATGGTTGATTTCATAGCGTTTGTGATTCTGGCAATCACGCCATCCAATCGTTTCGTTGCATACTCGATTTCTTTCTTTGAAGCCTTACGCTCAGGGGAGAGAACCCATGCCTTAGACTGCTCCACCAGCTTAATATCCTCCTTGTGCGTTTCCAGTTTCACAGTATCAGCAACGACCTCAACCGCCTTGTCATAGGCAATATCGGCAACCTCGTCCACCAGAGCTTCCACATCCTCAATCTTCATCGTGAGTTCTTCCAGCTTTTGCTCCTGTGCTGCCAGTTGCTCCTTTTGCTTGAAAAGAATATAGTCCTGTTTTTCCAGATATGCACGACCACCATATTCCGGTTCTTCTTCCAGTTGTAAGCCATGCTTTTTCGCCACATCAAACAGCAGCACTCGGCAAGCTGAATCGAAAGTCATCTTGCGGTTATTTTTTCTTCCGACAGGCTTCTCCGGTTCCGGCAGTTCAAACCCCAGTGCTTCCAAAGCCTTTTCCTGTTGTGGGGCAATCTCCCCATATTGATTTTCACAGTCGAACACATGACGCTCGTGAATATGAGGGGTACTTTCATCCAAGTGCAGAGCCCAATTCAGGATATGGACATGAGAACCGAAACGCTCATTTACGATTTCCATAAATTCTGTGACGATCTCAATGAGCAATTCCGGTGGAACATGATTATCAAGCGTTCCAATCTGATAGACCGTTTCCTCTGGACAGGTCTTTTTGCTTTTGAGTAAATCTCCGGTTTCCTTATTTCTTTCAGGGTGTCGGTTCTTCACATTTCTTTCGTTCTGTCCGGTCACAAAATCACGATACCGCTGACGATAAAAAAGCTGTTCCACATCTTCAAAAGTGGCAGACAGCTCATTTTCCTTTTCGGGATTTTTGAAATTGCGGAAGCCATTGTAACAGTCCCAATAGAGATTTTGTTTGGCTCGTTCTTCGTCAATGTGTTCGCTGTTGGCAATGTCAAAACTGCGGTCATTGTGCTTCGGGTTATAAACGCCATTCTTTCCGGCTCGTCCATTGTGTCTTGTTAATTTCACATGAGTTCCTCCTTTTCTTTTTGATTTCCCCGACAGGGGAGAAGGGCAGCGAAGCTGATTCCTTGCGGCTTTCT
Source organism: Clostridium sp. AM28-20LB (assembly GCF_003480665.1). Classification (NCBI taxonomy): domain Bacteria; kingdom Bacillati; phylum Bacillota; class Clostridia; order Eubacteriales; family Clostridiaceae; genus Clostridium; species Clostridium sp. AM28-20LB. The sequence continues at coordinate 5,045 of NZ_QUJN01000002.1, read as the reverse complement.
GCGTCAAGTAATACCCAGTATTAAGTGGCGAAACGCCACTTAACTGGGCAAGGCTGCCGCCCTTGACCTGCACAGGGATATTGCATTCCCTGTACCCATGCACAAAGGGTTGCACCCTCCGTACTCCCGCCCGAACAAACTGACTTCGCCCCGTCCCAAGCTCTGTCAGTTCCTTCGGTTTTACAAAACAGTCCACCGGACTATTTTGCAAAAAGAAAAACCGACGCATGATCGCTTTACGCTCAATACATCGGTTTCTTCATCTGACCTTGACGGTCATATTCAGTTGTGGCAGATTAGCCAATTTGAAAAATTACTCTGGCACATCTACTGAGTAGCTCAGACAATCGCCTCTTTTATTGCTTTTCAAATCGTTATAATACCACATATACATCGTTCTACCATATTCTTCATATTCTATAATCCCATCTGGCTTTTGACCTTCTACTTCTAATGAGTAAATTTCTTTATCATGTGCATAGCCAAAAACGAATCTGGTATCCGGATAATTTGGATTTAAGTCTTGTTGAATATCACTTATTGTTAAAGATAAATGGATAAATTTTTTGAAGTCTCCCCCATAAGTGGTATCTGGTGTAGTGGTAGCTGGTGTAGCATTTACAAACGCATATTGTGTACTTTCATTTTCTATCTTTTTTTTGCAGCGTACAATCACAAAACCTTGAACGGGATCGTTATCACTTCCTGCCCGATAGAAAACCGTATCATACTGTTTGCCATTCCATATATGCAATATTTCATCAACATGATTAAGAAAATCTTCTGGAGCTGATAAATTTTCATGTTCTGCTTTTAAGGGGGAATTCAAAATAGCTTCTTCGATAGAGTTATAATATGTAAGTTTAGAATCGTCTTTGCCATTATCTGTCAACTTAAACTCAATATACTCATTTCCTTTGTTTTCTTCTTCCGGAACATAAGTATAACGACCATTTTCAATATGGTCATCATAATCAACAAACAGTCCAATACATATCAGCGCTGCAAAAATTAAAAAAACTATTCCTATAATGATTAGCAATATTTTCAAAAATTTTTTCATACAAAAGTCCACCTTCTTGCTTCATTTCAGTAAATTATATCATACCGACATGAACAATTCAATTCACACTCTATCAAGTAGTTTTTTACTTACCCGTAACGCGCATTTATGCAAAATCCATAGTCACCGATACTTTCCTCACGGGTGATATACAGTCGGAATTCTGTCAGCTCATGTAAGAAAAACCGACGCATGATCGCTTTACGCTCAATACATCGGTTTCTTCATCTGACCTTGAAGGTCATATTCAGTTGTTTAACATCGTACTGTTATAAAATCTATGTCATTTACGATTTTTCTTATGCTGATTTGCCCAGTAAGATTTTACAGGGATTCTTCTTCTCTCTATATCCTCCATAAATTCACTATCATCAACACCGCTGTCAATAGTGAATAATTTTTTGCCATTGACATATACACGAATAGAATTTCCCTTCATCTCGCAATATGTAATATCTTCAAAGCGAAAAGTTCTCTTTCTTCCAAAAGTTGAACGCCATGTGATTTCATCTCCGTTCACTTCCAATTTCCACATAATCATGTTCAATGAGCCGATTAAAGAAACAATAAAGAAAATACTAAAACCAATTGGTGGCAATAAATCATCTTGTTGAATAGCACTGGCTACCGTAGCTCCCCCAAAAAGAAACACCGCCAATACAAAAAACATAGTAAGTACTTTTTCGGTTTTTATTATATAATGCGTCCTAATTATTCCCTTTTTCTGTTCTTCCTCTCGTTCTTTAGCTCTCTTTTGTTGAAGATTTACAAGATATTTCAAAAGAAGAAGTACAACTAAATAGGGACCTATTTGTGTAATTATATTAAAACACATTCGTAAAAAATCATTCATTTTGCCCTCCATAGTTCCAGATATATAAAAATGATTGTTTGAAATCGAGCATTAAAAACCTCAATTTTTCATATTTCATTATACTTCATCAACTTAACGAATGGAAGAAAAATTTGTGTGCAGAGTTCCTGTTCAAGCCTTGTAACGCACATTTCCTCAAAACCCATAGTCCTCGATACTTTCCTCACGGGTGATATACAGTCGGAATTCTGTCAGCTCATGAAATAAGAAAAACCGACGCATGATCGCTTTACGCTCAATACATCGGTTTCTTCATCTGACCTTAATGGTCATATTCAGTTGTGGCAGATTACAAATAGTCTGTAAATGGATAAACAAAAACGACCAACTATGCAGCTGATTATCATTTATGTGGAATATAAAGATTATTTATTCATTCGGTTTTAGCTTATATTTTTTTATCAAAAAGTACTTCACGAAAAAAAATATACTCATTAAACATAGTAACGAAAGAACATAAAATCCCAAACCTGCTATCCTAATCATGGATATATATGGTATTTTAGAACTCATTATTTTAGCGACGGATATTCCGAGCATTCCAAAACAAACGAAACTCCAACCTCCCATAACTTTTTTATTAGAATCTGAATTATATATATCCTTTTTTATGAGAAACATAACTAAACATGTATATGCTATCGCACTTATTATATATACAATCAATAAAATAGCCATATAAGAACTATAATCTTCCTTTTCTAATGTTGAAAATATGAGAATAGTTCCAAACCAACCGAACAAAATGCCCATTCCTAAACCTTGAATGCCATGAATCCAAAAAGTTTTTTCGCCAGTCACATCTGATTTTGAAAATGTAGCAATTACGAAAACAACATAGAATAGTATTAAAAAAATTCTGTAAAAAGAGGGCGACGGAGTTGAATCTGCTATAAACATTGCTAAAAAACAGAGAAAAAGTATTGCTCCATCAAATTTATAAATCTCTTTCCTCTCTATTTTATTTTCAACACCATATAGTATGAAATTTTTGGTTTTTTCACTAAGTTTCATCATATAAAAATTACCCTTTCGTCATTATTTATTGCTATTCTAACATATCTCCATACCTTAAATCTACAAATAAGTGTTAATAATTCCGAAGTGGCATTAAATTTTCACAGCTTTTTATCTTGCTACCCGTAACGCACATTTCTGCAAATTTCATAGTCCCCGATACTTTCCTCACAGGCGATAGGCAACGGTCAAAACATCAGGTCTGCACCTGACATTTTAACCGCATATCAGCCCTGATTATCACACTATCCCTGCTGACTGTTCAGCCCATACTTTTTCGCATATTCGCTGGCTTTCTGTCTGCGTTCCTCACTGTAGGGCGGCAGGAAGCGGATAGACAGACGGGACTTTGCCAGCTCATAAGAAACACCGCCTTGAACATTGGATTTTTCCAGTCTGCAAAGGTCAGGGTACTTCTTAGCAAAAGCAGCCAACCTCTTTTTCAATCCGGCGTTGTGGGTGTAGATATTTGCCTTGTCCTCGCCCTCATTAAAGAGAACGATTGTTTCTTTCTCAATCTTCGTCAGTCTCTCCATAGCAGCCCTCCCTATGGTTTTTCAACACACGCAGCTTGCAGTAAAAGCAGCAATACCACCTTTCAACACCCTCAGCACTCAGCTTGACGGAAAGCATATAAAACAGCTTCTTCGCCACTGGATCGGGTGCAAGGGCAGCTACCATACGCAAACGCTTGACAGTTGCTTTCAGGTTCGGACAGCCAAAGGCATAAAGGGCTTCCATTTCATTCCGGTTCATCTTCATTGTGTTTTCCTCCTTAAAGTTTGATAAATGAAAAGCGACAGACACTTCATAAGGAAATACCTGTCGTTTCGTTGACGATATAAATTTGTTGGTTTTGGACTTGATAAAATCAGCAGTAAATCATTTCCTGTCTGATGATTTCTTCGGCTCGGTTACGGATAGAGTTCATGGACTGTACCCACAACATCTGATTGTCTGCTTTCATGGTTTCGGTCACACCCTCGGCTTGTTTCATCTGCTCAATGATAAGGCTGCACCTTTCTGCTGCCTGTTCGTTCAGGTCAGCAAGGTAAGTATGCAGTTCGCCGGATAAACAGAGGGCAGATAACCTTGCAGGGCGGTACTGCTCCAAATATGTCCTGTGCAGTCTGCCCCACATACCGATAGGGCGATGTTCCTCCGGTAGCTTCAAGTCCGGCACATAGTAATCGCCCACAAGAACATAGTCCAGACCGTTACATTCATCATGGATTCGTGGTTTCAATTCTGTCATGCTATTTTTTCTCCTTTCACTTTTTGCCGATTTGATTTGCTTGTGGCGTTCTGTTCAACACACACATTGCTATCAGAGCTTTTTTCTTCTGCTATACGCTCATGCTCCGCAAATTCTTTTGATTTCTCACGAATCTTTTTCATATACTTACGATTGGATTCTCGTTTTCTGCGAAGTCGTTCCGCCTCTTTTTCAGCAGCAATCCTTTCTTCCTCTGTTGGTTCATGCTGCTCCACAGGTACTTGAAATTGCCCGACATAGTTAAGATATATCTCCACCTCTGTGGTGCGGTCTGCACCTTTGCCTTGTGGCTCGTGAACCAGTATTTTGTCGATAAATTCATTTATCATGGCAGGAGTAAGTTCTGTAATGTTCTCATACTTTTTGACCAGCTTCAGAAAACGCTCCACATTATTTTGACCGCCTATAATCCGTTGCATATCAGCGGTGTCAGTCTCAATAATCTTGTTCAGCTCGTTCTGCTCATTTTCATAATCAGTAAGCATACTCTGAAAAAGTCTGTCCGGCAATCTTCCAATCACATTATCTTCATAGATTTTCCTGATAAGCATATCCAGTTCGTGAACTCGCTTCTGATTTCTTTCAATGCGGTTTTTTACAGTTTCAGAAACAGCAATATCTTTCATCGCCGATTCTTCTTGCAGAGAATAGACAAACTCCTGCTCATTCAAAGAAACATAATGGCAAGTCTCTTGTATGGTTTTCAGAATGATGCTTTTAAGTGCTTTTGTTGAAATATGGTGGCAAGTACAGTGACGATCATACTTCTGATAAGCAAGATTATAAGTGGAACATTCATAACAATCTGCCGGATT